>CAYPPJ010000012.1:0-8856 GCA_964412585.1 uncultured Candidatus Saccharibacteria bacterium | reverse complement strand
ACCGCTCCGACTCCTTGTAGGCATATGGTTTCAGATCTATTTCACCGCCCTTCCGGGCTGCTTTTCACCTTTCCCTCACGGTACTTGTTCACTATCGGTCTAGAAAAATATTTAGACTTGCCAGTTAGTTCTGGCGGATTCCACCGAGCTTTTCGTGTCCCGGTGTACTTGAGAATCAAGACAAAGAAGATCTTTTATTTTCGCCAATGGGACTATCACCCGCTGGGGTTGAGCTTTCCAGCTCATCAGGCTAATAAAAAATTTGATAACTTCTCTGCTATAAATAGCACGTCTCGACCTCGCAACCCCTATTGTATTGCTACGATAGGTTTAGTCTTCTCCGCGTTCGCTCGCCGCTACTGACGGAATGCATGTTTGTTTATTTTCCACCTGGTACTGAAATGTTTTACTTCCCAGGGTACGCTCCGCGCGATTACTCGCGTCGGTCATCAGGTTTTACCTGAAGGGGTTTCCCCATTCGGACATCTTCGGATCAAAGGTTGCTCGGCACCTCCCCGAAGCGTATCGTCGCCACGCCACGTCCTTCATCGCTTTTTCTAGCCAAGGCATCCACCATACGCCCTTATAAATTTCCTATTAGGAAATTTAAAAACCGCATATTACTTATCCTACATGGTATCTGCTACATGCTCGACCCGAGCACATAACAAAACGATTCATAATAACCTTACTCAGGCTATCTGAACCTCTTACATTACTTGAGATATGTGGTTATCAATGTATCAATCGTCCTGACAAAAGAAAAACCGCTTCGTGAGCGGGTACTAGGAACGCTCTATTGCTAGAGAATGCCTATGGCCGCTTAGATATTCGGTTAGTCTTAATATTCATACTGAGTACAAGTAAGTATACGGATGGCGCGAAATATGTCAATAGTTCCCTCTATATATGCAAAATGGGGATAGTGTGTGGAGAAGTATATACAAAAAGCGGCCATCTTGGGCCGCTTTTTGAGAGTATCCAGGATACTATGTATTATTCCTTTTCTTCGACTGCACGAATAGTCTTTTCTATAGCCTTTGAAGCAGCGTCTTTGCCTCCCAAGCCAAATGCCAAGCCAAATGCGAGTGCTGCACCTGCAACAACTGCGGTAATGATGTTCTGGATCCATGGTGCAATACCAAGGTTGAACAATGCGGTCAGAATAGCGAGAATCCAAACTGTCCACTTGGTAACACGACCGAGAAGTTCTGCCATTTTGACATGAGCTGCGCGAGCGCTCGCAACAACAATCTTTTGCAATGCGCTGCCAACAATAACCGCGACGATGAGGATAAGGACTGCGGCAATGACCTGTGGCAAGTACCCGACAACCTCATTGAGGAAATCAGTAACGCGGTTCAAGTGCAACATATCAAATGAAGCAATCAAGAACACAACGATAATAAACCACTTTACAATTGCCCCAACGAAGAGACCTGAGTTGAGATTGTGACCTGCACGCTTCACAACGTCCTCAAAACCTGCACTCTTGAGACCAGCATCAACCTTGAGCCCCTTGAAGATAGCTTCTACAAGCCTCTCGAGAAGTGCGCCCAAAATCCAACCGATTGCGAATATAACAAGCGCGAAAAAGAGTCTTGGAATGAATTCAACCACTCCATACCCTACGCCGAGAAACGCCCCGGTAAAGGCATCACTCCAACTTTGAAAGATCATCATATGATTATGTTAAAATAATAATTTCCTGGTAATACGTACATTATACCACGTACAAAAATCCCCAAATACGAGTTGGGGATAGGATAAGCCTTATTTTTGGGCCTCAACGCCCAATCGATCGAGTAAAGTAATGTGTGGGTAGTCGAGAATGTCGCGTACAAGACGATCATGGATGCCAAGTCTGTATTCAAAATCCTGAACCTCAAAAGCTGAATATGCTATCTCCTTCCCTATTTCGGCTTCGATCGATTTGATGACAGCCTCAATCTTGGCAAGATTAAGCTCTTCCCCAACAATAAGAAGATCGACACGCGAATCCCAATTCTGAATGAAGACCCCAGCCGCAATAAAAAGCTTGATGCGGCCCGCATTGGTAAAACGCTTTGCGAGAGACTCATCCGCGTTCAAGCTAGCAACAGTCAACAGGTTCTTGAGCGAGTCTAAGTAAGGAAACTTCTCATCCAAAATATAGCCATCTCCTCGAAGTTTTTTAAATATAATCTTTTCACCTTGCCTGTCCTCAACGCTCTTGAGGACCTGCTTGCGCTTGATGATGCCCGCCTTGGCAAGTATGTTGAGCTCCTTGCGAACAGCGGTCGGAGCGCACTTGGTGCGATACGCTAACTCCTTTGGGAGGAATGGTGTGGTCGTATTGAAGAGAAATTGCCTGAGCAATTTGACCTTGGTCTGGCTTCCGAATAAGGCGGTGAGGGTTTCCATGGTTGTTTCGTGTAAGTCGTATTCTAGCAGAAAAATGCGGGAAAGGAAGGAGTCTCGCCCACCACAAGTTTGGTACGAGTACTTCGGGGACACGGACTTTGTGTGCACACAAAGTCCTAGTTCTCGGAGATTTTGTGCTCAAAATCTCCTGCGAAATGTCCCCTCAGCACTGTACCGCACTTGTGGTGTGCCTCCAACAAGAGGTCGTCACAGGTAACGCAAAACACGGGTGAGGATACATTGCACAGGCCGTTGAGGCCGAGCATAGCGGCGGCCGAGCACGGCCGAACGCGCGTATCCGAATCCCGTGTTTTGAGTTACCTGACGAACGAATGACTATTTGAATTCAACCTTTCCACCTGCAGCTTCGATCGCTTTCTTGAATGCATCCGCCTCTTCCTTCTTCATACCGTCTTTGAGGAGAGCTGGAGCGGCATCAACGAGATCCTTTGCCTCCTTGAGACCGAGAGCAAGAACTTCCTTGACGACCTTGATAACGGCAATCTTTTGTTCACCTGCTGACGCGAGATGGACCGCAACGGTCGACTTCTCATCTGCAGCAGCAGCGACTGGAGCAGCAGCAACGGCAACAGCCTGTGCTGAAACACCGAACTTCTTTTCGAGCAACTTGACGAGCTCATTCAAATCGAGGACTGACATCTTCTCGATACCCTCAACGAGGGTCTTGAACTTTGCTGGGATTTCTACTGTATTTTCCATAGTAATAAATTAGTGAATGATAAGTAATTATGCGGTCTTCTTCTTTGCAATCTCGCTCAATGCCATGACAAAACCCTGAATCGGTGAATTGATGACGTTGAGGAACATGCCTTGAAGAACTGGGAACGGAGGAATCGAAGCGATAGCAACCATCTCATCCTTTGTCATGTATTTGTTTTCAAACACACCACCGATGATAGCAACCTGGTCTTTGAGCTTCTTTTGGAACTCATAGACGCCGCGAGCTGGTGCAACCAGATCAACACCGTATGCGAATCCAAACTCCCCTACCAACTCTGGAGCTGTACCTTCGTATTTCTTGTTTGCAAGAGCCAATGAGGTCAACGACTTCTTGGCAACGAAGAACCCAACCTTCTCTGCCTTGAGTGCTTTACGCATCTTGGTGGCATCCTCAAGCTTGAGTCCATGAATGTTCACGAAAACGAGCGACTGGGCGCCATCCATGAGCGTCTGCACTTTTGCAATGATTTCTTTCTTTTGTGCTTTTGTACGTGCCATATTTTTATAAATTACAAACTACAAAACAACGATATGTTTGAAGTTTGGGATTTGAGTATTCCAACCACGATTATGTGGTTGGCTCGACCTTTATAGGCCTAATAGAGATGTAACCTCGGAGGGTCTTAATGGGTGCCCTCTGTCTTAAGCCGTGCAAAGACAATATCACACCTACTCGAATTGGGCAAGAAATGCATCTATAAGGTTGACGATCTCCTGCTTGTCAGTGATGGAGAGTGCCTTAACCTTCTTATGGAGGACTTTCTTCTTTAGGTTTGTGGCCGCGCCGATCACCCTTTTCACCTTACCCTTGCGAATCAATTCTTCGATAGTGTCTATGCGTTTTACTATATCTTTGGTTCTCTTTGGAGAGTCAGAAATCTTCTGTATGGTTTTCTTCAATGATTCCAAGAATGAAATAGGATCTAACCCCTTGTTGGCATCAACTCGGATATCTGAAGACCCGTCACCGTCAATGTCGATTTTGATACTCGGCGATGTCGAGGCAATTCCGACTGCAATAGACAAGTCAGCAGTCTGTGCGGTAACTGTTGTTGTCGCGACCATAAGTGGCGTAACAGGTAACGAGGAATAAACTGCGTTGTCCAAGACCTCTCCCCCTCGTACTCGTTGTACCACATAGGTAAACTCACCCACGCCAGTCCCTTGAATATTCACTGAGTATAACTGTCCGGTATCATCTGGCAACGAGATAAATGTTTCTGGCTGATCATCTCCGTGAAGCTCAATACTACTGCCCGGAATCTTACTTTCGGTAAACGTATAGAGGCCGTCTTCGATATCTTCGTCCGCTCCAGCAGGAAGTGGTGCTACACCCGTATGGTTCCCCTTCGAATCATACACATGCAATTCAACTGGCGAATGAGTACTGACAACAAGAAATGTTTTTTCTTTGCTGTAATCAATATCACCAACCAAAACACCAGGAATAGCATTCAAACTATCCTCAATGGATTTTGAATTATAAGCAGAATTATCTGACGCAATAATACGTTCAATCGAAGACTGCACAGCAACGGAGCCCAAAATATTTGCATGATCAATCTTATGACCCTCTTGTTTTGAAATGGTGGGCAAATCTAAGGCTGTTGTTGTGCCCGCATTGTAAGAAGCGCTCGGTGCCACAACTGTACTATCACCCATGATGGTAGTAGTTGCCGTATATCCTTTGTTGTTATATACAATCCCCTTTTTGGTCACATTGCCCCATCCAACGAGCGCCCAACGGTGAATGGCTTCCGGCCACACGAACGGATCAATCGATGCGTGAACTGTTTGGGCCAATGCCATCAACAATGCATTAGCACGAGAACTTATAAATGAATCCTGCTCCTGTACGGTGGTGACCGACGTCGAGGTGCCCCCGGCGTATGCGATAGTCGGGCCGAATACCTTTGAGAAATAAGTAGCCGAGGGGAGTAATGAATATGCACTAGCCATATTGGTACCCAACTCTTTGGCTACACTTTTTTTCAATATAAGACCACCGAAAATAGACTGGCTATCACCTTCAAGGAGACCCGCGATCGCCTGAGGCGTACCGAGATATGGGACTGCTACTGAGATGACCGAATCAATAAGTGATGCTTTGCCCATATCAGCCAGAACTTTGACGAGCTGTTTCGCCACCAGTCCGCCATTACTATGAGCAAGCAACGTAACCTTGCCCGTCTGTGAACGCGCTGCCATGTCCTCAACCGTTTTGATCAAGGATTCTGTTGTTGTCGCGCGAGCAGTCGGATGTTCCACGACGCTCACGATCGACTGACGCCAATCATACCCAAACGGTTCCCACTCGGATATTGAACCTTGTGCCACTAGCCCATCCATAAATTTCATAAACGAACCATAAATATCTACAAGCCCGAACACTCTTCCGAGCGGTGACCCAGCGTATATGGCCGAATCAATACTGGTGCCATCAGGATTGAGAAATAACTTTCTGACATCATCATTTTTGTTTGGTTCCCAAAGACGATTTATTGTCATGCCAACTCCTCCCATTATCGACTCTGGACGATAGAGACGGCTCGCCTCTATACCAGGAAGAAAGAGTACGCTCGAACAACATGTCGCAACCGGCTTTTGTTCCATGGGATCACGATCAAGCCACGGAGTAAATACGACAGGGCCTTGGACAGAATTACCAACGCCACGAGATGTACCTGACTGGACCGTCGGCCCACTCGGACTTCCCCACCAATTGGCTAGGGCAACGACTGCATCTGAAGCGTTATTTCGTACTGCATTTTGTGTATTGCCAATAAATCTAGACCCAGAAATCGAAACTACTGAAGGTGCCGCTTGAGCATGTGCAGTCTTGACAAGACCAATCCTTTGGAACAATCCACTCAGCGACGAAAAAGGATCTCGACCTGGCACACGTACCTGAAATACAGCACCTCCATCTTTTACTACTACGCCATTGAGATTTTCTTGAATGGTACTGCCAGTTATTGTCACCGCACTATTCTTTACAAGGACCCCGTCAGAGAGAACATCATCGACCGAGTTCGAAATAGTGCTTGTCGCTATCGAGCCTGTGGCACCACCAAACATGAGCGGCCCTTTCATAGAAATATCAGCATAAGATATATCCGCCCGGCCATGATCCACTGTAATACCCCACACGCCGTCCACCTTAATGTGATCATGAGCTGAACCGCCCAGAACAAGCCTCCCCGCAACATATATGTAGGGGTCATATTGAGACGTTGGATCAAGGACTACTTGCGTACCAGGCTCCATAGTAAGCGTCAGTCCTGCAGGAACCGTCACGACATCTTGTAACACGTACGGACTGTGGGCTTTGTCCCAAGTGGTATCCGCCTGTATATACCCATCAGCAACAAGTGTCTCGGCGTGGACACTGGGCAAAAATCCTAAAAACGCGACGAGTCCGGTTGCAATACCGGTAAGCAAAATGTGGAATAAGTCTTTCATGTGCATAAAGAGATTACAAACTCTGATAATGCACATACCTTATCAAGGCAAAATGAAGAAACGCTGGAGAAACGATAAAGATTCGCTGAAGATTGATTTATATGACGAAATATTAGAGCGTCGAACTGTAACGTCCAACAACATAGAGCACCCCGAAACTCACAATGAGAATCAACATGAAGCCGATGAGAAACCTAAAGAAACTTCTGTCGAATGGATTTACCATAATATATTTATAGTATAGCAAATTTCTCACCGATCTTCTTCCCAACAAACCAAAAGCCGCCCGAAGGCGGCTTGTGGTTTCCAACATTGTAACCCGTTGGGAGGAGTTGACTAGACTAGTGGAACAACACTGCCTTGAGGGCATTCTGAACATCCGAAGAGTTCAAGTTGATTGTTGCCATTGAGCCTGAGCTTGTACCTGCATTGACTGATGTAACCTGGAAGACAGTAGACTTGCTTGAGCTGACAGCTGACGCATTGAAGGTAGCTGTGAAGGTCTTTGTCTGACCAGGAGCAATGTAGAAGTACGTCGATCCATCGCCATTTGTGTTACTTGTTGACCAGTCAACGTTAGTAACAGAGACGTTAGCTGAGCTGCTTGTCGTTGACAAAGCGGTGCTGACGTTCTTTGAGATGTAGATCGGGTTGCTGCCTGCCTTCAAGCTTGCGGTGAAGGTGAAGGTCTGAGTAGTCGTACCTGAGTTCTCAACAGTCTTCGTTCCGTATGAGACTGAAGGAGCGGTTGCGACGACGCCAGAAGCTGTGAAGCTCTGTGCTTCTGAAGAAATACCTGAGTTGTTTGTGACAGAAACTGAGGCATAGCTTGAATCTTCTGCAACAACGTTTGTTGAGTTAGCTGCAAGAGTGGTCGAAGCGGCTGCCTCAACGTTCTTTGCAACACGACCGTAGACTGCAACAGTAACGTACTGGTCAGCTGGGAGGCGCAAGTCAATGTTATTGAAGGTAACAGTTGATGATGCGGCGCTATCAGGTGAAGTGACGCTAACAGTGTCAGCAGAATAGGTAGTACCAGCGATCTTGAGCTTGAGCTCGTTGAAGACGCTGTTAACGTTAGCACCAGTGGTGTGAACGTAAACCTTGAGTGTCCTCAATGTTGAGTCAGTATTCTCTGACTTGAGCTGGTAAGCAGCAAGGAGAACGTTGTCAGTATCAACTGATGTTGAAATCTGGACAAGCTGTTCTGATGGTGATGTAGGATCGATTGTAGTTACGACGTTCGCATTTCCGCTACCCGAGTAGGTAATGGTGCGTGAGCCGATGCTGAAATCGATATCATCGTTGCTGGTAACGCCTGTACCATCAACTGAGCGGATCTGGCCTGCGCTGATGACGATCGAACCGCTGTCGCGATCTGAAACGGCAAGAGCTGAGACGTTAACCGTGAGGTACTTGATGGTTGCGCGAGGAACAACGTAGTTGACTGGGAGGTTCAAGCGGTACTTCTGACCAACTGTGAGCTCTGAGAAATCAGAACCTGAGATGGTCTTCGAAGCAACAACCATACCTGCGTCATCCTTGACAGTGACAGTTCCAACGTAGAGCCAGAGGCGAACGCTGAAGTCAAGTGAGAGGTTCGTAACCTGCATGTCTGAGGCATTTGCCTGGAGCTTGATGCGAGCAACGTTCTCTGACTTTGCCTTGTCGAGGGTAACACCGTTGTAGTTTGACTGGAGTGATGAGACCAACGTTCCTGGGATACCAACAGTGGTGATACCAACTGCAGGAGTGCCAGTAACTGGAGTCGTTGCGCCAGCAACTGGAGTACAGGTGAAGCCTACTGGGCAACCCATAGCAGGAGTAGCAACGCTAGCACCGCCATTCAAAGCTGCACGAGTAAGAGGACCTACGAAACCGGTTGAAGGAACACCCTTCGAAGTCTGATACTTCTGAACTGCGGCCTTTGTCTGAGCACCGAAGTAACCAGGAGTGGTTGCACCAGAAGCAATAGCTGGGATGGTGAAACCATTGGCATTGAGCCATGTCTGCAAAGCTGCGACGTCAGCACCTGTTGAACCGACTGTGAGGTTGGTTGAGAAGGTCTGAGCTGCTGCAACTGAAGCGAAAGCCAAAACGGCTACGCCCGAAGCAATAAGAATCTTTTTCATTGATTTTATAATTTAACGCACCCTTCTCTATTTTATTTATAAAGTCGAGAGAAGTTAATGCGGTTTGTAAACTAACTTGATAATACATTTCCACATATTCCGCCCACGCTATCGACAC
>CAYPPJ010000011.1:0-12793 GCA_964412585.1 uncultured Candidatus Saccharibacteria bacterium | reverse complement strand
TCATGACCATTGAGGATCCGATCGAATATCTTTTTGAATCAAAAAAATCCATCATCGATCAGCGTGAAGTTCGTTTTGACACGCCAGATTTTCGAAGCGCACTTACCTCAATGTTCCGTCAAGATATTGATGTATGTATGGTGGGGGAGATGCGTGATATTGATACTATCGCTACCGCTGTTACCGCGGCAGAAACGGGTCACCTTATTTTCTCAACATTGCATACCAACAATGCTTCGCAAACGATCAATCGTATTATTGACTCATTTCCTGCTGGCCAGCAAGATCAGATCCGCATACAATTGGCTGGCTCGCTTTCGGGTATATTCTCCCAGAGACTTATCCCGCGTATCTCTGGTGGTTTGATTCCAGCATACGAATTGCTTATCAACAACAATGCAGTCGCCAATCTGATACGTGAAAAGCGTATTCATGAGCTCAACTCCGTCATTGAGACGAGTTCCCAAGAGGGTATGATTGACATGAACCGTTCACTCGCAGAGCTCGTTCGTTCCGGCGAGATCAGTGTTGAGAGTGCGTATACAAACTCACTCAATCCGAAGACGCTCGAGCGCATGATATAATATACCTATGCTGTTCACTTACGAAGCTGTTGACTCAACAGGAGCACAAAAAAATGGTTCGATCGACGCGGTCAATGTCGATATCGCCATTTCTTCGTTGCAACGAAGGGGATTGGTGCTCACGACCATACGCGCGGCAGATGCCAGCTCGTCCTCCTCATTTTTTTCAAAGAATATTTCATTTTTTGACCGCGTCTCAAATAAAGACGTGGTTATCCTGTCACGACAGCTCTCGACACTCTTTGAGGCGCAGGTTTCGGCTCTCCGTATTTTTCGTCTGCTCGGCGCAGAGACTGAAAATCATGTTCTTGCCGCCAAACTAACAACGATTGCCGACGATCTTCAAGCGGGAAGTTCGATATCGGCCGCTCTCGCAAAACATTCCAAAGTTTTTACTGAATTTTATGTGAGCATGGTCAAAGCGGGAGAAGAGTCGGGTAAGCTTGATGAAACATTCCAGTATCTGGCCGACTATCTCGATCGAACCTACGAACTTACCTCAAAAGTGAAGGGAGCACTCATATATCCAGCGTTTGTCGTGGTTACCTTCATCACGGTCATGATCTTGATGTTTACCATGGTTATCCCAAAGATTAGTGGCATTTTGGTTGATTCGGGTGCCGAGATTCCTTCCTATACAAAAGTCATACTTGGCATCAGTAATTTCCTGGTCCAGTACGGGTTTATTATATTGGGTGTGGTTATCATCGCTGGATTCTTCTTGGTTAGATATATCCGCACACCAACAGGCAAAGATGCATTCGACCATTTCAAACTTCATATACCATATGTCAGCTCTTTGTACCGCAAGCTCTATTTGTCACGATTGGCAGACAACATGACGACTATGCTCATGTCTGGTATTCCTATGGTGCGCTCACTTGAGCTTACCGCCAATGTCATAAATAACACAGTGTATCGAAATCTGCTCGCAAGTGCGGTCGAGTCAGTCAAAGGTGGTAAAACTTTATCGGAGTCTCTCTCTAGTGACCCCGATGCGGTGCCAGGTATCATGACCCAGATGATGAAGGTTGGTGAAGAATCTGGTGAATTGGGTAATATTCTGAAGACTGTCGCCAAATTTTATAGCCGTGAAGTTGCGACGGCTATCGACTCGCTGGTATCTCTTATTGAGCCGTTGATGATCGTCTTTCTTGGTGGGGGAGTTGCCGTTTTGTTGGCTTCGGTCCTCGTACCTATTTATAATATCGCTTCGAGCCAATAAACAAGCCGTTTCCTCGCATTTCTTATCCACAGTACACTTGAAAACTAGTATAGTGATGGGGTGCTATAATATACATGTTAAACCTTTACGTTGATTATACGAGGTTTTATAAATTTATTAGTATTTATTAGAAGTAATTTTATCTCATGAAAACATTCACAAGAGGTTTTACTCTTATCGAATTGCTCGTGGTTATCGCTATTATTGGTATTTTGTCATCAGTTGTGTTGGTTTCTTTGAACTCAGCACGTAACAAGGGTAACGACGGAAAGGTTCAGTCAGAACTTGGTCAGATTCGTGCCGCAGCAGAGCTTGTGTATAGCAACACAGGTAGCGCTTATGGTACTGCAGATCCAGCAACTGCAGCTTGTCCAGCAACAGCAAATTCATTGCCGGCTGACTCAAACATCGTTGCCGCTTTGGCAGCAATGCCTGCAGGTACTACCGTCAAGTGTGGTGTCACTGCTACCACTCGTACAGCATATGCTGTCGCAGCATCTCTTACTGGAGGTGCAGCCGGAGATTATTGGTGTATTGATAGCGCAGGCAATGCCGGCAAGATCAATATCACAACCCCAGCAAACGTAGTCGTTGCTGACGATACTTGTGCCAAGATGGACGCCCGATAAGATTTACCTCTTTGTACCACAAAACACCCGTTTGCGCGGGTGTTTTGTTTGTATACTGTTGGACTGTGGTATAATACTCCCATGCACACATCTCATAGGGCTCGAAAAGGATTTACTCTCGTTGAATTATTGGTAGTGATAGCAATCATTGCGCTCCTGTCAGGCATTGTCATGGCGAGCCTGAGTGCACCAAAAGGGAAGGCAAGGGATGCAAAGAGGATTTCGGATATAGGTACAATTCAGCTTGCGCTGACTCTTTATTACGATCGATGCAAGCAATACCCAGCAACACTCTCACTTTCTGCGAACAATTGTGCCGTGTCAGGTGTTACGTTTGCCAACTATCTAGCAGTTATCCCAAGGCCACCCACTGGTGCAGGACAAACCGACTATGATTATTCCTCAATCAACTATCTTGATTCGTCAAAAAATTATCAAGGGTACGTATTGCATGCGAAATTGGAGACCGCAAATGAGGTCACCAAGGATGGTTTGCCTTATGGTGATGACGCAGGTGGTATAGATTATTCTTGGGACTGCTATGATTCATCCCATAAGCTAGATTATTGTCTCAGTTCAAAATAACGCTGCATGTCGTCGCTCTCCCTTATTCTGTCTTTCATATTTGGAGCAATAGCGGGCAGCTTTCTCAATGTTGTTTCGCTTCGGTTTAACACTGGCGTCGGCCTTGGTGGACGTTCAAAATGCATGTCATGTGGTACGCAACTGACGTGGAAGGAGCTGGTGCCCATCTTTAGCTTTTTGTTCCAAAAAGGTTCATGCAAATCGTGCAAAAGTAAGGTTTCTTGGCAGTATCCGCTCGTCGAGTTCATTGCCGGTGCGATTTTTGTACTTATTTTCTTTACGTTTCCTCCCGTCGATGCTGTCTCTGCAGCGCAGACCTTGCTTCATGTGATAGTCGCTTGCTTGCTGCTGGTCATTGCCGTATACGACATGAAGCACAAGATTATTCCGGATCAGTTTGCAGTTGCCTTTGGCATAGTTGCGCTTCTTACTTTATTTATTGGCGGACCGTCGTGGTGGCATGTACCGGGATTTTGGGCGCTGATAGCCGGGCCCTTCTTGGCGGTACCTTTTGCTCTCCTGTGGGTAGTCTCACGTGGTCGTTGGATGGGTCTCGGTGATGCAAAGCTGATGCTTGGACTTGGATGGCTGGTCGGTGTGGCTGCAGGCATAAACGCTATTATATTGGCCTTTTGGATAGCTGCGGTGGTCAGTGTTATCTGGCTTTTTAGCACCTACAAAAAGTTCAAATCGAAAACCGAGGTTCCGTTCGGTCCATATCTGATACTGGGAACGTACCTGGTACTCTTATTTGATATCAATGTATTTGATGTGCATATGTTGAGAGACATCATACTGTCGTTGTTCTAGTTTTGGGGTATAATAGTAAGAATGGTATTGAGAACTAATTCACAGAAGGCATTTACTCTTGTCGAGCTTCTTGTCTCTGTGGGCATATTTGCACTCATGACTGCGCTTGTGGTCATCAAATACGGTAATTTCAACCAAAGTGTATTGCTCACTAACCTCGCATATGATGTGGCACTCACTATACGTACCGCACAGA
This sequence comes from uncultured Candidatus Saccharibacteria bacterium, assembly GCA_964412585.1. Classification (GTDB taxonomy): domain Bacteria; phylum Patescibacteriota; class Minisyncoccia; order Phycocordibacterales; family PALSA-1337; genus C7867-002. The sequence goes on along the minus strand of CAYPPJ010000011.1, from coordinate 8,764 downwards.
CCTATGGACTTTCGGTGAAATCAGCTGATGACACAGCTTCCTCTTATTCGTCTCCAACGTATGCGTATGGTGTTGATCTTGCGATAGGGACCAAGGACCGCTTTGTCTTGTTTGCTGATCGAACACCGAACACTGTCTATGACAGTGGGGAAGAGATCTCAACGTACATGATGAAGAGGGGTGCGGTTATTAGCGGTGTATGCGCCGCAAATTCGTCTGATTGCACACTGGGCACGACTGGTACTCTGACACTGCTCTTCAAACGTCCTGATCCGCAAGCGAATATATGTCTAAGCTCATGCGGTATGTCGATGGGAAAAGTCGAGCTCAAAGCAACGGACGGTGGCGTCCGGACGGTCATTATCCGTAAAAATGGTCAAATAAGTGTTTCGAACTAGTATTTTCATGAATATTTCCCGACATACATATCATACAAGACGCCACGCTGGCTTTACCCTCATAGAGATTATTGTCTCCCTGGGTATTTTTGCTATCGTTGCGACTGTGGCACTGGGTGCGTTAGTCAAAATAGTTTCCGCAAATAAAAAAGCCCAGACCATCCAGGCAACAGTGACGAACCTCAATTATGCGCTCGACGCTATATCCCGCGAGATGCGCGTAGGTAAGAACTATTATTGTCTGTCGGGAAATACATTTAACCTCGGCACCCTTGCAGATAATGATACTGCTAATAAATGTCCGACCGGGTATTCAAATGAGCTCAATGGCCGAATCATTGCATTCATTTCTTCAAAAGTTGATCCGAGTGGTCCCTGCAACCTGATATATGCCTACTCATTTTATCCAATTGGCAATGGTATCTATTCGCTCAGAAAAGCGGAACAGGCATCATGTAACAGTACATTATATTCATTTGATGCTAACAATAATGCTGACAGTTCTATTATTGATCCGGGCGTCGTCATCACCGGCTACTATGTAAAGGTTACCGCAACCGCGTCAAATCCGTATTCGATAGCCACAATACGTATTTCGGGATATACAGGTTCCTCAGAAAAGGATAAGACGTATTTTGATGTTCAGACTTCTATTTCATCCCGAGCCCTCTAAACCCATGAGAACTACTTCATCACACATCAGAAAAATTAATTCAGGCCGCTCAGGCTTCACTATCATTGAAACCTTGGTGGCGATCACTGTGCTCATGATTGCGGTTGCGGGTCCGTTGGTGGTCGCAACGCGCGGTCTCAACAGTGCTCTGGCATCGAAAAATCAAATGATTGCTTCATATCTGGCGCAAGATACGCTTGAGACGATAAAGAATGTTCGAGATGGAAATATTTTTTCAAATCCAGGTAACATCGAAGGTACATGGCTCAGTGTTGGTAGTTATACATTGAACTCATGTGATCAGGACGCGAGTGGTCATAGTTGTGATCTCAATCCTGTCGATGCCGACAACGCAGGGAATCTTGATATGGTAAATTGCCAAACCCAAATCGGTTCACTCAATAGCTATGGGTGTAAGATTTACTACAATAGCACCACCGGATATACACATTCATCAAATTCACCTGGCGTTTTTTCTGGATTTTACCGCCGTTTCTATCTCGATAATCTCGGTACTAACAATGGCAAATCAGAAAGGCGCGTACATGTGATTGTTGATTGGTTCGAAGGCACGGTTCCATACCAGGTGCATGTGACAGGTCAGCTTATTGCCACCAGCAGATAACTATGAAGATTCAGCAATTACAATCAAACATTCGTTCGCAAAAAGGGTACACGCTTCTTTTTGCGGTGATAACCGCGGCGCTTGTGCTCGGTGTGGCGGTGTTTATTTTGTCCGTAAGCAAAAAACAGTATGCGCTTTCGGTGGCTGCGCGCGATTCTATTTATTCTTTGTATGCCGCAGATAGTGCTATGGAGTGTGTTGCGGCGACAAACGTATCAACCAGTAGTCCGCTAGTGATTCGTTGTAACAATAACAATTCGGCGCAAGTAAATTTTACCTCGGTACTTTCAGATCCTAACCCGCCTCTTGACCCTGCATTGTGGCCAACACCGGTAAGTAACGTTTACCGGGCACTCAATGTGCTCGTCGTGCTTGATGGTGGTACGTGCGCACTCGTGTCTATCACTGATGGCAACTATACTCAAGGTACTCTCAAGCACAAAACGATTGTTGAATCACGCGGATACAACTATTGCGACAGTGCTGGTCCGAAAGTCAGCCAGCGTACCGTTGAGCGCGCTCTCCGTTTGACCTATCGCTAAAAATCTCGTCCTACCTCATTTCTACCTGAATATTTGGGCATTTTCTGCTATTCTTAGTGCATGAAAACCTCTGCTCAGAAGGCACCCAAAAGTACCATTGAACGACTCGGCAAACTCAAAGAACTCATTGAGTATCATCGTCATGCCTATCATACAAAAGATGCGCCGGAGATCAGTGATGAGGCGTATGATTCACTGTTTAGAGAACTAGAAGCACTTGAAACCCAGTACCCAGAATTATTGACGTCGGATAGTCCTACACAGCGCGTAGGAGGTGAGCCACTCAAAGAATTCGTCAAAGTAAAGCATGAGCATTCTCAATGGTCGTTTGATGATGTTTTTGATCTTGCTGAATTGAAAAAATGGGACGAAAAAGTTCGTAACTTCATGGAAAAGGCCGGTGTGGCCGATGAGAAACTCGAGTATTGTTGTGAGTTGAAAATCGATGGACTCAAAATCATTCTGACCTATGAAAATGGTGAACTGGTTCGTGGTGCGACACGTGGAGATGGGGAAGTGGGTGAGGATGTGACGGTGAATGTGAAGACGATAAAAAGTATTCCACTCAAAATCACAAACTACAAATCACACACTACAAATAAATCACAGACATCAAACTCCACAGATTCAACAGTTCAGAAACTGATAGTTGTCGGGGAAGCGTGGATAGGTCAGGACAGTTTGAAAGAGATAAATGAACAGCGAATAAAGGCAGGTGAACCAACATTTGCCAATACGAGAAATCTGGCCGCCGGTTCGATGCGCCAGCTTGATCCCAAGATGACCGCATCACGCAAACTCGATTCTTTTTTGTATGATATCGATGAATTACTTCCATCTTCGCTGGCGCCCCAGACACAATCGGGGGAGATTGAGTTGCTCAAGGATCTTGGGTTCAAAACAGACTCACATTTTAAGGTCTGTAAAAGTGTTTCAGACATCCAAGCTTTTTATGAAGAATGGACCAAGCGACGTCATGATCTGCCATATGGATTGGATGGTATTGTCATCAAGGTCAATTCGGTCAAGATTCAGCAAGCACTTGGCTATACTGCAAAATCTCCACGCTGGGGAGTTGCTTACAAATTCCCAGCGGAACAAGTCACTACTATCCTTGAAGATATAGTATTCCAGGTCGGACGAACAGGAGTGATAACTCCAGTAGCGGTCATGAAACCAGTCTTAGTTGCTGGTTCGACGGTGTCGCGAGCAACGTTGCATAACGAAGATGAGATCAAGCGTCTCGATCTGCGTATTGGCGATACTGTTATTTTGCAAAAATCGGGCGATGTTATTCCCGACATTGTGAGTGTAGTCACCGAATTGCGCCCAAAGAATTCTAAACCATTCAAATGGCCGACACATATCCAGGCCTGTGGGGGAGACGGTTCGATCGAGCGTATTCCTGGAGAGGCGGCGTGGCGTTGTGTGGCGAAGGATTCTTTTGTTCAGCAAAAAAGAAAATTCTATTATTTCACTTCAAAAAAGTGTTTTGATATTGACGGACTTGGACCAAAAATCATTGATGTTCTATTTGAAAATGGATTGATTGCAACATTTGACGACATATTTACACTCAAGAAAGGAGACATTCTGGCACTTCCTCGCTTCGCAGAACTTTCAGCGGAGAATTTGATTACTGCCATCGAAAAAGCTCGCACCGTCACACTGCCTCGATTCTTGGCGTCACTCTCAATTCCACAAGTCGGTGAAGAAACTGCATACGATGTCGCAAAACATTTTACCGAATCAGCTGGTGCACAGGCTGCACTCGAGTCTATCATGAATGCCAAAGCTGGTGATTTTCAGTCTATTTATGGGGTGGGTGAAGTTGTGGCGCAATCATTGGAACTCTGGTTTGCGTCACCTGATAATAGGAAACTAGTTAAAAATCTATTGAAGCGCGTGAATATTATCACTGAGACAGTGAGTGCAAATAAAAAGTTTGAAGGAAAGTCGTTTGTGTTTACAGGAACACTGCCAACATTGGAACGAGAAACTGCTCAGGATATGGTCCGCAAGAATGGGGGAGACGTCTCAAGTTCGGTTTCGAAGAAGACGTCATATGTTGTTGCGGGTGAGGAGGCGGGGTCGAAGCTGGACAAGGCGCGAGAACTTGGGGTTGCGATTATTTCTGAAAAAGAGTTTTTGGATTTGCTTAAATAAAAACACGCGCCGAGGATACGGCGCGCGATGGCAGTGATAGGTGGCTACGACGAGGGAGTAAAGTCGTTGAGCTTGAACGATCCCCATACTGCGTGGAAGAGGATTATGATTTTGCCAATGACCAGAAAGTCGGAGTCCCCCATTATGCGGATGTGCTCACGGAGTCCACGGGGCAAAATTTCGAAGGTGAAGACTTGTTTTTCACCATGTACGACCTCGGTCCCGACCAATGAACAGATGAGGGGACAGTTGTACTGGTCTTCACGTAGCTCTTGATTCACAGTGAACTCGAGAGTTGCAACCCGCATTACTCCTGTGGGTATTCCCTCAGAGGCATGGGTTGAACGTACCCAGATGGTTTCTTTGCGCCAGCCGATGATCTCACCAATAGTGGCCGTCGGGTCATTTGACCATGCAAGCGGCTTGGAGTTGATGATCTCCATCTGATTGGCAAGTTGGACGAATACGTCGTCTAACGTGAACGATTGTAAGGTCATAACATACTTTCAAAAAACGGGGTTGAGGTGAACTGAGTGGAATCGGCGAGAGGACTTGAACCTCTATCGTCGGATAGGAGTCCGATACTCTACCATTGAGCTACACCGATACCAGGCTGGTGAAACTATAACAGATTTGATAAATATGTCAAGTGCCTGGCCAGTCAATACATTTTTATAGAGTTTCAGGTGTACTCATGCTACAATCCTTTTCATGATAACTGTTTCGGAAGTCGAAAAACTGGCCCAGTTGGCGCGTATCAAGCTTGATCCAGCTGAAAAAGAGGGTCTCACCAAAGAAATAGACTCTATTTTGGCGTATGTTGATGAGATAAAAAAGGCCACAGTTGATGTGGATTTTACGCCAGTCCCCGGGGCGGTGCACAATGTATTTCGGCCAGATGAATCGCGGACTATTTCCTCCGAGGACCGCGAGCGACTACTCAATGAGGCACCCGATCGAGAAGGGGATTTTATTGCGGTAAAGAAGATAATTGCGCAAGATTAGGCACAAAATCCAAATTTCAAACTACAAATACCAAACACATGCCGATTGATTTAAAAAATCTGACCATCCAAAAAGCTCACGACGCTATGAAAAAGGGTGAATTTTCGGCTGTTGACTTGGCGACTGCTTATTTGGAAGAAATCAAGAAGAAAAATGCTGAGTTGAATGCATATTTGGAAGTATATGCAGACGTGATTGAGCAAGCGCAAGAAGCGGATAAAAGATTCAAGGCAGGGACAGCAACTACTCTCACCGGCATTCCATTTGCAATTAAGGATAATATTCTTATCAAAGGGCGCATCGCTTCTTCGGCGTCGAAGATTCTTGAGAATTATCATGCGACATATGATGCGACTGTCATCGAAAAGCTAAAAAAGGAAGGAGTCGTATTTATTGGCCGTACAAACATGGATGAATTTGCCATGGGAGGTTCGACAGAAAATTCCGCTTTCGGTCCAACGAAAAACCCATTTGATTCTGCTCGCGTTGCTGGAGGTTCATCAGGAGGTTCTGCAGCAGCGCTTGCCATGAATGGGGCACTGGCCGCGCTCGGCTCTGACACGGGCGGTTCTATTCGTCAGCCTGCAAGCTTCTGTGGATTGGTGGGACTCAAACCTACCTATGGCCGTGTGTCGCGCTCAGGTGTGATGGCTATGGGTTCGTCGCTCGATCAGATTGGTCCATTTGGTAAGACAGTGACTGATACGGAAATCATTTATGATGCAATCAAGGGTCAGGATATCCTTGACGGTACGACTATTTCAGAGAAGACGTATTCACCAAAAAAGGTTGGTACAAAGAAACCCGTCATAGGCATCCCAAAGCACTTCTTGACTGGTGATGGTATCAAAAAAGACGTGCTAACCAATTTCAATGATTCGTTGGAACGTTTCAAGAAACTCGGCTATGACATTAAGGAAATAAAACTCCCAAACATTTCTTATTCGTTGGCTGCATATTACGTCATTATGCCCGCAGAAGTGTCCTCAAACCTCTCTCGTTTTGATGGAGTAAAATACGGTCTTCACAAAGATGGTAAAGATGGCATCGATGATTATTTCGAAACTCGCGGGGCGGGATTCGGTAAAGAAGCACGTCGCAGGATTCTGTTGGGAACCTACGTTCTTTCTTCAGGCTATTATGACGCCTATTACAATCGCGCAAACGCGGTGCGCCGTATTATTACCGACGATTTCCACAAAGCCTTCAATAATGTCGATGTCATTTTGACACCCACAACGCCTGCCCCCGCATTCAAACTCGGTGAAAAGACAGCAGATCCAGTCGCTATGTACCTCGAAGATATTTTCACGGTAACTGCAAATCTTACTGGCATGCCCGCCATGTCTATCCCGTCCGGTTTTTCTGAAGTTGAAGATAAAAAACTGCCACTGGGAATACAAATGACCGCTCGGCATGGGGATGAAAAAACACTTTTTGAAGTCGGAAAGGAATTTCTTGGAGAATAGGTACTGTTGTATAATGGTTCCATGCCCTCAGACACTATTGTAAACTCTGCGCCATCGGTCGTTGTTGGACCTCCTCAAGTAGACCTCTTTTCTTTCTTCGCAAGTATATATGACCACTTGATTGGCTGGGGTCCAGCGCTTTTTTCTGATGCAAAAGCAGCGTTTGGCATCATTGTAGGACTTTCGATTGTTCTTTCATTTTTCTTCATTATCGGCATAATCTATTGCATTGAACAGCTCAAGCATATTCGCAAGAAAGAAAAATTGATGTATGACACAAAAACTGAACCGGCATATCAGGAGGCTGCTGGTGGTGATCCGGCTTTGTCGCATCGCTGGGAAAATGTCATTCGACACATCGAGTCGACCAATCAAAATGATTGGAAGCAAGCGATCCTAGAAGCTGACATGATGCTTGATGATATTTTGACGAACATGGGCTACAGGGGAGAGAGTGTTGGGGAAAAACTCAAACGTGTTGTCAAAGGAGATTTTGCATCGATTCGTGACGCGTGGGATGCGCACATGGTCCGTAATAGTATTGCCCATGAGCCCAATTTTAACCTGACACAACACGTGGCACTCGCGACGATAAACCTCTACAAAAAGGTCTTTGAAGAGTTTTTCTATATTTAATACGGGATTCTTTGGGTAGCAAAATCATTGATTGCAAAGGTAGTGTGTTGATGCTTAAATTAATACATGAAAAAATATATTATTGGTTTGGTGATCGTTATTATTGTTGTCTTGATTGTGGTCTTCAATGCGCAGCACGGTCCCCAAAATATTACCAATAAACGAACTATCGTCGCAATTTTACCGCTTTCGGGTTCTATAGCCTATACAGGCGAATTGGCAAAGAGGGGTATAGATATGGCTGTGAGCGATCTTCCTGAAGCTAGCCAGGTCAAAGTTATATATGAAGATGCGAAGGCCGATCCCAAGTTGGCTGTAGCTGTTTTTAATAAAGACGTGATTCAGGGTGATGCTTCAGCGGTTATAGCTCTCGGCAGTCCGATTGCCATGTCATTGTTACCACTCGCCAATGAACACAAGGTTGTGATGATGGGTATCGCTTCCACACCGGCCTTTGTGTCCCCGGACGGATATACATTCAAATTGAGTGGTTCAGCTAGTGTAGAAATGGATAATATTTTGAACAACGTTGAATCGTTGAAAATAAATAGGTTGGCAGTCATATATCAAAATGATGACTACGGGAGGGGACTCCTCAATAGTTTGAAGGCTAAGTACAAGAAATCCCTCGTTGCCGAAGAAGGTTTTTTGTCGGGATCATCTGAGGTAAGAACCGAATTGACCAAGATTAAAGCTGCAAATCCAGACGGAATATTTGTTGCCTCGTATGCTCCGATGGCAGGGGTAATCGCAAAACAGGCTGCAGCATTGGGGATCAAATCTATCTTGATGTGTGGTGCTGCCTGTGATATTGCAGATCTCGTCAAATCGGGGGGTGCAAGTACTGAAGGTTTCGTGGTGACGGCTCCGACAGCAGTTACTTCCGGTGATTTGGCATCAAGATACAAGAGTCTGTACAATGATGACGATATTGGCTATGTGACCACCAGAAATTATGACGCAGTCAAACTTATTGCCCATGCAATGGATGTGTGTGCAACTGAGGCTAATTATGGTGAATGTCTAAAGAATACAATTCATTCAACCAAGGATTTCCCTGGCACATCATTCCCGATAAATTTCGATGCTGATGGTAGCATTCATGATTCATTCGTAGTAAAGAAGGTTGTTAATGGCGCACTCAAAGTACAATAGCGAAAATTCGCTCGATGCCATGAAAAGGGAAGACTAATACGTGTTGCGGGGAGCGGAATCGAACCGCTAATTTTCAGGTTATGAGCCTGACGGGT
>CAYPPJ010000010.1:0-13249 GCA_964412585.1 uncultured Candidatus Saccharibacteria bacterium | reverse complement strand
TGGTTTTACCTCGATGAATCATGGGACCAATCACACTACCGGTTGTATCGCCTCAGCCGTAGACAATACGCCATGTCCGGAAAACATCGCAGCAATGTCGGTCCACCATATACAGGCATTCGTTTCATTCTTCAGCGTGATCCCGTCAATTCCGTTTATCTTTCTGCTCGCATTTCTTTTGGCAGTATTTCTCAGCATAGGATTCGTTTATATAAAACGACAGGATTCGCTCTTAGCTAATCTTGCATTTTGGCGAATTCAGCACGATCCTGAACGTGCTCTCACTCGCCCAAGGGAAATTACTCGCTGGCTTTCTCTATTTGAAAACAGTCCTTCGATGCATAGAATTTTCATTATCAATTCTAATCTCATAAATCTATGCAAACAAAAAAGTCTAAGGAAAATAAAAAACATAAAACTATCGATCAAGAAGTGGCATTCGATCTTGTCTGCGGAATGGAGCTTGATGCAGACGGTATTAAGGCAACTGCAGACTACAAAGGTAAGACCTATTACTTTTGTGCTATCCACTGCAAGAATCACTTTACAGCCGATCCTGTGAAGTATGCCGGAGAGTAACTCATTAATCTAACTACAAAAATATGAACAACCAAAACAACAAAATATTATACGGAATCGGCGGAATTGTTATCGGAATTCTTCTTGTCTCAGTGCTCACTCCAATGTTTCGATATGGTGGATACGGAATGATGAGCTGGAGAAGTAACTCCGTATCGGGCCAAAGAGTGAGTGGAAACACTCAGGTGGCCGGTACAATCGACAAGCACTTCATCGAGCAGATGATCCCTCACCATGATGGAGCTATCGCTATGGCAAACCTCGCCCTCCAAAAGGCTAAGCGTCCCGAGATTAAAACCTTGGCTACAGCTATTATTGCAGCTCAGACAGCGGAGATTCAAAGCATGAACGGCTGGTATCAGGACTGGTTCAGAAGTACTGTTCCGAAGGTAAGTACCGGAATGATGGGTGGAGGCATGATGTCACAGAGCGGAATGCACATGGGCGGACAGGAAGATATGACTGCACTAGAAAATGCATCTGATTTTGACAAAGCCTTTATCGAAGAAATGATCCCACATCACCAGTTGGCGATCATGATGACAAATATGCTTCAGTCAGGGACCAACCGACCTGAGATGCAGCAGCTCGCAAAGAACATCATCTCATCTCAATCAAAAGAAATTCAGCAAATGCAGGCTTGGTATACCCAGTGGTACAAATAAACTTATTAAAAAATAATTAAACATAAAAATATATGAAAATATCAAAAGTAATGCATGTAGGAAGTGTTATCACAGGTTTTGTTGGAGTAATAGTATTTATAGGAACACTCATCGGCGGTGGCGACAATCTAGTGTTTGGAATTACAAAAATGGATGCATTAGCGTGTTCTGCGATTCTTATCCTTATCGCCACATGGCTTCAGATCGCAACCATCCATCACATGATGCTTGAGAAAAAGGGAGAGATTGTGTAATTAAGAGAAATATTATCAATCATGAAAACACTAACCTTCCACGTACATGGCATGCACTGCAACGCTTGTGTGCTCATGACAGAAAGCGAGCTTGGAGACTTGCCCAATATCACTCACGTTAAATCGAGCCTTAAGAATCATTCAGTAGAAGTTACCTGAGAATTTGGACATAAGACACACGAACAAATTGCTGAAGAACTTCCTGTTCCACTCAAGACTCATGGCTACACAGTCTCAGTAGAAAAACAACAGCACAATGCTAAATGGGGAGACTTCAAGATTGCAGTACCTATAGCACTCGGCTTTGCGGTGCTCTTTGTGGTGCTACAGAAAATGGGAATAGTAAATCTTGTTAGCGCTGGCAACGTAACCTACGGCACAGCATTCGTAATCGGTATCATCGCTTCGCTTTCAACTTGTATGGCAGTCGTTGGGGGACTGGTTCTCTCGATGTCAGCCACATTCGCTAAAGAAGGAGATAAGGTTCGGCCCCAGCTCATGTTCCATGGAGGTCGAATTGTCTCATTCTTTATTCTCGGTGGAGTAATCGGTGCGATTGGATCAGCGTTCACGCTCAACACCTCGGCAACATTTATCCTAAGCCTGATTATCGGTATCGTCATGCTTATTCTCGGTATCAATCTTCTCGATACATTCCACTGGGCCAAGAAACTTCAGCCGTCCATGCCGAAGTTCATTGCCAAGCATGCGCATGGCGTTTCTAAATTCAATCACACGCTCACTCCGCTCCTTGTAGGGGTCGCAACATTCTTCTTGCCGTGCGGGTTCACTCAATCGATGCAACTCTATACATTGACCACAGGAAGTTTCCTAACTGGAGGACTCACCATGCTGGCTTTTGCACTGGGTACACTGCCGGTCCTTGCGCTCATTAGCTTCAGCTCATTCAGCATTCAAAAAAGTTCAAAGGCAGGAGTCTTCTTCAAGACAGCCGGATTGATAGTCATCATGTTCGCACTCTTTAATCTTATTAATAGCTTGGTCGTGATTGGGGTTATACCACCAGTCTTTAATTTCTAGTATAATCTCAATTATGAAAGCAACTATTATTTCAGTTATCGTGGCAGTGGTCCTAATCGGGGGAGCTTTTATGCTCACTAAAAGTGGTGGTAATACCGGACAGGTGGCGAACGCAAACAATGTTACCGTCGTTGACGGAAAACAAATCATTGAAATAAGTGCTAAAGGCGGATATCAACCCCGAAAAAGTATTGCTAAGGCAGGCATACCAACCATCATCCGATTTAACACAAAGGGAACCTTCGATTGTTCATCCTCGATTCGTATTCCAAGTCTCGGTATAAGCAAATCACTTCCACAAACGGGATCAACCGATATTGATATTGGAACTCAGAAAGTAGCAACCCTTCAAGGAACTTGCGGAATGGGAATGTATCCTTTTGAGGTAGAGTTTCAGGGCTAGTTTTTGATTAAGAAGACTTAGAATGAAACGAGTGTAAATTCTCAATGTGCTGAGAGGGCGTGATGTCTGCGGTTTGGCAAACATATGAAAGCTTTCCAAGTATCAAATGAAGATTTTCTTCTGACAGTTTTGCGTCGGTATGTTTTTGAATGCATCCCACAATTTCTTCTGAGTGGAGAACATTCTCAATTGGCTCTGTCTTGAATTCACATGAGTCAGTAAATACAACTATGCTTTGGAAAGCATTCTCTGGAATAGACGGCATAAGTAACTTGAGAGACATAATATGGGACCAGTTTTGTCGTATAGGATTCTGAAATTGGAATTTGTTCTTTCCGCCAGGCAATGACTGGGTCCAGTTATCTTGATCCTTACTACCGAATATCCACCCCTTATAATCTTTACTTTCAATTACGAAGATACCGAACTTTGATACAACCAGGTGGTCAATCTGAGACGATCCGTTATGGTCCGAAGGAATCGTGAGGTTATTAAAAATAAAATAATCCTTGTAGCTCAAACCTTCAGCGAGAATGTGGGCAATTTCTTGCTCTCCGTCAGTAAGTCCGTCCATATAGCATTTGCAGCCATGTTTTTCACTGTTGATAGATTTTATTTGGTCCTCACTTGCTCCGGCAGGGATGTAAAGATTATTAGAGATCGGACTTTTAGACTGGTTTTTAATTTTCCTGATTACCCAAACAATACCGCCAAGTATCAGACCCCATACAAGTATCTTTCCTAGTATTCCTATAAAATTGCCAGATGTGATTGATGATATGGACCCGAGAAGAATAAATGCAGTTCCGATAATAAAGATCCCTTTTAATGGTTCGAAGGGTTGGCTGTAATTCCCGTAACGTCGTCGTCGGTAATAATATGGTTTTCGATAATTGCGGTAGTAGCTCATTGATTATTTTTGTTAAGACAATTATAACCGAAATCAGACAAATAGACTTTAATCAAAAACCTTTATATAAAGGTGAAAAAATGGTAAACAGAGAAGAATGGAATGGTTCGAAAGATTAAAAACAGGCCTTTTGATAACAAGTATCAAAGGTGATATACGTCAGCCACACAATGAAGCGATGGGAAACATCGCAAAGGGTTATTCTCGTTGGCACACTGCATCTAGCTATTTTTATGATATGGAAAGAATTTTACTCGAAATGAAGATGACTCGCTCTTTTGTAGAACAGCTTCCCGACGATGCCTTTTATATGACGCATGCTATCAACGCCGAAGACTACATCATGTACCATCATGGCTATTTCCTTGATCTGGTGCATCAGCTGAAAGATAAGACATGTCAGCTGATAAGTGCGATAACCAATCCAGATAAAAAATATTCAAGTGAGAATGAAAGAGGGGTTAAGCTGAGTAAGCTGCTAAATAACGAACGTGTTAAACGAATACGAGGCCTCGTAAGAGCTCTCAGTGAGTGGAATGACAGCTCACACAAAGGACCAATTTCTATTGCGCTCAAGAAACGTACAAATTATCATCATTTTAAAAATCCTCTCACTGGGACGGAATCCTATTTTCAAGCAAAAGCACAGCGTAATCTTCTGCGACCAGAGATGCAGATTCACTTGAGCGAATATGGTAAGCAGATGGTTGATGAAAAGAGAAAGAAGAATCTGCAGACATGGCACGACGATGCAAAGGATAAGATGCAAAAAACTTCTGAGGTTATAAACACTAATCTTGAAGCCGTATCAAAATCCATCGTCGAGTATTACAAATTTCCTAAAGCAGATGACCCTACTGGTAAACGAATATTTATGCGCTACATGCCTACGCTTGAATCGGTGAAGACGGTAGCAGGCACTCGAACGATTACGGATATCGATTCAATTTCAGCTGCAATGTTAAAAGGGCTTTCGGAATTACTCCAAGAAGCGTTGAATGATAACTTTGTTGCCCTTTATGTAAACGGAAGTATGGCGCGTGGTGAATTTAACATGGGTTTGTCGGATATAAATATTGTTGTTGTTCTCAAGGATACGACACCAATACCAAAAGATGTTCTAAGAAATATTATAGAAGCTCCTGCTAAGGAATGGGGCATACCGACTGATATTCAGATACTTATACAGTCTGAGTTTATGGCCAAAGGAAATGAGAAGATGAAATTTGTTTGTAAGACTGACGGAGTGCGAATTTTTGGTCCAGATCTACTTCAATATGACCCATTGCCAAATAAGTCCTATAAACTCGTATGGCTACTTAACAGTGACTTCAAAAATAAGTTGGCTGCATATCGTGCTTGGATTGTAGCCCAGCCATCGATTCCAATGGGGAGACGTTCGGCAATGATAGCTCGTGATCTTGCAAAGAGAGCATATCGCATGGCCTTTGGGCAAGTAATAGGTAATAACACTGTGTATACAGCTAGTTTTAAGGAGATGCGTAGATTGTTTCAGTTTTATACACCTGAAAATAAAAAATTCCTTGATATGACATATCAACTTACTCAGCGATACCCAGGAGCTGATAAGGAGGGTCTATTGGCGATGGTTGACTCATATCAACGTAATCTTCTTCCTCTCTATGATCGGGTGAATGAGGTCGTTAATGGGGTGAAGGAAGAAATACAGGAAGGTCAAAACCCAGGCATTGCTCCGGTTCATGCAGAACAGTAAATATGTGTTCTTTTTCGACCTTTTTTGCCCTATTTCACCCTATTTGCCCTAACGCTAGGCCAGATTAGGCCGAAAAGAGCCGAAATTATCCAAGAACTGCTATACTTTGCATGTCAGGAATGTAGATCGTCGCATCATTCCTTTTCTCAAATATAGTTCTAACTTCCTCTACGACGGCACCCACGGAGCAAAATCCCCTGTAGGGGATTTTTGCGTAGTGAGGTGGCTAAGCAAAGTGCCTGCGCACTTTGCGTGAGGGAATCGAAGACCTTGAGCATATTTTCGAGGAGCTCTGATCTGAGAAAATGCGAAAGGTGTACTGAAGCTGTAAGCTTCGATTCCCTCTAGCCACCCCATGGGGAAGTTGACTGTAATCTAATATTATGTTATAAACAATATGGCCTCGCATATGTGTGCCTGGTCTTTGCAATAGGTAAATTCAACAACTAGAACCCGGGGAATCTCGGGATACAAACAAGAAAGCAGGTTCAGAATGCCACAGAGCATCAAGAAACCAACGTCGGAGTTTCGTTGTCCAGAATGTTCAAAACTCCTCGCTACACCTGAAGGCATCAAATGTCCACGATGCAAAAAAGTCCACACCTACGAAGAGTGTTTTGCCGAACAGCTTCGGGCGGACCAGTACGGAGTGGTCTTTCTGTGGGCGCCTGATGGTAGCCATGCCTCATCCATTATCATCCGCAAGGAGATTTGGTTGAACATTGGAGCTCCTGAAGGTGTGCCCAAAGATTGTGTTCAATACCCGGTGTTTTTCGTCTATAACTACTTCGATCCATCCAAGGCCTGTGCGCCTGACGTGGGCTGTCGAGTTAATGCCGACCCGATTCTAGACTTCCATGAGGCCTTGAAGCTCGCCAAAAAACATGAGGCCGAGGCTCGAAAGAGTGGCAAGTGGGTGGAAGTTGAAAACATCGTTGAGCCCACGCTTCAGAAACCGAAGGATGGCGTTTGGGATTTTCGCGACCTGGAGCGTTTGGGTAAAACCCAAAGGATCGCTTTCAACGATTTGTTCGCCACACTGTCGTCGTATAGTGTTGGCTGGGCAATTTCGTCGCGAGTCGTTGCCTGTATTGTTGAAAGAACGGACTTGGCATTTGGACAACGATCTCAACTTTTTGAAGTTGCCAAAAAGGGAATGGAACATACGGATGGAAAGGCTCGTGAGGAATGGGCGACCCTTGTTCGTTATTTGTCTCGGTGAAGGTTGCTGAGGGGGGGTGTCATCCGACATCCCCCTATTTTATTACTTGGTTAATACATTCGAAGCATCTCTAAATACCATTTCCAACCTCTCCACTATTGGCGACTTCAACAATTTCTTTAATTTTTCTACAACCTGTCCATAAAACCACATTTTCTTTTCCATCGATGCACCAAATGATGTGGAAAACGTATCACCGTGCAAGCGTTTGAGCTCCATAAGTGACTGAAGGTTGTGAATACTATCAGCCGCGCAAATAATGAGCGCCTTGTGTGGCGCCTTGGTGAGTCCGTCGAGATATTGTTTCTTGCGCCATTCCCAGTTGTGCCGCAGAGTCTCGATGGAGTCGGAGCCACTTTTTGCTTCGGTGAGGGCTGTCACTAGATCCGTCACTGTGTCACCAAAATCATTTCTCATTGACTGCTCAGTATATCCCAGAGCATCTTCTATCACGTCGTGAAGAAGTGCGGCGCAGAATGTATCCTCACTCGAGTCGTATTCCGCAGCAATCAGTGCCACGGAATAGGGATGAACTATATAGGGAAGACCAAGCCCTATTCTCATATGTGTTGAGTGGCACCGAGCGGCCACGTCGATCGCGTGTTGAATATGGTGTGTGAAAGGCATAGAAAAATGAGTATACAACATTGTCTGTAAAATATTACTGGGGACAGCGCATTCTGCTATACTAAAGGTCAACATGGCTAGGAAAAAATCATCTGAGAGTCGTTCTCGTGCCCGGTTTGACCTCCTCAAAGATCTTATATTTATCTTGATTGGCGCAGCTATTGCTATTGCGTTGGCAAAAAGTGGCTGGCTGGATACCGTTCTTGGCTTTTTGGGAAGTGTTCCGGTCGCAAGCTTTGTTGCGGGCATTTTCTTTACCTCAGCTTTTACTATTGCACCCTCATCAGTAGCACTTTCCCATCTGGCCGAGTCATCACCACTACCGACGGTCGCTTTGTGGGGAGCACTTGGAGCATTGTGTGGCGACCTGATCCTGTTCTTTTTTATTCGTGATCGTTTTGCTGATGATTTGCGACACTCCCTCAAGCCATCTCTACTGAAACACATTATGTCCTCGTTTCATTTGGGGTTCATGAAATGGTTGGCACCGATCCTGGGAGCATTTATTATTGCTTCACCGTTGCCTGACGAGATTGGGCTGACACTCATGGGATTGTCGCGAGTGCGACTGGTAGTACTCATCCCCGTCTCTTTTGTGATGAATGTGGTAGGGATATACGCACTTGTCTGGTTCGCACATTCGGTGTAGAACTATCATATGAAAATAATTATTGTGGCAGTCGGCAAGGAGAAGGATTTCGCCGGTCATGAATTGGTGAGCGAGTATACTTCTCGCATTGCACATTATGTCCCTGCAGAATGGGTTTATATTCCTGCGTCCGATATGAAGGAAGAAGGTGACCGCATTATCAGATTACTTAATACTCAGAGTTCAGGGAGTCATGTTGTTCTGTTGGATGAACAAGGTAAAGAGCGCACATCTCTTCAGTGTGCAGAATTTCTTCAATCACGTCTCAACGAAGGACTGAAGTCACTTGTTTTTCTCATCGGCGGAGCACATGGATTTGATGCGCGAGTGAGCGAACGTGCTGGATCGAAGATGGCTCTCTCACAGCTGACATTTCCGCATCAATTGGTCCGCCTCATTCTTGTCGAACAGATTTATCGCGCCTGTACTATTATGAGAGGTGAAAAATATCATCATCAGTAATATATGGACTCGATACATTACAATTTCAATTTACCTCCCGAGTTGGTTGCTCATTCTCCAGCGGAACCACGTGATTCATCGAGACTACTCATATATAGCACCAAGACCAATGAGGTGTTGTTTGATACATTCGCACATATTTCAAGATATCTACCTGAAAATTCACTCCTCGTTCTCAATGATACACGTGTTGTTCCGGCTCGACTGGAGTGCACCAAGATTACGGGGGGAACAGTGCGTATCTTGTTCTTGGTCAATGAATGGGACGGCGTTGGAGTTATACGTGGATTGCCAGACCGTAAGGTGACTGTCGGGGATACTCTCTACGTCAATCAGCGGCCATGCGTTCAAGCCACTTCACAACATAATGAAGAGTTTACGTTTAGGCTCCTCATTTCACCAAAAGAATTTTCTGAGCTCTGCCAGTCTCGCGGCTCGACTCCATTGCCGCCGTATATACATAGTTCACTCACTGAAGCAGAAGCACGAACACGTTACCAAACTGTATTTGCCGATAAGCCCGCGTCAGTTGCCGCACCGACGGCCTCCTTACACTTTACAGACAAAGTGTTCCAGTCATTAGCTGTAAAAAATATTACAAAAGCGTTCGTCACTCTTCATGTTGGTCGAGGAACATTTTCTCCAGTGACTCCAGAGATGATTGGGGCGGGGAAGTTGCATGAGGAACCGGTTTCTATTAGCCAAGAATCAGCGAATCGTATTTTAGCTGCGAAGAATCAGCATGTACCCATTATTGCCGTAGGCACTACGGCCGTGCGCTCAATAGAGTCAGCTGCCGACGCACTTCTCGCCGGTAATGCATTTGAAGGATCAACTTCGATTTTTATTAAGCCACCTTTTAATTTTCGTGTTGCTGATGGATTGATAACTAATTTCCATATTCCCAACACCTCACTTCTTATGCTCCTCGATGCCTTTTTGAGATCGAAAGGCGCCAAGATGACGTGGCGTCAGTTGTACGAGCTGGCTATACATGAGAGGTTCCGGTTCTACTCGTTTGGCGACTCAATGTTGATTCTCTAGGTAATGAGTGCAATAATGACCTCTATGAATATAAAACGCATTATTTTTTGGGTTATCTTTCTTATTATTTTGGCCGCTATTGTATGGGGACTTTCCGTTGCTATGAATAAGGAAAAAGCTGGTCCCACATTGGGCAGTCCAGCGCCGGTGACTGCCGCAGATCATGTTCTTGGTCCCGAAAACGCGCCAGTTACTATCATTGAGTATAGCGATTTTCAGTGCCCAGCCTGCGCGTCCTTTTATCCATTGGTTGAAAAACTTCTGGACGAGGCATCGACCACTGTTCGTTTTGTCTATCGTCATTTCCCTTTGTATCCAATGCCTCATAAAAACGCCTATCTTGCTTCGCAGGCAGCGGAGGCAGCAGGATTGCAGGGTAAATTCTGGGAGATGTACCGCATGCTATTTACCAACCAGGCTGCTTGGGAGAAATCCGATACCGCAACAACTATATTTGAAGACTATGCCGGACGTATTGGCCTTGATATGAGTACATACAAGAAAGATGCTGACTCTGCTTCGGTCAAAGCTCGTGTACAGCGTGATCGAGAAGAGGGAGATTCTCTTGGCGTGAGCGGGACCCCAACATTGTTTGTGAATGGAAAGGTGATAATTAACCCAAATAGCTATGATTCGTTTAAAGCATTTATTCAAGCAGCCGCTCTCAGCGGTACCAACTAAGCTCGCAGTATTCCTGCTTGTCATTGCGCTCCTCGGTTTTGCAGATGCGAGTTATTTGACTATCGAACACTATCAGGGAGTCGTTCCTCCATGTTCGGTGGTGAGTGGATGCGAGACGGTGCTGACGAGTTCGTACTCGGTTATTGGGGGAGTGCCCGTTTCTCTTTTGGGTGCCGTATTCTATTTCGTTGTATTGGTTGGCATTTGTGCGTTTCTCGAATCGAAGAAGACAGCGCCGCTCAAGTGGGCTCTCCTGTGTACTGTTTTTGGTTTTCTGTTTTCTCTCTGGTTCATCTACGTTCAGGCACGTATTTTGGATGCATGGTGCCTGTATTGCCTCGGATCAGCATTCACCTCAACAATTCTGTTCATTACTGCATGCGTGACATTCAACAAGTATTTAGTTTCACCTACATATGAATAAAAATTCACGCATCTTATCTATTGCATCAACGAAGGATTACGCGCTTCTCGATTCGGGTAACGGTGAAAAGCTGGAACGTTTTGGCGAGATTGTGCTTGCTCGCCCCGATCCACAAGCGTTGTGGCAAAAAAGGCTTCCCGCAGCTGATTGGAAGAAAGCAGATGGGTCATTTAGTCGTGAAGAAAGCGGAGGAAAGTGGCAGCTCAAACAGCAAGTGATGTCAAAATGGTCAGTGTCATTTGGCGGACTCACGTTGTGGATCAAGCCGACTGCGTTCAAACACACCGGACTTTTTCCAGAACAGTCAGTCAATTGGGATTGGATGAGGAAGATTATTAAGGTAGGTACGGGTAAAGTCTCCTCAGGCACATCCCTCGAAGTTCTAAACTTATTTGGTTATACTGGCGGCGCAACGCTCGCGTGTGCCCAGGCTGGAGCAAAAGTGGTACATATCGATAGTTCGAAGGCGGCAGTGACATGGGCAAGGGAAAACGCCGAAGCTTCTGGATTGAAAGATGCTCCTATTCGATGGATTATTGAGGATGCTCGAGTTTTTGTCGAACGCGAAATAAAGCGAGGAAGAAAATACGATGGCATTATTATGGATCCACCTGCATTTGGGCACGGTGTAGATAGTGAATTGTGGAGAATTGAAGAGCATTTTTTGCCGCTGGTTCAAGATTGTATGAAACTTTTGTCAGATAAACCGCTCTTCTTTTTGATAAATGGATATTCGGCTGGATATTCGGCGGTAGCGTATGAGAATGTGCTGCTCGAACTCAAAAAAACATATGGTGGGGAGATTGAGATAGGGGAGCTGACAATAGAAGAGGAATCAGGTGGTAAGGAGAAAGCAAACGAAAAATCACCAGCGAGACTGTTGCCGGCGGGTATTTTCGCGCGTTGGAGCTCGAACTAGAAGGTGTTCGTACAAAAAGATGGCGTCGGGAGGTGGATTATTACCAAGGTGTTTTTTCATGCTATGCTCTTTGTATGTCCGCAGTCATTATTTCAGGCACAGCCGCTCGAGATGCACGCGTCCCTATTCTTACAGAAACAATTGGGAAGCTTTCTCGTGCGCCAAAATTGGCCATTATTCAGGTGGGGAATAGGCCTGATTCGGTGGCTTATATTAAGGCCAAAAAAGCCTTTGCCAAGAAAATTGGGGTGGAAATCGAACATATTCACCTTGAAGAAGTTGCTTCACTCAAGGATGTTATTGAGCAGATACAAAAATGCAATTCTGATGAAACTGTTCAGGGTATTATTGTTCAATTGCCTTTACCTGCACATATTGATAAGGCTGCTGCCATTGAATCAATTGATCCTCACAAGGACGCCGACGGACTTACGTCGGTGAATTATCAGAAATTATCAAACAATGATAGTACCGCAATTATTCCCGCAACAGCTCGCGGCGTGCAAGAACTGTTGGCATATTACTCAATCTCATTGAAGGGAAAAAAGGTAGTGGTCGTCGGACGCTCTGCACTTGTTGGCGGACCAATTGCACTTCTTTGTAAAAAAGCTGGCGCTGATGTCACGGTGTGTCATAGCAAAACAGTTGATCTCGCGCACGAAACGGTGCAGGCTGATATTCTCATTGTTGCAGTTGGTAAGCCAGGGCTCATCACTGCTTCGCATGTGAAGAAAGGCGCAGTTGTCATTGATGTAGGCATTTCGAAGATAGCGGATGAAAGTCTGAAAGGGGATGTTGATTTCAAGGCAGTTCAAGACGTTGCTTCAGCAATTACTCCGGTTCCCGGAGGTGTTGGCCCTATGACGGTGCTCGCTCTTTTTGAAAATGTGGTAGATGCGAGCCATTAATTGACCACAACAGGTTGATATCTGTTTGTAAGAATTGGCTTTAGCGTGCGTCATATACACAAATGGCGTTAAAAAAGATACAATGCCAGTATATTTTTATTAATTACTAAGTAACTCTTATGAACATTCCCGCAAAATTGTGGCAAGTTATTATCGGTGCAGTAGGTATCCTGACAATCTTTTTGGTTGTCATTTCTATCAAAGAAATAAAATCTATTGGGTACGTCGGAAAGGACAATCCAGTTTACAATACTATTTCAGTTAACGGAAAAGGTGAAGCGGTGTCAATTCCAGATGTTGCGACATTCTCATTTAGCGTGACCGAAACCGCAAAAACGGTTGCAGAAGCCCAGTCAAAAGCTACCGACAAGACGAATGCCGCTCTCAAGGCTGTTCGTGATGCCGGCATTGCAGACAAGGATATCAAGACTACCTCATACTCGATCAATCCTCATTATGAATACCAAAACAGCGTCTGTACGACCGGATATTGTAATCCGGGCAAGTCGGTGTTGACGGGTTATGAAGTCAGTCAATCTATCCAGGTCAAGATTCGCGACCTTGCAAAGGCCGGAGCAATCTTCACATCGATCGGTTCTCTCGACGTGCAAAATGTCAACGGACTCTCGTTCTCTATTGATGATATTGAAAAGGTGAAGGCTGAGGCTCGTGCAAAAGCTATTGCTGATGCTCAAACAAAGGCAAAAGAATTGGCGCGCCAGCTCG
>CAYPPJ010000009.1:0-18595 GCA_964412585.1 uncultured Candidatus Saccharibacteria bacterium | reverse complement strand
TCAACATATATTTCATGTTCACCGAGACTCTGTTTGGTGCGATCAATGTCGGCATTTGGTTTGTCAATCTTGGTAATAGCGACCACAAATGGAATCTTTGAACTTTTGATCACGTTATATGCCTCCGTTGTTTGGGGCTTTACACCATCTTCAGCTGAGACGATCAGAATGGCAATATCGGCGACCTGTGCACTACGTTCACGGATACCACAGAATGCGGCGTGACCCGGTGTATCAAGGAATGTCAGGGGGGTCTTTTTTCCCTCAGCTGAGACGTGTTCTACTTGGTATGCGCCCATGTGCTGGGTGATGCCGCCCGCTTCACCGGCCACGACATTTGCCTTACGGATGTAATCCAGGAGAGTTGATTTGCCATGGTCAATATGGCCCATCACGGCAATGACAGGGGGGCGCACCATCAGATTGTGCTGAGTCTTGGTAGGCATAGCAGGTGAGAAATCTCAGTCTACCAAAAAAAGCTATATTTGACAATGTATTACCAGGATTGCCGAATTGGGTAGGGAAGGAGTATGGCATGCTATACTACTGGCGCGATATGAAACTCTATTTCCTCAGCCCACTCATTCTCCAGAAGATAATCTGGATTCCCACACGCCTGATATTGCGTGGCTTTGGACACCTAACGATCCGTGGCAGCGATCATCTCAAAGGAGTAAAAAGTCCTGTTATTTTTGCCGTTAACCATTCGAGCGAAATGGATCCTATTTTGATACCCGCATCATTACCATTTTGGTCGCGTTTTTCGCCAATATTTTACGCATCTCGCAGTAAGTCTTTCTATCAGAACTCTGGCTGGCGTCAGCACATCTATGGTGGGTGGTTCTTTAAAATGTGGGGGTCATACCCTATCTTTCCCGGACTTAAGGATTATGAGCGGTCGTTGCGCAATCATATTGAAATCATTAATGATGGTGGTTCACTGTGTGTATTTCCCGAAGGGAAAATTACTCCTGATGGAAATATTCAGCAGGCGCACGGTGGTATTGCATATCTTGCTATGCGTACCAACTGTACAGTGATTCCTGTCGGCATATCTGGATCTTACCGTACTCCTGCGAAGGAATTTTTCTCCGGCAAGCGCCGCATCACTGTTTCATTCGGTGAGCCGATCATACCATCGATTGATCCTGGCTCGACAAGTGGTGCATCTGAACTGTTGGCTCAACAATGTAAAGATGAGGCCAATGCTATCATGTCAAAGATTGCAGCCTTGAAGGTATAACTTGTAGTGATTAGTCTATACCCGCTCTGGCACATCTTTTGTGCCGAGGGTTTTGTACGCTTTCTGTAGATCGATAGTAAGTTTATTGATGTGCTCTCGCTGCTCAATCTCATGGAGGGTACTCCTGATAATCATGATGCCAAAAATAATCATGACAACAAGGATACTCCCTGCAAGCAACATCTCAGTTGTAGTCGTGGAGATCAGAAGCCTACCCAGTATGACGACCCATAGTCCGAAGGTGACGAGCTCGATGGCTATGACTTTGATACTGAAGAGGTGGTGTTTAACAATGGCATAACCAACAATTATTACCCAAAAAATACCTGAGAACGTGCTGAGCCAATCGTAATTATAAATACCAATTCTTGGGAAGATAATTCCAAATATCACTGGAGGTATTACACCAACTAAAAAAGCTAGCATAATAATTCCGAGACCTCGTTTTTCAAGAATTTCTTCCGAATGACGATATTTGTTGTACAGAATTATTAAACCCAGTATCCAGCACGTAAAAAAATATAAATCAAAAATAAACCAAAAAGGTCCATAACCCCAAAGAAATTGGTGAGCATTAGTTTCCGATACGAAAGCTTGAGTGATTATTATATCTGTAAACATAATCAAATAAGCCAAACCTATTTCTATTATGGATATTAGAACAAGAAGCCACGAAGGTATTTTTTGATTAGAGGGATGACTATAGGAAAAAAGAAAAAATAGACTTGAAATAATTGTGCCAAGAAAATAACTGCATTTAAAAATTATTGAAACAATTTCCTGGGGTAATACAGCAATGTAAATTGCAACACTAAAGGTCCATAATGACACAAAGAGGCCTAGATAAGAGAATATCTTAACTGACCTAAATTGTTTACCTAAAATATAGATACACAACGAAATAGCTATAATAATAGCTCCGAGAAAAAAGTTTAGAGTAGAATGTGGAATCATTTAATGATATAGGTCTAACACCACATAAAATGCTATAATATTGAAACATGACCGTCAAATTTCATAAATCGTTAGCTATAAAAAATAGAAAAGTTAATTTTTTATTTGAACGATATTCGAAGCTTTCTGGCATTAATTCAAAATTAAAGTCTTTGTTAGTTAATGATGTTAAGCAAGTTTTAGAGAACTCCTGGGGTATTTTTCCGGATGATTTTGTTAAAAATCATATTTTTAATGCTGATGAAATGTTTTTAGCGAGGGAGTCAGGGGTTTGTGTAGGACTTTGTGTTATGAGTATTAGAAACGTTTTGGGTCTTAAAGTTCATTACATTGAATTTCTCCTGGTTGATCGAAAATTTCAAGGGTACGGTCTTGGAAATTTCTTATCGCAACGAATGATACGATCTGAAATTATTAAAAATTTATTTAGTATTCTCGCTGGGGAGCCGCTTGAAATATTTTTTATTACTCCAAACATTCGTGTTTTAAGTAATAGTGCACGCCATGCAAGTTTTATCTATCCAAACCCTTATCTTGCTGATGAAAATGGAAATATACCACCTGCAGATGAAAAAACGTGGGAAATAGCGCTTGATTTACTGAAAAAAAGTGATAATCCAGGCCGAAAACTTGAAAGAAACGGCCTAGTCCTGCATGATTCTTATGCAGATACTCCATGGTTGATATATAATAATGATAATGCTCCATGGAATAATGACGAAAAGATTAATCTTTTTGCTAAAAATTATTTAGGTTACCACAGTGGGGAAGATCGAGAATTTATGGTGAGAATGCAGATTAATTTCACTTCTATCATTCGATATTTATTTAGTTAATATATGCTACATAATAGAGAACAAAAAAGTGTCGATGAGTTCGATAAATGGGCACCGACTTATGGAAAAGGATTTTGGGGTCCTTATTTCAGGGCAGGCTACAAGGCTGTGCTAGAGGTTTCTGGAATGTATATAAATGATAGAAGTACTATTTTGGACATTGGCTGTGGCAATGGGGTTTTAGAGTTTTTGTTATCTGAAAAAGTTCCTAACGGAAAAATTATTGGTCTCGATTTATCATCTCAAATGATTTCGGAGGCTCAGAAAGAAAAGGAGTTGCGTGGTATTGATAATGTTTCATTTGTTGTATCAAAAGCAGATGCTGTTGCTTATCCTAATGAAAGTTTCGACCTAATCTATTGTCTGAATGCACTCCATCATTTTCCTCATCATAATGTTTTTCTCACTGAAATTAATCGGCTCCTAAAACCTAATGGTAAATTAATTTTGCTGGATTTAATTTTAGATAATCCTATCCGATATATTTGGACGAACATTACAAAACTTATTTTTGAGGAGGGAGATGTTGAATTTCATACCAGAAAGGAAATAAGGCACTTGGCTGAAGAAGCGTCATTATTTATTGAACAGCAGAGGCTTTTTTGGTATTTTACAACAATTTCGGTTATTGGAAAAAAATAGTATATGGATTTTGATTTAGTAATATTAATAGTAGTTGTTGTTTTAAATTCATTTCTTTGTCTGACTGTTTTTTTGGGTGGCAAGGGTAAAATTAATTCAATTTTTTCAGGTTTTATCCTTTTTGTTATTTTATGGTCAGTTGTTAATTATCTTGCCGAGATATTAACTAACGAGCTAGTAGTTAGATACTTATTAGGACTTACGTATGCAGCGGCGTTAATAATTGTCACGCTTTTTCTAAGATTTGTTTCAATTTTCCCCGAGGATGCCAATAGGAAACTTTCTCTCTATGAAAAGATATTTTATCCGACGTCGTTTTTATTTGTAATACTCTCGTTTACATCTTTAATTGTCCAAAACGTTTACATAGTTGAGCCACGGAACTTTATTTCGACAGGACCAGCCATTGTAGGGTATATGCTTTTCTTTATCCTTCTTGTACTTGTTGCTTTTTTAATCTTGTTTAAAAAATTCGCCAAGCTTAAAGGTGTTGAAAGACTCCAGGTGCTTTTTGTTATCTTGGGAACAATTCTTACTGTTGTAGGAGCGGTTGTCACTAATTTAATTATCCCATTTATTACTGATGCTTGGGACGCCTCTAGATACGGGCCTTATTTTTCTCTTTTTTTGATTATATTTTCTGCTTATGCAATTTTGAAGCATAGATTGTTTAGTGTAAAGATTATTACTACTGAATTGTTGACGTTTGCAATTTGGATTTTTATTCTAGTTCAGACTCTGTTAGCGGAGAGTTTGCAAGAACGTTTGGTAGATGGCACACTCCTTGCCCTAGTAGTTGTATTCGGTATCTTCTTAATTAAAAGTGTCGTAAGGGAAGTTGAGCAACGCGAAAAGATTGAAACCCTCGCCACCGACCTTCAGAAGGCCAATGATCGTCTGACAGAGCTTGATCGTCAGAAGTCAGAGTTCGTCTCGTTTGCAACACATCAGTTACGTGCACCACTTACAGCTATGAAGGGGTATGCGTCACTCATCTTGGAAGGGGATATGGGCAAGATCACCGATCAAACCAAAGAGGCCGTTGGGCGTATATTTGAATCGACCAACACACTCACCAATATCGTCGATGATTATTTGAATGTTACTCGCATCGAACTTGGGACGATGAAATATGCATTCGAGACGATTGATCTTAAAACCTTGATTGAGGACGTTATTGCAGAGCTCAAACCGAACATAGACAAGGCGACCAAGGTCAAATTTCTCTTCGGTGCTGAGAATGCGGGCACGGACTATCGTATTACGGCCGATCGAGACAAACTCAAGCAGGTCATCGCTAACCTCATCGACAACTCACTCAAATACACACCGAGTGGATCAGTGGGCGTGTCACTTTCATTCAATCGTGCAAAGCACAAGTTTGTGTTCATGCTCAAGGACACAGGTATCGGTATCGCTCCAGAGACATTGCCACACCTCTTCAACAAATTTACACGTGCCGGCAATGCAAACAAGACAAATATCAAAGGTACCGGTCTCGGATTGTTCGTGGCAAAAGAAATTATCGCAGCGCACCATGGGACTATTCGTGCTGAGTCGGAGGGAGAAGGAAAAGGAGCTACGTTTATTGTCGAATTGGAGCCATTTGCCAAGGCGTAATGGGGGGTGTGGATAACTCTCAAATGGAGTAATCCGAGAGAGGGTGTGGATAACTTTTTATATGGGGCAGGGGAGGCCTAGCTTTTCAAAGCTTCATCAATGACAGCCTTCACGTCAGCACCGTCTGCTTTGCCCGCTAGTTCCTTCATGATCATACCGGTGAGCTTGCCACCTGCTTTGGCGTCGAATGTTCCAGTCGTCTTGAGAGCATCTATGCGCTGCCCTACAATCTTCTTGATCTCATCACGGGACATGAGTGTTGGGAGGAATGAATTGAGGATGACAAGCTCGGCTTTTTCCTTGTCAGCAAGATCGGTTCGACCTCCCTTTTCAAATTGTTCGATCGAGTCCTTGCGTTGTTTTGCGCTACGTTTGATGAGTGCAAGAACCTTGTCGTCAGCAAGAAACTCTGTAGGTGCACCACCCGCGATCATTTCATTCATGAAGAGTGCATTGAGGCCACGGAGCACCTCGAGACGAAGTGAATCCTTCGCGCGCAACGCGTCTTTTATATTTTCCTTGATGGTTTGGTGGATCATAGATGAGTGTTTAGTCGGCTATTTTCTTCATATGCTTTGGGAGCAATTCAAGAGTAACGATCTCTTGGGCGTGTGTTTCGGTCTTACGAACAATGGCAGTACGTTCGACGGCCTCTTTTTTGCCCATAACGATGATGTACGGCGTGTGATACTTCTCGACTGATGAAACTTGTGCGCCAAGACGATCTTTGGCCAACGAGAGATAGAGAGGAACTTTTACTTGGCGGAGACTCTCAATGATTTCGAGTGAAATAAGTTTTGACTCCAATCCGAGCTGGATAAATGAGGCAACAGGGCGGCGCATTTTCTTTGTTTGCTTACGAAGCTTGGGATCAGTGTCAGGTACGAGTAATGAGATGCCAACGCCAGGAACATCGCGCTTCATGGCAAGACGTTTTGCAAGGCCGTTGTAGCGAACGCCAAGGGCCAATACGCGTTGCGGCTTCCCTTTTTTCTCCGCAGTTTCAGTGTTGATGATGGTGAAAATAGTTTCGGTGCAATACTTGCGGTTGCCGATAAGGCCGTTGTTGATGGTGTAGGGCATCTTGAGAGCTTCGAGATACTCGAGCGTCTCTTCGAGGTGACGCTTGCTTACTTCCGAAAGAAAATCCATGGCACGTGGCGCGTGTTCGTTGAGTTCGCGTGCGCCTGGCGCATGAGAGGCGAGGAGTTCGAACACGTCCTGTTTCATGAGCTGACGGCATTCTGGTGTCATACTGTTGATATTTTTGCGGTAGTACGAAGTGAGTTCGCGAGCAAAACGCGCGATAGAGTCTCGGTCGCCAATAGAATTGATCTCAACTGCCGTCTGTGTGTATCCTTGTTCGGCAAGCATGATACGAGCTGTTTGGATGAGTGTGGCTTCGGCGATCGCGCCAGAAGATCCGAGGATTTCGAGGTCAGCATATCGATGGTATGAGCCCTTTTTGATAGAACCGCGGCAAGGATCCTTGAAATAGATCATGACCGGCTGGGGAAGTGACTGGAGATCCTGCTCTTGGTACAGGCGCATCACCGCAATCTTTTCTTCAACATGGAGAGGAAGTTTGCCGTGACGGTCAGTCTCATCATCAACATAGTCTCCTTCGAGAATATCTTTGGCAGCATCAAGATCCTGCTTGATGATACTTGGACTTTTCATCGGGGTGAACCCGTAATAAACAGCAACTTCACCTATCTTATCGAGATGTTCGTATTGGATAAATTTTGCATCACCCTTTGCAGTCTTACTGTTTTTGGCTGGCATAATGGTTTGGCTTGTCTTTTATACTACTCTTGATAATTGCCTGGCAAAACACTGATGGCACTCAATGGCGTCAACCTCACGATCGGTCGACCTATGATGAGGTCTTCACGGAGTGGCCCCCATCTGCGTGAGTCCGAGCTTTCTGCACGGTTGTCACCCATCACGAAATATTCGGTCGAACCAAGTCTTTCAAATAAGGAATCATGTGAAATATGAGAGACATCAATATAGGGTTCTTTGAGCTCGATACCGTCGGGATTGGTGTCATTTTTGATAATAACTTTGCCGTTGCGAACCTCGACAGTTTCTCCTGGTAGGCCAATGATACGCTTTATGTAATAAACGCTTGGATCATTGGGATATTCAAATACGATAACATCTCCGCGGCGAGGATTCTCAAAACGATAGCTGACGCGGTCAACGATGAGGAATTGGCCCGTAGAAAATGTGGGATCCATAGAGGCTCCTTGGACAATAAATGGTTCAGCTATGAAAAATCTAACTGGCAGAGCAATGACGAGCGCAATAACAATGACCTGGATCCACTCACGAAAACTTTGCATAAAACTTTTTGTTTGTTGAGGCGGGCACACGGCAGAGTTGTTTTGTTGATCCATAGAAAAGAGAGATTATGAGTCTTAATAATACTACCAAAACATGTTTGACACAAGGCTTTTTTGCATGTTGACGTGATTTTTATAATTTTGTTCTTTCGGCATGACGCGGTAAACTATTCCCATGCCATACATACTTGCAGGACTCGGAAATCCGGGAGACGAATACAAAGGTACACGCCACAACACGGGTCGCCTGATCACTGAGATTGTTCATAGTGAATTTGGCGCTGGAGAATTTACGTATAATAAAAAAATAAACGCACGTATTGCTGAAGGAAAGATTGGCAAAGAACGGGTTACATTTGTCGAGCCGGAAACATTCATGAATAATTCTGGAAAAGCAATCGCTCAACTGGTCAAAAGTGTGAAAGCGGCAGAAAAATTGATTGTGATTTATGATGATTTCAATCTGCCCCTTGGCCGCATCCGTATTTCATTCAACAGAAGCTCGGGTGGCCACAATGGACTCGAGTCTATTATCAAAGCGATCAAGACAGAGGCCTTCGTACGTATTCGTGTAGGTGTTGCTCCGGAAAATGCCAAAGGAAATGCCAAGACGCCACATGGCGAAGAAAAAATAGAGAAATTTATCCTCGGGAAACTCAAAGATGTTGAACTCAAGGAGCTCAAAAAGGTTGGTAAAAGGGTTGTTGAAGCAGTGGAGGTCTTGATTCGTGAGAGTCGAGAAAAGGCAATGAGTGTGTTCAATGCGTGATGGTGACTATATATGAATATGAGAACAAAAATACCCCGCGACGCGCAGGGTATTTTTGTTATGATTTGTGTGAGTAACTATCTATTTGGTTCCATTGTATGCAAGAGCCATCTTCTGCTCCTTTGGATCAAAGAGGGTTATCTTGAACGGATATGTCTTGCCGAGTTCGAGAGTTTTGCGGAGCTTCTCCTCCGAACCAAACTCTGAGACGTGAACAAGTCCCGCAACTCCTTCTTCTATTGATGCGAGCGCACCGTGTTTGTTGAATTTAATGATAACGCCGGTGACCGACATGTCCTTCTTGTATTTTTTTGCCGCTTCGCTCCATGGATTTGCTTTCATCTGTTTCAGTGAGAGGGAAATCTTGCCATCCTTGATCTCAATAATCTTGGCCTTGATCTTTTGGCCGACCTTCACGAAGTTGCGAGGATCGTCAACGAGGCCCCAGTCAATCTCTGAAATGTGGACGAGACCTTCCAATCCTTCTTCGAGTTTGACGAAGACACCAAAGTCAACAACGCCGGTGACCAAGCCATCAACTTCGTCGCCAATCTCGTACTTGCTGACAACCTTTTCTTTCTCCTTGGTCTCTTGACCCTTTTCAGAGAAGATCAGTTTGCCCTCCTTTGGATCGGCAGTGATGATCGCGACCTGGAGGCGTGTGCCAACGAGCTTCTTGAGTTCTTCGAGGATCTTATCCTTGTCGCCATCAGCAACCTTTGGATAGTGCTCACTCTTGAGCTGTGAAGCAGGGAGGAATCCGATGATGCCTTGCCATTCGATCATGAGACCACCCTTGTTTGCTTCCTTGACCAAGAGATCAAGCGTACGCTTCTCTTTGATAGCAACCTCAGCTTCACTCCAAATGAGTGCCTGACGAGCTTCCTTGAGTGACAACTCGTAGTAGCCGTCCTTGTGTGCGGTATCGACGATCTTTGCAGCAATAACGTCGCCAACGTTGATCTTTTTGATAACATCGCGGGCAATGATGAACTCACGACCATAGATGATACCAGTGCCAAATGGTGCAAGATCAATGAAGACTGCTGATTTTTCGATAGCAATAACTGGACCTTCGACGAGATCGCCGATAATTGGCGGATTCTTCATGGTCGCAATAAAACTGCCCATGACGCTTGCTTTCTGGGCGTCGGTGAGCTCCATATCGTCCTTCTTCTTTGCTTCGCCGGCTGGCTTGGCCTTCTTTTCTGCTTTTTCAGCCGATGATTCAGTGACTGGTGCGGCCGCGGTCTCCTTGACCTCTTCCTTTCCAACTAACGTTTCTTTTAATTTTTTGAACATGTGTTTTCGCGCTCCGCTTTTTAATTAGTAATGCGTCCTATTTCGCCGTTGCTACATAGGACAAAAGTGCGGGATAACGCGGAATTAATAAGAACTGACTTGGCGATAATATCTCATAATTGCTTTTTTGTCGAGGGAGGGGTAGAGTTTTATCTGAACAACAGTAGTAAGATTATCGTATGAAAAAATCCAAAGAACCACGTCGTCCCTCGTGGGTACGGCTCGAAGACCGCGCTGATGCGCTTCGTCTCAAATTGCTCGGTCAACCTGTAGTGCGCCGGAGTACTCGGAGGAAGCCATGAAGCAGCCAGTGAGCGTCAAAAATGCCGCCTATGTTGCCTGTGGATGCCACAAAGTCGGTCGGCGTATCATGAAACCGGGCAGTCTTTCAGGGCTGGAGCGGTGGTACGAAGGAACTGCAGGTGACCGGAAAAGGTATGGCATGTTTCCTGGACTTGAAACACGTACGCCTGATGATGCCATTTTCTCAAGCCGGGATTCTGCTCTGTCGGAGGCATGGGATCATGCTCACCCGTGGATTGCCGATACTCGTCCTGCGCCGAAGTTTAAAGGCATCAAGCAGGTGCGCGGTCTGAGTTCAGACGCAATCCTCCGCGAACAGCGAGCACACCAATCCATGCGCAGACTATTCATGGCGACTGCTTTGAGCAATCCGCCAGGAACAACAGGAAAGGGTGTTTGATGAACTTTGATTGCACAGCCCCTCGGAATGATTCCGGCGGGCCTTTTTATTTGTCTGTCGGCTATTTTCCATTTTTATGCCAATATGCTAAATTACTCGCATGATAATCAACTACCTCGGGGGACAGTTTGTAAAGATTCAATTTGGCGATACCACGCTCGCCTTCAATCCAGTATCAAAAGATTCCAAACTCAAGGCTGCCAAGTTTGGTGCGGATGTTGTCCTTACGAGTGTCAATCATCCTGATTTCAATGGAGTTGACCAGGTAACATTTGGCGACAAAAAACCGTTTGCTATTTCTGGACCTGGTGAGTACGAGGTGAAAGGTGTATTTATAAAAGGATTTGGATCAGAATCTGGCCATGATGGCGAAAAGCGCATCAACACTATATATACGGTGGCTCTCGAGGGTATGAATATTTGTTTCTTGGGTGCGTTGAATACCGGCGAATTACCAAAAGAAGCTGACGAGGCGATCGATGCAGTTGATATTCTTTTTGTCCCGATTAGTGGTGATGGGGTCCTTGATCCGGCAAAGGCGTACAAGTTGGCGGTCTCTATAGGTCCGAAGATTATTATTCCAGTGAACTATGGCGACATGGGCGACAAAGATGCGCTCAAGAAATTCCTCAAAGAAGCAGGAGAAAACCCAAAGCCGGAGCCAAAGCTGACTCTCAAGAAGAAGGACTTGGAAGGAAAAGATGCGGATGTTGTCGTACTTGAGAGGGAATAATCGTCTCTTGCAGGTCAACAGGAGAGTGTTACAATTAGTGCACGAATATGGCGTTTCAATCCTATCTCCAAAACCTGCGTGCAAAACCAGAGCATGTTCGCAAGCGTTTTGCCTTTTGGACGTCATTTGGTATCACCGCTCTCATTTTCGTATTTTGGTTAGCGTCATTTTCTATCACAAGCACGCCAGCAGACAACGCAGTCGCAAAAGCTGTTGAACAGGCAGGAAGCCCAGGTTCATCTATGATTGCCGGCGTTGGAAATTTTTTGACTGATATAAAAGAGATGATTTTTGGTACAAAAAAGATTACGTACAAAGAGGTGATTGTTACGCCGGGGAAGAAATAAGACACGCAGCATTGATTTATATAAAAATATACCGCGCGCGACATTCAGTCGTGCGCGGTTTGTCTCGTTTCTAATCCGGAAAACTATGGGTCGTCGGATGTGGTTGCAACCCAACCAGGAAGCATGCATGCCAAGTCGTCAGGAAAGAGGAGGTGGACGAATTCATTGTTGCTCACCTTGGCGATTTCGCAGACGCGAGTGAACTCGATATCGCCCAGTTTGTGTGCTAGCGCAAGCATGCATGCCTCGTCCCATTTTTCGGGGAGTCCGGAGAAGCCGTAAATCAGTTCGGTACCACGGATTGAACCGCCGTATTTTTCCTCCGCTTCACAGCGACTCTGCATACTGGACAGGTGTCCTGGATTTTGGGCAAGTCGCACGCATTTTTCGGGTGCGAAACGAGCGTACTTAACGCATTTCTCCGAGGGAAGCTCGAGGACGCGACCGACCGGACGCTCTCCCAGCAGTCGTCCAGCCTGGTCGGTTAAACAACAGTAGCCACCGAGCCGATCGGTCAATTTGCCGTGATGTATTGCTGCGCCGACGATGGGCCCAAGTTCGTTGAGGGCTTCACTAAACATTGGCATGGTTATATCAGTCATGTCTGCTCTCCATCTGTAAGTTGTTATTGGTTCGGAATTCCTCACGATTTAATCACAAAACCCAACAAAGTCAAGGTGCGGGACACTTTCATTTTTGCTATAATTGAGTGACTAGGAACTACAATTCCTTTTTGATGTATGGCCAAAAAACATGAGAAAGCTCCAGAAGAAGTAGCGCCGCGCCCTGAAGGCGCTGGCGTTGTTTCGCGCAACATCACGACTGAGATGCGTGAGTCCTTCCTCGACTATGCAATGTCAGTTATTACTGACCGCGCACTTCCAGATGTCCGCGATGGACTCAAGCCAGTGCACCGCCGCATTCTCTTTGCGATGCACGAAAAGGGTTTGACCTTCTCTACTAAATTCCGCAAATCTGCCGTGCCTGTTTCAGATACGATGGGTAACTACCACCCACACGGTGACGTAGCTATTTATGATTCTATGGTCAAAATGGCGCAGGATTTCACCATGCGCTATCCGCTCATCCAGGGCCAAGGAAACTTCGGTACCATCGATGGTGATCCACCAGCTGCGATGCGTTATACGGAGGCAAAGATGTCTCGCATTGCTGCCGAGCTTCTTCGAGATATCGACAAGAACACGGTCAATTTCCGTCCAAACTACGATGGCACTCGCAAGGAGCCAGAGGTTCTGCCAACTGCAGTTCCAAATCTTCTCCTCAATGGAACACTCGGTATTGCTGTCGGTATGGCAACCAACGTTGCTCCGCACAATCTGGGTGAAGTCGTTGATGCTACGGTGCATCTTGTTGATAACAAAGATGCGACAAATGAAGATTTATTCCAGTACATAAAAGGTCCCGATTTTCCAACAGGCGCTGTTATTTATGGTGAAAAAGATATTCATCATGCATACGCGACTGGTCGTGGCGGTATCACGGTGCGCGGTGAGGCTGAGATTGTCGAAGACAAAAAGGGTCAGTTCCAGATTGTCATTTCTTCTATTCCATATCGTGTCAACAAGTCTGAGCTCATCATCCGTATGGCAGATCTCGTACGCGACAAAGTTATTGAGGGAGTCCGCGGTCTTCGCGATGAGTCTACCCGTGAGATGCGCATTGTGCTCGATCTCAAAAATGGCGCCTATCCAGAAAAGATTTTGAATTTGCTCTACAAGCACACACAGCTTGAAGAGGCTTTCCATATGAACATTGTGGCGTTGGTTCACGGCGTGCCACAGACTCTGTCGCTCAAGTCTATTCTCGAAGAATTTGTCGAGCACCGTATTGATGTTATTCGCCGCCGTACCAAGTTTGATCTTGACGCCGCAGAAGCACGTGAACATATTTTGCTCGGTCTCAAGAAAGCGCTCGATCATATTGATGAGATCATCACCTTGATTCGTGCCTCAAAGGACGTGGCAGAAGCAAAAGCGGGCCTCATGAAGAAGTTCAAGTTCAGTGATCTTCAGGCGCAGGCTATTCTCGAGATGCGTTTGCAAAAGCTCGCTGGCCTCGAGCGCAAGAAAGTCTTGGATGAACTCAAGGAAGTTCAGGCGCTCATCGAAGAGCTCAAGAGTATTCTTGGTTCTGAAAAGAAAGTTCGCGGCATCATCAAGACCGAGCTTACTGATATCAAGGCTAAATATGGTGATGAACGTCGTACCAAGATCGTGAAGCATGGTGTCAAAGAGTTCAATCCTGAAGACTTGATTGCTGATGAAGAGTCTGTACTCGTCCTCACCAAGGGTGGCTATATCAAGCGCACCAATCCAGATGAATACCGCAAACAGAAGCGTGGCGGTGTGGGAGTTGTTGACCTGGATACCAAGGACGAAGATTTTATTTCGCATCTCGTGTTTGCGTCAACGCACAACGATATTCTATTCTTCTCGGACAAGGGCAAGGCATATCAGATCAAGATGTATGATATTCCAGAGGGCAAACGCGCCACAAAAGGTAAGTCTATCATGAACTTCTTGTCACTTTCTGATGGTGAGCACGTTACTTCTATTTTGCCGATGCCGAAAAATAAAAAGGAAGCCGAAGGTTTGTCTCTCATGATGGTCACAAAAAACGGTACGGGCAAAAAATCTTCCGGATCTCATTTCAAAGATGTTCGCCGTTCGGGTCTCATTGCGATCACTCTCGATGCTGGCGATGAGCTTATTTCGGCTTCATTTGTTTCAAAAAATGACACCGTCACTATCGCTACCAAAGAAGGTCAGTCTATTCGCTTCAAAGAAGATGATGTGCGTGAGATGGGCCGCAATGCCGCGGGTGTTCGTGTCATCAAGCTCGACAAGAAAGACAATGTCATTTCAGCTGATGTCGTCTCTAAAGATGCAAAAAATCCCGCACTCTTTGTGATGGGTGCCAATGGCTATGGAAAGAAAACTAAGCTTGATGAGTATAAGGTCCAAAACCGTGGTGGTTCAGGTATTCTCACTATGAATGTGACCGCAAAGACAGGGCCTCTCATGGCGGCAAAGGTGGTGACTGATGATGAGGAGGAGGCAGTAGCTATGTCAAAGAAATCTCAGGTCATCCGCGTTGATCTCAAGGAGATTCCTACATTGTCGCGTGCAACACAGGGAGTTCGTGTTATGAAGCTCCGTGAAGGGGATGAGTTGGCGAGTCTGATTTGTTTGTAAACAACATTACATATGTCCTGGTATCTTGCATTTCTCGCACCGCTCCTCTGGGCGACGAGTAATCATTTAGATAAATATATTCTTGGGAGATACTTGAAGGGTGCAAACTCCAGCGTCATGGCGATTTTTGCCGGGCTGGTTGGAATTCTATTTTCAATTGGCATTTTGATTATAGCGCCACACTCGGTATTCACTATTGGCGTGCTCAATGCGGTAATTATTATTTTAAATGGGGCACTCCTTATTGTTGCATACGTTCCATACTACGCGGCACTCAACAAAGAAGATGCTTCCGCAGTTGTTCCAATCTACCAGTCGATACCAATTTTCTCTTTTATTCTTGGTTATTTTGCACTCGGTGAATCAGTCGGACTGATCCATATCATCGCCGGTATCTGTATTATCGTTGGATCATTTTTCATATCGGTTGATTTTGATAAATCGGGTCTGCATTTCAAGGGAAAAGTACTTGCCTTGATGCTTCTTTCATCAGCGTTGATTGCGCTTCACTTCCTCATTTTTAAATTCATTGCGCTCGAAGAGACATACTGGACGACAGTGTTTTGGGAGTATATCGGCGCTTCTCTTGTCGGTGTATTCTTCCTCGTTTTTATGCGACAGCATCGCACACAGTTTATGAATGTTTTGAAAGTAAACTCAGTCGGCATTATTTTTCTGAATGTGCTCAATGAAATTATCAATATTGTGGGTAAATTGCTGGTCAATTATGCCAGCCTGCTCGTTCCGGTGGTCATCGTCAGTTTGACCAACGGTCTCCACCCACTGTTCGTTTTTCTGATCGGTCTTGGACTTACCTTATTCTTCCCGTCAGTAAGCACAGAAAAGATCAGTCGAAAACATATTGTTCAACGAGGCATTGCTATTGTCATTCTCTTCATTGGAACATATTTACTGGTGAAATAATCACTCGCACATCAGAGGCTTTCATCTTGACTTTTCAATTTTTTCTGCGCTATAATTGTTTTACAAATGCCTTTTGGCCCGCCCCTCGTTGTCATAACTTGGGGAGAAAAATAAACAAGTCATCAGAGTAGAGCTTTGATGGCTTGTTTTGTTTTTGTAAATGCATCATTGTTCAGAAAACCAATGTAATTTATTAATCTTTTTGTGTCCATAAGACGCATTTGTGAAATTATTGCAGACGATTTTTTACCTGCAACCAATCCGATTGGTATGTAGTACGGATTTATTTTTATTGATGTTGATAACGGTACAGCCCAACAGAGTTGCTTATTGAATCCACGAATAATAAGCACGGGACGTTCGGAATCACACCCCTTACCATCTTCTTCAAATCCAACATTTACACCTAAGGAACACCACCAAATATCTTGTTCGTGGTATAGCCGATGTTCATTGTTATTGTGAATATTGATTTTCTTTTCATTCCACCCGTTAAAATTTTTATGCATTATTACGTTCTGAGTTAATGGGAATATCGATAGTGAATTTTGTCCCTTTTCCAACCTCACTGTTGACCTCAATCGTTCCTCTCAAATCTTGTTCCACGACTGAACGGATCGTTTTGAGTCCAATACCAGTGCCTTTTTCTTTTGTGGTAAATGATTCCTTAAAAAGAGAAGCTAGACGCTCTGGAGGTATGCCAACTCCCGTATCAGCAACTGAAATACAAACAGAGCCGTTGTTCCTTGATGCTGAAATAGTCACGGTGTGATGTCCACGTTTCAAATCCTCACATGCCTCAATCGCATTTGATACAAGATTGAGCAACAGCTGATGTAATCGCACTGGGTGAATGGACAACATAATTGGTTCTTTTTGCTCAATACTAAGTTCGACACCGAGCATGCGCGCCTTGTAGCCGAGCAGGTCGCGGACAATGCCGATCTCATAACCCACATCACTTGAATGTGGCTCGCCGCGCTGTTCCTGGCCAATGTATCTACGCACACTATCCATATAGGAACCAAGGCGGCGGGAGGTATCTATCATTTTTTTGACCATGTCTTTTGAAACATCTGAAATATCAGTTCTTTCGCCCATGCGCTCCGCGTACAGAGTGAGTGATGAGAGGGGATTCATGAGATCATGAAATAGTCCCTTGGATAATTCGCCAAAGGTTGCGTTGCGCTCAAGCTCAACGAGGCGTTGTTCCTCAGATCTGATATAGGCAGCAGTTCGCTCTGCGATACGATGTTCAAATAGTTCGCGCTCACGTCCGATGAGTCGCTCTGAAATCTTGATGCTCTCACGCGATGTTTTGAGGTGTTTATTTGAGAGTACGATTGCCATCACGATGAGAACGGCAATCAATAGGTACATGGTGATGTCCACCGCTGGAATGGAGAGTATTCCTGCGGTGGACGAAGCCTCGACATACGCCTGCGGGGATGCGAGGGTTTCCATGTTAGTTCGTTGATTCCTGGGAAGATACGAGTGCCATATGTCATCATGCACTTATTGATAAGAGTTATGTCGACACATAACTATGGGGATACCATAGCAACCACGTCTG
The DNA here is from genome assembly GCA_964412585.1 of uncultured Candidatus Saccharibacteria bacterium. Taxonomy (GTDB): domain Bacteria; phylum Patescibacteriota; class Minisyncoccia; order Phycocordibacterales; family PALSA-1337; genus C7867-002. The sequence continues at coordinate 1,386 of CAYPPJ010000009.1, read as the reverse complement.
AAGAAACGCTGGAGAAACGATAAAGATTCGCTGAAGTTTTGTTTGTGTGTTCTAATCACGGTGTCATTAGATAGCCTCGTCCCGCTATGTTCCGTATCAAATCTGGCTTTCCTGGCAAATTGAGTTTTTTACGAATATTACGGATATGAGTCTCTATTGTATTTGAAAGGATGTCGCTATCGGCCGTCCATACGTGTTCTAGGATAAGGATACGTGAGACAACAGCGCCTTTGTGGCGTAACAGGTATTCAAGTACCCCAAATTCTTTTTTTGTAAGGTGAATCTCAACTCCAGCCCGAGTGACTGTGTGGGTGTCGAGATCGAGGGAAATGTCTCCAGCTGTTAGCATGCCTTTCTGTGTGCGCATGGCTGGACGTCTGCTGATTGCCTTGAGTCGCGCATGAAGCTCTTCGAATGCAAATGGCTTGACCATATAATCATCTGCGCCACTGTTGAGTGCGGCTATTTTTGTTTCAAGATCGTCGATGACTGTTAGAAATATTATGGGTGTTGATTTGCCTGCCGACCGGATTTCTTTGCATACTGTCAGACCATCCTTTTTGGGAAGGGAATAATCAAGAAGAATCGTGTCGTATTCGTAACTTTTTCCGAGAAATGAACCGTCTCCTCCATCAGAGGCAAGATCGACAGCATAATGCTCAGCAATCAAGCTTTCTTTGAGTGCCTGCGCGAGGTCCTGATCATCTTCAACGATAAGGATTTTCATTGTTGCAGAGTATAGCAGAAGATTGTAAGAAATCGAGTGGCCTAGCGTCTACATGTAGGTACAACCTGTTAATATCTGGCCAAGGTCCGCCTTTGATATTGTTACCTAAGGGAGTACAATTATTACATCTTTCGCATTTCGTCCTATTATTTATAGACATATTTTTATGAAAAAATACATTATCGCTTCGGGTATCGCTCTTCTTGCTTGTGCTTCAGTGGTGGGTGCGCAAGAATATTCATTTTCAAAAGATCTCTCAGTCGGCGCATCAGGTGATGATGTCACCGCCCTCCAGTCGTGGTTGATTTCAAATGGTTTCGACATTCCTGCGGTAAGCTCGGGAGCAGCTGCGCGAGGCTATTTTGGTTCACAGACAAAGGAGGCTGTTCGCAGATTTCAAGAAAATGAAGGACTGCCAGCAACAGGCTATTTCGGCCGTTTGAGCAGGGGGAGGATTCATGATCGCGGTGGTAACCGTAATACTGATGCCCGATCACCAATCATAAATGGAGTTGATGCTCCAACAGTTTTGACAGTTGGCCAGACGGGCACATGGACTATTCGTGCGACAGATCCAAACAATAATGCGTTGAGTTACTCTATTGATTGGGGAGATGCACCAGCATATCCTGCCATGAAATGTCCGGATGGATATGTCT
>CAYPPJ010000008.1:0-33712 GCA_964412585.1 uncultured Candidatus Saccharibacteria bacterium | reverse complement strand
TTTGTAAACTAACTTGATAATACATTTCCACATATTCCGCCCACGCTATCGACACGTGAACAAAACATTTTGTGGCAAGAAGGTTTATTGATGACTGAGCATGAAAGTGCCCAATCAACAATGTGATTGAACGTTTGACGATTGTTAATTTGTCAAAGTCCTGATCTCCCAGTGCACATGCATTGGGTACGAATGTACAAAAGCTAGGCTTTTACACACTCGTTACAACACATTATACCTTACATATAGGAACCTGTGCAAATGCATTGGGGATAACGAACAAGAGCCGCTATTCTTACAAAATATGGCTCTAATTCGTGATGTATATGCAATAGAGCCATATTAGCCAAAATACGGCTGAAAGTCAATGGATTTGGAGCAACTATATATCTATATACATGCCAGGCACTGAAAAGAGGCAATGTCGATACTATTTCAGGAAATAACGACTCCATCTGCGCTCCCCCTCCTTCCGTATAACACCCCTATCAACCAATTCGATCAACTCACGCTGAATAGTTTTCTCACTGCAGTCTTTTATAACTTTTGAAAAGTCTTTTATAGTCAGATTCGACTGTCCTTTTAAGACATTAATAATCGAATTTTGTCTGTGAGATTTTTTCTCCTGAACATTAGAATGTCCTTTGGAAACACTTGTTTCGACTGAATTATTCACCGATACAGCTGAATTTTGTCTGTTATTGGCCGTAGCAGCACTGTGTTCGCCAAATCTATTTGGCTGTCTAAATCCTGTTGCAAACATGTCAGGTGTCTTAAAGAAATTTTCAGAAAGGACGTAGCCCGCATTTTCTGCGCTCTCGGCGAGACGATCACGGAGCATGCTGACAATATTATCAATCTCACGAACAAGTAACGAATGGTTCATCTCAGTAATAAGATTGGAAATCCGAGCTACATTCAATAAAGAAATAGTTTCAAGCGCGGCAGTAAATAATGATTGGATGATCGCACTTTTGTCACCAGGTGTGTTGCTTGATGCCATAAAAGACGAAGACATCAATTCCATACCATGATCGCGCAGTTCCCACTTCATTGGTTCGTCGTCTTTTAGAAGACCGGAAACGAGATAAATACCAGCGGTTATTTTTTCTGTCTTTTTAAAAATAAACAGCAAATAATCTTCGGCCGAGAAAAAACCTAGTGATTTCCACCTTAATGAGTCATTCAAATCTCCTTGATTATTGTTGTCCTTTTTGTCCATAATTTTGTCCTAATGTTTGTCCTTTATAAATTATCCTGTCTTTTACAAAAAACGTTGATTTTCTTATGTCTTTGATGTGTCCATTATAGTCCTATAGATAATATATGCAAGGGGTTTATGCACAGGAGTTTATAAAAAATGTTATGCGTTATCCACATGTGCTAGAATTGTATGCATGGCAGCAAAAAAACAAAAAGAATTGGGTAAGAAAATGCATTTTTGGAGTGATATGAAAGATGAGACGGTGCGCACTATCCTGGCCCTGCTTTCCTTCTTACTCATGATCCTGTCGCTTTTGGCCGCATTTGGTAAAGCCGGATTTGGTAACTATGTATATGAATTTTTGATGCGGATGTTCGGTGTCGGCTACTACCTCATCCCTATTGCCTTTGCCATGCTTGGCGTTTCATTCCTGCAGGGTGCTCAACGAAAAGTCGAGCCCACCAAGATTGTTGGGATGATTCTATTTTTCATCTCTGGACTTGGCCTGATTCATCTCAGTTATGCAGAAGCTGGTGGTTTATTTGGCCGATGGATCGCTTCCCCGCTCATAAGTATGTTCGACACTTTGGCGACAGTTGTACTTCTCATTGTCATATTTATCGTTTCGATTATTATGGCATTTAACTTACACATTACCCTCGAGATGCTGATGTTCTGGAAGTGGTTCAAGAAAGCCCAGGACCCTGAACAAGCACTCTTGAATCTGAAGAAGTCTGGAAAAATGGACAAGGCAGAAGAGGGTCGTGTTGATGCCGCACTTGCAGCACTCGAACGTGAGGGACCTATCAGCAATCTCGAACGTGAGGCTATGGAACGTGCAGCTGCTGAGCAAAAGAAGAAGCTTGAGGAAAAGGCCCGTGCGCCAAAGGTTACCAATAGTATGGATCTCGGCGATGCTGATGTAGCTTTCGCAGCACCTGCCCCAGTCGCCTATATGAAAGACTTCACTCCCCCTCCACTCAACCTCCTTGAGAAAGATAAGGGCAAACCAGAGACGGGCGACATCAAAGCAAATGCCAATATCATCAAGCGCACACTGCAAAACTTCAATATTACTGTTGAAATGGACGAAATCTCCATCGGTCCCTCGGTTACTCGGTACGCCCTTAAGCCTGCAGAAGGTGTGAAGCTCTCCCGTATCGTCGCACTCAACAACGACCTTGCCCTCGCCCTTGCCGCCCACCCTATCCGTATCGAAGCACCAATTCCTGGAAAGTCCTTGGTAGGTATTGAAGTCCCTAACACTGCAAAAACTACCGTCGGTCTTGGCACATTGCTTGCTGTACCTGAATTCCAAGAGTCTGAAAAGCCATTGCTTGTTTCGCTTGGTAAAGATATTGCAGGCAAAGCCCACTTCGCAAACGTCGCAAAAGCACCACACGCCCTTATCGCTGGTGCAACTGGTTCTGGTAAGTCGGTGACCATCCATGCGGTCATCACCTCCCTGCTCTATCGCAATTCTCCTGAAAATCTCAAGTTCATCATGATCGATCCAAAACGTGTCGAGTTGACCATGTATAACAAGATCCCTCACCTGCTTACCCCAGTTATCACTGACCCAAAGAAAGCTATACTCGCACTCAAGTGGGCCGGCAAGGAGATGAGTCGCCGCTATGATATTCTCGAGCAAAATGGCAGTCGTGATATCGATTCGTACCACAAAAACGTCTTGGCGCCCGCTGTTGCCGAATGGAAAAAGAACGGCAGCAAAACGGATGATGCTACCGTCAAACTCCCTGAGACCATGCCATATATCGTAGTTATCATCGATGAGTTGGCTGATATCATGCAAACCTACCCGCGCGAGCTCGAATCTGCTATCGTCCGTCTCGCTCAAATGTCCCGTGCCGTCGGTATTCACCTCATCATCTCCACACAACGTCCATCAGTGAATGTCATTACTGGTCTCATCAAGGCCAACGTGCCGACTCGTGTGGCACTTCAAGTTGCTTCACAGATCGACTCACGCACTATCCTCGACCAGCAGGGTGCTGAGAAACTCCTTGGTGCCGGCGATATGCTCTATCTTGGTGGTGAGATGTCAAAGCCGGTGCGTCTGCAGTCAGCCTATATTTCCGAAGCGGAAGTAAAAAAAGTGGTCAAATTCCTTATCGACCAGTATCGCGATGAAATTAATATGGAAATTTCTCTCACCCCAACTGAGGCAGGCTCATCTGCCGCATTTGATTCGATGGGTGGAGCACTCGATGGCGACTCTCTAGAAGATGAAGACGAGCTCTATGAGGCGGCTCGTGAATGTGTCATCGAGGCTGGCAAAGCATCGACATCATATATTCAGCGCAAACTCGGTGTCGGTTACTCACGTGCAGCAAAGCTCATGGACCTCCTCGAACAAAAAGGTGTGATTGGACCTGCAAACGGGTCGAAGCCGCGTGAAGTTATCGGGAGCAGTAGCTCTGTAGAAAGCGCGGCTGACGCATTATTGGATGCTGCTGGTGCGCCAACAGATGAACAGTCGGTATAGATTCCGCTTCCCTTTTCTCCGTCTTTGCATATACTAGAGGCATGGCACTCACCCGCACCTCTTCGCTCAAGATAATCAAAGTAGCCAGTGCTGCTATTGTTATCATTATCATTGCCGCCTATGCTCTCTGGCGCTCTTTCACCTATGCGCGCGGACCAGCTATCACCCTCACTGAGCCGAGCAATTTTGCTACTATAACCTCAACAACCACGCATGTTATTGGACGTGTTGAACGCGCCAATTCCATCACGTTGAATGGAAAAGCTATAACCATTGATGAACAGGGACATTTTGATGAGACTATTCTCGTTTTTCCAGGAACCAATATATTGACGCTCGTAGCGAGGGATCAGTTTGAAAGAAGTGTGGAGACGAGGGTGGAAGTGGTGAGGAAGTAAAGCCGACATATTGCAATGTGGTAAAATATAACCATTATTATCCTAGCTAAATTATCATGTTTATCGCCCTAATTGCTCTAGGTGGTATCATCTCAATTCTTTTAAACGGCCTCCTGCTCTGGGGTATTAGCAGGCTGTTCAAAATTTCTAGCGCAACCTTTGGAAAATCTCTTCTAGTCGGATTTATCAGTGCCCTCGTGTCCGGTATTTGTAACTTTATTTTTGCTCTAATAGGACTAGGTGTCGCGGGCTATATTCTTTCTCTAATTGCTGGACTTGCTCTTCTGCATGCTTTCTACAAAAAATACTACAAAACATCCCTTGGGAAAAATGCGGGGATTTACGTCGTGAATATAGTGATTGCGACAGTAATCGCGTTAGCGATCGTGTTACCAATACGCATATTTGTTGCTGAACCGTTCATTGTATCAGGTGATAGTATGAGTCCTCATTTAAATAAAGGAGACTACATTATCATCAACAAGTACGATAGATCATACAAACGTGATGATATAATCGTATATTATGTATCTGAAAACGAAAATGGCGATGTAGACCTGATAAAAAGAATTGTCGGTCTTCCAACGGAAAAAATAGAGATAAAGGATGGCGCACTCTATGTCAACGGAACACTCTTAAAGGATGCGTATATTTCAGCACCAATCCTTGGCACTGCAGATGTTGTCCTCCGGAATGATGAGTACTATGTGTTGGGAGACAATAACGCGAAGAGTTTAGATTCAAGAGTTTCTGGGCCAGTAAAACTAATCCAGATAATCGGCAAGGTTGCAGGAAAGTAGATATGGTATAATTCAGTCACGCCTGCGACCTTATCAGATCTAATACAAGAAATTATGGCCATAAAAAAGAAACCGGCTTCAGCTGAAACAGCGAAGCAAGGTAAAAGCGGCGTGTCTGTAGAAACCGCTTCCCTACAAGATGAAGAGACCGCGACCGAAAGTTCAGGAGCAAAAGTAGACACAAAAAGACAGAGCACCGGCATCAGTGATGCGCTGGACGCCATCCGCACCAAGTTTGGTGAAGACAGCATCATGAAGCTCGGCGAAAAGCCGAAAGTTAACGTCAACGCTATTCCGACCGGTTCACTCGGCCTCGACTGGGCCCTCGGCATCGGTGGTATGCCCCGTGGACGCATTATAGAGATATTTGGACCAGAATCATCAGGCAAGACTACCCTCGCACTCCACGTCGTCGCTGAGGCGCAAAAACTCGGCGGTGTTTGCGCATACATCGACGCAGAACATGCCATGGATCCAGAGTACGCTACCAAGCTCGGGGTTAAAATTAACGACCTCCTCATTTCCCAGCCAGATACCGGTGAACAGGCTCTCGAGATTGTCGACAGCCTCATTCGCACCAACAAGATGGATGTCATCGTCATTGACTCAGTAGCAGCCCTCACTCCTCGCGCTGAAATCGAGGGAGATATGGGTGCTCACCACGTCGGCTCACAAGCACGCCTCATGTCACAGGCTCTGCGCAAATTGACGGCAATCGTCGCCAAGTCCAAGACCGTGGTTATCTTCATCAACCAGATTCGTATGCAAATCGGGGTAATGTTCGGTAATCCAGAAACCACTCCGGGTGGTAAGGCCTTGAAGTTCTACGCGTCAGTCCGTCTCGACATCCGCCGTATCGCCCAGATTAAGAAAGGTGAAGAAATCATGGGTGGTCGCTGTCGAGTGAAGGTAGTCAAGAACAAGGTGGCTGCCCCATTCAAACAAACGGAGTTCGATCTCATGTACAACGAGGGTATTTCTCAAGAAGGAGAAATCATCGCCCTTGGTGAAAAATATGAAATCTTGTCGAAGTCAGGCTCTTCATACTCATTTGGCGAAGTGAAACTGGGCCGCGGCTATGATGCCACACGCCAATTCCTCAAGGAAAATGTGAAGGTGAAGAATGATGTGCTCAAAGAGATTAGGGCGAAGTTGAATCAGCAGTAGAAATTCCTCTCTAAATTAAAGATCCCGTATACCCCGCCCTACGTCGTATGAGCGGGGTATGCTGGTATCTTGACAGCGTATATACCCGATATATACTGTTATTACTATGACTACCAAAACCATACTCAACATGGATGTTCAACTTAAAAAGGCTGCGATGAAAAAAGCTCACAAAGAAGGTACCACCCTGAGTGCCATACTTAACGCAGCCACTCGCAGATATGTACAGGGAAAAATGAAAATACTTGCTGTCGATCTCGACTGGGAAGAAGCCCTAGAGGATGTCCGTGCAGGAAGAACTCGACCAATGGAGGCGGTCTTCAAAGATTTAGGACTCTAGTCTTCATGCAAATCTACATAATATAGAGAAAGGTATTATCCATATTGGTAAAATTGAATGGCGAGACAAGGCTTATAATTGAGTCGGTAATTCCCTGCTTCGGCGGGGTTTTGCATGCGAAAATTACTTCTCTTATACAGGTAGAGTGTTATATAGACGAAATTGTGTTCTAAGGTAAAACACTGTATTATCTAACAATGAAATCGAACCGAATTATTTCTTGGACCCTAGTTTTAGTAGTATTAGTTATCATTGGCTGGCAATTAGCGGGCATAGGTGGTGCCATAGGGGCGGCTTTAATTAGTTTTGGGTTACAAAAAACTATAGAGGATAGGAGTTATTCAAAAAATAAAAAGACATTATTTTCATTTGTTTACGTCATTGCTGGAGTGGTGCTTGCTCTTGTTATCGCGGTACCGGTAACTATGTTGGTGTACAAAGCACCTCTGGGCGATATCATTAATCAGACAAATCCAGTTGTGATGAATGGATCAGTAGGCCCTAATGACGGGAGTGCTCAGTCCCTTACTTTTTATAAAACCACTTCAGCCAAAATGGTTATAAAATCAAATCATCCTGTTACAGTCTGTGTTCTTGACCAAAACGGCATTAACGCCTTGAGCAAACATCAAAATTACAGTTGTCTGAACAGTGAGCAAAAACCTACGCAAGTATCAAGCATCTATCTGTACGAATTTACTGAAACCCTAAATCCTGGCAATTATGGAGTCATGGTTATCAATTCTCAAGCAACTACAACACAATTTACCATTACTACTAGCTGGTAGATACGATCTACCTCTCCCATTAGTTCGGAAGGTCAATGATGATCTTGGTATAATCAGGTTCACCTACTTATTTTTTGCCTTTTCCCCTGAAACCAGCTAGACTACCCAAGCTTATAAATCACGTAACCAATCCCCATGTCACTCCTCGAATACAGCGAAATTACCGAAAAGAAGTTCATCGTGCTTGATGGTGCGCCCTACGAAGTGCTCTCTGCACACGTCTTCCGAAAACAGCAGCGCAAACCAGTCAACGCAACCAAGCTCAAGAACCTCATGACCGGCAAAGTCACCGAGTATTCATTCCACGTCTCTGACAAGGTGGAAGAAGCAGAAATCGAGACTCGCGAGGTCAAATATCTCTATAACGCCCGTGGCGAATGGTGGTTCTGCGAAGCCGATGATCCGTCAAAGCGTTTCAAGGTCACCGATGAACAAGCTGGTCCTCAAGCAAAGTTTTTGAAGCCAAATACTATCGTCGAGCAGCTTCTTTTCGACGAGCAGCCAATGGGTTTCAAGATGCCTATCAGTGTTGAATTGCGCGTTACAGAGGCTCCTCCCGGCATCAAGGGCGACACGGCAACGGGCGGAAGCAAGATTGTCACATTAGAGACAGGCGCAACCATCAACGCTCCCCTGTTCGTGAATGAAGGGGATGTGATCCGTATCAATACCGAGACTGGAGAATATCGCGAGCGTGTTGGAAAATAGGTTTGCAACATGCGAGACAAGTAGAAACGAAAAACAGGCACAGTGTAGTTCTGAGGAGACATTTCGCAGGAAATTTTGAGCACAAAATTTCCGAGAACTAGGGCTTTGTGTGCACACAAAGCCTGTGTCTCCGAGGTACTACACTGTGCCTGTTTTGACTTAACTACGAAGCAACGTATGGAAGCAAGCCCAAGAATCGAGCGCGCTTGACCGCTGTTGCCAACTGTCGCTGATATTTAGCGGCAATACCTGTACGCTTTCTCGAGAGAATGCGTCCGTGTGGATTCAAAAACTTCTTGAGGACTTCGGTGTCCTTGTAGTCAATGAATTTGATGTTGTGCTGTGAAAAATAACACTGTTTCTTCATAATAATGGATTAATGATTGTAATTTAGAATGGTATATCGTCAGGATTGATCTCTTCGCTTGGATAGTCGATCTTGTCGGCTGGAGCTTCAGGAGCTTCTGTACCCCCTTTCGTCGCTGCTGGTGCCGATGAGCCGCCTGTACCCGCACCTCCTGGGCGATTGCCGAACTGGACCGTGTCAGCAATGATTTCTGTTCGGTATTTCTTTTCTCCGTCTTTACCTTCCCAACTCCTTGTCTGGAGACGTCCTTCGACATAGACCTGTGAACCCTTCTTGAGATACTGCGCAGAGAGCTCGCCGAGCTTGGCGAAAGCAACGATGTTGTGGAATTCGCTCGCATCTTGACGAACACCTTCTTTGTCTTTGTAAGACCGATTTGTGGCTACCGCGAAGCTGCAGACTTTCGTGCCCGACGGAAGAGCTTTGAGCTCAGGATCGCGGGTCAGATTTCCGATAATGAATGCTTTGTTTAGGTACATAGTAGTGGAGAGTTACGCCAAGTTTTTGTAATTTTGTTTGAAACTTGGTGTTTAGTAATTATACCTCTTTCACCATGTTGTCGATGCTCTTATCCATCTCTTCGATGGTAGCCGGAGCGACATCTTTCTTGTCATCTGCCAGTGCGCCCGAGATCATAGCTGGTGCTGTCGCAATTGCCGGAGCAAATGCTGGAGCTCGCTTGCCAAGATATGTATTCTCGCGGACAGTTGAGATGAGGAGCATGCGAAGCGTTGTCGGGCGAAGCTCGACAGCCTTCTTGACCGCTTCTATCTTGTCAGAGCCAAGTTCGAACTTGATCCAGCCAAAATAGGCAATGTCATACTTCTCGTATCCGCCTGCCACGGTCTTTTTGCTGATCGTGTAGGCTAAATGTTCACGGTGTGGAGCTTCCTCAGCAATAACTGTGGCGCCCGCATCCGTGATAATTTTTTTCACTACCTCAGCTTCTTCCGGAACTTTCTCCTCTGGAATTGATGAGGCAATGAGATATCCAATCTCATACACCGACATTTCGTCGTGAGTAGTCGTCATACTATATGGGTGTGCAGTCTGTGACCTACAGAAATCTTCTGTGGGACCTTTCGACAGAAAGGACATACTGCGTTAGTTGTAATAGGGCTCAGACTACCACGGTTTCGCTCTCGACGCAAGAACATGCTTCCTACGAAGGACATGATGCGAAGGTATCCCGATCGTATCATGTTGAACTGAAGAAACGCTGAAGAAATGATAAAGATTCGCTGGAGATGTACTTATATGACGTAATTTGAAGGTAGATGTCAGGCTTTAGATATTGAAGAACTTCCTCGCATTATTCATAAGCGCCTCGGCGACAACTCCTGTAGATTCACCACGTATTTCGGCTATTTTTTTGACCGTTTCAATGACGTGGACTGGCTCACAGCGCTTCCCTCGATATGGAATAGGCGCGACGTAGGGACAGTCTGTTTCTGACATAATGGAGGCGATCGGTACAGAGCGAACCACCTCATCGTAATTTCTGGCAAAAGTGAGAACGCCAGTAAACGAGATAGTATTCCCCATTGCAACAATATCCTGTGCATCTTGGACTGTTCCGGCAAAAAAATGAAAATTACTACGTACGTTCGCCGATTTTTTAAGCATTGAAATTACCTCCTGATATGCATTATGTTCATGTGGATCGATAGCTGACGCACCGCCTTTTGAATTTGGTTTTGCATTCCTCACATGTAGCATGAGCTGTTTCCCAATTTCATTCGCCAGAGCTATATGTCGTTCAAATAAATCTTGCTGTTTGGAAATATCTTCCGGCTTAGAATGAAAATAATCGAGTCCGCATTCGCCGATAGCAACGACCTTTGGATGAGTAGCCAACGCTTTGATTCCTTCAAACTCTTTCCCTGCAACATCCGAGTGAGTATCAGTTGGATGTATACCAACGACGGCCCACATATTCTCGTGAGTCTCAGCGAGTGTAATAGCCTGCTGTGATGACTCGAGGCCTGTACCCACGGTAATAATACCCACGCCCGCATCATGGGCACGTTTGATGACCTCTTCCCTATCTGCGTCATATCCTGGGAAATTTACGTGACCATGGATATCGAAATGCGTAAGATTCATGTTGAAAAATATTATTGAAGGTGTACACTAGATTATACAGTACTCCCATGCTATGCAATAAACACATACAGACCTGGTCAGCTCACATATAACCGTACGGCTGGTTGGATTTATTAATGTACGTAATTACACTACACCTATGGAAGTTGTCATTGATATGAAAAAATTGGATCGTCCGTGCACTTGTGGTTCAGGAAAATTGGCCGGAAATTGTTGCAGAAAAGACGAGACATGCCCCTGTGGCTCAAAACAAAAAGTAAGCGACTGTTGCGTCAAAGAAAAGAGTGCTCCGGCTGACACAAAATAATGAATACGTTAGAGAAATATCGTACCGCAGTAGCATTCGTCGAAAGTTTCTCAAACAGTTCCCTCAGAAAAAATACCGGTAGGACAAAGAAAGACCCCGCGTTCTTTCTTGATAGGACACGTTATTTTTTGAACCTGCTCGGCAATCCACATGCCGGATTCAAGTATATCCATGTAACAGGAACTGCAGGCAAAGGAACCGTCTCGACCATGCTTCATGAGGTACTCCATGCGTCTGGAAAAAAGGTGGGGTTATTTACCTCACCTTATGTGACCACGACCACCGAGAAAATACGTATCGGCGGTAAGTATATTGCTGTGCCCGAATTTCTGAGGCTCGTCGAGTATGTAAAACCATTTATACAAAAGGCACAGAAGGGTCCTTACGGCGGACCATCGGCATTCGAGATCTTCTTCGTGATCGCAGTACTCTATTTCAAACAGCAAAAATGCGAATGGGTGGTACTCGAAGTCGGCCTCGGAGGTCGGTACGACGCGACTAATGTCATTGAAAACCCTGTCATTACCGCTATTACCAATATAGATTATGACCACACTGAGATACTCGGAGATACTCTGCGCGAGATTGCCACTGACAAGGCGGGTATTATCAAACCAGGAAGCGCATTCTTCACTTCAGAACAGCGGCCGACATTATTGCGCCTATTTGATAAGACCTGCCGCGAGAAAGGAGTGAAACTCTGTTCTATACCTCGCCAGAAACACTACAGTGAGTACAATGCCGAGCTCGTGAGATCAATCTGTCGACACATCGGGATTCCTGACAAGTATATTGACCGAGGCATAAGGAATACTGCCCTGCCTTGCAGATTTGAAATTATGCAACGCCACCCCATAGTCATTCTCGATGGCGCGCACAATCGGTCAAAGATCCGCAGTACTGTAGCAAATCTCAAAAAACTCAATTTCAAGAAACTGTATTTGATTGTATCTATAGCAGATAACAAACGGGACAACAGGGCCATCCTGAAGCCCCTTATGCAGATGCCCTATCGCATGCATGTCACACTCACTCGTGTGAGTATCGGTGAACGAAAAACGTTACATCCGAATGTTCTCGTTCCAGTCGTTGAGCGGCACAAGAAAAAAGGAACTTCGGTGAACGTTATGTCCGACAGCAATGAAGCACTCAGGTGGGCACTATCACACGCTTCAAAAAATGATCTTATTCTGGTAACCGGCTCATTCTTTCTTGCAGGAGAGCTGAGGAAACATTGGGTTTCAGAGGAAACAGTGCTGAGGAAGAGGTCCGCCTGAGTTGATCTACTTATTTCCTCACAAAGAGCGGCGCATCGGGCATCTTATTTTCCTTAACCAATTTTTTAATGATTTCGGATGTGTTCGGCATTATCGGATTGAGCATTCGTCCAATAGTGTAAAGTCGCACACACAAATCCTTGATTATCTCGAGCGCCTGTTCCTTGTCCGTTTTAACAAGCTTGAACGGCTCCTTTTCTTGGATGATACGATCGGCAGCCGAAATATGTTCCCACACTATGTTAGATGCGGCTTGAATATTAAATGCTGATAATGCCTTAAAAAACTCCTCGGGAATTGTTTTCTCGGGCAACTCTGGAGCCGCCGCCAAATTGGTTGTCGCCATTTTCATAACGCGACTCGTCAAATTACCAACCCCGTTCGCCAAATGTGCATTGTACGCTTCCTTGAATTTTTCCATGGTAAAGGGACTATCTTCGAAAGGACTGAGTTCACGGCAGACATAGTAGCGTAGGGCATCAACACCATATTCTGTGACAATATCGAGTGGGTCAACAGTGTTCCCAAGTGATTTGGACATTTTGACTCCCCCATCACCAGTGACAAAACCATCAATCACGATAGTGTGAGTCGATGGCAAATTAACTGACATCAGCATGGCCTGCCACATTGCTGATTGCTGGCGCAGATTGTCCTTGCCGCAGTATTGGACTGGCGTACCATGTTTCCAGAATGTCTCAAAATTTTTTGTGTCTTCTGGCCAACCGAGTGTAGAGATATAGCTCGTCAACGCATCAAACCAAACGTACATCACATGATCAGCATCGTCCGGCACAGGAACCCCCCAGGGCATCTTTGTTTTGAGACGTGAAATACTGAAGTCTTCCAAGCCACGTGCCACGAAGGCTTTGATTTCGTTGAAACGAAAATCAGGAACAACAAGTATCGGATTATTCTTATAGAGATCAAGTAGTTGCTGCTGAAAAGCGCTGAATTTGAAGAAATAATTTTCTTCGTCAATAAGAAGCAGGTCGAGTGTTGGATGGATAAAACAGCGGCCATCTTCGTTCAATTCAGTGTCCGTCTTCTCAAGCTCGCATCCTGAACAATATTTTGTTTTGTAGAGCTTTTTGTAAACAAATCCATTCTTGTCACACCTGCGCCAAAATTCTTGAGCTGCGGCCACGTGATGCGTGTCGGTCGTACGAATAAAGTGAATGTCATCACTCAAACCGAGTACGCTTTTCAATTCTTGGAATTTAGTGACGTATCGATCAACAAAAGCCTGAGTACTCTCACCTGCGTTGAAGGCTTTTTGGTAGATTTTGACACCATGCTCATCTGTACCAGTGTTAAAAAATACGTCATATCCCTCGAGTTTTTTGGCTCGCGCAATGACGTCGGCACGGATTATTTCCATGGCAAAGCCGATATGGGGGTCTGAATTGACGTAAGGGAGCGTGGTTGTTATGTAGAAAGGTTTCTTGGCCATGTGGGATTAGTGTACAAGGAAAATGCCTATTTTGCACTCTCCTTCGCCACTGCCCGCTCTGCACGTTCGAGCTTCTTGTACTTCTCAATATCATGGACGTATTCCATGAGCGCCGCAGAGAGAGGGACTGCGATGAGTGCCCCGAGTACGCCGGCCAATTTTGCACCAATAACCAATGCAATAATAACCACAATCGGCGATATGCCGACTATCTTTTTGACCACCAACGGATAAATCAAGTGATTCTCGAGCTGATGAATGATGAGATAGATACCAACAATCAGAAAACCAATGCCCGTTCCCCTATCCGCAAACGCCAAAAGAATAGCAGGGACTGAAGAAACGATAGGACCAAATACCGGGATGATCTCGAGAACACCAGCAAAGACTGCCAGCAACAATGGATGAGGTATGCCGACGATAATAAGTGCGACATAGACCAGCAATCCGACAATGATGCCGAGGATGACTTGTCCTTGCAACCAAAGACCGATCTTGCGCTGAGAACGTTTCCACAAATCTATGATGTAGTCATAATGCCTGACAGGAGTGACAATACGTAAGAAATCATCAACTCCTTCTTCCTGGGCCGCGAGATAGAACGAAAGCACGAGGATCAAGATGAGCCCGAGAAGTCCCCCGAATAACGAACTGACTGTTTGGACGATGCTATCACTTGAGCCAACGAGGAAATCCTGCAATCCATAAATCAGGTCTGAAATTGATACGGTATGAGACGAGATGGCCGTACCAGTGATCGCGTCCAATGAAACCGTCTTGGGAATAGTATCGAGCAGGCCAACCGTATCCCGGATGACATTCGGCAGGAAGAAAATAATGACGACAGCAATAACTGCCGCAATAATAACGTATATGCAAATAACGGCAATAATGCGGTGGAAATGATACCTCTTGAGACGACGAATCACAGGCTCTATTGACGAAGCAATCACGACCGCGGCCAATATGACCAAAAGGATATCGGACATGTAGTACAGCGCCGCAATCACAATGAGTACCACAAAAAACCGGATAATAGTCCCCGTGCTGACGCTCAATCTCGAATTGTGATCAGACGTTTCCATGTGCGTATTCTAGCATACCCAATTGAAATATTACGCTGTTCAAGACAATTATTTCTCGACTGAGAAATAGCTCTGAAAAACTCCCTCGTCCTTGAATTTCCCTACAATGGCCATGTTGAGACCCGTATCTATAAACACTTCCCGAGCCAAGTTCTGAATGTCTTGCGCGGTCACTTTTTGAATGCGAGCCAATATATCATCAGGTAATTCTATCTTATGTTTGAGCACCTCCTGGTGTGCAGCATATTCGGCACGAGCTTCTGACGTTTCGAGACTCAGGAGAGTTGTCCCTGAAATGTAGTCCTTGGCCTTCTTGAGTTCGGCATCTGACACGGACTGATCTTTGAGTGCCCTAAATTGTGCCAAAATTTCCCTGATTGCTTCGTGAGCACGACTCGAATCTACGCCGGCAGAAACGGTAAAATCACCGTGGTCAGTGTTTGGGTTGTGTGAAGAACCGACGTAATAACACATGCCGAGCTGGTCACGCAGACGAGTAAAGAGGCGTGAACTCATACCTCCCCCGAGAATCGTTGAGAGTACTTGGATAGTGGCAATGCGCTTGTCGAGTATTGGAAATGTACGAAATCCGATAACGAGATGCGTCTGATCTGTTTCTTTGAATTTGAGTTTGATGGCAGGAACTTTTTGAGATTCCGTAACGGGTACCTTCCCTTTTTTCGAAGTGGTCGGAATTTTATCAAATGACGTCTTTATTTTTTCTATGCCACTTTTTTCATCAAAAGATCCAGCAACAACAACCGTGGTTGCTCCGGCAACATAATGTGCCGATCGGTAGGCAATCAATTGTTCTTTGGTGTAAGAACGAACATGCTCTTCGGTACCAAGAACACTCCATCCTGCAGGTTGGTCGGGGAACATGAGGGACGCAAACACATCTTGCACGTCACGCTGGGGCAAATCTTGATACATCCGAATCTCCTCGATGATAACTCCCTTCTCTTTTTCCATATCTTCCACTTTGAATACAGGGTTGATGTAGAGGTCAGAAATAATATCAAGAGCCTCATCAAACTTTTTCGCATTCACTTTGGCATAATAACCAGTACATTCCTGAGAAGTAAATGCGTTGTAATGTGCACCGAGCCCATCGAGCTCGCGAGAGATATCACTGGCATTGGGCCTTTTTGGCGTGCCTTTGAAGACCATATGTTCAAGAAAATGCGAGATACCATTAATTTCTTGTGTTTCGTATTTTGAACCCGTTTCAACCATGACAAATACCGTTACAGAAGGGTTATCTGCCATTGGGATAGTTACAACCTTGAGACCATTTTCGAGAACGGTTTTGGTGAATTTCATGGTAGTTTTGGCGTATTAAATGCCAGCTTTCTTCAAATAAGAAACGAGATCTTGTTCTGCCACTCTCTCCTGCTCCCCTGTATCGCGATTGCGTACAGTCACGCCTGCACCTTTTTCTAACGTATCAAAATCTACTGTGATACAGAATGGGGTGCCAATTTCATCCTGACGACGATAACGCTTGCCGATATTGCCGTTGTCGTCAAAAACAACAGCTCCGAATTCTTTTTTGAGCTGCTTGAATAGTTCTTGAGCCTTTTCAACAAGAACGGGCTTGTTCTTGAGCAAAGGAAATACGGCGATCTTGACCGGCGCAACTGATGGAGCCAACTTCAAATAAATACGCTTCTCACCACCAAGCTCATCTTCTGTGTAGGCATCTGTGAGAACTGCCAAGACCGTTCTATCAAGACCAAATGACGGCTCAATACAATGAGGAATGTAGCGCTCCTTTGTTTCTTCATCAAAATATGACAAATCAACTTTGCTAAATTCTGAATGTTGCTTGAGATCAAAATCCGTACGATATGCGAGGCCGTACAATTCTTTTTTGCCAAATGGATACACAAACTCGATATCAATAGTTCGCTTTGAATAGTGAGCACGGTCACCATCTGGAACTTCGTAATTGCTTACTTTTGAAGCGGTCAAACCGACATCGGCAATAAATGCATGCATCTCTGCAAGAAAATGTTCAAAAGTCTTTTCCCAGTCCTTTGGGTTTACGAAATATTCAATCTCCATCTGCTCGAACTCACGAGCGCGGAAAAGAAAATCGCGCGGAGCAATCTCGTTTCTGAACGCCTTCCCTATCTGTGCCATACCGAAAGGAAGTTTCGGATGGAAGGTGTCGAGGATATTTTTGAAATTGACGAACATGCCCTGTGCAGTTTCAGGACGCAAATATGAAACAGACGCTGAGTCTTGGTTGGCACCGACATGGGTCTTGAACATCATGTTGAATTGTTGTGCCTCGCCAAGTTGACCTCCGCAATCAGGACATTTCTTTGGATCTGCAAGTTGATCTTGGCGGAAACGGTGTTTGCACTTCTTGCACTCAACCATCGGGTCCGCAAAACCACTGACATGCCCGCTCGCCTCCCACGTGCGCTGATTCATGAGCAAAGCCGCATCGACACCATACATATCGTCCCGAGTCTCAACAAAACGCTTCCACCACAGCTTGCGGATATTATTCTTGAGCATGAGACCGAGTGGTGCATAATCCCAAGTACCTGCAAGACCGCCATAAATCTCCGATCCTTGGAAAATAAAGCCCCTGCGCTTGCAGAGAGCAATGAGATTCTCCATGACCATATCCGCAGCAGATTCTGGGGCTTTTTTAGACATAGAGCCATTCTATACCAAAATATGGAAAATTAAAAATGCCGACTCACCCCACCTTGGAAACTGCGCGTTTCAAGGGAAGTGAGCCGGCTGGAGCTGGGCGGGGCTCCGTACTGCATGGCCCAAAACTTAGACTAACAACGAACAAAATCGACAGCGTACTCGCTCCGTGCTCCGGCTTCCCTTGGCGGGGTAAGAACCGAGGCGTGCGGAGCGAGTCGCTGGAGAGGGTGGCTGTAAACCAGGCCAGCCGCGGCGACATATCGAGTGGATTATGAGCCCGTACCTCGACGAACCGACTACCCTCTTGATGGGCGCGTGTCCGATGTACCGCGCCAAGATGTACCCTGCCACTGCGCATGGCAACCCCGCCAAACCCACGGGGATAAACAAGGGGACACCAAACTCAAAAACAAAGCTGTGAACAAGATACAACCTCCCTAGTAATAAGTCAATAGGGACGCTTATTTTGTGACAGTTGCCTGCCCTTCTCGGTACGCTGGATCTGTACTAAAGCGGGTCGTTAGATACTCCTGCTGGCTTTGCAATTGTGCACCAGTAAAATTGTCTACTGCCGAGAGTGTTGCTTGATTTACCAACGTCGGAGATTGATCCGCCTGATTGATACTTGGCTGGAATGAAATCTGGAAATTGACCTCCCTACGGCGAGACGCGTTGGCTGTGTACGTGCTGATGTTGCCTATGTCCCACGTGACTTGTCCACTGTCTTCGTCATAGCTTACCTGCTCCGTCGCCGGACTAACCGCTTTGAGCCATTTTACATATGGCGGTAATGTTGTGGTGACTCGCGCGTTACCCACGGCACTCGTGGTATTGTCGACCGTCCATACGACGGTATAGGTCGTCGGCTGTTCTACTTTTGGCGGCACTGGTCCACTGTTCATGAACGGGCCAGTACTTCGGATGATACGCCCAGATAGAGAAATATTTGATGAGACTCGCGTGGTGCGAATAGTTGCGGCACTCAAGTTTTGCGGAACATTTGATTCTTGCGTTCGATCTCCCGAGACTCCAGCAGTAATAACGACGGATGGATTAACTACCGGATTGGCGAGGGTGCTTTTGTCGACTGGAACCAGATCAAATGAGACTGTACCCGTCTGCCCCGCTCCTACCGATGCTAGTTCCGGCGTCGTCTTTTGGTTCCACACGATTTGATTGTTAGCAGAGTCAAAGTAACCCATGTCAGGCTGTACCGCTGTTTTTTCATATGCCGAACCGCTCAATTTTGCGGTAATAACTACATTTGAAACAGCTGATGGTAAATTGTTGAACCAAGAGATTGTGACACGTTCATGACGGCCAAATTGGCCAATATAATCAGTTGGTGATGAGTCATTATCGATATCGATGCCGAGTGAAATAAACGGTTTCTGAATAGTCAAAGCCTGATCAGCAGACATATATTGCGTACCAATCATCTTTGGGTCCGTCAGACTCTGCGCCCCAGCCGAAAATCTAAACACGCGCGTCTCACTATCCTCGCCTTGAATGCGTCCATGGATCGTGACGATACGCTCAGCACCAGGTGGTATATCACCTATCTTCCAGGTGACATTATCGCTCATTGGCTTTATATTCGCCGACATAAAGGTGAATCCGAATGGATAACTGCCTTTGAGAAGCACATTCTTGAGAACATCAGCAGAATTGGATCGCAGGCTTACTTTCAAATCAAATTCCTGGCCAGAGGTTATTTCTTTGTATGACGAAACGGTGAGCAAGATCGGGGACGAGTTGATCAACACTTCATAAGAAGTTTTCTTGGTAAAAAGTGTTGTTGATCCTTTAACCTTATACGTCACACTAGCACCAATCTGCTTTTGTAGATTTTCCTCGCCAAACATAATAGCGCTCACTGTCTTGTGTGCGGACCCACCTGCTGGAATATCGCCGAGCAGCTCACGAAATGTTTTGAGCTCCTGCGTTGAATCCTTTGGGTCAGTAGTGCCCGCAGGAAAATCAACAGCAAGATCCGCAGATTCGAGGTCGACGTTGTTTTTATTGGTAACTTGTATATCAAACGAGACAGGCGCACCTCCAGGAATAGAGACAGGACCACTAATATCAATGGCAATGTTATTTGCTGAAAT
Organism: uncultured Candidatus Saccharibacteria bacterium; assembly: GCA_964412585.1. GTDB lineage: Bacteria > Patescibacteriota > Minisyncoccia > Phycocordibacterales > PALSA-1337 > C7867-002. The sequence continues at coordinate 14,422 of CAYPPJ010000008.1, read as the reverse complement.
AAGGTTGGAGCCGTTGAAAAAGAGGTATGCACCTATGCCAACTGCACCTATACAGAAAATGAGTGAAATGATGAGCAGCTTAGTAAAAAAAGACATGGAATGATCTTCGTATTGTTTGTTGAGGACAGGGTTGTCTACAGCCTCGGAGTCGCCTCCCCATGCTGTCTTTACCGTACTCTCGGTAGGAGAAAAACGAAGTTTGCGACGCGTGCGCACATCTGGCGCCGAACGCGAGTACAGCGACTTTTTCAATTCTTCAATGCGATTTTTGTCGTCTGCTGGGGGCATTTGACTAATTATAACCCATAGAGTAACGTGTGGGTAGTATGAAAATTGCCATATTTGTTCGTAAGAACGGCCCAGAAATTGTCGCTGTTCGTGCGAAAGTATTTTTTGAAAATCCGCCTGCCGGCAGCACTGCTGCACAGTTGCAAGATAATACCCTTCGGAGGGTCAAACAAACAATGGAGGCGGACAAGTGGGAATACTTCAAGACCATCGAACCAAGCGAGACCCACTATTTCATGAACCGAGTCAATGCTGAGTTCATTGGACACATCGAAGATATCGCCACTCGCATTGCATCAGTAATGTACTTTCAAGGCTCCGCGCATGGCCACAACGAGGCCCTCATGGAACGGCGCTGATCGTTTTCTTCTGTATCTGTTCGTCCACCCGCACCATGTGCGGGAATTTTTATAAATGACTTTCTTTCAGCGCCTTATTGATATGCATATTCACTGTTTTCCTAAGTGCCGACGCCTCATCAAGCAATCTCTCCGAAAATAGCGCGACCGAAAATTTCTCTTCAATCCCTTTGTCTGTACCAATATAGCCAAGGAGTTTCAATATACGAAACACAAGAAGTGATTCGAATGTCTGGAGCTGTTCTGCCGACAAAGAATTATGTGCGCTCAAAAAGTCGGCGGCCGATTGTACTTCATTGAAAAGTTCTGGGTGTGCCTCTTCCCCATGAAGAAGGCGACGTAGAAGAAGTGCGATCCGACCAATAATCTCCCGCCCTGCGCCAGGTAAGTGCAGGCCCATTTTCTCATCAGAAAAAGTGACTAATTTTTGGTCACTTTTTGTTTTATCAGAAACCACATCTCCTCCTGACACTCCACCTAAAATCTCTGACCCAAACTCGTTCGCGTTTGTCAGTCGCCAAAACTCTTTACCCCGCACAAAAGAAAATTCACCGAAAGAATATTCCTGAGAATGATAGCGAAGTTTTGATTTTTCGAAACGTATACCTTGTGCACTAGCAAGAACTAGTCCCAAATCACGGGTAAAAATAGACAGAAGCTTCCCCGCTTCTCCTCGCGGACGTGACTCGATTATAAAACCAGGAGTTGTATGGATTGCGTACATGTTACAAGCCAAGCTTGAACGGTGTGTCGCCGAGCATGATCGATTCACCAGCGACCGCGGCAAACCTGACTTCAGAAATGCCGCACGCTGCCTTAAGCTCTGCTTCATTGGTATCAATAAGCTTTCTACCTGCACCATCAGTTTCAACAGTTAGAAGAGCCCGGTCACCGACATTCAATCCTTTTGCTTTGCGCAAATCTTGGATCAATCGCATCAGTTCACGAAGTGTACCCTCTTCTTTGAGAGCAAGTGTCATCATCGTATCTAGCTCAACATCTTTTTCAATTGATGCACCGAGGGTGACAGCTTTTACATTGACCTCATCTTTCACTAATTCAATCATTTCCCGTGATAGTGAATCCGCAATCCCTTTTTTTATACTCAATGAAGCAAGGGGCTGTCGGACATTTATCTTTGCTGACATGCGTGCCTCAAGACCCTTTGAGCAGACAACCCGGGCAGCTTCCATTTCGGAAATTAGTGCCGCATCAATTTTTCCTGCCGTCGGCCAATCTTCAAGATGAACGCTCTCCAATACACCACCTGCCTCTCTGTATAAATAATCGGCAAAAAATGGAGTGAAAGGCGCCATAACTTTCGCTAAGGTTATGAGAATATATCTCGTCGTAGCCAATGCCGCTTCTTTGTCAGCACCATTTTCGCCCTTGAACCGATCGCGTGAACGGCGCAAGTACCACTGCGACAAATCGCCAATAAAATCACGGATCGAACGTGTCGGTTCCAAGAACACATAGGAATCCAAACCTTTTGTTACTGTGCTGATAACCTGATCCATGCGTACCCTAATCCATCGATCAAGCACGTGCTGCGACTGTATTTGTGTAGTTTGTGATGTGTTATCCGCAGTTTGGGCATACATCTGATAGAACGACAGAACGTTGCCCGTCAGATTGAAAACTTTCTTCACCATTTCATCAACGGTCTTTTCTTCAAAATTCTTTGAATCACCTGGCTGATTGACCGAGTACATCCAAAAACGCAATGCATCAGCTCCATATTTGTCCATCATGTCCCATGGATTGACCACATTGCCGATGGACTTACTCATCTTCTTCCCCTGTGCATCAAGTATATGTCCCAAACAAATGACATTTTTGAAAGCCTTTCCTTTGCCCATGAGCACGCCTATCGCATGCAAGGTGTAGAACCAGCCACGAGTCTGATCGATGGCCTCTGAAATAAAATCGGCAGGATACGGAAAAACCTGTCTCTTGAAAATGCCTGTGCGAGGTGTATCAAATGGGTAATGATCTTGAGCAAATGGCATCGCGCCAGAGTCAAACCACACGTCCATAACTTCTCTGACACGCGACATGGTACCGCCGCACGAACAGGCCAGCTTCACCGCATCGATATGAGGACGGTGCAGATCGAGTTCAAAATCAGCGTTATGTGGAAGAATCGTGTAATTGATCTGTGCAATCTCGGCATTATCTAGGAAAAAATGCTTGCCGGTCTTGAGCACCTGAGCCTCTTCCCGATCTGCTCCGAGCGCTGCACTGGTCAGCATCCAGAGTGGACTATCATGACTGACGATCAATATGCGCTTTCCGTGGTGTTTTTTCTCAATATCCTCGAGGAATGCTCCGACACGCTTCTTGATCTCAAGGCGACTTTCTACCCCTTTCGTGGTATTGGTAAAGAAATTGTCATTTGTCGAAGCAAGTTGAGCAAATTCTTCTACTGACTTACCCTCAAGCTCTCCCATGCCCATCTCACGCAGACGATCATCGGTAACAATAATCGACTCTGGTAGACCAATAGTCTTGGCAAAAAGCTTGGCAGTCTCCTGTGTACGTACCAGTGGTGAGCAGTAGATAACGTCAATTTTTTCTTTGAACTTTTTGGCAGAATCAATAACCTCTTTCCGTCCCTTTTCAGTCAAATGATACGGCTTATTTGGATCTGAGCTAAGAACATTAAGAGCATTCTGCTCAGCTTCCCCATGTCTCATACAATAATAATCATTAGCGGACTTTCGAGTGATCTCCTCAATAGACCCGACGACTTTTTTGCTATGACAGGTATCGCAAATCCACACCGGTAGCGGTGTGCCCCAATATCGCTCGCGGGAAATGGCCCAATCTTTTACTTCCTTGAGCCACTCACCAAAACGTCCCTCCTTGATATGAGATGGCTCCCAATTGATCCCCTCATTTTCCCGAATGAGATCCTGACGGAGTGATGACATCTTGATGTACCACGAGTCGCGCGCAAAATAAACAAGAGGAGTCTTGCATCTCCAACAAAATGGATAGCTATGCTCATGTTTTTCTTTATGAAATAGAAGGCTCCCTGTCGGACGGTTTGCAAGATCTTTGATGATTTCAACCGCCGTCGCTTCATCTCGTACAAACTTTCCTGCCAGAAAACCAGCCTCCTTTTTGAAGGTGCCATCATCATTGACCAAGTGATATTTTGGCAGACCGACCTTGGTACCCAGCTCAAAGTCGTCTTGACCATACATAACGGCAGTGTGAACTATTCCTGTACCATCGGTTGTAGTCACAAAATCCGCTTCGTAGACTTTGTAGGCATTCTTCATTTTCTCTTTTTCTGTGCCAACAATGTTATCTTTCAAAAAAGAATAAAGGGGTTCGTATTCAAGACCGACAAGTTCACTGCCTTTTACCGTCTCAATAACCGACGCATCTTTGAACTGCTCAGGCAATGCTGCCATGCGATCCTTGGCCAAAATATATTTTTCAGTACCAACTTGGGCAGTCACATACTCAATCTTCTTCCCTACCGCCAGCCCGACATTGCCTGGCAAAGTCCACGGCGTTGTCGTCCATGCCAAAAGAAATGTGTTGTCTTTACCCACAACTTTGAACTTTGCGGTCACCGCCAAATCTTTTACATCCTGATATCCTTGCGCCAGTTCATGAGAGGAAAGACCGGTACCACAACGAGGACACCATGGTACGACTTTGTAGTCCTTATAGAGCAGATCTTTTTTGTCGACAGTCTTTACAATATTCCACAACGACTCGATGTACGAAGACTTGTAGGTCACATACGGATCCTTGAGATCGACCCAGTACCCCATGCGGTTGGTGAAATCCTCCCACTCATGAACATACTGCCAGACGCTCTGTTTGCATTTTTCATTGAATGCGCCGATGCCGTAAGTCTCAATTTCTTTTTTTGATTTGAGGCCAAGCTCTTTTTCTACCTGCAACTCTACCGGTAGACCATGGGTATCCCATCCACCCTTGCGACGTACATGAAAACCGCGCATGGTTTTGTAACGAGGAATAGCATCCTTGAAGGCACGAGCTTCGAGGTGGTGAATGCCCGGACGCCCATTGGCAGTTGGTGGACCTTCAAAAAAGACGAATTCTTTTTTACCTTCATTTTTCCTGAGTGACTTTTCGAAGATACCCTTCTCCTTCCAAGATGCAAGAATACGCTCCTCGCGCTCAGCATGAGGAGATTTTGGAGCGGTATTCTGCTGATTGACGGGATCGGCCATATATTCAATTACGTAGGGCTATTCTAGCACTTTTTTAGATTTTGAGAATAAAAAGGCCGACTCCACCGTTTGGAGTCGGCACGCGCAGAACTGGTGCAACGATGTGATTATGCCGTGGCAGGTTCGAAACGCTGCAACATGAGGCGAGACTCGCGGGCCAGATCGAGCACCCGCTCATTGAGCCAGTGGCACAAATCACTACGATGGTGCGTCTCGTCCGGCCCATCCCGAAAGATTTGGAGGAGAGTCGGCGGATCTTCCTGTTCTCCCTCGCCATTAGTCCTGGCGGTATAACAAACGTACACGTCACCTGGCCACTCGCCCAGCGTGCGAGTCGGGACATAGATTTGCAATTGGGCTGAGTAGCGACATCCCTCGAGACCAGAGACACCAAACGTGATCGTTGCATGGAACTGGTTGAGGTAATGTGAGAAGAAACAACCCGTTTCCGGAAGTGGCGTACCGGTGAGCAGCTGAGGTTCCAGGTTTTTTACGGCCAACCGACAATAGACTTCGCGAAGAATCGCGACACTGTTGACTGAGTTCATAATTAGCCTTTGGTGGAGCAGTTGTATCCAATCTACCACCACCCTACCGAAATGCAACTACGTAGGGTGGACTACATCCTCTTCGGCACCTTGATCCCGAGAAGCCATAGTCCATTGACCATAACTGTATGGAATGCCTTCGTGAGATCAACACGATATGGTGAAAGCGGATCTGTGTCGCTCACTATCTGATTGGCTGCATAATACGCATTGAATGCACCCGCGAGAGCTACGAGATAGTTCGCAACATGTTGAGGTGAATACTCGATACGCGCACGCTCTACAATATCCGGGAATCGTGAGATCAATTTTTCAACAAGACTAACATGTTCAGGTAATGCAATCGGCGCTGCTCCCTTCTCCGTACTTCGTACTCCTTCTTTCTGTGCTTTTTCCAAAATAGAATTTGCTCGCACTGCAGCATATTGCAAATACGGACCTGAATCTCCTTCAAATGAAATAGAGGCGGCTGAATCAAAGATGACGTCCCCACCGATTGATTGGCGTAGAATAGTATAGCGAATAGCACCAAGCGCCACTGTCTCGGCGATCTCAGCTTTTTCCGTTGCAGAAAATTCACGATCAGCGATCTTTTCCATGACCATATCCTTGATCTCACCGAGAAGCGCTTCCATAGTGATAACATTCCCTGTTCGTGATGACATTTTGCCTGAAGAGAATCGCAACATGCCATGACCAATATGTTTTGTTTTCGTTCCGACATTCTCATCAATGAGTTCAAGTGCTTTCAACACCACTCTAAAATAATCATTTTGTTCACTGGCGGTAATAACGATGGACTGATCCGTCTTGGGATACTGTTTGAACTTAGTCGTGTTGAGACCCATCTCTTTTGTCTCATAGGTCGGCAATCCATGTGAGTTAATGAACACACGCGTATGCAACCCATAATCTTCGCCCTTAAAAATAACCGCTCCTTCGCTTTCTTGGAATACGTTGCCGATATGAGCGCGCACGATGTCCAAACCGACAGGCGCCATATCACTCTCATACAAATACGCGTCAAACTTTGTGCCGAGAACGGCATACAACAATTCAAAATGAGCCAGACTCCACGCACGCCCTTTGTCGTAGAGCGCATTTACTTCGGCATCTGACTTGTCATAAATAACCTTATTGAGTGCATCAATCTCTATTTTGACTGCTGGGTCAGCGTCATAGCTTCTCGTACCTTCGACATACATCGTGCCGAGAAATGTCGTTTTCTCTTGTATCGTAGCTGACTCACCAGGAACTTCGCTCAGATGTTTTTTCATCGCCCAAATAGACTTCGCGATATGCAGCCCAATGTCAGATGGATAGCAGAGACGTGTAAGTGATGCTCCTGATGCCTGGATGAGACGCGACAATGACTCACCAATGGAGTTCGCCATCAAATGGCCGATATGAAATGCCTTGAAAATATTCGGGTCAGTATATTCGATGAGAATCTGTTTGCCAGCGTCATGCGTGTTCCACCCATATTCCCCATCACCCTGCGCAACCGAAACAATCTGTTCTGCGTATACCGCATCTTTCACTTTGAAGTTGATGAACCCGGGACCAGCTATTTCGACTGATTGCACAGAAGACGGAAGATTGTCGCGAAGTACTTTGACAAGCTTATCAGCCAAAACTTTTGGTGCCATACCAAGCCTCTTTGCGTTGACCATAGCCGCATTGCAAGAAAAATCACCGTGGTCAGAATTGTCTGGGTACTCAAGCCTAAAAGAAGTGCCTGAAATATCGAGGCTTATAAGGGCCTTTTCGACTGCTGCGGAAATCTCCTGTTTCATGGCCGTATTGTAGCAAAAAGGACCAGATATAGCACTGGGATTTGACATTATCCATAAAGTAGTCTATGATGCCGGCAGCAAGCACACAGGACGATATCGATGACGCTGATCACTCAATCAGCCGAGAAAGAGAGGCACTCGCAAAGTGCTACAGTGTGCGTCTGGGCCGCTTGCGTTTAAGCTGCCCCAGAAGTTCCTAATCGATTCCTCAAAGGATTCTTCAATGCCGCGCCCGGCGCCGAAGAAACGATTAGACTGCTCTCCTCACCCCCAACACCTTCACAGCTGTTATACGGGGGTTCGTCCTGAATTTCAAAGCGCTGACTCTGGTCAGCGCTTTTTTCTTTTCTGCACAGCATGCCCCAATTAGACACTTTGTGCTTTTCGCAACACTGCGTCTATAGTCGATGCTATTTTTTTGAAATCTTTTTCTTTTCGTCCGCGAGTCGTCTCTGCGGCTGTACCCAATCTGATACCCGATGGATCTGCTGGTGGTCGCGTATCAAATGGAATTGCGTTTTTGTTCACAATAATTCCCACTTCCTCAAGAGCATCACTGGCAACCTTTCCAGGAACCGCCCCGGCTCCGTGTGTATTCTTCATGCCACCCATCCATGTATCGATAAGAATAAGATGCGAGTCAGTACCTCCAGAAATAATTTTCCAACCTTTTTGTTTCAATTCTTCGGCCAAAACAACGGCATTTTTCTTTACTTGGACGGCATATTTTTTGAACACAGGAGAAGCGGCTTCCTTGAGGGCAACCGCAACTGCTGCTATCTGGTTGAGATGCGGCCCTCCCTGCAATCCAGGAAATACTGCTTTATCAATCTTTTTTCCGAGTTCGCGAGTGTCGATTTTGCTGAAAATAAGTGCGCTACGCGGACCACGGAGTGTCTTGTGAACAGTGGTTGTCACAATGTCTGCATATTCAAAAGGTGATGGATACGCCTTACCCGCAACCAATCCGGCGATATGTGACATATCAACCATGAACAGTGCCCCGCAAGCATCGGCAATTTCGCGCAACTTTTTGAAATCAACAATCCGAGGGTATGCAGTGTAGCCCCCAACGATGATGTTCGGCTTTTCTGCGATCGCCAATTCTTTGAGCGCAGCATAATCGAGTAATTCGGTATCTTTGTTAAGTCCGTATGGCACCTGTGTCCAAAACTTTCCACTGGCTGAGACTTTGTGACCGTGGGTCAGGTGGCCGCCATGATCGAGTGACATACCCATGATCTTCCCTTCTTTTGGCACCAAACCAACATATACGGCCATATTCGCCGGGGAGCCAGAAAGTGGTTGGACATTCACATGCCATTCCATTGGTTTAAGTCCGAATAGTTTGAGTGCGCGCTCGATGCAAAGCGATTCGACTTTGTCGACAATCTCGTTGCCACCGTAATAACGCTTGCCTGCATACCCTTCTGCATATTTGTTGGTGAGCTCCGATCCCAGCGCCTCAAGTACATCCTGTGATACGTAATTCTCAGATGCAATAAGATTGATAACTTTTTTTTGACGCTTTTTCTCAGCTTCGATAAGTTTTTTGATCTGTGTGTCTTTCATGGGAATAGATAAAATAATAATCGTGCAGTCGGTCTGAGAGGTCTCTACACAAATGACGACCAAATTGATTTGTAAGCAGTGGTAAGCATGGAAGTATGTAAAGGCATTCTAGCAAGAAAATGAGGTAAATAAAAAGCCCGCCGGCTCACCTTCAGGGGGCGAGACGGCGGACGACTGACGCGCGGCACAAGGCCGCTCCTACCACGCCACGGCTCGGTGGTAAGTCGAGCCGACAACTCCCCAAGCCCGATGGCTTTCGTGCAGGGGGAAAGGGATGGGGTCAGGAGCTACGGTTACCAGAAACGCATTGGATTCTCGAACGACCAGCGACCGAAAACTTTATGCTGATGTCTTTGAAAACAACGTTGGAATCCTCGAACTCCGCTCCTGCCCCAGAACTACCGTAGGCAGCACTTTACTCTGTTCGTACCACCAAACACCCGGGATCTTAACGATCATTGAAGGGTGCGCATCGCTCCTAGAGAGGCCGCGGATCGGCCCGATAGGAATCACTAAAGGTAGTCAGAACTTCGTAACACAACTTTGTGCAAACCGCGGCTATTGGCCACAGAAAAGACGTGGCCTTAGGTTTTGGTTTTTCTCCTTTAAGGATAGGAGCATCCGGCAATGAAGCCCGAAAAGCTAATCCCTGACGGGGTCGCGATTGTGTTTCATTGCCTATGTGATGTCAAGAAGCCGTCGCATTCGTTTTTACTTCGGCTAGAGCCATACAGCGCTCTAGGGACGAGCTTACTCCCGTATCAAAAACTTGTCAAGTTTTTTGCGACTTGGTCAAATATACCCTCCTTTATATCCCACTCATATCAACTCACGTATCTTTTTTGAAAAAGCTCTTTTTACCTCCTCAAGCGGCTTGTTTGCGTCAATAACTATGTGCGGGACCTTCTTGAAAAACTGCAGATACCCTTCCCTCACCTTCTCATGAAATTCGATCTCTCGATCATCAAAATGATCATACTGTTTTCCCTGCAATAGTGACTGATTGCGCGACCGAGCGCGACGAATGCCTTCCTTCGGTTCAACATCGAAGAAAATGTAGAGATCTGGCTTTACTATCAAACGCTCTCGAAGGTGCCAGAATAATTTGTCCAATGCACCCGCAGATTGCGCCCATACTTGGTAGGTATACGAAGAGGCGTCAAAACGATCAGCGATAACAGGTTTGCCTGATTCCAAAGCTGGAACTATAGCCCGAGCAGTATTGTCAAAACGTGCTGCGAACATAAGACAGAGAGTCGTCTCAGCAGGCGTACCTTTTGCGAGCGGATTTTTCAATGTCACATCTCGGATAACCTCAGCGTATGGAGAACCACCAGGCTCACGCGTAGTCATAATAGCGTCACCCAATTCTTCTTTGAGCGCCATCAACACTGATGACTTGCCTGACCCTTCCCCACCTTCAATCACAATGAACGGTGGTCTTTTCTTGATGAACATAAGTGGAGAAATCATGACAGTGTGGCGGGATTATATCACGTGATCATTGTTTGCCGGTGCTACCAAATCGGCCTTCGCCGCGTGATGTTGTTGATAATTCTTGGACCTCGCTCAAGTTTGCAATTACGACCGGAAACAAGACAAGCTGGGCAATCTTATCCCCCTTTTTAATATGATACGGTTCATTTCCAAGATTGATGAGATTCACATTATATTCACCACGATAGCCCGCATCATAAACACCTCCCATTGAATGAATCCCGCCATTTTTTGGCAAACCTCCCTTATCTTTTACAATTGCCGCGTATCCTTCAGGAAATTCCAGCGCAAAACCAACAAAGAAAATATGTCTCTCACCCGGCGCCAGTATTTTGTCTTCAAGAGAATATAAATCAAGACCAACATCGCCCGGGTGGGCGTATGTTGGTAATTTAGCTTCTGGTTTGAGTCGTTTGATATGGAGTTCCATGGTTCGTCTGATTATAATCGTACTTATTTATGCGAACTCGTACCAGATCCTCGTTGGAATTGCTCCTTGGCACCCTCCATGAGGTACACATTCTTGATGCCGGCGGCAATCATGGCATCCCAGCACGGCTTGCAACACCACCAGTGACCCCAGTGGTATAGGTCTGCCCCAGTAATGTCACCATGCTTCTTTTGGGCGATTTTGATAGCGCGCGGTTCTGAATGAAGCTTTGAGGAAGCACACCCCGGGCATATCCAATATTTCTGGCCGGTTGGAATCTTGAAAAATCGACGGACACAAAATACTTCGCGGTGAAATTTCATCAACCATTCACTCTTGAGAGCCGACTTGTTTGAAGCTGCTCCAAGTATTTTTCCATCTTTCACAATAACTGCGCCAGTCGGATGCTGACGATCCGTCGATTCGGCGAGTGTCACACGCTTGGTCTCTGCCATAAATGGGTCAGTGATCGGTACGTAGATGAATGTCCTCCCTTCCGGAAGGTATGGGTAATCAGTTTGCATTTGGATACGTTAATTGGTTATGCGCAAGGTTGTTCAATACTTGTTTGATTATATATAATTAACGGGCAATGACAAAGTTTGACGAGATATATCAAAAGATGGTGAGTGATATTATGACCACCGGTATTCACGAGTTCAGTGAACGTACGGGATATGATACAAAGGCCATCCCTGGTATGCATTTTACGACCGACATTGAGAAAGACGGCTTCCCCCTTCTCACACTCCGTAAAATTCCTATAAAGATGTTCGTAGCTGAACAAATCTGGTTCATATCAGGCGCACGAAAGCCCGAGATTTTTCTGCGCGACTATACGAAGATTTGGGACCTATTCACCAACCCAAATGACGTCGTCACTGTTGCGTATGGATATCGCTGGCGTAAGCACTTTGGCCGCGACCAACTCGGCCTTCTCATTGACCTGCTTCAAAAAGAGCCGAGTTCACGACAAGGAGTTATCGTCACCTGGGACCCTGCACAAGACGGACTTTCATTGGCCAAGAAAAAGAATGTGCCATGTCCCTACACATTTACCGTCAATATTATTGGGGGACGATTACACTTACATAACATCATCCGATCAAATGACGTGATACTGGGTACACCTGCTGATGTTGCTGGCTTTGCTCTACTGCAGTGTATCCTCGCCCAAAAACTCGGTGTCAAACCAGGCATCTATTCCCACTCCATTTCTAATGCACACATATATAGCAACCACTACCCTGGCGCAGAAGAAATTATGAAACGTACCCACGAACATGCTCCTATACATCTCGAACTTCCTGAGAACGCTTTTGAAAAATCAGAGAAAATGGACAAGGAGTTCGCCGACCAAGTAGTAGAAAATCTAGGAAAGCAGTATAATCCTATGGATGCCATTACTGGTTTGAAGATTGCCCTGTAACCTATTCACGATTCCAAATTCATAATTCATTTCCATGTCCATCATCACCAAAAAAGATATTATCGAGCGCGTACAATCAGGCTCACTTGCCTTCAAGCCCAACCTCGACAAGTTTCAGCTCCAAGAACATTCAGTCGACCTGCGCCTCGGCTTTACCTTCATGATCCCAAAGATGTGGCACATGACTGCCAAGGGTCGCGAGTCACTCGATATCACCCATTTCGACAAGCGCAACCATGAATATTTTGAGGTTGTCGAGCTCGAACAAGGTCAATATTTCGAACTATTACCTCAGGAATACATTCTCGTCTCTACACTCGAGGGTATCAAGATGCCGACAGATCTTATGGGCGTCCTTTACCCTCGCTCATCTACCAACCGCAAGGGATTGTCGCTCGATCTCACTGGCATTATCGACGCGGGCTATGAAGGTCAGCTCATCCTCCCTATCCGCAACAACACTCGTTCTCAAGCTATCCGTCTCTATCCTGGAGAACGCCTCTGTCAGGTCGTATTTGAAGAGTTAAAGTCCGAGGTCACGCCACGCCCAAGCAAGTATCATCAGAAAGACATTATAGAAGGTGTACAGATGGAAAAGAAAGAAGAGGTTGATTTGCTGGCCAAAGGAGATATCAAGTCGCTGAAGGAGCAGTTCAAGGCATAGAACATGATCCGTGCATACATCATAGCCGCAGTTACCGCAGATGGTTTCATCGCACGAGATGAGAAACATTCTGCGTTTTGGACGAGCAAAGACGATAAAAAGCGTTTTGTTGAATTGACCAAACGTGCGGGAGTTGTAGTCATGGGTTCAACAACCTATACAACACTTCCCCGCCCACTCAAAGAGCGGGTGAATATCGTCTATACGAGAGATAAAAAATTTGAAGGTGCTGAAACAACACAGAAATCTCCAGTTGATCTGCTCACCGAACTCGAATCTCGTGGCTTCAAAGAAGTTGCAATCTGCGGCGGCTCTAAGATTTACACCATGTTCATGAAAGCCAATGTTGTTGACCGTGTATTTCTCACGATTGAACCTCTCGTGTTTGGTAAGGGAATACCACTGTTCACCGAAGACCTCACCCATAAACTCACCCTCGTAAGCACTGCGCAATCAGAGACGGGTACACTTCTTCTTGAATATAAAGTTGACCATAGTGGCACACCGGCCACCCAGTAAATAGGTCTACAAAAAATGCCAAGGGGTTACCTTGGCTTGTTTCGTCAAAAATGACATGTTATGCAGTCGTGGCCGCTTTTACCCCCTTCTTTGGAGGGATAGGCCGAAGCATGCCACCGAGCGTCATCGAGGACTCGAGCCATGAGACTATGTCCGAAGACGAATCGTAGGGAAAGAATCGTGTGAGCGGATTGAAAGCAATCGAAGGGCGCTCTGACCCGTCACCAAACACAGCCCGACTGACATCGGATATCGGTAACGTCCCTCGTGGGTAAAAATACCATAACGGAAGACCTTTTTGTAACAGAGTGAGTAGGGTGAACTTATCACTAGATCCGGGCACATCCATTATCGCTACGACGAGATTCGCTTGGTGGCTCATGCTCACGAGGTTAATACCTTTCACACACTGAATCCCCCGCGCAACATCAGCCTGTCGGCGAGGAAATTGATCTCCCTGACCAATGACGGTCCGATTTAAAAGATACACATTCATAATTCATCCAACACCCTACCACTTCCCCACCGAAAATCAACCAGCAACAAAAAACAGGCTCCCGCCTGTTTTTGTTCCAATCTCTAGTCTCCAATCTCTAATCTCTATTTAACATCTACACCCATCTGCCTTGCAGTTCCTGCAATAATCTTTGCCGCGGCATCAACGTCATTTGCGTTGAGATCCTGCATTTTCTTTTCTGCGATAGCTTTAATCTGCGCTTTTGTGATAGTGCCAACTTTCACTGTATTTGGCTTGCCTGAACCCTTTTCTTTGCCGATAGCCTTGAGGATAAGACTCGAAGCTGGAGGAGTCTTGAGCTTGAAATCGTAGGTACGATCCTCATAGACAGTGATCAGTACTGGGATCATGTCGCCCATCATGCCCTTGGTAGCGTCATTGAACTTCTTGGTGAAATCACCAATGTTAACACCGGCCTGACCGAGAGTCGGACCAAGTGGTGGAGCTGGCGTAGCTTTGCCTGCTGGAGCGATGACCTTTACCTTTTTTACAATCTTTTTTGCCATAGTGGTTATTGGATACTACATTAAACCTTCTTTACTTGCAAGAAATCGAGTTCGACTGGTGTTTCGCGACCGAACAT
>CAYPPJ010000007.1:0-47456 GCA_964412585.1 uncultured Candidatus Saccharibacteria bacterium | reverse complement strand
CCTTATCCACGCCGCCAGCGTTCATCCTGAGCTAGGATCAAACTCTTAACTATAAGCGAACGGAACAAAATAGAAAGCGCTTGAATTTTGCTTCTCAGCAAAATTCACGTCGAGAGTTTCTGAAGCCGTAAGGCTGAAGAAATCGAGACGCAACTTTTTAATTTCATATTTCACTTACTGTTTTCTCATAGCTCATTCTTTTAATTGGAATTTATTATATTGGAATATTCTTTGTACTTGCACTACTTTATGAGCCCCGCTAAGAGCACCACAAAATATCTTTTCTTTCACCTCTAGTTAAGGAGGTTCAGAAAATATTGTACATTCTCATTACTTTATATGACTTTCAAGGTACCGCCCTGCTTTTCAGGACGTAGGGTCTATCTTACAGGGAGAGGAAATAAAGTCAAGAGCCTCAACAGGGCGGTGAAAAAGGGGGTCAAAATCATTGACAATAATGTATAATTTATTGTCTAGTTTAGCAGTTATTTAACAAACCCGAAGGAGCTTTTTGACTTTACTGGTTCCGCGATCAATTTATCTAAAATCGAATAAATAGCGTTGATGTGACGATTCTGAACTCGCTGTTCCCTCTCCATTTCTTCTACTTTGTATGCCAACTCTTTGTTTGATGCCAGAATTTCGCGAATTTTAATAAAAGCACGGATAATGAAGATGTTTACCTGGACAGCACGCTCACTACGAAGGACAGATGAAAGCATGGCCACGCCGTGTTCGGTAAAGACGTGTGGCAAGTGGTGAGAAAATTTAAGTTTAGTGAGGTTATCACAATTTGTGATAACCTCTGCTTTTTCTGAAGCGGAGAGTTGAAACATGAAGTCACTTGGGAAACGCCTAAAGTTTCTTCTAACAGCCTGATTAAGTTGCATTGTAGAAACCCCATACAATTCAGCCAAATCAGCATCAATCATTACTCTCATTCCACGTATAACAAGTATGCGCCGTTCAATTATTTGAAGAGGTACAGTATTTGTGGATATTTTTTTGACACTATTTTCTGTAACCATGAGGTAAAAATAACACAGGTCCTCATTTTTTGTTACAAAAAACCTGAACAAACCTGTGAGTATTCTGTGAACAAGATCACCTCACCTCCCCGAGAAAAATCAGGTCAAAATGCTTCCGTTTTTCTGATGATAAATGTATGCGTCCGTGACCAGCATGAAGCCGAGAATGTTCTTTCACATCATGATGCAATGCGCGCAGACTCGAGCCGAGAAATACGACTCCTCGGCCAAACTTTTGTGCCAACATATCAACGGCGCGTGTAACTCCACTTACTTTTTCCAATTGTGCCGAATCGCCGAACAATGAAACGGTCCGCATTTCACGCGAACGCAGGCCGAAGAGCGTGACACCGGTAGTACGATACTTAATTGTTGGTACAAATAATGCATCGAAGCGCGAACGAAGAGCGCGGAGAATTTCTTGAGGCTCTGCAGTTGCTTCGGGAAGTGGGATTTCTTCACCTAAATATTCAAAATCTTGTGTCTTCAGAAAAAATGAAACTTTTGTAGCTATGCGCGCATCTTTTCGGAGATAGATACAGGCATCCTCGACATGTTGTGACAATTGAGACCAACAAAATTCCCTGTCCTTTGAAGGTGGTCGAAATGTTTGAGTACGCTGAACGGACGCATAGTCAGCATGCGAATCGGTCGAAAGTTCCAACACTTTATTGCCCCGTAACTCTTCGTAAATGCGCGCCACTGGCAGGTCGCAGTGATCATCAATCCATGAATGATCTTTGGTCGCCAAATCAAGCGCCGTTTCAATACCCAATTTTTTCAAATACGTAGTCGTACTTGAACCGATGCCCCAGATTTTCCCAACAGGTAACACTTTCAAATATTCAGGGATCGAACTGCGCCCAATCACAGTGAATCCGTTTGGCTTGTTCCATTTTGAAGCGACTTTGGCCATGACCTTGTTGACCGAAAGTCCGAGTGAAAATGTAACACCGAGCAACTCATAGAGATCTCGCTGTATCCGGCGCGCGATTTCTTCATATGACAACGGCTGAGCACAACGAGTACATGGTGAATCGGTCAGATCAGCAAAACATTCATCGATACTGTATTCCTCAACAACATCGGTGTATCGACGGACGATGGAATACATTCGGCGAGCATATTGCGCATACATGGTGTAGTCGGACGGAAGGATGATAACGCCAGGACACACACGTCGCATATCACCGATACGCATGCCGCGATGAACGCCAGCTTTCTTTGCTTCGGGGCTCATGGCTGAAGCGATGCCACGTTCGAGACCGGTGACGACTGGTTTTCCCCGCAACCCTGGACGTCGTGCAATCTCGCAAGAAACAAAAAATGAATCACCGTCGACATGCATGATGGCGCGTGGAAAATCAGCTGAATTGGCATGCAATTTCATCCCTACATTATAGGTGAACGGGGGTTCACTTGGTAGTCACAACCTGTTGATGAGATGTGTTATTCCTTGTCACCAAACTTTTCATCCTCTACATCAGCAACCGCATCTGCCTTGGTGACATGAATGCGCCCTTCAATATGGTGAGCTGGTGAATAAATAGTGTACATTTTCATTTTTTCTGAACCGGTATTAATTATGTTGTGCTCGGTACCTGCGGGCACGAGGATGGCGGTACCATTTTCTATACTATATTCTTTTCCTGCAATCACCGCCTTTCCTGTCCCCTGCTCAAAGCGGAAAAACTGATCGTTGTGCTCGTGCGTCTCGACGCCAATCTCTTCACCAGGCTGGAGACACATGAGAACCACTTGGCAATGAGGCGCGGTATATACAACCGTGCGGAAGTTTTCGTTGGCAAGCGTATCACGTTCAATGTTTGTGAAGAATGGTGTGGTCATAAAAATATGAGAAGGAATAATATGTATAGTATACACCCAAAAACTCCCATTGACTTCGCGTCAATCTAGACGTATTATCTTCTCCGAACAGTTACTGTAGTGATAGTCAACATCAACTCCCCAAAGCGTCTGATTATGATCATCAACAAGCATATCCTCGCACCTTCAACAACAGAAATCCTCACCACGGCCACTTCGATGGCCGAGAAGCACGGCCGACAATTCACCAGCACGGAACACGCGCTCATGGCGCTCTGCGTCAGCCCCGAGTTCATCGCTTTCATTGGTAGCAAGATCTTTTTCGATCAGGAACGCATCTTCACTGACACCGAACAATGTGTGCGACCGAATGATGAGCCACTTCCAGGAAACGCGCTGAGGCTGTCACCTCGACTAACGCACGTCCTCGACATTTCCGCTGATATTGCTCGCGAGCTGGGCAGTACATCCATGGAGCCCCAGCATCTGCTCTTGGGGATCCTCAAGGAGGGCAATAGCGTCACCGCCGAGGTCCTGAACATGCACGGCGTCTTTTTTGACCCACTCCTCTCCCGCCTCACTGGAGGCGGCGGTGATGAACGGGTCGAGGCGGCCACCGTCGCGAACGCCAGCTAGTCCCGCACAACAACCATTTCGCCTCGCAGACGAGCAATCGTCCACGGGGCGGTTTTTTATTCGTTTGACAAAACATGACAATAATGCCATAATTGGCTTAAATTACTTCGGTGACACCACTGTTACCAGCAGCTCCCAAAAACTATGAATGCAACATTCGCCAGCGGTTTCCGCACAGGGTACTACCGTGCAGGAGGAACTTCTATCGGGATCAAATGCGCAGTCAGGAAAATTGCCCTCAAACAGCTTCGTGCAGTCACCCGATGTCTTGTAATGAGCACATTATTCTATTGGCTCTTCCAATCCCTCGGGTCCGGGCCTGTGAACTACTACCAAATCCTCTCCATCTGCATTGGGTTGATGGTGGAACAAGGCGACTACAGCGAAACAGCCTTCTGGAGCATAAGGGTCGGCATGTTTGTAGGCCGAGCTTTATCTGTCTTAACCACAGCAGTACTGTGCTTGGTGATAATCATCATTACACACCATTTGTTTGGCTAACGATCACTTCAGGCGGTACGGAACCCTTCCGTGCCGCCTCGAATTTTTTATACACACACATTTCTACACCTAGATGGCGGCAAATTTATTTTGAGCCGTTTCGAAATGTTTTTTCTCCAACTCATAACCCACGTAGTTCCCACCCCTGCTGACAACCTCCACACCGAGTCGCGCCGTTCCCATAAAAGACTCGAGAACAGTCATCCCTTTAGCAAACTTCAACAAATCAAGGAAGATCCGTACATGTTCCGGTGAGAATGGACACGGATGACCTTCTTCGTCTGACGGATAATTGATATAAAAAATCTTACCCTTGTCACCTTCGAAGGTTGTAGACGGATCTTTTGCCATAACAATCCACTGATGACAGTTGGAGTGGGCGTTGTCTTCTGAATAATAGTCTACTTTTGACCAGTTATGTTCCCTATCGACAAGCTCAACACCTGCTTCAGATTGTAGAAAATTAATATGTCGTTCTTTGATCTTGAATCCCGCATCAAGACACAATTTCTGAATCAATCCCGAGAGCGCTATCAGCTTACCATCAGAATAAATTGTGTCCGCAGATTCATTGATGAAAAGTCCCGTCGGTTTGAGAACACGAAAACACTCCCGGATAATGCGACTAAGCATGTCTCGATATTCTTCGAATGATTTGTGGTCATACTTCTCTCGGTCGCTATAAGGAGTGTTGATATTATATGGCGGAGCAAAAACGATACTATCAACGGAATTATCCGCAACTGCTGACATATTCTCGGACGAGGCGTTGTAGATTGAATAGTTTTTCATGAAGGTATTGTACCAAAACTTACATCAATCTCTCATAAGCTGCTGAGCTTCGGCGTCAAATTCTTCTTTTGTCGGATGTTTGCCAAGTTCTTTTTCAGACGACCACACTGAAGATGTTATCAGTTTTGTACTATGCACATCCCTGATTTCACTGACAAATACTGTTGCGCTGGAAGCCGAGATAGTATGGGTCAATTTTACGAAACAAGCCTGTGATGATCTGTTGTAATGATATTCCGGAGTACCAACAATCTTATCAAAAGCATAGTTGGAAACACCCGGAAATTGGCCTTTGTCTGCAATAAATTTCTTGACGAATGCCGCACCGTCTGCCGGGCAATTCTGTTCAGTTTTCTTTTGATCCAAGATTTCCTGTGAAATAGCTGATATGCCAGGTTTTGCATCCTCTACAACGGGCGCACCAGGTGTCGGTTTTGTTATTTTGATAGTGACAAAGGATTCGTCATCGATACCAGAAGGATTCACTTCTTGTCCTTGTGCATCAAAATATTTTACACCGACCACAATAGTAATATCGCGATCTGTAAAAATATTCCTTTTGGTAGACAATTTTTTTGTGTATGCACCAGAACCTAGAGACAGAATCTTACCGCAGGCAAGCCCATCAATCGATGCGAGTGTATATGTATTTACACACGAGATATCTACTTCGCGACGCACCAATGGTTTTGTTAGTGACCCAAAAGTTAACGTAACAGCTCCACCATTGCCACTTACTATATAAGAACTTGCTTTAAGTAGGTTCGGATTAGATGCTTGTGGCAGAATACGAATTTGATTTCTGCCATACCCAACTATTCTTCCATCTTTATCAAGTGCTTGTACCACGAGCTCACTACCATCCAATGAGCCACCTACCAGATATGAATTTTGTGTCTGCGGAATAGTGATTGTTCCTTTTGTGTTTGTAAGGGTCAAATCTAAAACGTGTGGTGATGCGGACTTGCCCGTCAACACAATACTAACGTTATATGTTTGCGCCCCTGAAACAGATGTAAACTCAAGTGGTACAGTTGCCCCTGGTTCAAGGACATCATCATAAGTAGGTGTGGAGATACTAATCTGGGCAATTTTCTTCGACGGTGACTCTACACCAGAAGAAACTACAGTATTAATCTGAACACTCGACGACTTGGAAAACCATGTGAAAGGATTCCACCATGAGGCCTGAGAAACTGAGGGATGTACGCAGAACGTTACTGCTGATACTGAAAACAACAAAACAAAAAATATAGATTTTTTCATGGGTTTATTATATCAAATATTCCCCCTTCCCACTTTCGTGCTGGCATAAAACACAATAAGCCCCACCACAACCACCGCCTCCGCAATCAGGAGTGCCGTCGTTGGTCCCCACGACTGCCAGATAATGCCGCCAAGAATGCCCGAAATCATAATCCCAAATCCCACCACCGCATTGTACATACCGTAAGCCGTGCCGCGTTCATATTCGGGTGTGGTCTTTGCCACAAAAGCGCGCTGTGTCGAGTCAGTGCAGGCCGAAAAGAGTCCCATGACTGCAAATGCAAATCCCAACGTCAGCGGCGTCGTCGAGGTCATCAGTGCGATGTATGAAAGCGCCAAGATCGCATAGCCGAATGCCAAGACACGCGAGGTGCCGATCTTGTCCGAGAGCTTGCCTGCCGCATATGAAAAAAGAGTGAATGAAATACTGTAGACCATGTAGTAGAGCGGGATGGAGGCGATCATCAAGCCGATGTTGGTGGTCTGCAACAAGAGGAGTGCCGATGGCAGTGAGCCTATGGAGAAAATGAAGATGGCTACGAGATACCATTTGAAGCGTGGCGAGAATGAGCGGAAGGTTTGCAGGGAAAAGATGCGCACGCCCTGACCGTCACGAGCGATGACCACGTCTTTGACAAAGAAGATGGTGGCCACCGCAATGAGGCCGATCACAAACGCACTTATGAAAATAATATTGAACCCGCCCGGCCAGCGCGCCAAGATGAGGTATGCGGCCAGAGGTCCCAAGATACCGCCCGCCGTATCCATGGCGCGGTGGTAGCCAAATGAGCGACCCATTTCCCCTGCTTGTGATGAGACCGAGATGATCACATCGCGTGGCGCTTCCCTGACCCCTTTGCCGATACGATCAACCACCCTGAGTCCCAAGACTCCGGCCACCGAGCCCATGACCATGTAGAAGGGTCTGATGATGACGGACATGCCATAGCCGAGGAAGATGAATATGCGACGCTTCTTGAGTTTGTCCGAGAGCTGACCGGAATAGATCTTGAGAATGTTGGATGCCCCATCAGCAATACCCTCCACCAGCCCCAGCGATGCCGCCCCCGCCTTGAGTACCGAGGTAAAGAAGGCCGGGAATGCCGAGAGGATCATTTCATTGGAGAAGTCGTTGAAGAAACTCGTGAGGCCCAGTATGAAAATGTTGCGGTTCAGGCCGAATATTTTGCGGGGTTGAGGGTTCGAGGGGGTGGGGTTGGAATTGTGGGAGGCGGGCGTTGGGGGCATGGGAGGGATTATAACATGACTGAATTATGCCCCAAAAACTAACTGAATTTAGTTATTATGACGACAAAAAACTAGCGTAATACTTTTTCTTAGCTTCTTTATCCGAATAATCCTTCATAATTAATGACTTTTGTGCTTCAAGTTTTGAAATTTCTTCTTCGTAATAAAGATACAGCTGTGGATCTCTCATACTAACAGCAGTATGTAAACCTTGATAATTTTTAATCAGATTAGAAAGTAGTGTGATGACTTTTTCACCTGAAGCTATATAAGCTTCATCGTGATTTATTAAATTCTGCCAACTAGCTTTATCCTCAAGATATGGACTCTTCAAGACACTATAAAGCTTTGAAAGAATTTCCCGCTCAGTCGTTTGAGTTTTTTGTATTACAGGTAGTACTTCTTGATAAGTAGTTAAAGTGTCATTAAGAATAACGGACGCCCTTGTCAAAACAGTCCAATCCAATGGATTACCTTCTTTGTCATAAGTAACAATATATTTATCCGATTTAGGATCACTCAATTCTTTTTCCTTTTGTAATTCCTCAAGTTTAGCCCTCTCTTCGGCCTGTCTAACGAGCATTTGCTGTTCCTTTTGAGGAATAAAAATAATAAAGTAAAAAAGTAAAAATAAACCAATCAAAATAACGATTCCAACAATGGTCAATTTAAACCAATTTTCAATAATAAATTTCTTCATCTCTACCATTTATAGGGATTCACGTAGCCCTTTTTTCCTGTGTAAGGATTGTAATTGCCTTTAGTTGAATAATTATCCAACTTTGTCTTATTTGAAGATGTTTTGTAATAAGAATTAATGTAAGTGCCGGTAGATGGTTTGTAATAAGACTTAACTTTTATGGTTTTTGCCTCGACTGAGGAGACAAGAGAAAATGCGCAGAAAACTAGAGCAAGCAAAAATATATATTTCTTCATATTATTTATATTAAAATTACTTAATTGCAATTTAACTATACAACTTTATTAACAAATGACAACCCAGTAAAAACTCCCTTGGATGGAAGCTGACTTGCGTTATACACAGAAAAAATATAGGATAGTGAACTCATGGGTTATAATTACCAATGAACACAAAAGACCCCAAAGGGTCTATTGTGTGAAAAAATCTAAGCGGACTTTTTCTTGAAAACGCTCTTTAGGGGGCGTTTTCTATTTCCCCAGTTTCCTGCAAGAAACTTTATCCAGTTGCCATTCCAATGTTGACATAACATATAGCCGTCCACGGTTGGAAAGCAACGAGCGAATTTATTCGCCATTTATTGATGGAATGGTCAGACCATCACCTGCTGGCTTTTTCAGGGTCATGCCAGTTACTGTTAAATAAACCCCATCAACCATCTAACCAGTAGCTGAAAGGATCTATCTAACCAAAAGAACAAAAACCCATTGGACAAACTGACGAGATAATCTCATCAGCTATCCGATAGGGTTTTGCAACGCTCTCTTTATGCTAATAAAATTATGTATCAGTCCGTCATCCATCCGTTTTTAACTTCTGGACCACGTAATTATATCATGAAAGTTAAAAAAGCAATAGCCCAGATGTCCTTCCTGACAAAATATTTATACAAATGCCGGGAGGCAATTTGTTGATTTATCAAGATCCTCTTATTTTTTCCAACAACCATACTTAAATCCAATCTTTTTTAAGATATCCGTAAAAGCAACGTATTCAATCTCCTGCTCCTTATAAAAAGCCAGGCTTTCATGAAGTTCCTTTGTTTGATTTTTCGAATCCAGCAAATCTCCAAACGCAAACTTCTCACGTGCCTCATATTCCTGATATCCGACTAATATAATCTGGAGCGGTTTTTTATATAGACGAGGTAATTCACCATACTTCAACGGAACTCCAAGTATTTTTTCACCTGCAGTTCCTGGAGTAGTCCAGCTCCTACCTTTTACCTCATAGACATAATCATCACACTCAAGATCAGGATCATAACTCTTATCCCTAAGTGAACTCTGCATAGGTTTAGTTTTTCTAACATGTTTCCTGCCAAGTTTAATTAGTGCTTCCATTACAAGCTCCTGACAGAGAACCGTCGTCCACTGCTTGCCACCGATTGTTTTGATTACTTTATTTCCCCAATCTTGTTCAATCTTTTTTGATTCCTCAAGATTTTTACTGCTTTCCGTATTCATCAAGGAAACTTCCGTAATAGCTTCGTAACACCAACGAATTACTTCCTTATTATTCAGCAAATTCAGACTTTCATTTTTCATGATAGCTATATTATATCTAACGCCCTCTTCTTTGATAAATCTAGAAACCCTTTGTCCATATCAATACCCAAAAACTTTCGGCCATGCATAATCGAAGCAATTCCGGTTGTTGAACTCCCAGCGAATGGATCGAGAATAATTTCTCCTTTATTAGTACTCGCCAGCACAATCCTCTTTAATAGTTCCAGAGGTTTCTGGGTTGGGTGCTTTCCGTAAATCTTCTCTTCTTTCTTTGGTGTACCAACTGTCCAAACACTTTCTGTTTCAGGAATATGCCACACACTTCTCATCTGTTTTCCCCCATTCTTGAAAAAATCATCAGGCCACTCTTTGGTCTTCATGTCCTGATAATTGAAGGTGTGCTTACCCTTCTTGTCTTTGCGAGCCCAAATAATAGTCTCGTGACTTGCAGTAAAAAATCTGCAACTCAAGTTTGGAGATGCGTTTGGTTTGAACCATGAGATATCATTGAGGATATGGTATCCCAATGATTGCAACGCATGACCACACTGATAAATCGAATGATATGTCCCGCTCACCCACAGTGTTCCATTCGGTTTCAAGACGCGTTTGCATGCTTCTAACCAACGATGATGGAAATCGTAGTCATCTTTGAATCCTTTACTCTTATCCCAGTCACCCTTGTCGACACTGACCATCTTTCCTGCATGAACACTAAAGCCACCATTCGAGAGATTGTACGGTGGATCTGCGAAAATCATATCTATTGAATTTTCAGGTAACTGAGCGAGGATACTCAGTGAGTCTCCGTGATACAAAACAAAGTCACCTTTCTGAAAATAAGGCTTTGTTTCAACACGAGATAATATCTTCTTGTTAATCATAACCGGCGATAATGGAGGTGTAATGTACATAGTATATTAAATTACGAGGCATTGCTAATCTAGCCATTTCCCTAAAAAATAGTTGCAATTTGGGACATAATTATTGAGTTGTGCGGAGGGGAATTTCTTGTATCAGGATTATAGCAAACCAAAAGACCTCGAGAAGGTCTCGAGGTGGAAAAGATGTGAATAATAAATTTACCTAAATTCTCTGCTCAACTTATCACATAGCCCAAGATTGATTTTCAGCGATTCGTAATCCTTTAGCGAATCTGGATTGACTGTGCCCATACAAATTTTTAAAATTTGCAACTGTTTCTCTGAAGTATCTCTTGCTTCACCATAATTAAAACCGAGAATAATACCCACAATCGCCAGAACAACAATCACTAACTTGAACCAATTATCTTTAATCATAAAAATTAAATACCGATTACTTGTTTTTATTTAAACCCCACCTCCTCCTCACGTACTCGAGCGACAGCGTGGACAAGAGGAACCCGACGGTGGGCACGATTGGATTGACGAATGGCTTGGGCAGGCCGGCGGCGAGGAAGAAGAGGACGATGACGATATAGGTGAACGCGGCAATGAGGATCCTGCGGGTGGCGCTGGTTTCCCAGCCTTTGGCGGCTTCGACGCGGGTATTACGGGCTTTGAGAGCGGCAATCTCGGCTGAGAGGCTCTCGAGGGTGGGCGGGTTGGATTCGGGAGGATTCATGGGGTGATGGTAGCATTTTTGGGTCTATTTTGGGAGACGGGCTTTTTGTTTATACCGCCATTCTTGACATTCCTCTTCCTTGAGGTAAGGTGTCACCAGCCCAACGAAAGACAAATAATGAACATTCCAAATGTCGTACGTTCACACGCGACCTCAACGGTCATCTCATTCGCAGGCCTTCTTGCCAGCGAGATGCACAGCGACGTCATTTGTACCGAACATCTGATGCTGTCGCTCTGCCAAGACCATGATACGGTGATTGTCCTCAACAAGCTTGTAGGCCTCGACAACGTCAAGATCTGGAAGACTATCATCAAAGAAGTGGGGGAAGTGGTGCCTCGTAAAAGCTACGGACAAATGAGGCTGACCCCGCGTTCCCAAAAAGTTATCGGGCTCGCAGGACGGATTGCCAAACACGAGTTTGGCCTCGACCATATCGAGCCATGGCATCTGTTTCTCGGCATCCTCTACGAAGGAGACGGCCTGGCGGCTCAGGTGCTGAAAAAGCTCAAGATCAATTACAAAGAGACGCTGGCCAAATTCCCCAAAGAAGGGTTGCGCTAAAGCGTCGGTTCGCGTACGTCAGACATCACGTGCTCCCGCTTTGCAACAGAAGACCTCTGTTCGCAAGGCGGGCTTTTTGTTTACACTACTCCTCTACACCACCTCCTTCTTGATTTTGAGTATGAGATTCCCCTTCAATTTCCCCGGATGCTTCGATGATTTGAGCAGTGCCACAGCTTCGTCGAGGCCGATGAATTTATCTGGCGATGTGGTAAGTACGTGCGTATTGAGTGCATGACCAGAGACGAGATAGGTGCGGAGGATGGTGGTGGCCCAGATGCGAAACTGTGTAGCTTTCTTGGAATTGACGCGGTAGCCGACGGCGATGATGGAGTCGAGGTTGTAGAAGTTTGTTTTGTATCTTTTACCGTCAGCGGCAGTTGTCAAAGATTCTTTGACAACTGAAATTTTATTCAACTCACCTTCTTTGAAAATATTTACTGTGTGCCAACTAATAACTTGTTTTGTGGTACCAAATATTTGAGCAATCTGTTCTTGGGTCGCCCACAACGTATCCTTCTTCACATCGGCACGCAGTTCGACATTACCATCTGTATTTGTGTAAAGTACAACACTATTTTTTGATACATTTTGTTGCTGCTTTGTATTGATTTTTTTCATATAAATATATTAGGCAGGAATAATACGAGTGCAGGCGTTGTTGCAAATATACTATGAATACACGTCGACAAAAATCTAAACGAGTGATAAAGCTGTGTGTATTCTGTGGACAGAATTATCTAACTTTTTGCATATTGCTTTTATCTACACCAGTACGTGCATATTTTGCACATACTGACTTCAACTATTCGGAAATCCCGAATAGTTCAAATACCTCGCCATTTTAATCATTTCATGGTACAGTGCGCTCTCATTACATCCTATGAAAAACTCCTCATTCAAGCCCCAATTCCCTCGAAAAGCACGACCATCAGGCCGTACACGATTTGGTGCACCAGCTCGTTCGTCGCGCCCGACCAGCTCACCTATCACTTCCACATTCACCAAACCAACCCGCGAACAAAGTGAGCGGAGCCAGGGTCTTATGACACCAGTCCGCACCAAAGGCCCTTCCCCTATTCCCACTCGTGCACCCGGCGAATTCCCCATGCGCATCAACAAGTATCTTTCCTGGAAAGGCTACTGCACTCGTGCCGGCGCCGATGAACTTATCAAGAAACGTGCAGTGACCATCAATGGCCGACTTGCCGTCATTGGCGAACAAATTCAGGAAACCGACATTATCGAACTGCGCGCCAACCGTCCGCAGGAAGCTTATGTCTATTATGCGTACAACAAAGCACGCGGGATCAGCACCGAGCCAACTACCAAGGGCACCAGCATCAGTCAGAAAATTCATCTCAAAAACGTCTTCCCCGTGTGTGGACTTGATACACATTCAGATGGCCTGGTTATTCTCACTAATGACCGTCGTATTGTGAATCGTCTCCTCAACCCCGCCCACTCACACATGAAAGTCTATGCGGTACGCACAGTCAATCCGGTCAAACCGAACTTCAAGGAAAAAATGGAGGCTGGTGTTATTCTCGGTCAAAAAGATACACGCGGCGCAGGAATCCACGGCGCTCCATCCGTCCCTATCCAGTGTACTGTACATATGATGAGCGATAGTCTTTTCAGTATTCGCGTCGCCGAAACAGACAGCCGTGTACGTCAGATGGTGTCACTCTTTTTTGCAGAAGTTGAGAATATCACTCGCACCGAGATATTGAATATAAAGCTCGACACATTACCCCCAAACTCATACCGAGTGATCGAAGGTGACGAGCTCAAAGAATTTTTGCACTATCTAGGACTCTAGAGAAATTATTTCTTCTTGCGAGCAAACTTCTCCATGGTCACCAACAGTGGTGAGCCAACAAAGATAGAAGAATAGGTACCGGCAGCAATACCAATAATAAGAGCGAGTGAGAAATGTTCTGTGGTTGAACCACCGAGAACGTACAGGACAACAAGCGCAATCAACGTAGTCAATGAGGTATTAATCGAACGAGTGAAGGTTTGACCAACGCTCATGCCGACAACTTCATCAAACGGTTTCTGCGATTGGGTGTGGAGATTTTCTCGGACACGATCGAACACCACGATAGTATCGTGAACTGAAAAACCCAAGACCACCAAAAGCGCAGTCACGAACAGTGTGTCCACCTCGTAGCCGATAAAATGACCAAGGACAGCAAAGACGCCTGTCGGAATAATAACGTCATGTGCAAGCGCAACGATCGCTGCCAATCCATATTTCCAAGAAGAAACTGGCTCTGAGACCTTACGGAATGCAAAAGTAATAAAGAGGACAATGGCAATAACGACAAGGACGATAGACCAGAGTGATTTACGAAGAGCCTCTGATCCGAGTATTGGACCAATCGAAGAGAAATTCTTTTCAACTATCTTGTGCGTGCCATCGATAGAAAGCGCGGCATTGACTGCAGTCTTCTCGCCTTGTTCGATCGGCTTCATGCGGATGATGTATCCATCGGTTCCTGTTGGACGAATCGAGGCAGACGAATCAAGAACTGCCAACTTCGTCGCAACTTCATCTTGGGTCGGCATCGTCTCTGGATAGGAAACCTCAACGAGTGTACCGCCGGTAAAATCAATGCCCGGCTTCACTCCCCAGATGGAAAGTGCGACAATCGCCGCAATAACGAGTATCAAGGAAAGCGAGTAAAAGATTTTTCTATATTTTATAACCCACATATATGTATATTATGACCGCGAACGGCGGAATCCATTGCTGATAAGGAATGACGTAAGCTTGCTCGTCTTGGTCGGTGCCACCGCATAGAGGAACAGACGTGAAGCAGTGATAGCCGTGAACATAGAGACGACCACGCCGACAACGAAGACGAGTGCAAAACCAGTGATCACTGCGCTACTGCCAAAAGCAAACAAGATAATACCAGTAATGATACTCGAGGTATTCGAGTCACGGATAGACAACCAGGCGCGGTCAAAGCCTTCATGCATAGCTTCCCAAATACCGTGGCCACGAGCCAACTCCTCCTTCATGCGCTCAAAGATGAGAATGTTTGCGTCGACAGCCATACCGATAGAGAGGATGAACCCCGCGATACCGGTCGCGGTAAGAGTGACGGGGCTCAAGGCTCCTGGAATAAGTGCCAGGAGAATGTAGGCAACCGGAATACCAAATAGAAATCCTCGGTGCCACCACATGGACAAAAATCCAAAGAAAAGCACAATCACTAAAAGTGCCGGCGAAACACCAATCTTGAAGATTGCAAGGTTGAGAGCGATATAACACGCCAGAGCAATGACGGCAATAACTCCTGGCACGCGGTACCAAATGATCAGGAATATGGCAATGATGATGAACGCAACAACGCCTGCCTTGATGCCTCCGTTGACTGCTGCCTGACCAAGTGATGGACCGATAGTTTGTGTAGAAATAAGTTTGATAGGAACAGGAAGAGCGCCGTAGTTGAGGTCACGGACTAGACGCTTGGCTTCATCGATCGTAAATGAACCACTGATCTGGGCTTTGCCATCAACAATAGCATCTCGCACAACAGGAACAGAGATATCTTTTCCATCAAGGAAAATACCGAGGTAGTTCCCTATGTTATCTTTGGTAAGTTTCGCAAACAGATCTCGACCATCACTAGTAAAGGTCAACCCAACAATTGGCTGATTGGTTGTGGTATTAAATTCGAGTGTTGCTTTTGCCACCATACTACCATTGAGACCAGTCGGTGTGAAAAGAGCCATATAAGCCGCCTGCTGCAAGGTTGTGCTTGCGATCTCAGTACTCGAAGCCTGGAATGAGCGCATAGCATCTGCCGTCACCAATTTGAACTCAAGAGACGGTGTCGCACCAATAGATCGCGCGGCCTCCTCTGCATCAGTCACTCCGGGCAACTCAACAATAAGTTTGTACGCACTCTCTTTTGAACTGAGAGTTTTGGCTTCTTCGGTCTGCACCAATGGCTCGCTGACGCCAAACTGGTTGACGCGACGTTCGACGACATCCCTAAGAGACGACATGGAATCGCCTATGTCCGTAGCTGCCAACTTTGAGACATCAGCCTGATATACGAGATGAGTTCCGCCCGAGAGGTCGAGACCAAGACGAAATGGAAATGTACTGCCTGGCTGGTCAGATACATAAACAAAATAGCCGATAGCTGCGGCGACAATGAGGAGCATAACAGCTCGTGCGCGATGTTTTAGCATATGGGGGGTATTATAGCTAGAAGTGAGGATTTGTAAATGCCTTTTCGCATTTACAACATCCGAACGCCGACGCTCTATGAGCGAAGCGAATATAGCCCAATTACCTCCCACTCCTTCGGATAAGGATCTGAAGCGTCCTTAATACGATCTTGAGATCAAGCATGAGTGAACGGTTCTTTATATAGTACATATCATAGGAAAGTTTATTGCGCGTCTCCTCGGTAGCAATCTCATGATGCGGATGGCTTTCATGATATATCTGTGCCCAACCAAATAGTCCCGGCTTTACCAGGTGGCGGGATTCATAGTATGAAATCTCATTTTTATAAATAGCTACGAGCGATGGTAGTTCTGGGCGCGGACCAACCATTGATAGGTCTCCTTTTATAACATTCCAAAACTGAGGAAGTTCATCGATACGCGATCGACGAAGGAAGGAGCCGACTCGAGTAACAACGTTCTTGGTGACACCAGCAGCTCCATATTTTCCATTATCATTACCTGACATCGTCCTAAACTTAATAATCCGCACCGTCTTGCCTTTGTACCCAACACGATCTTGGGAAATGAAAATTGGCCCCTTATCATCGAGCTTAATAGCAATGTATACAAACGGATAAAATACCAACGACACTAAGCCTCCAATTACCGCGATGCACGCATCAACGGTGCGCTTGAGGCCATCATAGACATGACGGGTACCCAGCGCTGTTCCCGAGTTTTCTATAAGCCAACGCTCTCCCACCATCGAGAGTGGGATACGATCAAAGATCGATTCATACATTTTGCTTGCATCGATAATCTGAGCCCCCGAGAAAATAAGCGAATACAAAAACGGTATGGCTGCCTCAATTCGGCGGTCATGGAGGTCAGCAACAATAATAGACGCACCGGCCTGTTGAACAGCGGCTGAGATGCGTTTGACCGTATCGCCAACCACGTCACTTGGTATAACTTGTTCCTTGAATACCAGGCCGTAACGACCGGTCGTATTAATCTCATCAAAAATATCACCAACATCTTCGCCCGCTCCTACAAGAACAGCTGACTGTTTTCGAGAGATGGTGACAACGGGAAACATGATACGACGCCAAACAATCAGTACTGCGGTGGAGATAATAATATAGATGAACAGATTTGCTTTTGGCGCAATAGCCACTGGCGCAAAATAGAAGAATGCAATGCCGATCAGAAAGTTGATAATCTGAACCCGCACAAGTGACCCTTCGACACGTCCCCGAAGTACGATTGACTGCTTATCATAGAGCCCTGCACTGAAACTAATAAGTAAGAAAATGACAAACAATATAGCAAAAGACGAGATGTGGTCGTAAAACAAACCGCGACTCGGCAAAGCCTCGTAACGAATGGTGAGCGTCAAAATGAGGGAAAAGACGTATCCGATGAGGTCACCCAGGATCAGGAATATGATTCGGCGGCTACTAGCGATAGAAGTCATAGGCAACACCTTACCATGATTTTATGGTTGTATCAAGAGCGTTTGCCGAAAAGCCTTATTTTTGCTAGCGTATACGTGATGAAGATACTCTATCTCATAACCAAATCAAATTGGGGTGGTGCCCAAAGGCACGTATTTGATCTTGCGGTCTCCATGAAGGATCGAGGGCACGAAGTCGCGGTAGCGCTTGGGGGAAATGGCACCTTGCGCACCCGTCTTGAGGCAGCCGGCATCTATACTCATTCGATTGCGGCTATGGGTCGCGATATTGCTATTGGCAAAGACGCTGGCTCACTCAAAGAAATCATCTCCGTCATTCGCCACCGTCGCCCCGACATCCTTCACGTCCACAGTCCAAAAGCTGCTGGTCTTGGCGCGCTCGCGGGAAGAATTCTTGGCGTCAAATCCATTATATATACCGTCCACGGCTGGACATTCAACGAGAGCAGGCCTATTCATCAACGTCTTGCGATTATATTCTTCTCATGGATCACCATGATGCTCTGTCACACCACAATACTTTTGTCAGAACGCGAATACGCTCAAACACTCAACTTTCCTTGGATAAAAGAAAAGCTTCGTCTCATCCCGCTCGGCATCAAATCCCCAACATTCATATCAGTAGACGGCGCAAAGCAGTCTATCGCAAAACATATCGGCATGCCGATTCCTGAATTTAACAAAAAAATTGTCATCGGCACTATCGCCGAACTTCATCCAAACAAAGGGTTGTCGTATCTCATCAATGCGATGACCTCAGTGATTGAACAATACCCTCAAGCCATTTCGGTCATCATCAGTGATGGTCAAGAAAAAGACAACCTCCAAGCACTCATCAAAGAAAAGAAACTCGAGCAATACGTCTTTCTTGCTGGCTACATGGATCACGCCGCGGAATATTTGAAAGCATTCACTATATTTGTGCTCCCATCACTCAAAGAAGGTCTCCCCTACACCATTCTTGAAGCGGGACATGCCTCATTACCAGTCATTGCCACGACCGTTGGCGGCATTCCTGAGATTATTGAAGATATGAAATCAGGTGTATTAGTTCAGCCAAAGAATATCCGCGAACTTGCTCACGCCCTCTCATTTATGATCGAACATCCTGAAGAACGCAAAAAGAGTGGCACCGCTCTCAAAGAGCGCGTTTCAAAACAATTCTCACTTGAAAAAATGTTAGATGACGTTGCAGAAGTGTACGCGGTACATAAGTAAAAGCGACCAACTTACATTCAATCCGGCGGGACTGTGAAGAGAGTTCGGAGCAGTGTGCACTCAGATGCCGCCCCCAACACTACTGTGGTCCGATAAATTCATTTTTCACTGCATCTTTGTGCGCCGGACGAGAGTAGCGTCGCATCGCCACGACGACCCCGAGCGCAAGAAATTCTGTCAGAACGTGCGTACCACCATAACTCATGAACGGCAGCGGCGTTCCCGTCACCGGCAATAGGTGCATATTCATACCCACATTGATCACAATATGTACGATGAAAAATACTGCTACTCCAGCGCCAAACAGTATCTCGAAATTGGTGGCTCCGTTGAGCGAGTTTTTGACAATTCGCCAAATGATAATGCCGTACAGCGTGAACAAAATAACAACCCCCGCAAAACCCCACTCTTCAGAAAATGCCGCAAAAATAAAGTCTGTCTGATACTCCGGAAGGAATTTGAGACGAGATTGCGTGCCATATCCCAATCCCTTGCCCCAAAATTGTCCTGAACCAACCGCTACGGTCGACTGATATGCGTTGTACCCCGCACCGTGAATATCCGCCAAGGGATCGATGAAATTTCTGATGCGGTCTTTTTGATATTCTTTAAACCCAAACCCCCACAGCAAACCAAAGACAACGAGCCCAATGCCGAGCATAGCGAACAAATGCTTCTTTGAAATGCCTGAGACGGTGACCATGCCCAGCCAGATAAAAAATATAATCATGGCCGAACCAAGATCGGGACTACCGAGTACGAGTGCAAACAAAATAAATGCGTATGTTCCTGAGACGAGTATGTGTCTGATATTCGCGATCTCAATATGCCTGCGCGAAAAATACTTTGCCAAAATAACCATGATTGCCAGCTTGGCAAAGTCAGATGGTTGAAATGAGAAACTACCCAAGTCAAACCATGAGCGCGAACCATTGGTTACCGTACCGAACACAAACAGGCCCGCCAGTAACAGTGCGGATACACTAAACGCGAGCACCGAGACCCATGTTGATCGCAAAAAACGGACATCAATAAAACTAACGGTAAAAAAGAGTGCGATTGCGACGATGATCCAAATAAACTGGTGACTGGCAAAGGTGTTATTTCCGGTAAACGAGTACATGGTCATCAATCCTGCAGCAAGAATAGGGATTGTCGCGCCAAAAAGCCACCAATCCATGCGTCGACGGAGATTACTTCCCAGGCGATATGAAGAACTCGATTGTGGAGGCAATGAATTCATACAATAGTGGAGGTGCGGGTAGTATACACCTATTCAGAGACCGGGAGAACTTCGATGGAGATAACAGCTCCTTTCCTATCAACTGGCCATGTAAAAGGTGCGAGGGCGCTTCCCTTTGGCGGTATTTCATCTACAAATGTCTTGGAAAATCCGAGAGCATTGTTGTCCTTGTCGTATAAGACCGTGTAGACGCCCACATTGACGATCGGATACACGCTCGTATTTTTGAGGGTGACGATCAAAGACGAGCCGAGAGAGTCTTCGGCATATTTTTTGTCACCAACAGCGATTGCCGCGAGCACATCTTTCTTTTTGTGCCAATCTGGGGCCGCGGTAAATTCAAAAAGTGCCTTGGAAGGAACACGTTTGCCCACATTGACCGCCCCTTGGAAGGCGATGGTGTTGCGATGGGGTGGCAACGTCACGCGGCCCGTAGTGTCGGTAATCAACACGCCACGATCATCATACAGCGCAAGATGATATGGTACATTCAACGCCTCAGCCTCGATATTTGGGTTCACGATATAAGCCGCAAGATTGTAGAGACCTGGTGCTACCTGTTCAAAACGCGTCCATGCCAATGATGGCTGGAGAAATGATGTTTGACAGAGTCGCTGACATGAACCGCCACAATCAACTCCCTGCTCATTTCCGTTCATGACCCTATCGGTACATGTTGGCGCTTGATAAAATAAATAAAATCCAGGAACGCCAATCACACCCACCACAATGATGAAGATGACAACTGCATAGACTGATTTTCGGCGCTGTGACCAGGAAGACATGATTATATATGGGCTGGTTCCGCATCGCGGATGTTAGCGAGCATGACAATGAGTATGAGTATAAGAGTGACATACCACGGACTCGAACCAATAGAAGTAGCTGACAGAATGAGGTCAATAATGATCGGTAGAGTCACCGCATAGAGTCCAAGTTTGTAACAGGTGCCATAGCTAATCCCCTTCTTTTGAATCATATAGACGATCCAGACAATCAACGAAGAAATCAGGAGAAGGAATAAATAACCGATGACGTATCCAATGTATGAACCAACAAGCACGATCGGGATCATGAGTGGCATCAACGTCTTGATATACGGTACTGCCTTGTTCATCAAGTTGAGCACCAGAGTTTGATCTATGACGGCATCAGGGAACGATTTGAGTGGATTGACTGTTATCTTACCATTTCGATCCTCGACCACTATGAAATCCTTGGTGAGTAATAGTGCGGTCTTGTAGGATGCAAAATCAGTAAGGACAAACGGGTGCGTCGTATCAATGACAATGAAATTCTCCACACGCGAGCCGGCAGGTTTCATCTGTAATTCAGAAAAGAGCGTCGCTGGTATAGGGATAGCGTAAGGTTCACTCACATTCGTCGAGGCCTGTCCACCCTTCAAGGTAACTGTTAACTCTGCTGGAAAATAACTGACAACCTGCGAGACGAACTCGGGAGAGGTATACTTTTGCAGCTTCGGCACACCGAGGAGCATGAAGACTATCGTCGCGATCACACTCGTACACAAGATCAGTATGAAGAAATAGCCAAACGCGTGTCCCAATGGAGCAACCTTCCTGTCATGATAGAAGGAAGGACTATACACTGAATGCTTGAAGTGAGAAAAAAACTTCATATGTAATGATTAGTGTTGAACTGGTACAGACGTTCCCTGCTGCATTGACTTTAGGTTCTCGGCATCAATCATTCGTTGGATTTCGGCCATGCGACCCTGAGCATTCTGTTGAGCCTCAAGTCCCTTCATACGGGCTGAGTTCAACGATGTGAGAACAACCGCTGACATAATAGGGATCAATATGAGAGGTGAAATAACACCAATACAGAGAAAGGCGATAAGCCAACCCTTGAATGTCCCCGTAGGAACATTTGCAGAACGTGATTCTTTGAGGGAAACATAAAGGCGATAGAAGTACGCAATGCCAAAGGTCCAACCAAACACTGCAACGGCCAGCGCGAGAATAACACCAAGAATAATCGCCAACACTTCAGGTAACAGTGAGAGGACAGGGGCAATGAGTACGGCAACGATATAGACCACAAGACCGATAAGACACGAGAACAAGAGTCGGCCAAATACTTTCCACCAACGGCCACGGATCAATGAGAAGCTTTCGGTAAGTGCGGCGAAGTTTCTCTTACCATCGATAGTCAGCGTGTAATAACTAAACACAGCATAAACCATGACCACAATCCCCGGAATAACAAACAATACTGACGATCCCATATTCACCGCACCCATAATAATCATCAGGAGAATGAACGACCAAAATACACTAAATCCAAATTTATACTGAGATTTCACTGACACGGGAGTATTCGGTTCAACAGTCAATCGATGTACTGCTTGAATAGACGCAGGAATCGCTGCGATAAAAAATACGTACTCAGCGATGATCAGTATAAATCCAATAACTGAGCCTGCTGAAGATTTTGTAATCATAAGGAGCATCCCTGCTACATACAATACTATCGGTACAAGCATAATAAGTCCCAACGTCTTCCAGTTCTTGGTAAACATCTTCCATGCGAACTTGGTCAACGCTACTGGCCCATCAAACGAACCCGCTGGGCTAATCTGAGGTACAGGGGTAGAAACCGGTGTCTGAGGAGCCGGCGTCTGGGTAGCTGGTGCTATGGGGTCCATGTGAGTAAAACGTGATAAATAATAGTACGTACGACAATCCCATTATCTCATATATAGTATGAGCCTTCAATTGGCAGTATACGCCTAGAAATAACCCTTTACCTTGGCCACTCCATTTAAAATACGTTGAACAATATAGCTCAAAACCTCGGATACTCGCTCAGAGAAGGTCATCGCCCCTTTCCATTGCGATACGTTGAGCGCTGAGGCATCGTCAGATTCTGACGATGTCGCCAAATCACTATCAGTAATAAGTCGATACGGGGATTTATTCCTGAGCGCCTGGACAGTATTTTGACCGTACGAACTCAGACGTGTTGATATACCTTGCTCCGTCTGGCTTATGTTAGAAATAATCCTCTCAGCAACAGGCGCCAACAATGGCGGAGTCACTACCAATGGCTTTTGAATCACCTGAGGTGCGGGAAGGTTTGCGGGGGCTACGTCAATTGTAGGATCTACCTTTGGCAATGAACATGAGACACTTTCCCCGCCGTTGGAACCACGACATGACCATATGGTAAGTAACGTTGAATCATTCATGTCCGTATAGATGCCAGTGGAACATCGGTCGACCACTGTTGAGCAGCGTGCATTGACCGGTGGAACCACTGGCACATCCGTACAACTTTGCGAAGTGACCGGCTGACCACCTGTACATGCAAAAGGACCACTGGTCAGAACTGAGCGCGATTGCGTGCCAGCCGTGCATGTTCCCCATGCGGAGTAGGTAAACGTACTGCATATCAAAGGTTGATGGGCTGGCTGATTTACTGGAGGTGCAACGTCATTTCCCCGCTGTATCGCACGATAACGTAGCTTAGCTGGGAGCTCTTGCGCATACCCAGATACATCAGGACCTATCGGTGGGAATGCTGTTGCCCCCCACGTATTCCACCATGATGGCTGACCGCGCAGATACAATGATGCTGGCAGTGAGCGGACGGAAATGTTCGGACTCCATTTTGTGGTGTTGCTCAGGTAGTCAAAATTTCCATGACGAATCAATGTTGCCTCAACATTTGTATCGAAGGTCAAACTATTTGTTGGATTTGAACCGGTACCTGAAAAGCCCGAGTTACAACAATCTGGAAAACCCAGACGGTAAATTGCCTTGATCTCGCCTGCATAATTGAGCGTTGATGGTTGATACACCGACGCATAACCAGGTGAGCCCAGCACATTACCTACTACATTGTAATTAACGGCCCAGTGACCCAAGTGAATAGCGTACTGCCACAGATAATCATAATTGCGATTGGGAGCTTTGCCATAGACACTGGTAAATCTATTGCGGAACAATGTCTCATGCGACGCGCCGCCATAGTAGCCGTCTGAAGAAATATTTTGTGCAACGTTACCTTCAAACAGATTGAACATATTGTGCGCACCGTGGTTGTCAGAAAGTGCATACGGCACCACATCGCTCCAGCCTTCCTGATCCTCAAGATAATTGTAGGCGACTACATTCATAGAAACTCCTCCGCCAAAGTCACCGAGAATAATCATCGGACCACCCGCGCGCACCAAAATATTATTTTCAATCAGATTGAAGGTGTCATTTTGATAAAAATCCACACCTTCTTTTTTGGTAACGGTAGCATCATGGAAATATGAATCGCGCACTTCACAATTCGAGACTGTGGTAAACCATAAGAAACGATTGACTGCTTTTTTTATTTCAACACCCTTCACCCAGCACCCATATACTTGATTGAACAAGATGCCTGACTGCGCACCACTTGATGACATATCGAGTGTCATATCCTCAAATCCTGTTCCCTTCACGATATTGGTCCACACCGTGATCATCGGTGAGTTTGGCATGTCTATCGGCAATGGATGGTCGATAGTAATCGTGCTGCCCGACTTACTTTTTACGAGCACGGTAATAGCCATGAGACGATTCTTCTCGTGTCCATCGTCGACAGGGCCTCCTCCGTAGAATCGACTATTCGAATGAACCCAATCCGGATTGAGTTGTGTGATGGTGATGAGTTTTCCTACTGCAATACTGCTTGCATCATCAACGGTGAGTGAGTAGCTGCCACGCATCGCTCCACCTGTTACATACACTGTTGGTTCTGGTGGTGGCCAATCTCCGTTACCTACATAAATAGGATTGTTTGTGTTGAGCTTCAATATCGTTTTACCCATTCCCGCTCCGCGGAATGTAGTATTGCTGTAGGTAAAGTTGGCTGATGTTCTACCCGTGCCCTGATCAATTATTTTATCGGTAAACTTGTACGTCCCCGCAGGAAAATAGACCGCCTGACTTTTGCCCGCGCAAGCGCGAATGGCTGCAACGATTGCCAACGTGTCATCAGCAACACCATCGCCCACCGCATTGTACGGCGCATCTTTGACGCTCGCACAGACCGAACGACCAACAGGAATACCTCCCATGACCCCTACGTTATTTGCCCAATCATAGAGACGATCAGATGGGATGAGCTCGCTTGAAATCGGCTGATTTGGGAGCGGATCTGGCGTTGGAATAACGGGATCAGGTATCACAACGGGTACCGGAATCGAACATGATGCAGTCGTGCCTCCGCCCGAACCGACGCAGGACCACTTCTGCTCAGTTGATGTATCAGCCACATCCGCGAACGTGCCCACCATACATGTATTGAGTGTTGCGGAACATGATCCTGCAACTACAGGGGCAGCCGGTGGATTTCCCGCCCCTGTTCCGGTACCAGTCCCGGCGTCTGTTCCCGTGCCTGTACCTGTTCCAGTTCCTGTGCCAGTACCACTTCCTGTACCACTCGAACTTCCGCCGCCAGAAAAATTATAGACATCAGCAACTTGACTTGCGCTCAACGTCGAATTATAAACGCGCACCTCATCTATAATTCCTGAAAAATTACTGCCCACAACCGCATTCCAGTATGTGCTTGCAATACCAATAGTTGACGGACCAACCGCGAGCACACCGTCGACGTATATATTCACCTGGGCCCCCGCATCGGCCATACCACACACATGATGCCACTCTCCGGCTGAATATCTACTCGAATACGGTGTAAAAATATCTTTTAATCCGTTGTATACAACAAATCTTTCCTGACCATCACTTTCGAGCGCAACTAGATCAAGTCCGCTATTACCAATAATTTTTGACGACTGACCATTCCCTTTCAATTCCACTTTGACCCACGCGCACAGAGTGGCTGGATATGAAGTAAAAAGTTTTTTACCGATTGATACTGAACTTCCCGTCGAGAATGATAATGCTCCCCCAACTTTTCCCGCGACGGGCGTGGCTCCGGTGATGGTCCCCCCATTTCCATGGCCTGAATTGTCTGTAGCTGTGCCATCATCAAAGGAATAGTAGGCAACGAGATTTGAATCGAAATCTGCAACAGCTGCAGTTTGAGTAGTTCCTACGTAGCCAAATATACGATCGACACCATTGAGGATGCGAGAGTAAACGTAGTGGAATATTTCTTTTATCCGTCCAAAGAATGAAGTCTCAGGAGTAGATGTGGTCTCTTGGGTAGACGACGTTGCAGTATCAATATCAGCATCGCTTAACGAACGGTATGGTGACTTTTTTACGGTATTTACATTACCATTCCTCACTACTGTCGGAGTACGAGTTACCACGTTCGGAGTATTCGTTGTCACCTGAACTGGTGGAATAGTATTTTGTACAGTAGGAGAAATTGGCGGCGTGACAGGAGGTTGGTTTGGAACGATTGGATTTGGAGTAACAGGTGGAGTTACTGGAGGTGTCACCACAGGCGTCGCTGGGGGCACAACCGGAGTAGCGGGAGCGATAGTCGGAGGCGTTACGGGCACCGCCACAGAAGGAGCAGCATTCCCTACCGGCACCGTGATTACCGGACCGCCTGCATCCGATAAAAATCCACTGACGGTAAGCGGGTGAGGATATACATACGGAGAATATCCAGGACGAGCAACTCCATTAAAATAATCGCGGCCTTCTTTGATGTGGTAGTTGACCAGATCAGACAATGTATAATCCACGCCCGATGCATTATTTTTGCACACCCACGTATATGGAGCGCCAGGAGCGGGCTTATCAACCTTTGAGACAAAAGTACTGCCAACTTTTGGACATTGGAATGTTGCGTAACCACCCGTCACGATATGTCCTCCCACGGCTCCTTGAAAATTATTATTCCATGAATACACGGGAGACAGGGTCTGTTTTCCGTCTGCACCAACACCCGATGTACGACCAATTTGATCCTTGCATGGATAGCCCGAACTCTTGTCAGCAACACCATCACCATTGGTATCGAGGTCGAGTAGATTACCATCGAGCGGATTTGTCCCATTGCACGAGCCGTTCCACGGGCTATGTCCATCCCACGGAAAGACGCCTCCATTGTTGGTAATATACCCGTCTCCACTGCGATAGTTTCTGAGTAGCGTAAAGTAATCATAATAGCCTCCATTATTCCCTGTCGGGACTCGAGTCACCGTATTATTAAAGATCACCCCCGATCCTGAACGGAATTCGAAGACAACACCGTGGGCATAAGGAGTTGTGGCAGGAAGTGGATGGACCGAACAATCGCTATAGGGATGGAGAACGTACGGCGTACGCTCTGCGGGTGCTGCATTCACGAAGCAATTATTATAAACTTCAAAATTTACTTCTCCACGAAGATCACTATCGAAGCCATGATGGCCCAAATTGTTACCATACACATTATTATTTCGAAACACATAGCGTGCGCCTCGATACATATCGAACGGGCCATTGGCATTTATATTATGGACAAAAATATTATCCTCTATAAATACCGCGTTTGACGTACCCATGTCTTGCGGTCGATTCCACGAAGCATCAGAGTCACCCATCACCGAGACAAGCGTCGGCGAACCTTCTGTCGGATTTCTTATAAAAATATTATGATCGATGAGACCGTATACGCCATTGGCGATAATGCCTCGTTCTGTGACGTTGTTGAACTTGATGTGATCAACACGGAACAACGGTTGATTGGGCGGACCAGAGATGCCAATCGAAGCATAATTGTCACGAGTATTTCTTCCTTCGAAGGTAAATCCTGTTACCCGAACAGGCCTACCAAGAGCGCTATTGATATGGAGCGAACTATCACTTACCGCAAGATTTTCTGTAATAATTGTCTGATCAATTCCCGCACCTTTGAGTATTATCGACTTATTCGTAATCGTTACCGGAGAGGTCCAGGTGCAGGTTCCCGCAGGAACGAGCACGACTCCCCCGTCGGCAACCGTATTAACCGCGGTTTGAATGTCAGAAGTGTTACAGGTAGCGGCATTTGCCTGCGCCGGTGCCGCATTCTGTGCAGGGGTATCGTTAGCTGGTTGATTTGCTGGTGTGTTGTTTGGCGACGTATTCGCAGGAGTATTATTTTGACCTGCAGGTGCTGCGGGCGGCGAGGCTGGCACTGATCCTCCGCCAGCAGTATAGAGATCGGTGACTTCTTGAGCTGAAAGAGCTCGGTTATAGATGCGAACGTCGTCGATAACACCATTAAAACTAGAGCCAATGACTGGAGTGAAGCCTGCCGTATCACTTAGAGCCACTCCGTCACTTTCGATATCATGGGGCAACGATACTCCGTTGTTATAGAATACAACGTGACTTGCGGATGTTGATCCATCCCACGTAAACACGACATGATACCATGTTCCTGGAGTGAGGGTACTTGAAGATTTTGTACGCGCTGCGAGATCAGTTGAGCCATTGTGCTCAAAATTGAGTCTATTGCCAAAACGATAATCAAAGGCATATCCACTACCCGCCCCACCTCGCGTGAAGAGTGTCTGGAGACTTGTGCTCGTAGTCTTCACCCACATTGAGACGGTCATCCCGTTAGAACTAACCGGAATCGGTGCATTGACTCCGTCACCTGAACCATTGAACTGGAGCGCACCTCCGATGATACCAGTGGCTGCTGTTGGCGAACCGACAAAAGAACCATTATTCCCTTTTCCGGAAGAATCGGTCGCTGTTCCATCATCAAAGGTGTAGTGAGCTACGAGGCTTGAATTGAAG
This sequence comes from uncultured Candidatus Saccharibacteria bacterium, assembly GCA_964412585.1. Lineage (GTDB taxonomy): Bacteria > Patescibacteriota > Minisyncoccia > Phycocordibacterales > PALSA-1337 > C7867-002. The sequence goes on along the minus strand of CAYPPJ010000007.1, from coordinate 18,953 downwards.
TCAGCAACAGCGGCGGTTTGAGTTCTGCCAGCATTTCCAAATAGACGATCTACACCATTCAATATTCGTGAATAAACATACCGAAACATCTCCTTAACTCGTTCAAAAAATGAACTGCGAGAACGCGGCTGTTCAGAATCAGAAATAGACTGCTTTGTTGAAGTTGCAGAATCAAGATCCGCATCGCTAATCGAACGATAGGGTGATTTGTTTGGGGTTATTGTAGTCTGAATGACTTTTTGGACAACCCGTTGCGGTGCCGTTGGTGGTTGAGGTGATGGGGTTAAATCTGATCTATTCGGCGATGTAACAGGCGGCTGATTTGGAACTACTGGCACCGTTACATTCGCTGGTGCTACCGTCTTTGCTAACGAACAAGACACATTAATCCCTGTACCTGAACCAAGACATGACCACTCGTGATTTGCGGATGTATCTGGAAGATCAGTGTAATTTCCGGCAATGCACTGATTTAGTGTATTCGAGCATGAAGCATTGATTGCTGGTACAGGTGGTGGTGGTACGATTGGAGTAACCGTGCAACTTTGACTGGTAACAGGAACTCCTCCCGTACATCCGCTTGGACTGCTCGTAAGAATGTTTCTAGTTTGTGACCCCGACGTGCATGTTCCCCATGCAGAATACGTAAATGAAGTACATGTTACTGGATTTGCCGGAAGAACTGGTGGGTTCGATGGAAGAATTGGATTTGCAGGCGGCAGTACCAGCGCTCCTCCTCCATACTCATACGCACCTATATCGGGTGCTGGACCATAGAGCACTTGTCGTCCGGTCGAATCTTTGAACAAATACACTGGAGCACCCGCGGACCACGACAACGGTGTGCGCAACGTGATTGTGTTATTCGCATAGTTAATAGAACCTATTTCGCTGTAATTACCTGATGTGCCCACAGCGATCCAATCATGACCGACTCCTGCCCAACCATCTTGGAATGGGCCTGCGTTGGTGACCTGGAGTGAAGTTGAATTGGTACCAGCCGTAACAGTGGTCGTTAATGGTCCCCCATGGTCAATTGCTGGAGATGAGGATTGAAGCGCAAAGTCCCCTGACGACATATTCACGAAAAGTGGGTCAGTTGTTATCGCATGAACTTCTTGCGCGTTGCCGGATTCGAAGACCACGTCGTAATCTTTGTCCAAAACCGTCCCCGCGCCACTATAGTATGGATTGCCGCCAGGATTACGAACGGCACGATACCAGATATTATTACGGGAAAGACTGTTGGGTGATGCGGTCAATCCGAGCTGATTCCAGCCAAAATAATACGAGACAGTGTCGTACCACGTATTATTGTAATGCGAAAAGCTGCCCATGGTACCGCACGGCCCGCACCCCCACGCCTGCCCCCCTTTGCTTTGGAACGATCTGTTGTATCGAACAATCCAGTTGGCTGAATATGCAGACGTCAAAAAGAAATGGTTATCTGAGCTCGAATTATTAGTTGATAGATTGTTTTCAATAAGAAGGAAGTTTTCGGGGGCATTGCTTTGTACGCCATCAATATGGATGGCCGTACCAATATCAGACGGACCTAATATATTATTGCGATAGACATATCTGGACCCTTTTGGAAGCAGGAAGTCGCTGACACGAGAAACGCGGTTATTTTCTACCAGGACATCAGTTGATCCCGCGCCGCTCGCGGATTGAAATGCGGCCGTATGTGATATCTGGGTTTCGTTTCCGACACCAAGTCCCAACGCCGCATATGCATCGTGAGCGACATTTTCTAAAATAACTGACGTTGATGGACCAACCGTAATTGGATTTATATGAACCTGTTTGTCAGCACCTTCGGCATGACAATATACTCCGCTTGCCTGACTATTAATATCTGCGCACACCTGTTGCAACGTGCGCGTGCCCGAAGTGAGGGTGACATTGTATGACGTTGCATTGTTAAGACGAATTTTGACTGTATCATTTACACCAGCAGTTATCGTGAATGTTCCACCCGTCGGTACTCCAATAATTGTGGTGGCCACCCCGCAATGGTCCAAGGTGTTGCCGCTAATAGTAAGGAAAGAAAGATTTTCAAAACTAGTGCACGGACCGTCTGTATCGTGGATAAAATTGTTAGTAATACGAACACCGGTACCACCACTCACGTAGGCACTCGCATAGGCATTTAACGTACTTTCATGAGTCATTGCGCGATGTGTTAACTCGAAGCCATCAATAGTTATATAACTTTTGTTTGAAAGACTGAAAGCGCGCACAACAGGTTTTGTCGCAGACGCGGCCCTAAATGTGATCGGACTTGCAGACGTTCCGGAATTCGACACATTTACACGTTCATTGTATGTTCCTGGGTAGACAGCGCAGGTTTGGCCTGATTGTGCCACACTGGCACATGCCTGGATTGTCGCGAACGTATTCGCAACTCCCCCTGAACTATTCAGCAGATCCACACGGTTGCCCGCTGGAGAAGGTTGCTGCCCCGGATCTGGCGCTACGCTTTGCGTATTAAATGTTGCCGTCACGGCCGTATTTGAAGAAATGGTTACGGAACACGAAGAAGTTCCTGAACATCCTCCACCGCTCCACCCAGTAAATGTGGAGCCGGACGATGCGGTGGCCGAGAGTGTAATAACCGTACCTGATCCGACAGATTCCGAACAATCAGTCCCGCAAGAAATACCAGAACCAGTAACCGTGCCAGCCCCGGTGCCATTCTTGGAAACAGTCAGGTTATATGAGGTGGCTTGGGACAAAATCGGAGCCGAGCATGAAGCAGTGGTTCCTCCAATGGACCCAATACAGCTCCACACGTTTTCTGTCGCGGTGTCAGTCGAATCCGAAAGAGTTCCCGCTGAACAGGCGTTGACTGAACTTCCACATAACCCATTGATTGGCGACGGTGGCGACACCACACTTCCTCCCAACGAATAAAGCTCCCCTATTTCTGCAGAAGTAAGCACTCGGTTATACACGCGTACGTCATCCATGGAGACATCGGCAAACCCAGAGGTGCCGTTGAGCGAACCGATCATGAGATTGTGGGCTGCATCACTATTCGCTCCACTACCAGCAACAGTAACTCCACCTGACATAGCGACCCCGTTTCTATACAGATTTACACCACTGCTCATGTTTCCATCCCACGTAAGAACAATGTGTTGCCAGACATTATCAACCAGAACACTATTAAAATTAGCATTCATATCAGCTGCACCTTCTTTGCCAAACGATATGCGTGCGGGACTTGTGGCAGAACTTTTAAGAATTGACCATGTGCCACTATTATTCGACGCTGATCCTTTCGCAAACAGATACCCAAGTGCGTTTGAACGTGGGTTGATCCAGAATGACACGGTCATACCTCCCTGTGACCCAATATCATCGAGTGAAGCCGCCGACCCGGCATTGATCGTGTCATCGATACCATCAAACACGAGAGCGCTGCCTATCTGTCCGACATTCGATACTGCGCCACCGGCTACAATACCTGTGTTTCCGCGACCAGATAGATCGGCAGCGGCACCATCATCGAATGAATACTGAAGAACGAGATTTGAGTTGAAGTCCGCAACGGCTGCGGTTTGATGGACTGCCGAAGAGTGCGTTGCGACAGTTTCCAAAACTTCACGAGGCGTCTGAATGATATGTGGTATATTGACGACAAGCCCAATTACTACTATCGCCGCCAAGGCATATACATATGAAGTTTTAAGGTGATGCTGCTTCATAAAAATTATTTGCTTCTATTATACAATTGACGAACCTCAGCTGCACTCAATACTCTGTTATAAATCATCACGTCGTCGAGCTTCATATCTGCAGAACCAGAGGTAGCACAATTTGCTGAACCAATAGTAGAAAGATTGCCCATGCACAAAGCATTGCCCGAATCAGAATTTGCGCTCGCACCATCGGTCCCTGTCACGTTTGATACCAAAACACCATTTCGGTAGACCAGAACACCGGTACTGACCGCCATCGTGCCATCCCATGTTAAAACAATATGCTGCCATACACCGGAGACAAGTAAGCTATTATAATTTTTTGACGCATCTGTACCCCCTTCTTTATTGAAGGATAGACGTGCGGGATTTGTGTTTGAGGCCTTGAGTATCGACCATGTTCCACTGCCATTATTTGCACCTCCTTTTGCAAGTATATATTTCGTCGAATTTGAATCCGGATTTATCCAAAATGCAACCGTCATACCTCCCCCACCTTGGTTCTGAATATCGGTCAACGAAGAAGTTGACCCTGCATTTATGGCGTCATTAGCACCATCAAACTTCAGTCCTTGACCTGATTTTCCAGGTATCGGACTACTTGTCGTCGACATATTGAGCATCGATCCAGTGTTGAGATTTCCCGACTTGTCACTTGCTAATCCTGTTGACCAATTGACATCCTTCCCATCGAAGGTCCAGTACCCGAGAAGACCACACGAGAGACCGTATGAACACGAGGTTGATGTTACTACTGGTGAAACAGCCTGCTTGGAAGTAGCACCCAAGTTGTAAAGTTGTCTAACTTCAACAGCAGAAAGAGCGCGATTGTAGACGCGGACATCATCCATCAAGCCGTTGAAGTAATTTCCATCTATACAGGCAGACGCATTTGGCTCCGAGGCCAAACATACTGGCGTATTACTTGTATAATTGATTGTTCCAGATTGGGAAACAGTATCTATCTGTTGTCCATTTATGTACATCCTATTCGTATTTCCATCATATGTCCCCGTGAATAAATACCACGTATTATTTTTAAAATTTGATTTTGCATAATTGGTAATATAATACGTACCGCCAACATTCACAAAAAAACAAAAGGAGTTTGCATTGCATGTACCGGAAGCAGAAGTTCCATTAAGTGCCACCGAATAACCTCCGCTTTGAGTAGTGGACAAAATCGTCTGGACTGCGGACGAATTTACATTGCTTGGATTGAACCAAAAATTAATCGAGATTGCGGCTGTTGGTTTGATGCTCGCGTTGTGAGCAATACTCACCGTATCGTCCACTCCATCGAACTTCAGTCCTTGGCCAATCTTTCCTTGTACAGGAGCTTTCGACTGATTCATACTGGTCAACGTCCCCGTGTTACCACTTCCCGACTTGTCGAGGGTAGTGGCAGCTGTTGCAGATGTCCATGGAGTATCCTTGCCATCAAATGTCCAGTACCCGACGAGGCCACACGATAGTCCCGTTGAGCAGGAAGTAGTTCCGGTTACTTGGGGTGAAGCAGCCTGCTTGCCAGTAGCCAAGCCCGCCGCGTAAATCTGACTAATTTCTGTGGTGGAGAGAACGCGGTCATACATTCGAAAATCATCCATAGATCCTTTGAAAAAACCGCCACCACCTTGGTCAGAGGTAATATAGAGCGGCTGGCCACTCGTACTCGTCATGCTGGAACCATTTGTATCTGTATCATGCGCCTGGATGACGCCATTTTTATAGATGAGAACATGGGTTGCATCTGTAGTTCCATCCCATGTTACAACGAGGTGTGTCCATTGAGTAGTAGAAAACGCACCGAAGTTAAAAGTTGTTCGAGCAGATAAATCTCCAACGCCATCATGTTGAAACATGAGTCTATTACCAAACGCATACGTAATATTCCATCCATTTCCCGAGAAAGGGCGCGAGGCGAGCACGAAACCGGCTGTGGCATTATCAGGCTTAACCCAGACTGAAATACTCATCGGCTGTTCAGCAGGAAGAGAGGAAGAACTTGGTACAAGTAGATAATCATTCACACCATCAAAATTGAACGCTTGTCCAATCTTGCCTGCCCTGTAGAAAGTAGATGTCGCAATATTCACCAGTGCCGCAGAATTCCCATTTCCACTCTTATCCAAGGCTGCTCCATTGAGCATATCTGTACCATCCATAGTCCACCAGCCGACAAGACCTGAAGTTACGGACCCGGGAACAGTACTACTGATAGTTGCCGCGCGCACTCCATGGATGCCTCCAACGACAAATACACTGAGAAGTCCGAGGGCTATAAGTATTTTTTTAGGTGTGAATGTCATATATATAGTATGTGTGTTATTGATCTGTTCCGGAATCTACCGCAGGCGCTGGAGCTGGGGCAGGCGCTGGCTCCGGCGCTGGCACAACCACTGGTTCTGGAGCTGGTTCAGGAACCGGAACTACTTCAGGTGCTGGGGCCGGTACAGGTTCTACAGCAGGCTCAGGTGATGGTGTAACAACTGGCTCTGGAGTTGGTGGAGATACTGGTTCAGGTGATGCTGGTGAACTCTGTGGCGTGGTACTTGCTGATGCCTCAGGTTCAACCGGTGTACTCGGTGTTACTGGTGCAGTAGAACTTGCCGTTTCCGGGGTCGAGGTACTCGTAACTGGCGCAACCGGAGTTGGGGTCACTACTGGTTCTGAAACAGAAGGTGTCTGCGGCATGACATTCTGCTGAGGAGGTGTCGTCGTTGCCACTGGTGGTGTCGATGATGCAGAGGTTCCACCTGCACTAATAAGGAGTGCTTTGAGTTGATCTTTATTGATACAGACATCATCTACACAGAGTTTTTCTTCAACATGCAATTCCCCAACGAAGATACTCTTGATGCGTGCGATAGCTGATTTCAAGAATTCCATGAAGGTATTGAAGATTCGTTCTAGGAATGATGGTGAACTTACCAACGTCTCAGCCGTTGATGACGCAAGCCTATCGGCGGTTGATGAAGCGACGGCCTCAAGGAGAGTTGAACTTGCGCTCAAGGTATTAAGATTCGCATCAAGGTTGGCGACAGATTGGTTGATATTCGCTATTGAGGCGCCCAACTCAGACAATGATGACATCGTCGTAGTCTGAGCCGAGAACAATCGATTTGAAGTGGTTGATGCCAATGCGCCCAAGTCACTCTCAAGATCATTGAGAGATGCACCGAAACATTGCTTGCCCTTGTAACAAATATCTCCAACGAGCGACAAATTTCCTCGCTCATCGATTGTGAGCGCATCTTCACCACGCTGATTGCGGAGCAAGATTCCCTGCGTAGTACCATCAAGAGGCGCTTCGGCAAAGCTAAAATTGTTTGCAAAGATCAAGTCACCGACATATGAGAGTGTCGAGCGCACGGTGCCGTTGACGTACAGGTTACCGTTGATGGTGGAAGTAGCATTAGCCGCATCCGTCGTATTTGTTGTGAAGACACCGGTATTTGAGATATTGAAGAGATTGCTTGCGGTACTTGCGTTTGCGGCAGTTGATGAAGCGACGGCGAAGAGCGTAGTATTACCGCTCGCGTAATTGTTCTGAACAGAAAGAGTTGCGTACGGAGATGTGGTACCGATACCAACTTTTCCGTTATCAAGCACCTTGAAACGAGTCGTAGAAGCGTTGTCGACTAATTCGAAGAGTCCGTTGGCTCCTGTGCCATTACCAAAGACTGTCAATTTTGAACTCGGCGCAGTAGTACTGCCGATTGCGACACGCGGATAATCATTTTGCAACCAGCCAGATCCTGCTGAGACGCCATAGACACTGATCGTAGTACTACCATTCAAAGAAGCACTATACCCTTCGATGGTTCCGTTCGATGCACTTGATAGTGGAAGATCTGCCCATGAGACCATACCTGCATCAGTATCAAAGTTGAGGTTTCCTGTCTGGAATGCGGATGCGGAAGTAACGCCGGTTGAAAGATCATACAAGAGATTCCCCGAGCCAACGTTCAACCCTCCCGCAAACGTACTCGTAGCCGTCGTCGATGTCGCAAAGTATTTGTCTGCAACAACACCAGATGCGCCGACGACCGAGAGTGCGGCATATGGCGAAGTTGTTCCGATACCAAGGAATCCACTCGAATTCCAGATACCGTTTCCTGGGAAGTATGCGTTACCTGTGACAGTGAGAGCGGTGGTGGTTGCATAGGTTAGGTAGGCTGTGCTTGAAGCCATGAGACCATTCTGGAACCAGATTGGGGTTGAAGTTGAGTTAACAGCAACTCCGTAGTTTGTTCCTGGAGTCCACGAGAATGCTGACCCACCCGATATTGGTCCACAAGCTACGACACCACTTGAGTTTGTCGTAAGAGCACTTGTTGAGCTACAGCTTGGGAGACCTGAGATGATGAGGTTGGTGGTTGATGCTGTGGTTGCGCTGACCATTGTGGTTGAAGCGTATGGAAATACTGATGCTGTGGTGGTGGTTGCAGTGAAGTAACCTGCTAATGCGGAGTTACCGAGAACAGAAAATCCTTCGACCGAGAGTTTTGCATATGGCGAAGTGGTGCCAAAACCAATATTGCCCGCAAAATATCCTGTCCCATTATCAAGGAATCGAGCAATGGTATTTGACGCATTGTCTGTAAGCTCAAAAATCTGGCCAGTTCCCGTACCTGCCCCATATACCGAGAGACGTGAATATGGAGTGGTGGAACCAGTCGATGGTGTCCCAACAAGAATATTGCCCATAAATAGTGCCGATGTTGTTGCTGTTGATGCTGTTGTGGTACCCGTCGATCCCGTAACTACTAAGGTTCCATCTATCAACGTACTTCCTCCTACATTCAAATTATTTTTTACAAACAAATTGTTGTTGAACTGAGCAAAGTTATCTACGGAGAAGTTGCCGACTTTGAGTGTTCCGATCTGCGCGTTCGAAATATTTACGGCTCCCACATCAACTACTTCAAATGCATAACTTGCCGATGCTGCCACATATGCATAGTTACCAGAGACGAAAACAGATGCTGGGTTGTCGAGCGCTGAGCCGCCCTGCGCATCTACTATTTTACCTTTGTGAACTGGGTTCAATGGATTGCTAACATCCACAATTTCAAGTGCGTCACCTGAGCCATCAGCAATGTATGCATAGTTTCCTGAGACAAAGACTGAACGCGGACCGACCAGTGACGCACCACCTGTGCCATTAGTAAGTTTGCCTCGATGAACTGGTGCATAAGGATTCGAAATATCCACGATTTCAAGTGCGCCACTAAAATCGGCAACATATGCATGATTACCCGAGACGAAGACTGACTGAGGATTGGTCAGTGATGCGCCACCCGTACCATCAGTAAGTTTACTGCGATGAACAGGTGCCGCAGGATTTGTGACATCGACAATTTCGAGGGCACCACTCGCGGCGACATATGCATTATTTCCGACTACGTACACATGGTATGGAGCACTCAATGAGGCACCCCCTGTATTATGGGTAAGCTTTCCTTTGTGAACTGGATTCGCGGGATTTGATATATCAATGATTTCGAGAGCATTGCTACCATTTGACGCGACATACGCATAATTACCTGAGACATACACTTGGTAAGGTGTAGACAAAGCGGCACCACCCGTTCCGTTAGTAATCGATCCTTTGTGAACTGGGTTTGCAGGATTTGATACGTCAATGATTTCGAGCGCGTTACTGCCACCAACTGCCACATAGGCATAATTACCCGAGACAAAGACTGAGCGCGGGTTGGTCAAAAGTGCACCACCAGTACCGTGAACGAGTTTCCCTTTATGCACTGGGGTCGAGGTTGAAATATCAACTATTTCAAGTGCATTTGAACTATACACCGCAATATAGGCATAGTTACCAGAGACAAAAACTGAGTTAGGGTTGGCCATTACTGATCCTCCGGCCGAGTTACCAAGCCTACCACGGTGCATTGGTTCCAATACACCGCCATCAACCTGGAAGTTTGAGGAAGATGCTACTTGCAAGAATGGTGCAATGGTTGATGAAGACGCAATTGCAAAATATGGTGTTGCAGCCTGATTTACGTTTCCGACAATAGATAACGTAGCAAATGGAGTAGAAGAGCCAATGCCTACATTTCCGGTGTTATATGAAATAGTTGACCCTGAAGTTGTCCATTGGGAGCTAACAAGTCCAAGTGAAGATGTGGCAAAAGTCGTTAGGCCCGTTTCTCCATAGTTAACCGCAACAAGCTGTCCCGACTTCCCTGCATACGATGCAAAGGTATCGGTGAGTGACGTGAAAGCTGACACACCACCAGTAATACCGAGTGATGAAGTTGCCGTGAGAGCGTACGAACCATCAGCCTGGCCCAAGAGAATCTGACCATATGCTGGCTTTGTTGGAAGACCAGTACCTCCATATACTGTAGACAGAGTTGAAGAAGCAGAGACGAGGCCAGCGACTGCCTGGAGAGGACCATTCAAGCCGGTTGCCAGTTTGAGTCCGTTTGTTCCTGATACCGTAAGAGCTGTTGTTGAAGCATATGGGAAGGTAGAAGCGGTCGAAGTGGTAGCGGTGAAGTATGCACCGACAACCTGTCCAACGACTGAGAGCTTGGCATATGGAGAGGTGGTGCCGATGCCCAAGTTACCACTTGCAGCAAGAGTCATGAGAGTTGCCGGACCATTTTCAAATGTAAACAATTTCCTATTTGAAATCGCAGAAAGCGTGCTATTCAAAGGATCCGTAGGATTTGTTGCTTGGTACGTATTGAACCGGATCAATCCAAAGTTTGATGAATCCGACGCGTCATTAGTAGAGTCAGTAAGTCCAGTAAAACTCAATGACCACAATGAGTTGCTTGTATTATTGTAGCCAGCAAAAAGTGGTGCAAAATGATTGTCAGATCCGGTACCATTAGAGACATAGAACGCGTCATTTCCACTATCAGAAACACTCGCCTTGATAAGTGCCTCGCGAGTTGAGCCGCCCGCAACAGCTTCAAGATTGAGTCGGGCTTGTGCGGACGTTGTACCGACACTCACATTTCCCGTGTTGTACTGAATATTGGAACCAGATGTTATCCACTGCGACTCGTCGAAACCAAGGGAAGAAGTCGCTGCTAGAGCGTACGAACCATTCGCCTGACCCAATAGGACTTGGCCATAAGTCGGCTTTGTCGAAAGACCGGTACCACCATACACAGTCGACAACGTCGAAGTTGCTGACACCACGCCACTCAATGCTTGAAGCGGACCATTCAAAGAATCAATAGTCACTCCGCCATTAAATGTTTGTCCGGCAGTAAATGTATTCGCAGTATATAGCTTAGGAATGGTTGTCGAAGCGTGAATATATGAATTAACGAGAGTATTGGAATAATATTTATTAATTGATCCTTCATCCAAACCATCCGTGGTTGTGGCATACCAATTCGCCAAACTCAAATATGTGGACGCCGCATTTGATGTGGTGAGATATGCAGAGAGATCTGAGAACTGAGGAAGACCGAGTGTTGACGTTGAGAACGAGGTGAGACCGGTAGCACCATAGTCAACTCCAACCAATTGCCCTGCTCGCCCTGAATATGAATTGAATGCATCAGTCAATGACGTGAAAGCTGACACACCACCAGTAATACCGAGTGATGAAGTTGCCGTGAGAGCGTACGAACCATCAGCCTGGCCCAAGAGAATCTGACCATATGCTGGCTTTGTTGGAAGACCAGTACCTCCATATACTGTAGACAGAGTTGAAGAAGCAGAGACGAGGCCAGCGACTGCCTGGAGAGGACCATTCAAGCCGGTTGCCAGTTTGAGTCCGTTTGTTCCTGATACCGTAAGAGCTGTTGTTGAAGCGTATGGGAAGGTGGATGCGGTTGAAGTGGTAGCGGTGAAGTAGGCACTGACAACTTGGCCAACGACGGAGAGCTTGGCGTATGGCGAAGTGGTGCCGATGCCGACGTTGCCTCCCGTTGTGGCTAACAATATCTTTCCATACCCAAGAGACGCGGAGCCCGCATTGATTTGAACATCTCCCCCCAAATTACTACTGCCGAAGGAACTTCCCCCACCAGTAATATATACGGAGCCTCCAGTCGAATTTGATGGCGCTGCACCACCAGTGATTACCACGTCACCGCCAATACCGTCGACTATTCCGGGGCCAGCAACGATATTAATCGTGCCCCCAATAGATTGACCCGTTCCCGCATACAAATCTATTCCTCCGCCACGATTAAACCCTGTTCCTCCATATACTGCAAAGGCTGTAGGTGCACTGCCTCCAATAGGTCCTGCAGGACCAACGACTGACAGTGCTGCGTATGGTGAAGTGGTACCGACACCGACGTTGCCATTTCCCAACACGTTGAACAAAGTGGTATTAGTCGTTGAAGCTACTACGAAAAGAGGCAGTGCGCCATCTTGCTGGGCAGTTGTAGAAATAGAAAGTTTAGCGAATGGGCTCGTCGTACCGACACCGACACTGCCATTAAATATGTTTGTTGCGGCAAAGGTATTAGCTGTATACGTCTTCGGAATCGTTGTCGAGGCGTTGATATACGAATTCACCCGCGCATCCTGGTAGTACAGATTCGATCCCTCTGCCACGTTGGTGGTGAGAAGACCAAGTGTTGATGTAGAGAATGAAGTGAGGCCCGTTTCTCCATAGTTAACCGCAACAAGCTGTCCTGACTTCCCTGCATATGATGCAAAGGTATCAGTGAGTGAGGTGAAGGCGGAGGCGCCACCAGTAATACCGAGTGATGATGTGGCGACCCAGGTTGAAACTGATCCATTGGTCTGAAGAACCATGCCGTTGGTACCAAGAGATCCTGTTGAATCATACAGTTTACTGATAGTGAGTCCGGTGGTTGAAGCGTATGGAAAAACTGAAGCAGTTGTAGTAGTTGCGGTGAAGTAACCAGCGAGAGCATTGTTGCCGAGAACAGAAGATCCTTCAACTGAGAGCTTGGCGTATGGCGAGGTGGTGCCGACGCCGACGTTGCCGCCATTTGAATTTAACAAAATCTTACCATAAGAGCCGGCGGTACCCGCGCCACTTCCTGGCGATCCAGACTGAAGCGTAATACTTCCACCATCACCATTTGTATTACTTGACGGCGCATTTCCTCCTTTTCCAGCCGTTATGCTGACCGAACCACCTAAACCTCCAGAAAATCCTGAACCACCGGCTGTGCTTCCGCCAATTCCACCCAAAATAGTAAGAATATTTGGGGCATTAAACCCATTATCAAAAATACTGACTCGAGTCGTTGTATCAACTATGTTTAAGACAGGAACTGATACGTTTGTAGGACCAAGAGTTAATCCATCAATCGACAACAAACCATTTGGGCTTGTGGTGGCGATACCAACTCTGCCACTGGAATTCCAGATACCTGAACCCGGGAAGTAAACATTTCCTCCAAAATACGCATTCCCCGTCGTGGTCGCACCGCCATTGATAGTAAGTCCTCCTGCTTGTGTACCGTCACCAATAGTCGATGTTGCATACGAAGTAAGGCCTCCATTAAATGCGAGCAGTGTTGACGTCGCATTCCCCGGGAAGAGATACCCGAATGATGATCCACCTGTAATACCGAGTGACGATGTCGATGTATTTACCCAGTTGGTTCCGTTAAACATGAGGAGGTTGCCGTATGTCAACGCACTCGCGTTCAATTGAGCACCGCCAAAAGAGATGTTGTTACCAAAGGTCTGTAGTCCGGTGAATGTATTAGCGCCCGTAAACGTATTGTTGGTATACGTCTTTGGAATAGTCGTCGAGGCATTTACGTAGTAATCACTTGATGTCGTCGCCCAACGTGATTGAGTCGAGTCCCAGTAAGCTGCTGAAGTTGTTGAGAAGAAGAACCCTTTTGCAACCGAGTTGAGGTATGTCTGGACTCGGGGGTCGGTGTAGTAGAGATGTGTCGAGCCTTCAGCAAGTTGGTCGGTGGTTGTCGAGTACCAGTTTGCCAAACTCAAATATGTTGAAGCGGCATTTGCACTTGTGAGATACGCGACAAGATCAGACAATTGAAGAAGTCCAAGTGTGGATGTGGCGACATAGTCATATCCACCGCGTGTATTTCCCACCAACAATTTTCCATATGTTGGAAGTGTTGAAGTACCTGTACCGCCATATGCAATCGACAGTGTTGAAGAGGCGGAGACAGCACCATTCAATGCCTGCAATGGGCCAGTGAGAGAACCGACGGTGAGGCCGCCATTGAATGTATTAGCGCCCGTAAACGTATTGTTGGTATACGTCTTTGGAATAGTCGTCGAGGCATTTACGTAGTAATCACTTGATGTCGTCGCCCAACGTGATTGAGTCGAGTCCCAGTATGCGACTGACGTGGTAGAAAAGAAATTGTTCTGACTCTTCCAGTAATCGGTACTGGTTGTCGCCCAACGTGACTGTGTTGAATCCCAGTAAGCTGCTGAGGTCGTTGAGAAGAAGAATCCTTTTGCAACCGAATTGAGGTATGTCTGGACTCGAGGGTCGGTGTAGTAGAGATTGACTACCCCTTCATCAAGACCATCGGTGGTGGTGGCATACCAGTTGGTAAGATTGAGATAGGTGGTAGCCGCGTTTGCTGAGGTGAGGTACGGGGAGAGATCTTGCGGCGTTGGAAAACCAAGTGAGCTCGTTGCAATCAATGTGTATGTCCCATCAGCCTGACCGAGAAGTACCTGACCATACGAAGGTTTTGTCGAAGTACCTGTTCCGCCATATGCAATGGAAAGTGTTGAGGAAGCAGAGACGAGGCCGTTCGCTGATTGCAAGAGACCAGTAAGTGACCCGACCGAAAGAGTACCGAATGCCGCGGCGGTCGCATGCAAATCGGTTGATGAGGCGTGTGTTGCAAACAAATTTGTTGTTGTAGCTGACGTGCCTGTAGCCTGGGTGAATGTCAGTCTCTGCAATGTTGAAGAACCGCTAACCAAGAGTTTCGAAATTGTTGCCACATCATTCACTCCTCCTAACTTCGTACTACCCACCACTTCAAATATATTCCCCGAAGAAGTCGTCGCGTTCGATCCAATAACAACTACATCCATCGAATCACTTGGATACACAAGCAAGTTGTCGCTTGATGTCGCCCACGCTGACGAACCACCACCACTTCCCATAAGGTCAGCCTGCCATGATGGCACACCACCAACCAGTTTGAGGACTAGCCCATTTGAGGAGCGCGCCAACGTAGAAAGGTCGCCGTTTGAATTGCCATAGAGTACATCACCCTCAGCGTAGCTACTATGACCAGTACCACCATACACCGAGGAAAGTGTTGATGTAGCTGAGACCACGCCACCGATCGCCTGGAGCGGACCCTCCAAAGACCCCACAGTGAGATCGGCCAACGTTGTTGATCCGGTAACAGAGAGGGCGCCTCCCACACTCACACTAGAAGAAAATACTCCGGTCGTGCCCGAAAATGATGAGCCAGTAATAGTAACACCGTTTAGATTTGAACCAGTAAAATTACTCGATGAACCCCCTCCGACCGACGATAAGCCATTACTCACATTTTCGTAAATAGTATACGTCTGTAACTGTTGAAATTTTTTAAACTCATCAAGATTCTGTTGCACCCTATCGATACGATCCGCCAACGATGGATCGGATGAATAGACGTAGTTCGTACGTGGCGGCTGTGTGACCGCTACAGGTTTAGCTTGATTGACTATAACAGGTGTACTGGTAGCTGTGACGACAACGACCTGTGGCTGTTGATCCTCTATGCCCAAAAATTCACGAATGACAACAACTGCTGATTTCTTTCGCGCAGATATCCAGTCAAACAATGAGGCTGTCTGTCCACTTTCCTGACCCGCACTAAACATGTTCGAACTTTTTTCAAAAGCGACTTTCGCACCATGCTGACCAAGAGATACTGCGCCAGCCAATGAAACGACACAGATCAATGTCGTCACAATAACAGCCGTTTGAAGATGATGTGTAAATAATGTCGAAGGCTTTGATGTTGCAGCAACTCCCCGTTTTTTTGCGGCCTGTACTGAATGGACCACCTCAGACTTTTGTTTTTCAGGAATTGCCGTTGTGGCGAATGCCTTGGGTTTCAATACTGGCAATAGCGGACGTGTATCCTCATCATAGGTGAAGGTCCAAGGGATTGGGGGCGGAGTGACAGGTGTCTCTACTACAGGCAGAACAGGTGTAACTACCTGCGCTGTTTGTGGTGCCAAATTATAAAACTCATCGGCAGCTTTTTTGTGAGCCAAAATCGATGACTTTTCAACCAGCCACTGACGACCATTTCGTCGGGTAACCAATTTGCCGGCACGACACAGCTGTCCAATATAATCCTTTCTGTACTTGGTTATCTCGGATGCTCGGTTAATCGGAATGAACTCCAAGACCGTACCTTGGGAAGCTAGATTTTGTTGAGTTGTACCCTGGTTGCTCATCCCTAAAATTATAGCCTTCCAGGATGCTTAAAGCACCAGTTTTAGGCCAAGGAATATTTGGCTCGCATTCAAGATCACTATGACAGCTAGGTTCATCACAACGAAAGTACTAGGTGGCTCCAGTGCGGCAGTACCCAGCATTCAGCACCGCAGAACTCGCGAAAAATCTCCTTAGGCATACCTACATAAACATTAATAAACACTACAATCTATGTATAACAAGATTTCATTACACCAAGTAAAATCGTTACGATAAATTTGTGGTAAAATTAGCATTTCCTTCGCTTCCAAGTCCTGAGCTAACCCATATTTAACTCCTATCCTACTCTTCTAAAATTCTCAATATTAATTAAAGATTTGCCTCATTGATGAATCTGTATCCTAATTATTTATCCCCAGATTTTTTGGTACTTTTTGCTGTTGTGATTTAAGTTATTGCCTCTCAACAATGCTAGAATCATTTTATGAACACAGACAAAGCTGCACGTATTATTTGGGACTACATGCTGATGCATCAAGAGCTCAAACCCTCTGACTTGTTATTCGTACTCGGAAGTAGTGACACGCGAGTTGCTGAGTACGCGGCTGATTTGTTTTTACAGAAGTACGCACCTTTACTTTTGTTTGCGGGATCAGGATCAATACACAATCACAAACCTGGACGCGAGAAATTCGTTGGCTCATCTGAGGCTGAAATATTTTCTGCAATTGCGATTCAAAAGGGTGTTCTCTCGCAAAGTATTATTATTGAGAACCGATCACAGAATACCGGAGAGAACTATAAGTTTGCACTTGAAGAGTTGCGCGTTCGAAATATTACTCCACGACGAATCATTCTCGTTCAAAAACCGTATGCAGAACGACGAGTGTATGCGACGGGTAAAATGTGGCTACCAGATATCGAGCTCATCGTAACCTCTCCCCCGCTTTCCTTTGATGAGTACGTCGCCGGTTCGCGTGGAAAGGACGATGTCATCAATGCGATAGTCGGCGATCTTCAACGCATCAAATTATATCCACAGAAAGGATTTCAGATCGAGCAGGAGATTCCTGCAGATGTCTGGTCGGCATTTGAATATTTAGTGAGTGCTGGCTTCACCGAGAAACTGATCAAAGAATAGTGCTTATCTTAAAATTTTTTCTCTACAAAGTACATAACCATTTTGTACTGAAAAATGAATATTCCCTCGGTGAGATGCTGACCGACGGCTTCCCTATTCAGGTCCATGTACGCTTTCTTCTGTTCAGCGTCTAACAAATTGTAGGTTGAATGTGACTGGATGTATCCGAGCACTTCTTCAACAGAGTATACTTCATCAAAATTAAACTCCTCGAGTCGGACCTTAGTGAATCCTGCATTCAGAAAGAGCTGCTCCCGAATTGGACCTTTGTTGCTTCGTGGTACATCAGATACGAATTTTTTCAAATTGTTATATGCAAATATAGGAAGGTTGGCGAAAGTCTTGTCACGCTGATGCTTCCAAAATACGCACAGTTTCCCTTCAGGCTTCAAGACCCTGTATATCTCCTTCCCAGCTGCTCCATAGTCGAACCAATGATATGCCGAAGCTGCCGTGACCAAATCAAATGTTCCCGTTTCAAATGGCATAGATTCAACTGCTGTATTTACAAATGTGACCGGTTTCCCCGTGCCAGCCGATTTGCCCATGGTTAGCCGAGCCACAGCAAGCATGCCTTCCTCCTTGTCGGTACCAACAACATGCCTGAAATGCTCAGCGAGCCGTTTTGTCACTATGCCTGTACCGCAGCCAACATCGAGAACCTGCGCATCCCTGTTCGGACAGAATTCGTATATCAAATCGTATACCCTATCAGGGTAGTCGCGACGGTATTTCGTATACGCATCTACGAGTTGAGAGAACTTATTTCTAATTTTGCGCTGTTGTGAGAGTTCTTCTGCCATATATTTTGTATCCACATAGTACTCTCAATGATGCAAATCAGCAAACAAAAATGCCAGGTCTTCCCTGGCATTTTGTCTAAACGTGTATTGAAATTATTGCACTCTGCATTGTATTGAATCCTCTGTTCCGGCGGCAAGCTACTTTCGCCCCTTAGGACTATCATCGCCGCAACTACGTTTAACTGCCGTGTTCGGAATGGGAACGGGTGTTGCCATAGCGCCAAACCACCAGAACACAGGATTCAATATGAACCTCATTATCTCAAGTAATGTAAACCATGCAAACTCGTAACTGCGACTTTCAAAATTCCTAATAGGATCGACGGATTAGTACTTCACGGCTCAACACCTTACGGTGCGTACACCTAAAGCCTATCAACGTGATCATCTCTCACGGGTCTCAACGATACCTAATCTTGGGGCCGGCTTCCCGCTTATATGCTTTCAGCGGTTATCCGATCCGAACATAGCTACCCTGCGGTGCCGTTGGCACGACAGCAGGTAGACCAGAGGTTCGTTCAACTCGGTCCTCTCGTACTAGAGTCAAATCCCCTCAAGTATCAACGCCTACAGTAGATAGGAGACCAACCTGTCTCACGCATGGTATCAACAATTACTTGTTGCATTGGACTATAGCTTATTCCCTATTCACCTTGAATATGGAACGTCGATGTTTAGTCTCTACGGGCGCAACCAAATTTAATTGATTACTTCCCTCGGTATTGCCCTTCTTGTGAAGGATTTCCACCGATATAAATCGACTTCATCATCTCAATAAAGAGATGACCGCCATGATATGATTGATTCTTTCCTCTCTTTTTCATAGATTACTTAGTTTCTCGAAGTGATTCAGACTGTCCAGGGCACTTGCATGCACTGAACGGTCTGAACCCAGCTCGCGTACCACTTTAATTGGCGAACAGCCAAACCTTTGG
>CAYPPJ010000006.1:0-64863 GCA_964412585.1 uncultured Candidatus Saccharibacteria bacterium | reverse complement strand
GTACGTTTGCGGGTGGAGTTAACCTTGCAGTCTCGGGAGGAAATGTTGGTATTGGAACGATCAACCCAACTTACAAAGCAGATGTAAACGGGACATTTGCAGTCGGTAACATCACTGACACATCAGCACAAGGAGAAATTATGCGCCTGAGGGTTGGAAGTTCTGGTGGAGCAACAGGATATATGTCATTCCAACGTGCGCCAGGTAGTCAACCCTCATATGGTATTGGAGTGTTTGGCACTCAATTTGGTATCAGACAGATAGGCGACGCGATGGATACTATCAATATCACGTCAACGGCAACTACCAATTCTAACAAAATAATTAGTTTCGGATCTTTAAATGGTCAGATCACTGCTAGTACGACCATGTATGCATATCAACCAGGAAAAACAGCCAGTACTCTTACAATGGCAAATATGGGTACGACAGCTGGCAGTAATGCGCGCCTTAGTTTTTCAGGAATGAGTACGACTGGCAGTAATTTTGCAGAGTTGGCTTCAATTACAGGAGTAAGGTATACAAGTTTGACTTCAAGCAATGTAACGGGCGGTCTAGCGTTTTCCACAACAGATGATTCCATTACAGGAGCAACTGAACGTATGCGCTTGGATAACACGGGTAATCTCGGCATCGGCACTACTACTCCATACGCCCAACTCTCCGTCGTTGGTCAGGTTGTTGGTGCGTACTTCACCGCCACCACCTCTACAGCTTCAGTATTTCCATTTGCTTCCACTACAGGTCTTACCATCAGCAAACTGTATGATTCAACAGGATCTCTTGGAACAAACGGCATGGTACTCCAGACAAATGGATCAGTCTCGACATGGGTAGCAACCTCGACACTGGGTATCACTGGTGGTTCAGGTGTTACCGGTGGTACTGCGGGAATGTTGGCAGCCTTTACTTCTGGGACTACACTTACTGCTACAAGTGGTCCAACAGCGGCATACTTTACGGCAACATCCACTACCGCAACAAGCACTTTCGCCGGCTTTATTGATGTCAATGGCACAGGAGCAAATGCAACATCATCTTTCGCTGCAAACTTGTGGGTGAAGGGAACATTGCGCACAGGTACTGGCTCAATGTATTTGAATGATACGGCGCTTACCTCAGCGAATGGCAATCTTAACATAACAAATAATGCCACATCATTCTTTAATGGAGGGAATGTTGGTATTGGAACCAGCTCACCATACGCTAAACTCTCTGTTGTTGGTGAAGTTGTCTCATCATATTACACAGCGACATCCACGACTGCTACGAGTACGCTTGCGGGCGGACTACAGGTGAATGGTAATACAAAGTTGGCAACTAACAGCTTTATTAGTTCAACAAAGGCTTCATTCCCAAATGGAAGTGTTATAGCAGGTGCAGGTGTGAATGGGCCTTCAATTAGCTTCAAGGATTATCCTCTCGATGGTTTTGCATCAAATGGATCGAATCTCGGTGTCTGGGAGCAGGGAACTCTCGCTCTTAACCTTACCGATTCACTCAAGGAATTCCGTGTGCCATCAGATTATAAGTTTGCCTTCTCTTCTGCAGGTGATAACAATTCAGGATCAGATACGAATCTCTACAGGGTAATTGGCGGAGTTTTGGGTACTGATGGAAGTCTGGTCGTGAATGGTAATGTTGGCATTGGCGTTACGCCAGCATACAAACTTGACGTGAATGGTATTATCGCCAATTCAACAGGCCCGATGGAGTTTGAAGCCAATTCTTCACTTTTTGGATATGGTGGACCCAATTCAGCATCCTATAATCACGAATTTTTCGGAAATATGTACACGGACTCTACCTTCGAGTCAGCGGGAGATATTACAACGGGCGGGTCATTCTTTGGTGATGGTGTAGGGATAACAGGCTTGAATGCAGATAACATCACAGGCGGTACACTTGCGACTGCGTATGGTGGTACCAATGCAAATTCCCAGACTACCAATGGTGTGAATTATTTTGATGGAAGCTCGATTACATCTGGAACTGGACTTGTCTTTACGGGAGGTAAATTAGGCATTGGCTCCTCGACACCATTTGCTTCAAATCTTGCAATAAAAGGAGGTACGACTGGGACTACACGAAATACTATTATTTCAGATTCGAATAACCGCATGCTCTTCCAGGTGCTTGATAACGGAAAAGTAAAGGTCGGTTCATCGACTGCAAGTACGAACCTATTTGATGTCGACGGTGTTATCTCGTCAGGTGCTGATGGAAATATCGGTGGCGGTGAATTGCGAAGTTATCAGCAGCCTGGTTTCTACCTATCATTAAAGACTGATAACACCCTTACTAAGTCTGGTCTCCTGCGCAGTAACGCATCAGGCAGTAAGTTCATTATTGATTACAATACGAACAACGGTGATACGGAATTGAATAGCGCATTTTCGGCAAGTGGAAACATCATATTCTCCAATCTTGATGTTGAAACAGGACGTATCAGAAATGGTCTCTGGTCTATCGGGGCAGCAAAGCTTCCTACCGCATTACTCGACATATCGTCGGAAGCGATTTCGACGGCCAAAACTGCAGCGTTCGACGGTATCAAAGTGCTAAACACTGCAACATCATCAACTGCTTCTATTAACAAAACAGGCATTAACATCTCCTCAACAGGCACATGGAATGGATCGAACGCGAATAATATTGGTCTCTACGTTTCTTCTGTCACCGGTGGAACCAACAACTACGACGCTATCTTCAATGGTGGTGGTAATGTTGGTATTGGTACGACCTCACCATCTGCAAAACTTGCTATCAAAGGATCTGGCACGGGTACAGGTCGTGCATTTGTGCTTTCTGATTCTGCTGATAAAGAGATGATATCTATTCAAGACAATGGTCAGATAAACATGGCAAGTACTACCCAATCATTGATTAGGTGGGTGTCTGGTGCTAGTTCAAATTCACAGATGGGCTTGCAGTGGTTTATTCCTGGGGCAGCGGGTTCGACGTTGTATGGCGATACGAGATCAGGGCAGTATGGCGACTTGGTCTTTGCCGATTCAAGCAGTGGTTCATTCCCCTATACCGAACGATTCCGTGTTGGTCGTGCGACTGGTAACGTAAAAGTTACCGGAACATTCCAGACTGAAAATATACAAGCTGGTTTGACGTCTACTAATGTAAAAAGATATCTTACATCTTTGGGATACAATGGCGGCACCAAGACCGATGCATTTGCTATACAGACATACAATAGTGGTGGTAGCTCCAACAACGATAGGCTCGTCTTCACAACAGGACCTACTGGTGGTGGAGCCGGCCAGGCTGATGTAAAAGTCACTAATGCGAGTTTGCTTGTTAGCAACGACGCGATCGCCGGCAACGGTATGTTCGGTGTCGGTACAACTACTCCATTTGGCCGAGTCTCAATACAGGGCGGATCAGGAAGCACGACTCCTTTGTTAGTGGTAGCATCGAGTTCAAACAGCACCTTACTGCTTATTGATAAAGATGGCAGTGTCGGCATCGGTACCACCACACCATGGAGAACACTTGCCGTTGCAGGAACTGTTGCTATGAGCGGTTTGACTGGAAACTTCGGCGCAGGGTCACTCTGCTTGACTGCGGGTAAAGAAGTTGTTTACAACTCTGGTTCAGATGCATGTACTTCGTCTATACGTGCGACAAAGCATGACATTACCGCTTTGTCCTTGAATGGCCTTGCAGCTATCCGTGATCTGCAGCCGGTTTCATTTGTCTATAATGAAGGTGATGGTCGTACTCGATATGGTTTTATTGCAGAAGATGCGGGTGCAGTTAACGACCATTTTGCAACGCATAACGAAAAGGGAGAACTGACAGGTATCGATGACCGTGCCATGATCGCTACGGTAGTCAAGGCAATCCAAGAACAACAGGGACAGATCGGTTCGCTCGCTTCGACTACGATTCAACTCGGCAGCCAAAATTCAGGGTTTGAATTTACTCTCGCAAGTACGACGGCAACTCTCAATGTACTCAGCTCGAACACTGCAGCCGATATGCAGTCATTAACAACCAACTTGGCATCAACTTCTCAAACCACGAGGACGTTGGCAAGTGCGCTCGATACAACAAATAACACAGTTTCGATTCTTTCAGCTCGTATCGACGAATTGACTGCCACAACCTCTTCGATCGTCGCTCTCTTTGACGATAGGACTACTGCACGCATTGAGAATAGTCTTTCAGCACTCACTTCAAGCTCAACATTTATCACTGTTATCGCATCTGCCGTACGTGTCCAGATTGCATCGAGCACTGCCGAGACACTGGCAAGCTCGACGCCTTCATTTATTTCTCGAGTCGCGGTTGCTGTCAAAGAATCATTGCAAAGCGCAGGGGACTGGACTATGGATAAAATGACAGCACACATTGTCTATTCAGACCGTGTCGAAGCTCAGACCGTGGCTGTATCAAAGGGTCTTGAGATCAATGATGTTGCAACAGGACAAGTCTTTTGTGTTCAGATTCGCAATGGTGATTGGGACAAGCGTCCAGGGGCATGTACTGCCGAAGCACCTAGTACAGCGCAAAGTGCGACAGTAGTTTCGACTCCACCGGTCGCCCAAACAACAACTCCAACAGGGAATAATACAACGACCGTCAACGTCGTGACTCCACCAGCAGAATCAGCTACAACTTCACCAGAGATGACAACTGGCGCAGGTACTAGTTCCTCAGGTACAGGGGAACCGGCTTCAGAAGGAAGTTCTGTGACCGATACAACAACGACAACTGACACAACTACCTCTTCAACTGATACCACTGTACCAGCCGCAGCTCCAGAGCCTGCACCAACTCCAGCTCCAGAACCGACTCCGGCCCCAGCTCCAGCTCCTGCGCCTGCACCAACTCCAGAATCGATACCAGCACCAGCTCCTGCGCCAGCACCGGAACCTGCTCCAGTCCCATCAGACGCCCCAACATCATAGGGAAGGAAGGCACTTGCTTTTATCCCAGCAATGTGCTATACTAGTGCGCGTGTAAGTATCTCGTCCTTACGCTGTTAAATTAACGCACGGGAGAACAAAGAAACATGTCAAAGAGACTTTTCGTAGGCAGTCTTGCCTGGGGTACTACTGACCAGACCCTGAAGTCACACTTCGAACAGGCAGGTGCTGTAGAATCAGCAACCGTTATCATGGATAAGATGTCAGGCCGCTCAAAGGGCTTCGGCTTCGTAGAAATGGCCGGTGATGCAGATGCTTCAGCCGCTATTGAGAAACTGAATGGTTCAGAACTCGATGGTCGCAAGATTGTCGTATCGGAGGCTCGCCCAAAAGCGTAACAGCCAAGGACACTCCTTAGAGAAAAAACCCGCCGAAAGGCGGGTTTTTTCGTGGGTAACTAGACTATTGATACGTAAGGGCCAGGAGGCGGGCATGGTGTTTCTCTGTCCGGTAAAAGACGGCAGTATGCGGAGTATTAATGTGACTTTACCTACCATCGAAACACCATGCCCGCCTCCTGGCCTACATCTTCAAGACCGGGCATTTTCTTGCTACAATAGTGTTTATGTCAAAAAACAACCCGCGAGCCCTGCCAGTCATCTTGCTCGCTATATTCCTCGACCTCGTAGGTTACGGTATTCTCGTTCCGGTGGTTCCACAACTCTTTGCGAACCCGGATTCGATGTACTATGTGCTGCCGCCATCAGCCTCTCTGACCCTTGGATATATTCTCCTCGGCTTTCTCATTGCGACCTACCCAATGATCCAGTTCTTTTCTGCGCCGGTCCTTGGACAACTTTCTGATCGTCATGGTCGTCGCCCTATATTGACTGTTGCCCTCATTGGTACGGCTGTCGGTTTTCTGATCCTTGCGATCGGTATTGTGACTCATAACATTTTCCTTCTCTTTTTCTCCCGCGTTGTAGATGGTATAGCAGGGGGAAGTATTTCGGTGGCGCAAGCAGCTATTGCCGATCTAACTCGACCAAAAGATCGTGCAAAGCATTTCGGGTTGATCGGTGCGGCATATGGGACTGGTTTTATTATTGGCCCAGTCCTCGGGGGACTTCTTTCTGATCCGACGCTTATTTCATGGTTCAGTATTACCACCCCGTTTTTGTTTGCGGCGGCACTCTCAGGCTTTAATGCATTTTTGGTATACCGCTATGTGGGTGAGACGAACACGCGCGTGGCGGGAACTCCGCTCAAATTCCATAAAGGCCTCGCTGATATCATTCGCGCATACGGAATGCGGCGTCTACGTTCAGTGTTTGCTACCAATTTCTTCTTCAATGCGGGTATAACATTTGTGGCCACATTCTTTAGTGTCTATCTGATTGATCGATTTAATATGACTCAGGTTGGTATCGGATACTATATTGGATATGCGGGCCTATGGATTGTCATAGCACAAGCCGTGCTTGTGCCACTGTTATCGCGCTACTACGATGAGGTTGTTCTACTTCGGTGGTCGCTCGTGCTCGGTTCGTTGGGAATTTTTGCGTTTTATTTACCGTACACCATTCCAGGACTTTTGTTGACTGGCGCTTTCTTCGCACTAGCAAATGGCATAAGTATGTCGTTGCTGCCAAGCTTGGCGAGTCGTCGTGCTCCCGCAGCTATACAAGGTGAGATTTTGGGTATTAATACAAGCGTTCAGGCATTTTCACAAATAGCGCCACCGGTCTTGGCTGGATTCTTGGCGGCAACTATTGCTCCAGCGGCACCAGTTTACATTGCAGGAGCTGCTGTCGGCGCGGGATGGCTTGTATTCATTGCTTTTGTGCGTAGAGAAAAGAGTGAGGATCCGACAAGCAAGAATTATCAAAAAATCCCCAAATAGGGGATTTTTTGTAAGGAAGAATATTAGTTGATATTTCTCCACCATTCTGAAACTGGTGCAGTGCGAATGATGTCTATAATCTGATCAATGTCATCAGTTATCTTGAATATGTTTCGATCATAGTCGGCGATAGCCTCTTGTTGCTCAAACATTTTCTTATTGATGAAATTGGCGAGGTCATTCCAAAAGTATGAACCAACCAGAATAACAGGAACAGAAGGGACTTTGCGAGTCTGGATCAATGTAAGTGTGCTGAACAGTTCATCAAAGGTTCCAAATCCACCAGGGAAGAACACATATGCTTCTGCAGCGAACGCGAGCATAGCTTTACGAGAAAAGAAGTACGTGAATTGGAGTCGGTCGGTGGCGTAGTGATTGACGTTTGCTTCATGAGGAAGAGAAATGCCAAGCGCGACTGCTTGCCCACCAGCTTCGCGGGCACCTTTGTGAGCAGCTTCCATGGTTCCTGGCCCACCGCCCGTGACGACCGCATATTTGAGATCTTTTACAATGCGATGTCCGAGCTGCTCGGCGAGCTTGAATTCTTTTGAGTCATGTTTTGTTCGAGCAGATCCGTATATAGTGACTGATTTTGGATATTTCTTTAGAAACTCAAAACCATCTTTGAACTCTTTGTTAATCTGTTCCAGATGATGCTTGGTCGTATCAGCGTGAACGTCCTTGCGCGATATGGGTGAATGTTCGTTATGCATAGTGTGTTCATTATAACAGAACAAGCTTAGCCACGCATTTTCTTGCTAATTGGGCCGATATTCTCTATTCTTACCTCATGCTCTCATTTTCTATTGAAGCAAAGATTCCTGGCGCAAAGGGCCGTGCAGGCGTCATCAAAACACCGCATGGGGACATTCAGACTCCCGCCTTTATTCCTGTGGGCACAAAAGCGACGATAAAGTCACTTACACCAGAGCAGGTCGCTTCACTCGGGGCTGATGCCATTCTTGCGAATACATACCATCTCTATCTTCAACCAGGTACTGAAGTCCTCAAAAAAGCCGGAGGTCTTGGAAAATTTATGAATTGGAAGGGCCCGACCTTCACGGACTCGGGAGGCTTCCAAGCATTTTCACTCGGTCCGGCGTTTGGTGGTGGATCGAAGATTGGACGGCAAACAGATACGGACGAAGCAAAGAAGGACATGGGTTCTGATACATTGCACAGGCCGTTGAGGCCGAGCATAGCGGCCGGCCAGCAGGCCGGAACGCGCGTATCAGAACTCATGTCCGACGAAGCTAAGTCCGTTAAGTTAGCCAAAATCGACGATGATGGCGTCACCTTCAAATCAATCATCGATGGTTCAACGCACCGCTTCACTCCTGAACGCTCCATTGAAATCCAGCACGCCATTGGTGCCGACATTATTTTTGCATTTGATGAATGTCTCTCACCGCAGGAGTCGTATGAGAAGCAGAAAGCAGCTGTTGAACGTACTCATGCCTGGGCGCAGCGTTGTTTGGATGCACACCGAAAGGCGGACGTGGGAGACAGTTTTTCTGGACGCTTCGGACCGAGCGAAGGCGAGGGAGAACCAGCCGCGACGCGACCACGCGTCGACGGCGTGTCCAGAAAAATCTTGTCTCGCACGTCCGCCTTATTTGGCATCGTTCAGGGCGGTCGTCACGAAGATCTACGTAGACATTCTGCCAAAACAATTGGTTCAATGGATTTCGACGGGTTTGGTATCGGTGGTTCATTTGATAAAGATGACATTGGAACCGCAGTCGGCTGGGTCTGCGAAGAATTGCCTGAGAATAAGCCACGTCACCTCCTGGGTATTGGCGAACCCGAGGATCTCATTTTAGGAATTGAGAATGGTATTGACACCTTCGATTGCGTCGCGCCTACACGTATCGCTCGCAACGGAGCGGCATATATAAAAGGAGGCCGAATTAATTTATTCAATGCACAGTTTGTCTCTGATTTTACGTCTATAGAAAAGGACTGTGGTTGTTATACCTGCACCAACTATACAAAGGCGTACCTTGCACATCTTTTCCGTGCCAAAGAAATGCTGGCCGCCACATTAACTTCAATACACAACCTCTATTTCTTGGTGCATCTGGTAAAAAATGCACGAAAAGCGATTGTTGAAGGGAAGTGGGGTGAATTCAGGCGATTGCATACCTAAATCTCTTTGACCCGATAATCTGCCGGTGCTTTTTTAAGCCACCATTCAAGTTGTTCGAGAGTAAGTAACCCTTCTTGTGCGCCAACGAACTGTGCGACTGACATCGGATTGACTGGTGCCCAAGTCAGGGCTTCTAGAGGTGATTTACCCATAGCGAGAGCGGAGACGAAGGTTGAGGCAAATGCGTCGCCACATCCAGTACGCTGAGTGGGTGGTTTTGGATCCGGATAGATTGGCATGAAATAGTGGTGGTCGCCATCGAACATATAGGCCCCTTTCGGACCATCAGTTACCAGAATGAGCTTTGGTCCAAAATTGTGCAGCTTGGACATTAGTAACTTTACGTCGTGTGAATCGGTATTGAGCATGCGCTGTGCTTCTTCGACATTTACGATAAAAACATCTGTTCGTGAGTAGATACGTTTCAATTCATCAAAGCCAAGCTTCATTTGGAATGTGCCAGGTTGGAAAGCCACACGCATCTGTGGGTGAGCCTCGATATAGTCGGCAACTGCCATATGATATGGAAAAGTATTTGAAGCCAATGACGTTAGATAGATCCATCGTGCCTCTGGTAATTTCGGCAGCTTGTAGTCATAGTCGACATGATTGACTAGTATTGTTCGCTCAGCGCCATAACATAAGACATAATGATAATTGGTGGCCTTGCCTTCATTTTTCCTGATATATGACGTGACTACATGATTGTGCTGAAGTGAATTCATGCACTCCTGACCATTGAGGTCTGTGCCAATGTTTGCAACCAGTGCCGTACGCAGACCGAGTCGGGCACCCGCAACAGCTGCATTTGCCGCATTACCTACACCCTTGACGATCTTGGCACTTTCAAAAGGGATTTTATCGCCAAAAGACATGCAAATCTCGCAGGTATTGTGGTCAATCTTGCAGTGCACCTCTGCTTCTTTGAGTTTGATGAACGCATCGGTGGTGATGTCGCCGATAGTGATGAGGTCAAGAGGTCTGTGGAACATGGAAGTATTATATCATTGTTGTGTGGTACAATTATGCACACGGAGATTACTAATCGCTTTTTCACTATGAAAACACTTCGCGAATATATAAAAGATGCGCAGTCAAAACACGTCGCTATTGGTCATTTTAATGTTTCTACTCTCGATGGTGTATGGGCAGTTGTCGATGCGGCCAAGGAACTCAATCTACCTGTCATCATTGGTGTTTCAGAAGGCGAACGTGACTATGTGGGGGTCAATGAGATTACTGCGGTGGTAAAAAGTGTTCGCGAACATCGCGGTCAGCCCATTTTCTTGAATGCAGATCACACATATTCATTTGAGCGTGTCAAAGAAGCGATAACAGCAGGATTTGATGCGGTGATTTTTGATGGCGCACAACTTTCTTTTGAGGAAAATGTCTCAATCGCACACAAATGTGTTGAGTTTGCCAAAAAATCAGGTCGAGATGTGATCGTCGAGGGCGAACTCGGCTTTATTGGAACATCATCAAAAATATTGGATGCGATTCCGGACGGGGCAGTCGTTGGTGATACCAATATGACCAAACCAGAGGTTGCGGCCCAGTTTGTCAAAGAGACGGGTGTGGACCTCTTGGCGCCAGCGGTCGGGAATATTCACGGGGTTGTCCGCGGTGGTGACCCAGCTCTCAATATCGCCCGGGTCAAAGAAATTTCTATGGCCACAGGAGTTCCTCTTGTCCTTCATGGCGCATCGGGCAATTCTGCGGAGGATATTCGTGCGGCAGTCAAAGCTGGTGTGGCTATTGTTCATGTTAATACTGAGCTACGCATCGCATACCGCTCAGGTCTACTCAAGTCACTTTCCAACGATGGGGATGAGGTTGCTCCGTACAAATTTCTCAAGCCAGCAAAGCTAGCTATGCAAAAAGTAGTAGAAGAAAAACTGAGGATTATCAACGGTATTTAGATACCTATGAAGGGCCTGGTTGTCCACATTGGTGGCGTATCTAGGGCAGTATTCTGCTATAATGAGTGATGTCAGCTAAACAGATCTATATTATGTCCTCAGGAGTAGAATTTGAAGAAGACAAATTTAATTATACGCCGCAACGACCAGCTCCTGGCGGTTTTTCTGCACCCCCATCTTTTGGTGGAGGTGGAGCTCCCGTTATAAATCGGAATGATCCAAAGATGGTCCAATGGCTCATGAAAAAAGGGTTCGCTACGACCCCTGCTGCTGCGCAAGGGATACTTATTATCATTATACTTATCAATATAGCAATTACTTATTTCATTATTTCATACATCTTATGAAGATACATACTCGTGCTCACACGGCGAAACTGCCGCGCTCAATATATATTGTGCTGATCTTGGCTTTTGTTGCGAATATTATTACCACCTTTATAATGCTTCGATATTTTGCTCTCTAATCTTATCCCATGATCCACCGTCGTCTTGATGCAAAAGCATTCACTCTCGTCGAACTTCTAGTGGTTATGTCGATTATCTCGATGCTTGCGTCAGTGGTGTTGGTGGCTATCCAAGGGGCAAGAGACAAAGGACAGGTAAGTGCGGGGGTACGATTCTCTGGCTATACCTATCATGCATTTGGTGCAGATGCGATACTCTATTCCGACTTCAATAAAGGTGCCCTAGTCAATCAGTCACAATATGCTTTTGTTGGAACCAATGGTGCAGCAGGAACTTTCTCGACGACAGATAATCCAAACGGTGCTGGTCAATCGTACGTACTGGATGGTCTTGGTACAAATGTTGGAGGCCAGTTTGCACTTGCTGCACAAATGCCCGACAATACATTTTCGAACTACACAGTCTCGATGTGGGTCAAGCCGAGTTTGACATCTGCTGACGGATGGATTTTTTATAGTGATATTACGACAAACTGTGGTGATGTGAACAATCGTTTAGCGAGCTTGTATTGGTTTGCTGCTACGAGTGGAGTTCAGGTCGCCATTTATAATGGTGGCGTTGGATCCAACCAGTGGTATGACGGAACCGGCTATATTCCAAAAGCAAAGTGGACTCATGTGGCCTATACATATAATGCAACCAGTAACACACACACGTTTTTCGTAAATGGCAAAAAAATACCAGGGCCTATGCTTGCCAGTGCTACGGGAGTAAGTAGGCGTGTTTCGTGTGTCCGTCTTGGTTACTTAAACAATGGTGCGTCGCAGACCTTCAAGGGTGGTATCGATGATGTTGCTATATATACGCAATCACTCGCCGCTTCTGACATTGAGCGTATGTATGCAGCCGGCTTACCAACACACACACTTGCTGAAGCACAGTAAAAAATGAAACGATATACCAAAGCCTTTACTCTTGTTGAATTACTGGTGGTCCTATCGATTATCAGCATGTTGTCATCAGTTGTGTTGGTGGCACTACAAGGTGCGCGTGATAAAGGAAGAATAGGGAGTATTGTTACTTTTGCGACATACAACTATCATAAACTTGGTTCGGATATGATCTTCTTTGCGAACTTCAATGAGGGCTCAGGTGCACCTCTTGATCAATCGAACAATTTTACGACAGCAGTATCGATTGGTCGCGTTTCGAGCTTTTCCGCCGGTTCAGCTTTTGATGCCCAGAATCAGGTGAATCGTCTAACGTATACTCCATCAATACCACGTACACTTTCAAATGCCAGTTATGCATATTCACTTTGGGTTAACCGAAACAATGCCGCGCTCGATTCGGGCGTATCGTATGAATATTTACTTGTATTTAATAATGATGGTAGTGGACGGCAAATATATCACAATGGCACGAACACAACATGTTGGCAGCAATTTGGTGTCGCAGTTCCCAATGCTCTTATCTATGATAGTAAATGGCATCATATTTTTTGCAATTTTGACACCAAATCCGGTCAACTCTCAATGTACATAGATGGTAAATTGATAGGCAGTGTCGCAACTTCCAATAGCCTGTTTCAGTTACAAGATTTTACCATTGGTAATGGCATGACAAATAATTATAAATTTAAAGGCCTGATTGACGACGTGCAGATTTTTGCCGAATCATTGACCGCTATGGAGGTGCGGGCAATATATGCAGAAGGTCGAAATAATCATCAACTTGCGCTACAATAATGCTGTGATGAAAATTCGCCACAACGCAGCATTTACTCTTGTATATGAGCGATAAGTTTACGTGCGTTTGATTTTAATACTCAATGAAACGATACACTACAGGCTTCACATTGATTGAGCTTCTGGTGGTGATTTCCATTATTAGCATGCTCTCGTCAGTGGTGCTTGTTGCACTGAGTGGTGTTCGAGACAAAGCCCAGATCTCCGCAGGCCAATCTTTTTCATCGGCTGTATATAGATTATTGTCGCTTACAGCATTTGGTTGGTATGATTTTAATACGGGGTCAGGTCAGGCACTAGACGCGTCTATATACAAGCGGCACGGATCGCCAACAAGTATGGTGTCACCATACGGATATGTTGCAACGACGCCATCAGGTACTGGATATGCGTTGAGTTTTAACGGGTCTTCAAGCTTTGTTGATATCAACCCAAATCCTCCATCCGTTTACCCATCGCCGGTCTCGTTTACGTATATGGCGTGGATATACCCGACGTTGTTTTCTGGTGTACGCGGCTTCATGGGGACAGGAGGAGGTAATACTGGTTTTAGTATAAATGCAAATGCTGGTATCCAATATGTTTGTGAATCGCTCACATTTTCTAGCAATACCGGTGTGTTGAGTCTCAATAAGTGGCAGCATGTCGCAATCATAGTCGAGGGAACAAAAGCGACCTTGTATGTGAATGGAAGGGATGTAACTGCTGCCGGGGTCCCCGCATATACCTGTGGACCACAACCCCAGTTTACGAGGATTGGGTACGCATATGCAGGGATATTCTTTTTTCAAGGAATGATTGATGATGTTGGAGTGTTTCAGACGCCACTAACACTATCGCAACTTAACGAGATTTATCTTGCTGGTATCCCAGAACACGTGGTTGGTGCCATGCAACCCCAGCCTGCCTCGCATGGCTCGCGGGTTGCCCTCACCCTGGAGGACGGCTCCGCTCGCATGGCTCGCGGGTTGGTGTCATACGACCCCGGCTCCGCTCGCATGGCTCGCGGGTTGCTTTTTCCACCAATTAGTGTAAGATAGTCCGCATGTTGTCATTAACCGCAGAAAAGCGCGTTTCGACCGATAAGCTCGAAGCTATCAGGGCCGCAGGCAAGATGCCGGCTGTTTTTTACGGCCCAAAAGAGGCGTCAACTTCGATAACGTTGAACGCCAAGGAGTTTACGAAGGTCTGGAAAAAGGCAGGTGAATCCTCAGTCGTCATTCTCAAAGATGCCGCTGGTACTGAGCATGAGACTCTCATCCACGAGGTAGATATCCATCCACTTTCCGGTGAGGTTCGCCATGCTGATTTTTATGTTATCGAAAAGGGAAAGAAAGTAGAGGTTTCTGTCCCATTGGACTTTACAGGCGTTTCTCCGGCCGTAAAGGACAAGGCAGGCATTCTCGTCAAAGTTCATCGTGAGATTGAGATCGAGGCTGCTCCTCGCGATCTTCCACATGATCTCACTGTTGATATTTCGAAGCTTGTTGAGCTTACTGATGTCATCAAGGCAAAAGACCTTGTACTTCCAAAAGGTGTTGAGCTCAAGATCAATCCAGAGGAAGTTATCGCATCTATTGCAGTTGCAAAGGAAGAAGTCGAAGAAGCGCCAACAGCTATCGACATGTCAGCTATCGAAGTTGAAAAGAAGGGTAAGGAAGAGGTCGAAGGTGAGGCGGGAGCTGCTCCAGCTGCAGATGCAAAGGCAGAAAAGAAGGCTGACAAGAAATAATTCACCACATCATACGTCATCACAAAAGGCGCACGTCGGTGCGCTTTTTGCTATACTTACCATACATGAACATCAGGCAACGAATCTACATCCTGGCGGTTTTAATATTGTCACTTATGGCATTTTTTGCACCTCTACATGCCCAGGTTCTTACTCCTGAACAAAAAGCACAACTAGAACGTGAATTGGCACAGGTTGAAGCCGACCAGAAACAGGCTGAAAAAGACCTTGCTTCAGCCCAGGGACAGAGTTCGTCATTGCAAAAAGATATTTCCGTGTTGTCGGCAAAAATCAAAGTTGCTCAGCTCAACATCAAGGCAAAAAATTTGCTTATTGAAAGCCTCGGAAAAGATATAAAAAATAAAGAGGTATATATTGGGAAACTGGAAGATCGTATTGATCGTGGACGAGATACCTTGGCACAGATTATGCGCAAGACCAATGAGGCGGGGACATATACACTGCCTGAAATGCTTTTGTCTCAGACGACGCTGACTGGATTTTTTACAGATCTTGATTCGTTCCAATCAGTGCAAGAGGGTCTCAAGACTACCTTTGAACGGATCCGATCGGATAAGTCAGAGACTGAGGCAGAAAAAAGTACGCTTGATAAACGCAAAAACGCAGAGACAGATGCTCGTTATATTATCCAGCAAGAAGAAAAGAGTATTAAGGCAAATGAGGCTGAGAAACAGCGTCTCTTAGCCGCAAGCAAAGGCAATGAAAAAGCGTATTCAGCTGTTCTTGCTGAGAAGCGCGCACGTGCCTCCCAGATACGTGCCGCATTGTTCCAGTTGCGTGACTCCAATCCAATTCCATTTGGCGATGCGCTCAAGTATGCGCAGGCAGCTGCTGCAAAGACAGGCGTTAGACCAGCCTTCGTATTAGCCATTCTGACCCAAGAGTCCGCGTTGGGAGCAAATGTCGGCGCATGCTACCTGACCAATACACAAACAGGTGAAGGTATCAGTAAAAAAACTGGTTCTTATGTTGCAAAAGTTATGAAGCCGGGGCGTGATGTGGAACCATTTATTGATATTGTGAAAAAACTCGGAGGAGATCCGATGAAGCAGGTCGTTTCATGTCCTCAATCAGTCGGCTGGGGTGGTGCGATGGGTCCTGCGCAGTTTATTGCTTCAACGTGGGTACTATTTGAGGATCGTATTGCGGCCAATCTAGGCATCTCAGGTATTCCTGATCCATGGAATCCATCGCATGCGTTCATGGCCTCATCAATCTATTTGGGAGACCTAGGAGCTTCAGGTGGCACCTATTCATCAGAGCGAAACGCAGCTTGCAAGTACTATTCTGGCAAATCCTGTAGCGCCTCGTCTCTCATTGCTTCGTATGGTAATAGTGTGATTGCAAAAGCAGACAACATCCAACGAACTATGATTGATCCGTTGCAGGGGTTGTAGTGTTGCCGAACTGCTCCGCGCCAGAGGTTTCCTCACAACAACATGAAAAGACGGAGGTACGCGGAGTACGGCTGTGACTTTATGTTGTTGTTCGAAAACCCTATCGCTGCGCAGTTCTGTTGGAGTGGAGGGGTTCTGCTCAGTTTAAGGAAGCACGCCAAAGGGGCGCGCATGTGTGTGAGGATACATTTCACAGGCCGATGAGGCCGAGAATAGCGGCGGCCGAGCACGGCCGAACGCGCGTATCCGAACATACATGTGCACCCCTTTGGCTCGTGTGTCTTAAATCGTGAGCAACACCGGTATCACCATCGGCCTCTTTGCAGTCTTCTGCATCAAAAACTTCGAGACGTTATCTGTCACATTGTCTTTGATGAAATCAACGTTGATAGGATTCATACCGCGAGTAGATTTTTCGACTGTATCTTTGATCAAGAGGCGTACTTCGTGGAGAAGATCCTGTGATTCGCGAAGATAGACGAAACCGCGCGAGATGATGTCCGGAGACTTTTTGAGCTTGCCGGTCTGGGCATTGAGGATGCCGAAGATGATGAAGATACCATCTTGAGCCAGTGCCTGACGGTCACGAATGACCACATCCTGCACATCACCGACAGAGAATCCATCGACAAGCACCAGGCCTGAGGCTGCCTTTTCTTTGAGTTTAACCAGTTTGGTACCACCTGCCTGGATTTCAATAATAGAACCGTTATCAGGGATAACCACATCTGACTCGGCGAGACCATTGGCGTCCTTTGCGATGTCACAGTGGGCGCGAAGCATGTAGTGATATCCGTGAAGCGGCATAAAGAATTTCGGCTTGATAGCACGATGGATCCACGCTGTCTCATCACGATTGGCGTGTCCTGATGAGTGGACATCGGCAATGCGATAGTGGAGAATTTTTGCTCCTTGGCGCGAGATATTGTCTTTCAACTTCTGGATTGGACGTTCATTTCCCGGAATGACTGATGATGATAGAACAACGGTGTCGCGTGGGGTGAGCTTGATTTTGGCATGAGTCTTGTTGGACATGCGTACCAACGCAGAAAAGTCGTTTGCCTGTGCACCAGTCGAAAGGATGACAATACGATCAGGCGGGTAATTGTCGATATCATCAGATGTGATGAAGGTTTCTTTCTTTGCTTTGACCAGTCCAAGACCCTTACAGATCTCGATATTCTGTTTGAGACTGCGCCCTTCGACGACAACTTTCTTGCCATATTTTTCCGAGAACTCAACAATCTTGAGCAAGCGCTCCAAGAGAGAAGAGAATGTTGCAATGATGAGACGACCAGTCATATTCTGGATAATAAGTTCGAGATTCTTGTGCACAGTCTTTTCAGGCAATGAGAAGCCTGGGTTCTCAACGTTGGTCGAGTCGGCCATGAGCATCAATACTTTTTCATTTTTGAATGCACGGTCATACTCTGCGACTTCTTGTTCAGTAGGAACACCATCATCATGGTCGAGCTTGAGGTCACCGGTATGGACGATTGATCCATACGGGGTTTCTATGATGACACCCATAGCATCGGGGATGGTGTGGGTTACCGCAAAGAATTTGACCTTGAGTTTACCAATAGTGATTGTTTCATTTTTTTCAACAACTTTCATATCAATCTTTGGCACATGAGGAAATTCCTCTTGGCGCTTTTGGATCAAAATCGAGGTGAGAAGGCGGGTATAGACTGGCGGATTGCCAATACGGGGCATGATATAGGGAATACCACCGATGTGGTCAAGGTGACCGTGGGTAATGAGAACAGCTCTAATCTTGTCCTGACGTTCCTCGAGATACTTGGTGTTTGGCAGGATAAAGTCGATACCAGGTGTATCGTCGTCTTTAAACTGGAAGCCAATATCAACAACGACGATGTCGTCACCATATTGGATAGCGGTCATGTTCTTGCCGATCTCTTCGACACCACCTAGTGGGATGATACGGATAGCGTCTGGAGCGAGTGCGGGGACGACGTCTCCCTCGCGTTTCACCATAGGTTTTGCGGGACCATGGCGGCGCATTGGTTTTGCGGCGTCGGGACGAATAATATCCATGCGCGCGCCGGCAATATGTTTGACGGCTCCTGGATGTTTGTGAGCACCACGGCCGAGGACGACGCGATGACCATTGGCAGCTTGTGTGCTCACTGGCGCGTGGGAGTGTCCCTTGTGGTCGTGATGAAAGACAGGTTTGTTCGAAGTAGCCGCACCTGATGTATCAGTGCGCAGTGTACGCGTGTGACCTTGGTGCGGGCGACGCTGGAACTTGAAGTTCCTGTCTCGTGGAGGTCGTGGGGGTTGGTTATTGTTTGGTTGAATAGGGTTCATATTAATTGTGATTCTAGTGTTGTATTAAGGTGTTATCTGCTTGTGAATAAGTTAATGTTCCATACATTCTCTGTCTCCATATACCATTGGGTGACGTCACTCCATCGGTCAGCTGATGATGAGAGGGAAGAGAGTTGGATATTTTTAAGTGACTTAGGTACTGCGTAAATAAAATCGGAGGTATACAAGAAAATGGCGGGGATGTCTGCGCGGATCAGTTGGTCGAATTGGACGTACTTGAGCGCGCGGGCATCTTCGTCATTGGTTGTGCGGATATCGTCGAGTAGTTTATCAACTTTGGCATTTGTATACATGGCAACATTGAGACCGGGCGATTTGCGTTGTGATGAATGCCAGAATGCATACAAGTCACGGTCTTTGCCGATGACTTCGCCGAACAAGAGTGCGTCATATTTTCTTGTGCGGATTATATTTTGATAAAAGTCGGTTCCTTCATAGACTTTGACTGTTACGTGAGCACCAAGTGCGGTCCACGCATTTTTGACGAGTTCAGCAGCCTGCTTGAGGTCAGGTGAATCGACAGTGTATATATCGAAAGACAAGGTGGTGGTCCCTGTTTTGGTGTTCTTCTTGGTATATACACCAGAGATCCTCTTCCAGCCATTTTTTTCCAATAACGCTTGCGCCAGCTGTATCGATGTGGATGCGGAAGGAGCGCTGCGAACTACCGTGCTTGATGAAGAAATAAATGGTGCTGGGCCAGTCAGAGGTTCGCCATAGCCCTTGAGGACATTTTCAATAAGAGTAGTTCGATCGATAGACATGTCCAATGCTTGTCGAATCGTTTTGTCTGCAAAGAGCGCATTTTGATCTTGATTCAAAAAAACGCTGAATGTACGAGGGAGTGGTGAGGAAAGTACGGTATATGGCTGCGCTGAATCTGTCGCGAGTCGATGGCCAGCTTCTGGTGAAATGCCACTCAAACTATCGATCGATCCTTGGTCGAGTGCGTTGAGCCCTGCATTCTCCTCAGGAAAAAAGTTGAATATAATCGTCTTGATGTACGGCATCTTACCGTAGTACTCTCGCGAAGATGTGAGGGTGTAGCTTACTGGTATGCCACCGTTATCACGCGAAATTGATGAGAGGCGGTATGGGCCTGACCCGATCGGTTCAATGTTGAATTGACTGAAAATGAATTGTTCATCGCTCACCAAGCCCCAGATATGCTTCGGTAGAATACCGATGGTCGTGTTGGTCAGGAATGGGCTATAGGGTTGTTTCAAGACAAAGCTGATCTCTGTCGGCGAGATGATCGTGACCGTCACATCAGTCCAGTCGATACGACGCGGGCTTTTGACAGCCGGGTCTTGAATTTTTTGGATAGTGAATGCGACGTCTTCGGTAGTGAGGGGTGTTCCATCATGGAATGTAAGATCAGGCTTGAGCTTGAATGTGTAGGTCAATCCATCCGCAGATACTTTGAATGATTGAGCGAGATCCCCGACAATTTTTCCTTTACTGTATCTAGTAAGACCAGAATATATGAGTGCAGAAAGATCGCGGTCAACATCGCCGAGCGCAAGTACCGGGTTGATACTACGGGGAAGTCCGATGACTCCTTCGTTGAGACTGCCGCCGTATGCAGGTATTTCGACACTAAAAGTGGAATTGAGACGTGCGGCCATGATGATCATGGTTACAGCGGCTGCAATAACAAATATACCGAAAACAACTTTCTCTGTCGCAGAGAACTGTCTAATATAATTCAGGATATGTGAACCGCGCTTCAGGCGGAGTTCGTGTGGAAGTTGTTCGTCGTTCACGATGTTAAGAGAGAAACACGGAATTCTAAATTCTATATACTTTCAAATACGTACATTCTGTAAAATAATATAAGCGAGATGTGTATTACGATTTCGACAAGAATTCAGAATTCCGAATTTCTGTGATTAGATCAAGTTGAGCAGAGCAGAGACTGCGAACAGGATAGCGATGATGATGCTGAATATGAAGAGTCCTTTCTCAAATCCGCGGCGGGTATGGAACGCAGAGCTAAAGTTATCGGATCCACCGAATGCGCCGCCAACCTGTGCACCAGTACGTTGCAAGAGAATCGCAGCAACAATAAGAACGGACAGGATTATCTGGATATACGGGAGGAGAGACTTCATTGAGTATATCATAGCATAGGGGGGTCATTTTTGCAAATAAAAGGTGATTTGGTGGCTCTATATATAGAAAAAGTCCCCGCCGGACCAAGGGGTCTGGCGGGGAAGGTGTTGCAGACTAGCCGGATTCTTAATTGGAATGACGAAAGCGCGATATAAGAGCTTCAGGCACATATTTTGCGGTGCCGAGGAGTTCATGGCTCATATTGACTCGACACCGGCATGTGACCGCAAATCGGACATGCCATTCTGGACGAAGTGCCACGAGGATGTTCCAGGCAATCCATAGTCGCGGGAATGCATGATTCCATGTGGTAACAGCGAGGATATTTCGTGGGAGATTGTCACGTTCGATAATTCTCATGGACTCACGCATTTCACTCATGCTGTTCCAAATCGAACTGTCGTCGCTCTCCATGATTTGTTCGGGCTTGAATGTACCCTCATTTATCAGCCAGGTCTTCATCATTGAAGCCATAGTTCTGGTTTGCAGGGCACTTCTCGAGAGCAGGGGTGGAAACCCTGGGGAAAGCACGATACAGGGGATATTGTAGCCGTCACGACGAGCCGCCTGGACGAGTCGCTCGAGTCGGAGTTCAGTCTGAACACCGATGGCTGAACAATCTCGGTTGAAGTTGTAACCGAAGGGAACCGCTGTCCACGGGTTCTCTTTGAGTGGTGGAACGGAAACATTCAAGACAAACCTCCATTTCTAGTTGTTCTGGGTTCTATTCGTGAAAAACAATACTATCAAATCATTATTATGTCAATCTTATTCCTCTTGCACATGTACACCATTTCTATATAATGCGACTACATTACCAGCCTAACCATATACACATGAAAGACATCTCAAAAAAGATACAACCACTTCAGGACCGCGTACTTATTCGCGAGCACTCTGATGATAAGGAAAAAAAGACCTCATCAGGCATTATTATTCCTGTCACAGTGAATGAAGAAAAAAATGGAAAGCGAGGTGAAGTAGTTGCTGTCGGACCAGGTCGTATTGAAGAAGGTAAAAAGATTCCACTTACGGTCAAGGTTGGAGATAAAGTTATTTTTCAATGGGGAGACAAAGTCAGTGTTGATGGCGAAGAATATTATCTTGTGCGTGAAAGCGAGATATTAGCAGTAATAAAATAAGTAACTAGTAATCAGTAATTAGTAACTAGAAAAGCACTGGCGACATTTGCGACTATTCTAATTACTAGTTACTCATTACTAATCTCTTTCTTAAAATTATGTCCAAAAAAATTCTCTACAACGAAGAAGCACGAAAGGCCCTCAAGCGCGGCATAGATGCTGTCGCCGATGCGGTCAAGATCACTATCGGTCCTCGCGGCAGGAATGTCGTCTTGGATAAAGGGTACGGCAGCCCGACCATTACCAATGATGGTGTCTCGATCGCCAAAGAAATTTCACTCAAGGACAAGTTTGAGAATATGGGCGCGGAGATCATCAAGGAGGTTGCGACGAAGACCAATGACAACGCGGGCGACGGAACTACTACCGCAACGATCCTCACTCAGGCGATCATTACTGAAGGCATGAAGCATACAACCATGGGGGTCAATGCTATGGGTATCAAGGCTGGCATTGAGTCTGCCTCAAAGTATGCCGTGCAAGAACTCAAGAAGCAGGCAAAACCAATCAAGTCAGATGAGGAGATACATCAAGTCGCCACGATTTCTGCAGAGTCAGCAGAACTTGGAAAAATAATCGCGGGCACAATAAAAAAAGTTGGTAAGGATGGCGTCGTCACTGTCGAGGAATCACAATCGACCACACTCGAAGATCCGGAGATTGTCGAAGGGATCCAGTTCGATAAGGGCTATATTTCTGCCTACATGGTCACAAATACCGAGAGAATGGAAGCTGAATTCAAAGATCCAGCTATCCTCATTACGGATCGAAAAATCTCCTCAGTGAAAGAGATACTTCCACTGCTCGAACAGCTTGCACAAACAGGCAAGAAAGAGCTGGTTATCATTGCTGAAGATGTTGATGGAGAAGCGTTAGCTACATTTGTAGTAAACAAACTGCGCGGCGCATTCAATGTGCTTGCTATCAAGGCTCCAGGATATGGAGATACTAAGAAATCTTTGTTGGAAGATATTGCAGTGACCGTCGGAGCGACTGTTATCACCGAAGAAGTTGGTATCAAGTTTGAAAAAGCCGAGCTCTCTATGCTCGGTAAGGCTCGCAAGGTTATTTCGACCAAAGACTCAACAGTAGTTGTTGGCGGAAAGGGAAAAAAGAGTGAGATTGAAGCTCGGGTCAATCAAATCAGGAAACAACGTGACAATTCGTCATCAAAATATGACAAACAAAAGCTCGAAGAGCGTATCGCCAAGCTTTCTGGAGGAGTTGCGGTCATCCGCGTTGGCGCTGCTACTGAGACCGAGATGAAATATTTGAAACTCAAGATAGAAGATGCGGTCAACGCTACAAAAGCCGCCATCGAAGAAGGTATTGTTGCTGGCGGAGGTGTGGCATTGGTCAAAGTGGCAGGACGTCTCGCTGAATGGCTCAAAAATCATCGCGAGACGTTGTCGCCCGAGATCATTCTCGGACATGAAATTGTGACTCGAGCACTTGAGGCGCCTCTCCGTCAGATCGTGATCAACACAGGCAAAGAAGATGGTTCGGTTATTATCGACAAAGTGAAACACGGCAAGGGAAATATTGGCTATGATGCGCTCAAAGATGAAATGGTTGGCGACGTGATTGCTGCCGGCATTGTTGACCCGGTCAAAGTTACTCGCCTGGGCGTCGAGAACGCATGTTCAGCTGCTGCTATCCTCCTTACGACAGAAGCGGCTGTTGCTGATGATCCGGAAGAGAAGAAGGATGTTCCGGCCAATCCGGGTATGGGTGGTATGGGATATTAGTGTAACGTATGGTATAATACGTTCAACACAGAGTAACCCTGTTACTTTCGTTTTACCCAGTAGAACGCTCTACTGAATTAGCAAGTAATTTACTATTATATGAAAAAAGGAATTGTCGTCATTATACTCGTTATCATCGCTATTATTCTGATTGTTATTTTTGGTGGTTCATCAGACAAAGGTACTGCCACAGATACAGGCACGAGTGCCACTCCACCTGTCGCCAGTGGTGCTACTCCGTCTGCGCCAGTGAGTGAAACTACCAAGGTCTCTAGCCAGTCATCTGAATATCAAAATTCAGAACTTGGATTCTCAGTCAAATATCCGACCACGTGGGAAAAGTCAGAGACAGAAGCTGGTGTCTCATTTATCATGCCGATCGACAAGGCTCAGGTTTCAACTGTCGCCAAGCTCCAGGCTGA
Organism: uncultured Candidatus Saccharibacteria bacterium; assembly: GCA_964412585.1. GTDB lineage: Bacteria > Patescibacteriota > Minisyncoccia > Phycocordibacterales > PALSA-1337 > C7867-002. The sequence goes on along the minus strand of CAYPPJ010000006.1, from coordinate 40,919 downwards.
TATCGTAGTGACTTCAGGCAAGTGTGCGTTTCCACCAGTCACCACAGTCAAGAACCGTGATACCGTCAAAGTCGGTGCTCTAAATTTCAGCACTATTACTATGTCGAACACTGTTCAGGGTCGTGGATACTTCAATCATATGTACTCGCTCCAGAAAGACACGATTTGCTATATGTTCGCGTTCTCATCTATCACACTTGATCCTGCAAGCAAGGGTCTTACTGGTTCAAACATTACTCAGGCTCAAAACAACAACAAGGCTATTGTCGCAAGCTCAGACACAGCATTTACCGATATGGTCAAGTCGTTCGGATACGTCACGACAGCGCAAGGTATTGATGAGACAAAGGCTCCAAAGAAATAAGCTCCGCATCGTTCGCATTATCAACACTTCTAACTCATCTCCTCAATGACAATACTACTCATAGTAGTCATAGTGATCGTCTTGTGGGCCATCGTCTCGTACAACCGTTTGGTGTCGATGGTAAACCGTACCAAGGAGGCATGGTCAGATATTGATGTCCAACTCAAGCGTCGATATGACCTCATTCCCAATCTCGTCGCGACCGTCAAAGGATATGCAACGCATGAAAGCCAGGCATTCGAAAATGTGACCAAGGCGCGTGCGGCCGCTATGGGCGCACAGGGTCCTGTCCAAAAAGGTGCAGCAGAACTCGGCTTGGCAAGCGCCCTCAAATCCGTCTTTGCAATCGCGGAGGCGTACCCAGAGCTCAAGGCAAATCAAAATTTCCTCTCCCTTCAGGCCGAATTGACTGAGACTGAGGACAAGATCCAGGCATCTCGCCGCTATTACAACGGCAATGTTCGTGAACTCAACACCGCTATTCAGGTGTTTCCTGGTAACATCATTGCTTCAACATTCCACTTTACTGCTATGGAATTCTTCCAGCTTGATGCCGCTGATGCTGCGGCAAAGAATCCTGTTGAGGTTAAATTCTAGTATAGACATGAAGCGCATACGCGTACTTATTCTTGCCGGCTTGGCCTTCTTTGGGGCCATGGCCGGCGTTGCGCATGCGCAGACAATTCCGTCACTCGCGACACATGAGCAAGCGGTTACACTCTTTCAGTCGATAGTTTCAGTCAATACCGACAATTCAGTTTCTGTTCGCGAGGTTATTGATTATGACACTGGTCCGTCTGCGCATCATGGTATCTATCGCGATATCAGGCCAGTTTCGTCCGAAAATCGCTCTATGTCGATTACGGATATTTCGGTAACTGATATGCAGGGAAATCCTGTGACCTGGGTACGTCAGTCCGCAAATGGAAATGTACGTATCAGGATCGGAGATGCGAATGTTACCTTTATAGGTCAGCGGACTTACGTTATCAAGTACAAGGCCACCAGTGCCGTTGCACAACTCAAAGATATCGATGAGATTTATTGGAATGTGACTGGCAACGATTGGGAAATCCCGATATACAAAGCTCAGGTCAAATTTGAGTTGCCTCTTGGTGCGGTTGCTCAACAATCTTCATGCTACTCCGGTCCCCAGGGAAGCAAAGGGGTATGCGAAGTTGATTTCTCAAAACAAGGTGATCTTGCATTCGGGGTCTCTCATGAACTGCGTTCGGGAGAAGGACTGACTGCAGCTGTCGGGTTTCAAAAGGGTATTGTAGTGCCGTATTCAGCCCTTGATGATTTTTTTGACAACATCGGAAAATACATCACGTGGCTTATCATTATTTTGCTACCGCTGATTACGTTTATTGTGATGTTTAGGAAGTGGTACAAGAAAGGACGCGATCCCAAGGGTACGGGCGTGATTGTGCCACAGTATGACGTGCCAGATGGTTTGACGCCGATGGAAGTCGCTGGCATCGTCAATCAGGGCGTTACCTCGGCTGACATTTCTTCTGAAATTATTTATCTTGCCACCAAGGGGTATCTCAAGATCAAATACGTCGATAACAAGATTCTTGGGTTTATAAAAAATACCGACTATGAGCTCGAATTACTCAGGAGATATGATGACTTGCCAAACGAATTTGATAAGACACTCCTCAATCATGTGTTTGCACTCAATGCCGGACCTGGAGAAAAAATAAAACTGTCGGATTTGAAGAATTCGTTCTACACCCGAGTCCCGATTATCACGAAGAGTGCTCTTCAGACACTTCTCGATAAGCAATACTATAGTAACTTGAAGATCGAAAGCTCTGGGGCTGCGAAGGCGATCTCTTCGTCGTTTTTTATACTTTTGTGGGGAGGGATTATTGTATATCACCTTATTGACTCAGTGTTTAGTGCTGTCGCCGTGAGCATAAGCCCTGTTCCCATAATTGCATCGGTTATTTTGTCGATAATTATTGGGGCCGTATTTCACAGTCTCATGCCAGCCAAAACAATCAAAGGTGTGGCGGCAAAAGAATACATTCTGGGCCTCAAGGATTATCTACAGATTGCGGAGAAAGATCGACTCAATTTTCATAATGCACCTGAAAAGAGACCTGAAATTTTTGAGAAATTGTTGCCGTATGCCATGGTGCTTGGCGTTGCCAGTGCATGGTCAAAAGAATTTGCAGACATATATGTCAATCCTCCATCATGGTATGAAGGATATCCAGTGGGTGGACACTTTAACTCCATGTTGCTCTACAGCAATCTTTCTGGTTTCAATAGTATGGCGAGCACGAGCATGACATCAATGCCGGGTGGCGGTATGGGTGGCAGCGGCGGTGGCGGATTTTCAGGTGGCGGCGGTGGCGGAGGCGGTGGAGGCGGGTGGTAATAGAGATTACCTGTGAGCACTATTATTATTTCGAATAATCTGTACCGTATTACATCAATATGAAAAAAACATTTATTGTTATCTTGGTTATTATCATTCTTGTAGTTCTCTATGGCTGGTCATCATACAATGGGTTGGTCACGCTCCGCGAATCAACTACTGCGCAATGGCATCAGGTTGAAGCTGACTATCAGCGACGTCTCGACCTTATCCCAAATCTGGTCGAGTCGGTCAAGGGATCAATGAAACAAGAGCAGACTATTTTTACCGCTATTGCAGATGCTCGTACTCGATACTCAGGTGCGCAGACGGTTTCTGAAAAGGCTGTAGCAGCAGGGGAGCTCGAGTCTTCATTGAGTAGGCTCTTGGTAGTTATGGAAAATTATCCAACCCTCACGTCTTCAGCGACTGTACGCGATCTGATGGTTCAACTTGAAGGCACAGAAAATCGTATCAATGCTGAACGCGGTCGTTTCAATGAGGCGGTCAAAGCGTACCAACTTGGTATCAAGCAATTCCCACGTTCGGTGATTGCGTCACTATTCGGATTTGATCCGATAAGCTATTTTGAAGCAGCGGCTGGCGCGGCAACTGCACCTAAGGTCAATCTCCAGTAATCTGTGCAGAGCTCGTGCATCTATCTCGATGAAAAAGACCTTGATCATGATGTGTATCGGACTGTTTATTCCTGTCAGTGTTTTTGCGTACACCAATCCTGGGCGTCCTACTGGCTTTATAAATGATTTTGCTGGCGTTCTACGAGGAGAAGAAAAAAAAGATATTGAAGCGAAACTTGATGCCATATATCGCGATGGCCCGGGCTATGAGGTAACAGTCGCGATCATACCCACACTCGCAGGAGATACTATCGAACATTACGCTCTCAAACTTTTTGAAGAATGGAAGATAGGTGATGCCCAGTATGATACGGGCATATTATTTCTCGTTGCACTCAAGGAGCGTGAAGTTAAGATAGAAACAGGGTATGGTGCCGAATCAGCGCTTACCGATTTGCAGGCAGACGAAATTATTCGAAACGATATAGCCCCAGCTTTTGCACAGGGTAATTATGCTCAAGGATTGTCAGACGCAGTCGACTCGCTTGTACCGATTCTCGGCGCACCTGATGATGTTGTTGGCCAGGCGACGCAGCATAGTCCGTCTGAACTTACAGGTATTGAGGGGCTGCTATTCAAAGGTCCGGTACAGATTCTATTTTTTGTTGGGATCAATTTTCTGTTGTGGGAGTTCCGCCGCACTGCCTCGTGGTGGCTTGGCGGTCTTGTTGGCGCGATTGCTGGTGTTGTTATCGGATTGTTTGCCGGTTTTATGTACACGGGCATTATTTCAATTATCGCTCTTGCTGTGTTTGGACTGTTGTTCGATTTTATATTTTCTCAAAGGTCATCTGGCGGTCGAGGCCCAGGTCTTTTTGGTGGATTCGGTGGGGGATTTGGTGGGTACGGTGGCGGCGGCGGAGGTTTCGGTGGATTTGGAGGGGGGAGTTCGGGCGGCGGCGGAGCCAGCGGTAGGTGGTAGGGGGCAGAGATTAGTAATTGGAGATTAGGGATACGAGAAAAAAGTTTGGTGTTAATGCATTTTCCCTGCTATATTTCTTTAGTACCAATCTCTTGCATTTGGAGGGTTCGCATAGTGGTCTAGTGCGCACGCTTGGAAAGCGTGTATACCGCAAGGTATCGAGGGTTCGAATCCCTCACCCTCCGCACTGAGCGAGTGAAACGAGCGAATGACGGAGAGTGGCAAAGCACCTGCGTGCTTTGCGTGAGGGATTCGAAGAGGTTGAGTATATTTTTGAGGAGCTGTGCTCCGAAAAAATACGAAACCTGTACCGAAGCTGTAAGCTTCGAATCCCTTACACCGATCCCATCTTCGCTTCTAACAAAGTAATTGTAGCTATTTGTCCCCAAACCCCATTTCTTGGCCACTCGTCAATAGGGTATAATTAACCCATGTTCTCTGATCCTGCAGCTAATCTTGCAAAATTTGGCCTTACTGACGGGCAGAAGGTAGTCGATTTGGGCGCAGGCTCCGGATTCTACAGTATTGAGGCTGCCAAAAAAGTCGGCTCCAGTGGGCGTGTGTATGCAGTAGATGTGCAGAAAAATCTCCTCGAACGCCTACGCTCAAATGCTTCGACACAGGGTGTGCGAAATATTGAAGTTGTCTGGGGCAATGCAGAAAAGATTGGTGGCACCAAGCTCCGCGAGGCTATTGCTGACCGTGTCATCGCTTCTAACGTGTTATTTCAGATTGAAAAACCTGATGATTTTTGTTTGGAGATAAAGCGTATTCTCAAACTGGGCGGTAAGGTCATGGTCATCGACTGGAGTGAAGTCAGTGCATTAAGTCCAAAACAATTGGTTCCCGCCATGAAGGCCCAGATGCTGTTCGAAAAAAATGGTTTTAAGTTGGAAGATTCGTTTGGTGCAGGGGATCATCATTATGGTCTTGTATTTACACGAAACTGATATGAAAATTACCAAATTCCAAGTTATCACGCTCGTACTCTTCGTAATATTTCTTGTTGCTGGAGTGGCGGCCTTTGCTATGTACAAGGGAAATTCGGCGAGCACGACGATTCCCGCAGTTACATTCTGGGGTACATTCCCTGCAGATACATTCAACAATTATGTAGCCAAGGTCAATACGGTACTCTCGCAACCTATTACCGTGAGATATGTTCAAAAGTCGGCCGCAACATTTTCGCAGGAGTTTGTCGCAGCGCTTGCTCGTGGGCAGGGTCCGGATGGTGTCCTCATATCTGCGGACATGTTGCTACCACATTACGACAAGCTGGCAGCTATCCCATTTACCGCACTACCACAGCGCACCTTTATTGACAGTTTCATCGAGGAAGGGACGATTTATCTCAATTCAGCGGGAATCATCGCTATACCATTTACTGTCGATCCTCTGGTTATGTATTGGAATCGTGACATGTTCAATGCTGCCGGTATTGCAGCGTACCCGAAATATTGGGACGAATTTACCGGACTTAACGCAAAACTCACTACAAAGGATACAAATGGAAATATCCGCAAGTCGGCGATTGCACTCGGTGATTTTACCAATGTCAGCAATGCACGAGAGATCTTGGCTTCTCTTATTCTCCAAGCGGGCAATCCGATTACGCGCACTGATAAAGACGGATTTATCCAGAGCACGCTCAAAACATCTCGAGGTGCTGACCCTACGCCTGCGGTCGATTTCTTTACCCAGTTTGTAGATCCAGCAAGCCCAGATTATTCGTGGAACAGAGGCATGCCTGCCTCCAAGTCAGCTTTTCTGGCTGGAAGCTTGGCGACGTACTTTGGTTTTGCCTCCGAACTCAAGGATATCCAAACAAAAAATCCCAACCTCAATTTTGATGTAGCACCGCTGCCGCAGATTCGCACCGGAGGTATAAAGGCAGGGTATGCTCGCATGAATGCATTTTCTATTGTACGAAGTTCTCCTAACGCCACGGCCGTCTTCCAGGTCATTTCATATTTGACCGATCCTTCAATACTCTCTGAACTCAACAAGACCATGTATCTTCCAACGGTACGCCGTGATGTCATCGCTCAAGGTTCAAGTGATCCTTATATAACCATATTCAATGAAGCCGCATTGACCGCAAAGACCTGGCTTGATGCCGATCCTACAAAGTCGCGCGATATTTTTGGCAATATGATCGCGGATATTACGAGTGGAGCAAAGAGTAGGTACCAAGCCATCCAAGATGCCGGTGACGAGTATGATATTATATTGAGACAAGCATTGCAGTAATTACTCCATGAAAACATTTGCTCAATTTATAGTTCTGTCCGCACTTACTATAGCTCCAGTCTATATAAGTTATGCTCAGACTCCTGCGCCTGCAAATCCGCCACCCCCACCTCCTACTGCAGTTCCTACGCAGACGATGCAGACCCCTCTCACTGAGCCTTCGACAAATCCAAGTAGTTCAGCGTTCAAAATAGCAGTGTGCGATGGGCCAACTCTACCGAACGCTGATCTGATCAAAAAGGCAGAAGCCGATCTTGGCGGTCGCTCCTATGTGCCTTGTGACTTCAATGCGGTGATGCTCCTCATCCAGCACCTCATCAATATCATGATGGTTGTGGGTGTATTGGTAGCTATTCTAATGTTCAGTTATGCAGGAGGTTTGATGATAAGTGGCAAGGAAAAGAACATTAGTAAGGCAAAGTCCATCTTTCCCAAAGTGTTCATTGGGTTTATAATTATGCTGTCGGCGTGGTTTATCGTATATCAAGTGTTGAGTTGGTTGAGCAGTAATCCTGCGTTCAAGTCATTGCTAGGTAGTCCATAAATAGAACTTTTCATGAATTATTTTCTACAAACCAAGTACACAAAGGTCGCTGCCGCCATAGTCGGATTTATGGGCATACCATCACTGTTGCTTGGGGCAACGTCATCAGATACGCCTCGTACTTTTACTCTCTCAAACCCCCTCAAGGTAGATTCTATTTCAGGCCTCGTCCAGAATTTCGTTGAGATATTTAGCTACGTGGTTATCATCATTGCCGTACTACTCTTGGTCTGGGTTGGTTTGCAGTTCATCTTGGCCCGAGGAGACGCATCGAAGATGAAGGAGCTCAAAGAGTGGTTGTTTTGGATTGTTATCGGCGTGGCGGTCGTTATTGGTGCTCGAGTGATTGTTGAGGTGGTTATAAATACACTGGCTTCGTCTGGTGTCGACCCGAACACTATCAATACTGTTCGAGGAGCACTCACCAAGTAATTATTATTTTATACATTAATATGAAAAAAAATCTTTCGATCCATATCGTAACGGCCATAGCACTTCTGACACCTGCCATCACCTTTGCCGCAGGAAAGAATCTGGCTTACATTATTGACCTCATTATCAGCTACCTCAACCAGTTCCTCGTTCTTCTCATTGGATTGGCTGTTGTTATATTCGTATGGTATATCATCCAATATTTCATCAAGCCGAACGAAGATAGAAAGAATGCTGGTCAATACGTAATGTATAGCCTTATAGGTTTTTTTGTTGTTTTGTCTTTCTGGGGATTGGTCAATATTCTTCAAAACACCTTTGGTCTTCAGAACGAATCAAACCAGCCAGCGTCATGGACATCATTTAAGAACATCTTCCCTGGAGGAAGTGCTGGTGGTTCCGGAAGTGGCCCAACTACTCCTTCATTCAATGGAGCAGGAAGTGGTCCAACTACACCAACATTCAATGGGGCCGGAAGTGGACCGACAACTCCTGGGAATGGAAGTGGCTCGAACGTTTCTCCGACGGGATCTTTCGATCCATATGGTCATGAGTATAACCCGACTTCTGCAACTCAACTAGATGGCGAGCTTAACAATCCACGAGGCCAGGAGCCGTAGAATGGTATTAGTCCACAGGTCAACTTTCCATGTTCTAAGATACGAGGTATAATTATCAGCAACATTAATCATAGTTAAACAATTATCATGAAGAAAATATTAGCAACTCTCGCAGTATTGACACCAGCTATCGCTTCGGCTCAGGCTATTACGGATGTCAATTCACTGACCTATAAGCTCACCAACATCGGCAACGTCGTCATTGAGATTCTCATTGCGGTCGCTGTCATCTACATCATCATTTTGGCAGTTCGATACATCATGGCTGGCGAAAATGCCGATGCACGCAAAGAGATTGGCAAGGGTATTTTGTGGGGCATTGTCGGTCTTTTCGTTATCCTTTCTATCTGGGGCCTTGTACGAATCCTGACCAACACATTCCGTACTGATACGAATGCTCCGACGAGCCAGTTCCCACAGATCAACTATCCTCGACAGATTACTCCATAATCCCATAGATTATGTTACCGTTTCTCAAGGTGGCGCATGCCGAGATTGATGCTAATGCAGTTGGCAAGGTAGTCAATCCAATAATTGATAATATTGTCAATCCGGTTATCACACTTATGTTCGCAGTTGCAGTCGTAGTTTTTGTCTACGGTGTATTCCAAGTGATTTGGGGTGAGCCGGGTGGGGAAGCGCATGATCGTGGCAAGAAGAGCATGTGGGGAGGTCTTATCGGTATGTTTATTATGCTCTCTGCATGGGGCATCATCAATCTGGTTGCGAATACGGTCAATAGTGTATAGGGTTAGCATTTATTTTCTTTATAATAAAAAGTGTATAAAAAAAGCCGGCCTGGAAGTGTTACCTTCCAGGCCAGTTGCTTGGTCACGTCCTATCGTGATAGTCGGTATTCGACCGTGGCGACAGAGACGGATTCATCCGGCTCAATCATCCACTGCCACGACTTTACGTCATTGCCGAGGTTGGTCGTGTCATTTTGTGCTGTGAGGTGATAGATCCTGTTCGGATCTCCGTTCACCATGACTGCCCGCCGTACCGGCGGAGTGATGTTAAGTTCATCGAGTGAACGGCCCGATGAGTCAACTTTTTCACTCCACACACCCTTGGTTATGGTAATGGTAGGTACGGATGCCTGCCGTGAAGACAAGGGCTCGTTGTTGCCCGTGTGCCAACGGTCGTAGTTCTTCAGTAGTCCGGCTAGGCCGAACGTGCGGAAGTACCACACCGTGATGACAATGAGCAGGAACAGTACACCGAGACCGATCTGTTGTGGTTTGCCAGCAATTGCGCGAACATACCACTTCAGCTTCGAATCTGGTTCGAGGTTGATACCGCCGATGGCGGCATCAATAATGAATCCATTTTTTTTCTCGTCGGCCATAATCAATCCTTTCCACCTTTCTTGTTTCTTGGACCATCCTCCAGCTCGATCAGAGGTTCGGCACCTTTGAGGCCCTCATAAACGCGCAAGTTTCCTTGGCCTGCGAGGGTGAGGACGCGATCGACTGCTTCTTTGCCAGTCATCCGCCGTTCAGGAGGTGTATCTTGGTCTAGGAGCATGAGTCGCTCCGCTGATGCGTTCACGCTATCAGCCTGAACTTCAAGTTCAGCGGCATCTTGTACGCGCTTGCTACGCTTGGCGTACTTGAGTACCAGTTTCTCGATAGCGAGACCGATCCCCGCTTCTCGTGCGCTCATGTTGCCATCCCCCTCGTAGTATTCCCGGAGGCTGTATGCAAGATGAGTCTGCTTGGAGGGAAGCTGCTTGTACTTGACCTTGTTGATCATTTCCGCAACTGCGGCGTCAGTCAATGCTTCAGCCATTCTAATGGCGGCCTCGTCCCCAATACGCACTAGTGTCCCACAGTATCCCTGTGGAACCCTTACGGAGCCTTTCCACATGAACGGTGTTTCCACTTGGTCTTTCGTGTACCCAATTCCTTCTGTTCCGCCGACAGGGATGTGGCGTTTGAGGTCAACGTACGTTACAGACTGCCAAGGGAACTTCCAGTTCCATACTCCCCAGCCTACTTCCTCGATCGATGGTATCGAATCGAGACTCAGGCTTTCAACATCTGTCTTTGGTGCCTTACGGCCAAAGAACAGATTGGTTAGAACTCCGGCGCATAATTCGCGCACCGGGGCGATGAACATCATGTATCCTTTGACGAAAAACATCAGGATGACAGAGATGTAGCACATCAGCAAGACGCATGCTCCAAAAGCAAACGGTGTGATGTACTCGAGTCCCCACGCGGACAAGACGATGAAGTATGCGATCATGACCAGGTTACCGGTCAAGACAAACAACTTCCTCGCCAATGTACGACGATAGGGAACTGGTGTTGCCACCAGCTTTTCTTCAGCTTCTTTTTTCATAATTTTCGTACCATAAGGTCATGTTGTGCGCTCATGACGTTGGTTTGAATTCCTTTTCAAGTTTCATTAGTGCCGCACACGCACCAGTGTTATATGTATCAATTGTATCACATTATGTACCAAATGTCAATGATTTACTCACTAAAATAGCCTCCAGTTGAGCCGTATATTTGTATATAAAAGAAGACGCGCGGAATGTTGCCATTCCGCGCGCTTTGAATCGAACAAGGATCAGTTTTTGATGAGGTGCCTGAAGCTGATCTTCAGGGTGCACTCAGTGCACGTGGGTCCTCCAAAGAACCCAACTTCACCTGACGGGAGGTTTCCGTCCGCGACTGGCTTTCCGTCAATGAACTTCTCCAGAGGCCCGTTTGCCTGATAGGAGTAGAACATCTTCCAGCCCGGCGGTGGTACAGGGACTTTGATGCACTGCTTTTGGTCGACCTTGACCTCGACAGTGTATGTGTCCTTGTTCCGCTCGTTGGGCGGGACCTCGACGGACATCCAGGTGAGGCAGCCAGCAGGGAACCAGGTTCCTTGCGGCGCTGCAGCCACTGGGGCGGGGTGACCACGGTATGCCGCTGTCGGCCCACCGTCAACGCTTGCCCAAGCGTTGCCCACGGTCTCGGTGACATGGACTGTTCCATAATTCACCAACATCGTGTTGCCGTTGTTTCCATCCCCTTCGATCTTCATCGCGATAGGGACGGCGGCGGGGACGTTCGTCGGCGCGGATGGCGCCAGCGAAGGAGCGATATTTGTTGCTGCCGCGCTCACGGCATTGCTTACCGCACCAACCGTGTTGGTGGGCGTGATCGCCGGGATGCTGTTGCTGATGGCGGGCGCCACCACTGCCTTGGGAAGAGTCGCGGCTTTGGGGCCGAACACCTTCGACAAGACAAACAACACCAGGCCAGCGACTGCCACCGCAATCAAGATCCACCAGAGCCAGCTCCAATTGCGAGCTTTTTTGGCAGGCTGTTTGGCGGGCTGGTTAGTCGGGGTTTTCGGTGCGGTCGGCGACGGCGTTCCGGGTTTGACCGGACGCGTGCGCGCAGTAGAAGTTGTGGCGGTCTTGCGAGCCGCCGGCTTCTTGCCACCACCTTTACCGGGACCTGTAGTCGAGGTCGTACTGACCTTGACGGTAGTCTTGGTGGTGGCCGCTCCAGCTTTGGGCTGGGGAGTGGGTCGGTTCGAACCAGTTGTCGGCTTGTGGCCGGCAGCCGGCTTTGCAGGACTGTTCCCCTTTGCTTTCCGAGCTGCCGCCGTGATCGGGGCTTGGCTCGTTGCGGCAGGAGGGGGAAGCGTTGCTGCGGGCTTCGTGCGTTTCATGTTTTTTCTTTCTGGGATGCTGCCTAAAGCTCTAAGTCTTCAGGCAAGGGTTTGTTTTCAAAAGTCGTTTCAATCAAGTCTTCAGGTACGTTTACAATTATAACATATTCAATAGGTTTGTCAAGCCTATTATCATAAAATATTTATATAAAAAGGAGGGCTAAGAATATAGGTTCTTCAGTATAAAAGGTTTAGCTCCAGACGGTGATTCATCTGGAGCTGGGTTATTCTATTTGTACCTTAATTCACAAGGTTTCGAAGCGTTTAGTCCTCCGTGACTTCATGGTGCCGTTGCCGGCGACCATTACGATGACGGAGCTTGAGCTTGCCCAGCTCTCCCTTGGCTTCCTTCCCGATGCCGAAGCGGCTGTCGCGGCGAGGTGCAAACACCTCATTCATCAGTCCGGCAATCTTTTCATGACGCTCACGGTTTTCCTGCCGTGCATTCATGATTTTGCTGATCTGATGTGAGGGCGCGCCCCACTTCATGTGGCCGGTAATCTTTCGTGCCTCGTTGGCGGCAATGACCAGCGGACTGGACATGCACCAGCGGTAGGCTTGCGCTCGGCGATCATACTCGAAGACCGACCCGCTCAACGGCATCATTTCACCCTTGCCTTTGTTGAAGTAGAAGGCGCCCCCAGTTACGAGTTCGACTTCTGTCAACTTTGCCCCTGCGGCGAGCTTATCCTTGAGTCCCGGGGGGACCCGGAAGACGTACTCGACGGGCTGGAACTCAGTTCCCGTATAGGCGCATTTAACGAAGTCGCCATCAATCTTCACCAAGTACTGGGCTTCCTCGAGCGTCATCGGACGACCGAGAATTGCCGAGATCTGGTGGGAAACTTCCACGCCGATGTACATAATCGGCGAGTAAGCTCCAGGGATTGACTGCTCCGCCATCCACTTCCACGCATCTTCGTCGTAAGCAGGGAACTCTGGCGTCGTTTTTTCCGTTTTTTCTTTCGAGGGACGACGGGTCGAGGATGCCTTTGCAACTACTTTGCGACTGCGGCGAGTGGGTTTGGTTTCGGCCTTTCCGGCCGGTTGGATCTTTTTCATGGTATGTGGCTCCGAATGTGCGGGTTGCACTCAACGTGGCATTACTGCCATATGAATGTTGCTGTCTCTCTACGGTTTGTATAGAGATTCAAACAGCAATGTTAAACTTTTGTTATATACTAGCATATTTAAAGTATTCTGTCAAGTATAAAAAAGACCCTCGGTGGAGGGTCTGCTTATGTGGTACGCATAGCGAGTAGCGGACGACGTTTTTGAGGTGTTTTTTTGCGAAGAGCTTTTCGTCGAGAAGCCACCAGTTTGCCTAGTTTTGCGGCTGATGTTGGCTTCTTGCGAGATCGCCGTAATCGAGCAACTCTGCGGAGTGCTCGCTTTCGTTGTTCGGGCTGCTTTAGTAAGTGATGGTTTCGCAACGACCAGCCGAGAAGTATCCCGATGAATGCCATGTTGGCCAAAAGGCACCTCATGAGAGACGCTCGAGTATCACCGTGTCCATTAGTAGTTACCGTTGTTGCGGTCTTAACTTTTGGAGGTTCAAGGTAGGTTTCGTAAAACACGCGTGCCTGTTCACCCATACGCTGCTTGAGGCCAGCCATTTCGTAGGTAAACAAATGCGCACGGTAACGATCAAGGTTCTGGTAGAACATTGATATATTCGCAACCGTTGCTCCTGCAATGACGGTAATGTGGAGCATTTCAATGGTGCCGTATTGTGCAACAAGCTTGGACAGGGTTCGATCAATACGGATAGTACCCTGTGAAGCTGGTGTGCTGAGTCTGATGAACATTCCTCGTTCGCATTGCAGGAACGTTGTGTGCATGCTCAAGAAAACTTCTTGATACAGATGCGGTCCCGACCAAGTGAAGAGAAACCCTCCATCAGCGGTCGGGATAATATCCATGTACGGAGCTCCAACATGAAGCTCCGTGGGGTGCTGGGGATTCATGTGTGCCTTTCGGTTGTGAACTCCATGACTATCATTAAATTCAGTTGTATTTTTACTTCACATATATAATATAGTCAAGTCTTTATATACAAATAAAAAACCCGCCTGACATGTGCCTGGCGAGCCTTGGTCTACCTATCCAATCATAAAGAACAATAAAACTGTGCAGTGTGTGAGACCGGCTAATGTGTCACATGGGGCAAATGAGATGCCTGAGCAACTGACGATGTGGCGAGCGCGACGATAGTTTCCCGGTCGATGTCACCGCTCACGAAGTTGGCGCCAACACGTTCGGATTGATCCCGAAGTGATCCTGATGCACTACAACCTGCATCAGCAAGGACGGTGCAGGGCTTGCGGCGTTTTTGCGCGTCGGCGATAACCGTCTTGAGACCGTCACACAATTGTCCGTTGTTGGGCACAACAAACACTTTTCTGATGTTCGGTTCAGACAGCAACATGTGTCGTGCCTGCATACCGTCGAAGCCATTGTTGATGGGGAGTGTGGTGACTCCAAAAGTGGTGCCAAGAGCGGATTCGATTACACGGCCAATGTTAGTGGAGCCGAGTACGAGAATTTTGTCTTTCATTAGTTCAAACGGGGGTTGGGGTTTTGGGGAGTCGAATTCAGTGTATGAAATCCATTTCGAAAAGTAGCATGAGTATATAACCATGTCAAGATGGGGATTGTGGACTGTCTGATTATATGTCCTTGTATTGTGCGCCCAGTAGGGATCGAACCTACGACCTTATCCTTAAGAGGGATCTGCTCTACCAACTGAGCTATGGGCGCGAGTGAGAATGTGGCGCGAGTGTTCCTACACTCGCATCACATTCGAGCGAAGCGCCTATATGTATATATGGGCGCAAAGCGTGACAGATAAAGAATTCAAGCGCGCGTTGGCGAAATACTTACACGCGTTGCCAAAACAATGTACCGCATTTGACGCAGATTGGCAAATTATGTCTGAAGCCTGCATGGATGAGTGATTAATTTGCGAAAAATCTATGAATATGTCATACTCTTTTCCATGGTAGTACGCATGCGTTCAACAAGGAGTCACACCGGCAACCGCCGTTCACATCACGCACTCACTGCAGGGCGTGTTTCAAAGTGCGGAAACTGTGGTGTTGCTCACAAGAGCCATACTCTCTGCATGAACTGTGGATGGTATAATGGTCGCAAGGTCCTCAATCTTGCAGCCAAGGTTGCGAAGAAAGCAAAAAAGGCAGAGGCTACCAAGAAATAGTTCGGTTCGCTGATACTTGAGAGTCTGGGTATAAGATTGAGGGTTTAAGCTATTATACATATAGGATTAAATCTTGAATCATAAATCTATAGCGTACATACAATTGTTCTTTATCTAAATCATGGCCAATAGACACTTATCACGTTCAGTCGTCTTACAGTCCCTCTTCGAGTGGGATGCTCGTGGTCAACATGATGAGACCGCGAGTACTATTGTCGCACGCAATGCAAAGGAGTTTGCTCCAGGCGTAACTGATATTTCCTTCATGGAGGTTCTGTTGAAGGGTATTTTGGCGAAGAAACAAGATCTCAACGACATCATTACCAAGGCTGCGCCAGATTGGCCACTCGACAAGATTTCTCCCGTAGATCGCAATGTACTACGCCTCGGACTCTACGAGCTTCTTTTCTCAGATCGTTCAGAAGTTCCTGCAAAAGTCGCTATCAACGAATCTATCGAGCTCGCCAAAACATTTGGCGGTGAGACCAGTGGTCGCTTTGTCAACGGTGTGCTCGGTGCTGTCTACAAGGAGCTCGGTGAACCGGGCAAGGATGCACAGCCTGCAAAGAAAAAGAAAGTTGATGTGCCGTACGAACAGATGCCAATCCAGCATCTTGGTGGCGCAGTTGTCTACGGATGGGATGGTGACCAAGTCTATTTCGCCTTTGTTCATGATGTGTTTGGTCACTGGACGTTGTCGAAAGGAAAGATTCCCGAAGGCATTGAGCCTGATCAGGGGACTATCAACAAGGTGAAAGAAGAGATTGGTTTGGATGTGAAGATTATTGCTGATCTCGGTCAGAATGAATACATTGCCAACGATCCTGAAATTGGCAAGATTCGCAAACAGGTTCATTATTATCTCGCAGAGTCGAAGTTTACGGAACTGCAGTTGGCAAAGAAGCCAGGCCTTGATGATGCAAAATGGTTCAAGCTTGCCGATATCCTCGAACTCAATTTTTATAACGATATTCTACCGATTGTTACCAAAGCCGTTCAGATTGTCAGTGAGGGAAAATAGAAAGTGAGAGTGTTTTCATCCCATGATTGAAACAATAGAAAAATTAGCAAAAAAAATCGGGGTGGAATTCCGCGATATCACCACACTCCGGACTGCGTGCACGCACCGTTCCTTTTTAAATGAAAATAAAGGCGCAGGCTTGGAGCACAACGAACGTCTCGAATTTCTCGGTGACGCGGTGTTGGAATTGGTGGTCACCAGCTATCTCTTCCGCAAATATCCAAAAAAGCAGGAAGGCGAGCTTACAGCATTCCGATCTGCAATAGTAAATACGATGAGTTTGATCAAGGTTGCTGAACATCTAGGACTCAATCAGTTCATTTTACTCTCAAAAGGTGAAGCCAAGGACACGGGCCGTGCGCGTTCGATCATTCTCGCCAATGCCGTGGAGGCAGTTATCGGCGCTATCTATATGGATCAAGGATACAATGCTGCCGCAAATTTTATTTCAGAGCGAGTGCTCGAGGTTATCGATATTGAGGAGATTATAAGCAAAAAATTGTGGATAGATGCCAAAAGCCGTTTTCAGGAGAAAGCACAAGAAAAAGAAGGAGTGACGCCGTCCTATAAGACACTCAAGGAAGTTGGGCCGGACCATGATAAAAAGTTTACTCTGGGGGTTTTTCTCAAGGATGTCCAAGTTGCTTCTGGGACGGGGCAGTCCAAACAAGAGGCGGAACAGCAAGCGGCTGAGAAGGCTCTGGAGGTGAAGGGGTGGTAATTAATAAAAGGGACGGCCGCCTCGCGACAGCCGTCCTCTACCCAATTTTTGCCAAGTACTCAAGGTGTGCATGCCCAATGGGTCAGCGTACTCGCCAGAATCCTTGCGGACCGGATCTGTCAGTAACGCTATCGCCGACGTTGATACGAGTTCCGACAGGTACTGATATGGCGCCGAGTGTGCGCCAGCTTGTGAGGTCACTCGAGTATTCAATTGTGGTTGTAGCAGTGTTTGTTTTGCCATCAATTGATACGACGATGACTCCGTTGTGGTAAGCAACTTGAACCGGTAGGCCTGCCAGAGAATCTACCGTCTGATTGCCTATGGAGAAACTGCTACCAACCCGGTTTGTTGAAAGCCCTTTCCGTGTCAAATATGAGTCGAGATCTGCTGCCTTTTCTTGGTCAGGGACGTATGCTGAGAGATTCGTCGCGACTGCGGATGCGCCACCAAAGTTGAAATTGAATGGCGGCTGTGCGCAGTCGCAGTTGGCATTGTCGGCTGTCGTTGGCGGGACATATCCAATGACAAATGATGCCGAGACCGTAGATGATGTGTTTGTGCCCCCATCAGGATCGTTGTCCTCCAACTGCTTCTTCTTTTTCTTGCTGATGCCATCGCAGGCTTTGATAATCTTGTAGGTCACATAGGCGACTCCGGCAACGACCGTTACCGTCACGACCACTACGACGGCACATACAACAGTCAGATTATGTTCATCGGTCGGCCCATAGAGCAGGGCACTGGGCGAGCCCACCCCATTGAGGGGCAAACCCTCGGGCAGGTACCCATAGAGTTCATATTGGAAGCTGTAATCTATGACTGAAGCATCGGCCGAAGGGGTCGCATATACCGGCATCATGACCATGGCGGATGAGAGTACCGCAATGATTGCACATGTCGAAACACGTGAAACCGGGTCGTTTCGACGTCGTTTTTCCGTCCATAATGGGCGGAACGCCCAGATGGTACCGGCGGCAAAAATCACAATCACGGCCGCCACGATCCACCACTCGTACAAATATCCGTTTGGCCAGAGATGTTCAATGAAATTCTCGAGCCCGACTTCACTGCTCATGAAGAGACAGATGACCAGTGCGAATAGTACCATGAGCAGGCACGCAACGCGGACTGCGCAGCTTTTCTTATTACTTTGCATATTAACCTCGTAGGTTGTTTGTTATGTTTCCCGCATTCCTTTGTATATGTCCTTGGCAAATGTCAAAGGACCCTAGTTGTCACACTACAACTTTTTGCAAATTAGTCAATAAACGGCGGTCATGTGCACACATGTGCGGCTGCTTCCTAAAAGCCAACTTTTATAAATCCTCGCTTATCGCTATAATAGAAGGCGCATACCATGTATCTGAAGAGCCTCGAACTCGCCGGTTTCAAATCCTTCGCAAAGAAGGCTTCTTTGACATTCAATACTCCTATTACCGGTGTGGTGGGTCCCAATGGCTCGGGTAAATCGAACACTGCCGAAGCCTTTCGTTTTGTGTTGGGTGAACAGTCAATCAAGTCTCTGCGTGGCAAGCGTGGAGAAGACATGATCTGGAACGGTGGTGGGGATGGTCCGGCAGCGGCGAGTAGGGCAAATCGTGCCAGCGTCAAACTCGTTTTTGATAATACACAGAAACTATTCCAGGGTATCGACTTTGATGAGGTCTCGATCGAGCGTGTCGTCCACCGCGATAACACCAATGAATATTTTCTGAATGGTTCCCAGGTTCGTCTCAAAGATATTGTTGAGTTACTCGCCACTGCACATATTGGTGCGACAGGTCATCATATTATTTCCCAAGGAGAAGCAGATCGTATCCTTTCCGCATCGATTCGTGAGCGACGCGAAATGATCGAGGATGCACTCGGTCTCAAGATCTATCAGTGGAAGAAGTTGGAAAGCATCCGCAAGCTCGAACGTACCGATGAGAACATGGAGCGTGTTGCATCACTACGACGCGAGATTGCCCCACACTTACGCTTTTTGAAGAAACAGGTTGAGAAGGTAGAAAAAGCAGAAGAGATGCGCAGGGAACTTGTCGCGTTGTACAAGGACTATTTTGCGCACGAGGATATTTATATACGTACCGAAAAAGACCGCATGAACGCGGAGATTTCTGGTCCCAAAAAAGAGTTGGTTGAGTTGGAACGTGAACTCGAGCGCGCCAAGAAAATACTGGTTGATTCAAAAAATAAAGATAGGAAGAGTGATGAAGTTATTGCACTTGAAGGCAAACTGGCACAGACGCGAGCGGAGAAAGATACTATCGGTCGCGAACTCGGTCGCATTGAAGGTGAAATTTCAGCCAACAAGAGGGCGATCGAAAAAGAAGAGTCACGCCTCAAGAGTGAAGAGTCTCGTACGGTTTATCTCAAAGATGTTGAAGAGGTCATACGTACAGTTGAATCATTCGGAACTATCGATGATGTGAAGCGCCTATTCAATGAGGTGATAGCGGCACTGAAAGGTTTTGTGGCTCGCCATCGCTCCAATACTGATTCTGCGCTGATCAGTGATATGGAACAAGAGATTACGAAGCTTTCAAAGGAACGTTCTCATCTTGAGTCGAAACTGGCTGATTTTTCTGAAAAGGAAGCCAAATATGTTCAGGAGTATGCTGAACTCAAGCAGACTATCGAACGTGAAAAAGATACAAATCGAGATGCGGAAAAGGATGTCTTTCGTATCATTGCGCGTCAAAATGAAGTTCGACATGTGGTGGGCAATCTGACTGTGGCGCTCAATTCTATTTCGCACGAAGAAGAAGCGTTCAAGCGCGAACTGGGTGAGGCAGGCATCATGGTAGGAAGGGATGCGGTGACCTATGATCTGCCGAAAGTTCACGAACGTACTCGAGAGGCACAGGAGCAGTGTCGCAAGCAGATCGAGAAGATCAAGATCCGTCTCGAAGACTCGGGTGCTGCTGGTGGTCAGGAAGTCATGAAGGAATACAAAGAGACCGAGGAGCGTGATGCATTTTTGGCGCGTGAGCTCGAGGATTTGGATAAGGCAAAGAAAGAATTGCTCGCCCTCATCGCTGATCTCGATGTGCGTATCGATTATGAATTCAAAAGTGGCATTCTCAAAATAAACACGGAGTTCCAGAAATATTTTTCATTGATGTTTGGTGGCGGTAAAGCTGAGCTTACCGTGGTCAAAGAAGTGAAGCGCCGAAAGAAGAGTGATGTGGAAGATTTGAGTGATGCGTTGAGTGCAGGAAGTACGGAGTACGGAGCAGGGAGTACGGAGGGCGACATGTCCGGAGAATCAGGTACTGAAGAGGGTCCAGAAGGATTGGAGGTTAATGTCAGCCTGCCCCGCAAGAAAGTGAAGGGTTTGATGATGCTCTCTGGTGGTGAACGAGCGCTGACATCTATCGCACTTCTTTTTGCTGTCTCCCAAGTCAATCCACCACCATTTATTATCCTTGATGAAACTGACGCGGCACTTGATGAGGCGAACTCAAAGAAGTATGGAGATATGATTGAAAATCTTTCAAAACAATCCCAGTTGATTCTGATTACACACAACCGCGAGACCATGTCGCGTGCTGGAGTTTTGTATGGAGTTACCATGGGTTCTGATGGAGCATCACGACTACTCTCGATCCAGTTTGATGAAGCGGTGAAGGTAGCAAAGTAAATAATAAATCTAGACGCCAGTTCCAGCTAACTTGTAAATAGGGTCATATTTGACCTTGTGGCTATTTTCATAGTACTATAACCCCGTATGCCTCCTCTGAATAAACTCACTACAAAAGCCCGAGAAGCCTTGCGCAGAGCCCATGAATTGGCCATAGAACGTGGCCAAAACCATGTCAATCCTGTGCATCTTTTGTGCGCCCTCATCCTCCAGGAAGAGAGCATGGTAACCTCGATTTTGGATAAAATGGAAGTCGATACCGCAGTTCTCACTGACGTTGTTCTTGAACACATCGAGTCGCCAGATGGCTCAAACGTCCTTTCCCCGTCCTATCAGATCTACCTGACCCCTGATCTTGCACAGATTCTCGACAACTCACTCCGCGTGGTTTCAACCATGAAGGAAGAGTTTATTTCGACCGAACACATTTTTCTATCCATATTCGACGTACCATGTGTTGCTCGCGATATTCTGTCCCGCTTCAAAATAGAGCGTGATGCAGTTATCAAGATCATCGAGGAGCTCAAGAAAAATCCGCCATCACAGGAGTCGGAGCCAAAAAAGTTCCGCACGCTCTACAAGTACGCGCGTTCACTCACCAAACTTGCCAAAGAAAACAAACTCGATCCTGTTATTGGTCGCGACAGTGAGATCATGCGCATTATCCAGATCCTCTCACGTCGTACCAAAAACAACCCGATCCTCATTGGTGAAGCGGGAGTAGGAAAGACCGCTATTGCTGAAGGTTTGGCACTTCGTATGGCACAAGGCGATATTCCTGAGTCGCTCAAAGACAAGGAATTGGTCTCGCTCGATCTTGGTTCGCTCATTGCCGGTACAAAGTATCGTGGTGAGTTCGAAGAGCGTCTCAAAAACATTTTGAAAGAAGTTGAGAAAGCAGATGGCAAGATCATTCTCTTTATTGACGAGATGCACACACTTGTTGGTGCTGGTGCCTCAGAAGGCTCAATGGATGCTTCAAACATGATGAAACCTGCACTCGCACGCGGTGAACTTCGCGCAATTGGTGCTACGACACTCAAGGAGTATCAGAAACATATCGAAAAAGATCCTGCGCTTACCCGTCGCTTCCAGCCGGTGTTCGTCAACGAACCATCAGTCGAAGATGCCATCGCTATTCTCCGTGGCATCAAAGAAAAATATGAGCTGTTCCACGGCGTTCGCATCACTGATGACGCGATTGTCGCTGCTGTAACCTTGGCGAGCCGCTACATCACCGATCGATTCCTACCAGACAAAGTTGTCGACCTCGTAGATGAGGCCGCTTCTTCATTGCGCATTTCGCTCGAAAATATGCCACCAGCATTGGAAGAGACGCGCCGCAAGATTATGCGTCTAGAAATAGAGCGCGAAGCTCTCAAGAAGGAGACTGACAAAGTTGCCAAGGCACGCATGGCCAAGATAGAAAAGGAGATCGCGGATCTCAAAGAAAGTACGTCTGAGCTTGAGCTCAAATGGACAAATGAAAAAGAAACTATTGGTGACATCAAGCGCATCAAGAAAGAACTCGAGGGACTCCGCGTGGAGGCCGAGATGGCTGAGGCGCGTGCCGATCTTTCCAAGGCTGCGGAGATTCGCTATGGCACTATCCCCGCGCTCGAAAAAGATCTTGACCAAAAGAGCAAGCGTCTCAAAAAACTTCAGTCGTCCCGCCGTATCCTCAAAGAAGAGATCAATGCCGAGGATATCGCTGGCGTGGTCGCTCGTTGGACGGGTATTCCTGTTTCGCGCATGTTGGAGTCTGAGGCACACAAGTTGACCCGCATGGATGAAGAGCTCAAGAAGCGTATTGTCGGACAAGATGAAGCCGTCAAGAAGATCTCAGATACCATCCGCCGTTCGCGCGCAGGTATCGCTGACCCGAACCGTCCGATCGGCTCGTTTATCTTCCTTGGACCGACTGGTGTCGGAAAGACTGAGCTTACCAAAGCTGTGGCAGAATTTTTGTTCAATGACGAAAAGTCGCTCATTCGCGTCGACATGTCTGAATTCATGGAAAAGCATTCCGTCTCGAAACTCATCGGTGCGCCTCCAGGATATGTTGGCTATGACGAGGCGGGAGGTCTCACTGAGATGGTTCGCCACCGTCCGTACGCCGTCATTCTCTTTGATGAGATTGAAAAAGCTCATCCAGAAGTTTTCAACGTACTCCTGCAAGTTCTGGACAACGGACGTCTCACTGATTCAAAGGGTCGTGTGGTCAATTTCCGCAATACTGTCATCATCATGACCTCGAACATTGGCGCACAACATATTGATCGCATGGAGAAACTTGGCTTCTCGCATACTTCAGGTAATCGAGACAAGGAAAACTATATTGAGGCCAAGAATAAAATACTATCTTCACTCAAAGATTATTTCCGTCCGGAGTTTTTGAATCGTGTTGATGATACGATTATTTTCGATATTCTCTCGCCGGAGGCAATAAAGGACATCGTCAAGATCCAAGTTGATCAGGTGGTCAAGCGTTTGGCTGAAAAGTCTATTGATCTCGTATTGCTGCCGACCGTGTATGAATATTTGGCCAAGGAAGGTTATGATCCACAGTTCGGTGCGCGTCCACTCAAGCGTCTGATTCAGACCAAAATACTTACACCGGTTGCCAATCTGCTCATTAGTCAGGAAGTAGCCAAGGGCGGGACTGTTGAGGTCGGTGTCAAACCGATGCCAAAGAACACAAAAGAAGGAGGCGCTGCCGAATTTACCTTTGAGGTCAAAAAGAAACACAAAGGTGAAAGCCCAATCGTGATGCCAAAGATGGTAGGGCAGAAATAGGTTAGGGCATCTTACATAGTTGACTTTTTTATTGTCTTACAGCTATCATTACATTACATGACTTATAAGAACAACACGTCAGCCCTTACGCTCTGGCACCTTACCATGCCGGCTGTTTTGGCTTTTGCCTTATAGGATCTGCTCTTATTAGGAAAAACCTCAGCCGGCATACTCCCGACTGGGGTTTTTCTTTTAGTCTAGATCTGAGCCACTCACACATGAACATCTATACCAACAACAAGCTTCATACGCTCCATCTTCTTTGGGTTCATATCTATATGAATCATGTTTGGTATTTGATGAAATATATTAAGCCATCCTCGCCACCTCTCGGATAATAGCTTGAAGTATGTCACCAGCATCTAAGCATGAGTGTGCTTAGAACGAGCTGGAGTTCCTTGGCAACAACAACCTACAGTACTGCATTATGTATTACCTTACTTCAGTGGTTCAGGTGAAAGAAGAGCTGCGGCGGCGCAGACAGAAACAACATACTATTCGGGCCATGCTTGATCAGCACGTCGAAAGAACCTTCGGTATTCCGGAATACAGCCGGTTTATCCGCGAAGGGATCGGTTCGGGGATCATCGGCTCCGCGCCGGTGATCGATCAGGAAAAATCCTATGGCGTGTTGGCTCGACAGATTCCAGGAGTGTGCAGTGAAGACGTGGCTTGCTATCTGCTCTCCCGTCGTCTCGGCTTGGTACCCACCGTTCTCGCATTCACCCGCGATTCGTTCAATTCTGGAAGCAACGACAAACTATTCCGTGCGCGAGTGCCGTTCGTGTCGTGGTCAAAAAAGGCCCGCTTGGTGGTGGATAATCGACCTTTGATTACTCAGCCTCAAGTTAAGGTTTATGATGAGCTGAACATGGCCCGCATGGATCGTCTGTACACCAACGGCGTTTCGCTGGCCCAGTATCACTGGCAGATGCAACAGAATGTCTTTCGCTCATTTCCTGAACCGTATCTGTGGACTGATTTGTCAGATACCTATGGTCGAGTGCTTGCTCAAGTCAATCGGGCAGGAAAAAAACCGGCTACGGTCTGGCGGTGCAATGGCGATGGTAAGGATTCGCCCTCGTCGCATTACACTGAAAGCGAGGCGCTGGATCTGACCGTCCGTCCCTCATCCAAATGGTATTACCACCTCTACTTGTCTATGTTTCTCGATGGGACCTTCGTCTTGTTGGAGACCTATGATAATGAGACTGGCGGTGTTCCTGAAGCTCGGCGTCTCTTCGAAAAAGAGATGGACGCCATTCGCTCGGCCACCGGCTTCATGCCCATGGTCGTCAAAACGGCGCCGCTTCGTCCTGACATGCTCTACGTCAATCAGCATATCCTTGACGAGCCGGTACGAGCCAGTGAGCGGCTCTGTCCACTGCAGTATTGGACTGACGAGACCGCCGCCATGACCCGATGGTTTGCTGATGAGGTGCTTCGTTTCGGCCGCCCATTGTGAGCGTTGTTGTCCCTCTCGCGTCCCAACAGCCAAGCTCTATGCTTGTCTGTTGGGACTTTATATACTAGTAATGTGTGCCCCAAAGCCTCCATGAAAAACAAAACAAACAATTTTATATTCGATACTGTCGTCAGTAAACTGGCAGCTTTGGGAACGCGGCAAGGTGTTGCAGCCAAAAAGGCATGCGATGTTATTTCTTCAGTATTACGTGAGTTTGGTATTACCTACAAGACTGAAACGTATCGTGTTGAGTTGCCAGTTTGGAAAAAATGCGTGTTACGTGCCGATAGAAAAAACATTCCTTGCATGCCGACTGGATTTACTTCGGGCACATTTGATGAGGTGACCGCGTATACTAGCTCATTGGTGTCGTCGCGTTATTTTCTTGATGTTCCGCACATAAACTTCAATCCGCGCTCCAAGGCGATCTCGCGGGCTAATTTCTCTTTTGCACCGTCGTGCGCGGTTGCCGCTGGTTCCTTGCCGGCTTTATTCAAAGCCCGCAACCTAAAAGGGGAGCTGAAAGTCCTGAAGAAAGTACAGACGACATATCAGATTTTGGTAGGAAACCGAAGAAATCCAAAAACCATAGTGTTTTCGCACGTTGACTCTGTCGGTCCTGGAGCCATTGATAATGCCAGCGGAACGGCGCTTATGTTGCAGGCCATAATTGATAAACCAAAACGCCTTGAGGAAACGCTATTCGTCTTTGATGGCAATGAAGAGATGTCGTATGACTATCCGACCTATTGGGGCAAAGGATATCGCAATTTTGAGAAGAAATATCCGCGGCTGATGTTGGCGGCGCGGCATATTGTCGTGGTTGATTGCATCGGATATGCTCCGACGGAAATCCTAAAGAAGGGCCCGATCATAAAACTCGCATTTCCAATCGCGGGCATACAAAAACTCCAGTCGAAGATATCTCTGATTACTTCTGACTACGATGCGCTGATGCCGGTCTATCACTCGGCCGGCGATGTTCCTTCGAATATACGAAGGCGCTTTGTGCTGGAAGCCCTAGAGAAATTAGATGTATATTTTTGATACATATGTTAGAATCGATTTGTTCCTTATGTGAGCGAACATGCGCGCCGTTCGCATAGCGGCTATTGCAGCGGACTGTAAATCCGCGGCCCAATGGGCATCGCTGGTTCGAGTCCAGCACGGCGCACAAGATAAAGGCCGGAACATCGTGTCCGGCCTTTGTCGTTGGGGGGCGGCGATCTTTCAGGAATGCTTCTGCTCGAAACGAAACTGCTCTTCACGTTGTCGCTTGATCAGATTCGCCATGATGACGAATGCCAAGACGGCAAGTTCCGCAATGACAAGAAGGATCAGGCCCACATTAATCCATAGGTTCATAAACGTATTCTCCGGGGTTGGTTTAGCCTCAGAGTACCACTACATTCATATTAGTCAACCACCACTCTCTTGAGCAGTCCTGACACATGCACCGCAATCTCATAGGGAATAGTTCCAGCCATCTCTGCCATATGCACTACTGAATTTGGGTCATGCGGCTGGTTGCTTATAACAGTGACCGTGGTGCCAGCTTGTACGGGCGGTATATCGGTCACATCAATAACAGTGATATTCATGCTGACTCGGCCGATGATCTTACACGGAACACGCTCTGGGCCAACCAACACAATTCCTTTATTTGAAAGTCGGCGGTCGACACCTTCGTAGTAACCGAGAGGAAGTGTGGCGATGGTCATTTCTTTTTCAGCTTTGAATGTATTACCGTAGCCGACTGTGTCATCACGTTGCAATTTTTTTGTACCAGTGATGATTGTTTCCAAACTCATGACTGGTTTGAGGTCGAGTGGGGGAGAAAAGACGCTGCCATCAGCGAGCCCATAGAGGCCAAGGCCGAGCCGGGAGACAGTCGCGTAACATTCTTTGACGTAGCGATGACCGTCTGTGTTGCTGATATGGATATGTTCGAGTGAGGAGTATTGATTATGCAGCTCTTTCGCTACTTTGTTCCAGATATGAATCTGTGATTCTGTTGCCGAAGGATCTGGGTCATCGGCTGATGAAAAATGTGAACATATGCCTTTGAGTACGATGGACGGATTCATGTCGAGCAGGTCGGAGACCTCGTGGAGTTCGCTTGGCAGGATACCTTGGCGGTGCATACCGGTATCTATTTTCAGATGAATAGAGATTCGTTTACCACCAAAGTCGAAGAAGGAGTATTGATACTCAGCGATGTGACGGAGAGTTTCGATAGAGCTAATAGTAAAAGACACGTCACGGAGACGTGAGCGCGCTATGGTTTCTGGTCGCGTATAGCCAATGATGAGAAGTGGTGATCTGACTCGTGCGGCGCGGAGTGCAACAGCTTCAAAAAATGAATCGACCACCAAGAAGGGGATGTGGTCTTTTTTGGCACGGCCATCACTACGTCGTTCTGCTTCTATAATGCGTGCCACATCCACAAGGCCATGTCCGTAGGCGTTACTTTTGAGGACTGGTGCGACGGTACCTCGTGGTGCGACCTTCATGAACTCGTGGAGGTTGTGGATCAGTCGTGTACGGGAAATAGTGACCGTGACCAGTGGTTCGTAGGGAAAGCGACGTTTGGAAAGGCGGGTGAGGAGGCGTCTCATGGGTTTATTGTACTCCCTTTAACGTAGCGGGAGCACTTGACTTTACACTATTATTATGCTATATTGACGCCCGTACAAAAGGGGTAGTAAAAAGCCCCATTTTTAGTCCTTTGACATCATCATGTCAGTCAAACAAACAATTAACCAAGCCTTTTGCTACGGCAGCAGGTGTTGATTGTCGAAGGACGGAAGGAACAAGCCTATGAAAAATCCGCAAACGTTTGGTACTCCCACGATGTTTCGTGGGTTCCGTATCCTGTTGATCTTCTGTGGGATTTTGCTTGTGGTGATGGTGGCTCTGTTGTATATGAGCCGCCAATCGCACGCGAAAGCCACGGATCAGGAATCAGTCGTCGCTACACCGGGTCAACCGGAAGTGCCGGCGGGGTTCGTGCAGGAAGCGACGAATGCGCAGGATGTCACTGAAGCGGCACTTAATGCGCTCGGGTACACCCTTTCCAACACGGTCACGGTCTCGGTCAAATAATTCGGTCAAACCAACAGCAAACTAGAACGAAAATGAAAAAACTGTTCGCAGTCCTCTCCGCTATCGCCCTCTGCATGTGTGTGCAGGCCCAGGACGATGCCAACATCAACCCGTTGAACGTTGCCCGTGGCTTCGTCATGAAGCCACCGACCTCGTTCGACTGTTCCATCAGCGCCAAGTCCTTGGTCAATGACAAATGGCAGGACACTTGGATGAAGTTTGTGGTGCGCAAGTCGGACTTCGCCATCACCAACCTCTCGATCAACGGAGTGAATATTCCGTTGCCGAAGCCCATCTTCGGTATTCCGATGGCGAATGGTGGCCGCATGAAGGAAGTCAACCTGAATGTGGACGCCCGCTCGTCGAAAGGCGCGTACGCCGGTTACGGGTACGCCTACCTGCAGAACGTCGTAAAAGGTGATCGTATGGAGGTTATCCTGCGGCCTGGCGACATTAAGATCGTCTTACCGTTGCCTCCAGGGGCAGATCTCAATGATGTTGATCTTGACATCGAAGGATTTACCTATGGATACGGCTACGGCAGCGATGAGAACGGCAATTTTGCTGCGTATCTCCCGCCAGTTGGTGGTTCGTATCACTACACACTCCGCAAACGGAGTGATGGCAGTCCATTGGGACAAGGAACACTTGAGCCGTTCAAGAAGCCTGTCACGCCTGACGAAGGCTATGTGGCAATCAAATACATCGGCAACGTCGTCGGGGTTGAATTTCCCAACGACCGCACTGATGCGTGGTTCTCCCTCGGAGGGGTTCCATTTGATTGTAGTGTCCCCACTACCGCTGGAACGAACACGCCGGGAAAGGTTATATTCACCGACGTGGATGATGGAGGCTTGGAGCTGTCACTCTGGGGCGATGTCACGTTCTATGTGCACCAAGTTACCGAGCAAGGCGATATGGTCGCCCTTGAACTCAAGGACAACAGCACGGTGTATCCTTGGGGAGGAAAAGAAACTCGCGTTAACACCGTGAACCTGAATGCTGGAAAAGTGGTGGTGACGGTCCTGCCCAATGGTCCCAAGCCGATTGATCGGGGTTGGATCACTCTTCATCGCTACTATGGTTCGCCATCGGGTGGTGGTGGCCCAGTTCCTGTCGGCAAGGCTGAAGCAGTCGGAGTGAATCCGTGAACTGACTTGATGATTAGGGGCCGCAACGCTTGCACGCGTTGCGGCCTACAATTTTATATGCTATAGTACGGCGACACGATTTTTAGCCATTTTATACCTTTATGTCACAAGAAAAGCTTATACAACTCAAAAACAAGTCGACCGGCGAGACCTATTGGTCACGCAAAAACAAGAAGACGGTCGAAAAGAAGATCGAGCTCAAGAAATACAGCGCGAAGCTGAGGAAGCACGTGGTCTTCAAGGAAGCAAAGAAATAATTTTGCATAGAGATGAAAAAGAGGGTAGGATTACGATATCCTCTTTTTTGCTAAATAGGGGGGTAATAGGGAAATTCTGCACGAAAATTTTTCACGGCTACGCCATGAAAAATCTTTCGACGCGAATTTCCTTAGGAAGGGAAATTTCGGTCTCGAATTTCCTCCGGCTTCGCCAGAGGAAATCTCTCGATCCAAATTTCTCGAGGTAGAGAAATTTGGGCGATTAGTTAAGTGGCATAACTGCGGTCTCCAAAACCGCTGTCCGAGGTTCGATTCCTCGATCGCCCGCATAGAAGTGTCGAGTGTTTATCCCCACAGCAACCCTTGACTTGACATTATATACCTGTATGATATAATCATTACCGTTAGTAATAACACTATTTTATTTATGAAATCTTCACCTAAGACGGCTCTGATTGTTTCAGTTATCGTCGCTGCGGTCATCCTTATCATCGCCGCATTGACCTCTCCGAGCTCAACAAATGTCGCCGTCACTCCTGTAACACAGACCCCTGTCGTGAGTGGAGCTTCGTTGGCACTTGTAGAATCAATCTCAGGTACCGTCAAGGTTGGCGAAGTTCAGCATATCAAGTGGACATCTCAAAATTATTCTTCGCCAACAGTCACGATCAATATCCTCCGCCGAGAAAGTTCAGATCCAGTGAGTTACAAGCTCATCCGTACTATCGCTTCATTTACCCAAAATGATGGTGATGCGGTCTGGGTTCCATCAAAGACTGAGATTGGTCAGAATATTGTGATTGAAATCGCATGTACAGTTACCAATGAAAAATGCCAGGCAACACGTTCGACATCACCTATCGCTGTCATTGATTCAGGGCTTTCAGCAAAGAATACTGCTAGCGTCTATAGCGCCTTTGAGCAGTCTCAAAACAAATAATATCTCCGCGCATCGCGCACAAAGAGCCCGCCGAATGGTGGGTTTTTTGTTGTATAAAAAAAGCGCATCGTTGCCGATGCGCCTGCGAAGAATTGTAGGAAACCTTCAGAACGTCGTCTGCCACGCCATGCGGACTCCGTCGGAGTCGCCTGCGTGAGCGGAGCCGTAACTTGAACGGTAATCCATGATGAACGAGTGGCGTTTGCTGAACGTTGCTCGCATACCAATAGTAACCGTCAGTGGTTCCTGTTCTGGATGGTCGAGGCCGATTTTGTCATCTGCCTGACCGTGAACGGAGAGCCACGGGATCGAATGGAAGGGCTGGACGCTGGCGAAGCCATAACATCCGATGGTACTGGTGCGCTGACCTTGTCCGACCTCGCGGTCGTAATAGAACATGCCGCGAGTCGTGAGCCAGGGCAGCGGATTGGCAGAGCCAGTCACCGCTACGCGAGCAAACTTCTCGCTCACTTGCCATGTCAGCCCGAGCTCATATGGCGAGCCGAATGACCGTGACAGGTGCCCGCTGTGCTCAATGATGTCGAATTGACCACCATCGAGAAACGAGAGTCCGGTAACACCCGACACGTCTGCGAGGAAGTGCCAAGGACCTCGACTCACATCCACCTGGGCAGCGTAGCCCTGAAAGGTGAAGGGAAACCTGAAGTAGTCCACAGTCTCCAAGTCTGTCGGCCCGGGGCCTATCCAGCCACCAGCTACAAACATGCGTCCGACATTCACCGTTGTCTTGTCGTCAAGATTGAAGGTGAAGAAGAAGCGTTTGAGAACATCGGGATTCGTTGGTGTCTGAAACGCGTCCAGCGCCAGTTCGGTGAAGAAGCTGGTACGGAGTGTCTCATCCGAGACTGTGACGAATGCTCGCGCGTACTCAAGACTCCCTTTGGGCTTGCCTTGTGCCGAAATATCTCCAACAGCAGTGGCCCAGCCGGTGACCGAGACATTGATACTGTTGGTAGGTGTGACCGGTACCGGTGATGCAGCTGAAGCCGCACTGGTCGCCATGGTCATGACTGTGGCACCGCAGACTGCGCCCGTTTTTGCCGTCAAAACCATTTGCTCTGGCAGTTCCTCGATAGCGCGACCTTGCTCTGCAGCATGGTCTACATCATCGCCGAACATCCGTTCTGCCGAATCGAAGGCGTGGCCAACTTTGCCAAGCTTTTCAATCAAGGTGTCAACGCGGACGGTTCGGAGTGTGTTTCGGTACGAGCATGTATCTCGACTGCCGATCAAGATGAAGAGTAGTTGGAGCGGCCAAAGATAGATCTCCATGACCATCTCGGCCCATAATTTCCACCCGATCAAGAACTCAGTCCAGCGGCTGGACTTGTAGTGTTTCGCCTCAAGACCGAGGCGGATGTACAGCACCAGGAGGCCGATGGCCGGCCAGGCAACTGCTACGATTTTTGCGGGAAGAGGGGATTTGAATGCGAGCAAGGTGAAGAAGCTGAAGCCAATCAGTCCTTTCGACGCCTCGTGGTTTCGTTCCTTGATTTCGTCCCGAGGTTCAATAATCCTCTGGGCGAACCAATCCATTGGTTTTTGTCTCATGGGTAGGGTTTCCTTTCAAAGGCCTTGCGGCCGTACTGGGTTATCTAACAAAGCCATGTTCTTATTAACATTATTTTTAGGTGGTGTCAATGTATACAGGAAGAGACAATTCGTAATCTTGACTTTCTCATTTTAGGAGAATACAATTTGCTTATTCATCCTCCATTATTAGAGGATTCGAGGAGGGACTGGAAAGTCTTTCCGAACCTTTTACTCCACTTCGTGAGGGAGCTCAAAAGAAACCCCGCTCTGCGGGGTTTCAGGTTTATTGAGGACAATTTTCTGAATCGATGAAATAATGCGGTCAAAATCAGCATCTGACATGTCGGAGATCTTTTTTGTAAATCTTTTGGCACTTAGTGTTCGCAATTGAGACACGTTGACTGATTTCTTTTGTCCTAGGTGGTTAAATTCAATAAGAAATTGATGAGTCCCTAGAGTGCTTGTGAGAGGTGCGACAAATAGCGCGCACGCATTGAATGCTTTTATTACCAATACCGGTCTTTCAAAACGATAGTTTTTGCCGTTTGTTTCAATACCGATATTTTGTCCTAGACACGCCCACCATATTTGTTTCCTTTCAGGAAATTGAGATTGCGGGGCTAGCTGAAGTTGAGCTTGTATAGCCATCCATTTTATTAGGTTGAGGAGTTCAGTTGTTTTATTCATGTTGTGATATTTAGGTTAATAAGTAGATAAAAAAGCACCCAGCGTGCGCTGTCAGTGCTTGAGTTACGGAGGGGAATTTCTAGTGGAGGTATTGTAGCAAAGGGGATTGTAGGGAATCAAGGAAATAAAAATCCCCGGAAACCGATTCCGGGGTGTGTGAACGCGTAGTTGTCACGCGCGTGTACTCAGCAGTTTTTGCTGGGGTAGTAACGGCTTGAGTCCGCCTCGTTGGACAGCAATGTTTATAGGTGTTCCGACGGGCAGATCATCCCAGATGAATTCTGCGAAATCGGACAGAACCTCCTCATTGGCATGACCTTCAATCCATCTAACGTCACGATTGGGTGTGTTGCCATCTTGTGGCCAGGAGAGCTCGAGCTCATTGAGGCAATAACTTCCTCGGTAATATTCTCCGCCACGCCCACCATACCCACGGCACGTCTGCAGATCGTAGAAAGTATACCGACGTCCATCAATCGCTTCTTGCGTAGCAATCGCTCGGACGACCTCTTCTGCGTAGTTGATCGTAGATCCGCGCGGACCGTCATCACCGTTGTGTAAGCCGGTAAAGACGATTTGTCTGCCGTAGATATGATAGGCGACACATTGTAGAGGATTTGGCGCCATGTCAGGTTCATCGTAATAGGCAATTTTGAGTCGTGAGTTTTTGAAATTCACGGGTGTCCTTTGTGTTGTGGTTTGCTGTGCTTTTGAGGCACATAAAGTGCAGTTAATAATATATAAGCACGAATATAGACTCATGTCAATATTCATCAATGCACTGGAGGGGAGTACTATAGTGGCATGCCCCTCACCCTCATCTTCGAAGCCCACGGCACCACCTTCGACAACGAAGCCCATCTGTCATCCGGATGGAATGATGTCGCGCTCTCGCCGCTCGGTGAACGTCAGTCGGTCGAGATGGGCCAGCGTTACAAGGACGACCACTTCGATGCCATTTTCTGCTCCGACCTCCAGCGTGCGTACAAGAGCGCCGAGATCGGCTTTGGCACCAAGTGGCCCATCATCCGCGATGCAAGGCTCCGCGAATGCAATTATGGCGATCTGACCCAGAAGCCCAGCGAGATCGTTGATGCCGAAAAGCCGCAGCGCATCTCGACGCCGTTTCCTAATGGCGAGAGCTATACCCAGACCACGGCTCGCATGAAATCATTTCTCGATGATCTCAAGAAAAACTATGATGGCAAGCGAGTGATGGTCATCGGTCATCGCGCCACCCAGTATGGCATTGAGAATGTCTTGAATGGTGTGCCCTTGGAAAAGCTGGTGACCACGCATTTTAAGTGGCAGCCTGGGTGGGTTTATAATTTTTAAATATGAAAACTGAACTCGAAAAAGCAATTGAATACGGGCAGTTCATAATTTCGCTGCGTGAGAAATTTCTTAAAAATCATCGCGAAGAATATCAAATTTCTGTTAACTATATTATCTCGCTTTTAGGGGTACTCGGACTAATTGCCGGATTTGGTTTTACAGCATTTTCGAGTGTTATTAGCATGAAGCTATTTTTCTTTGGTGAATGTTTTGTTGTTGGATCAATTTTGTTTTTGATGTTGAATACAAAAAACAGATTACTCGGTCAATTTAATGATACTGAAAAAAGAATTAATCAATCAGTTCGGGAAACGCGCGAAATTAAGAAAGCAATAATTGATAAAGATTTTTCAAAATTAAGTAAGATAAATTCAGAATTTGACGCAAACGTTAACGACGTATCAGAAGTTTCAGAACTTAAAATTGCTGAGAATATAGATAGTCATCTATCACTTGCTATTTCAGCATCAACTGCTGGTATAATCTTAATTTTTCTATCATTTGTGGTTTGTTTTTAGGGCGCTAAGAACTGTTATTAGACAAAATTTCTAGGAAGAGTAGGATTAGGTTATGAAATTACTATCAGTAGAAATTAAGAATTTTCGATCTTTGAAGGATGTCAAAGTTGCAGGTCCAAAAGATGATGTTTGGACACTTATTGGACAAAATAACGCAGGGAAATCGTGCGTAATACACGCTTTGAGAGCCTTTTATGGCGATTATAATGTTACAAATGAAGATTTTTTTAGGGGATGTGGTGCTGATTCAAGTATAGAAATAACACTCGAGTTTTGTTTAAGTGAAGAAGAATTTTCTCAATTGCCTGAATTTTATAAGTTACCCGATAATAAACTGAAAGTAATTAAACGTTTTTCTAGGGATAATTTAAAAGGTAAGCCTCATGGCTTTGAGAATCGTGATGGAATTATAACAGAGCGAGAAGAGGATTTCTTTGGCGCGAAAAATGTGCAAATTGGAAAGTTAGGAAATATCATCTATGTCCCTGCCGTCAAAGGTCTTTCTGATGAACTTAAACAGGTAAAATCATCAATATTTACGAAATTATTAACCAGAATAATATCTGATACCCTTGAATCATTACCTTCCTGGACAGAGCTTGTTAAAAATACAAAGTCTTTTGCCCAAGATTTAAGGAGTCCAGTAAAAAATAGTGGCAATTTAAACAGCATTAATGAAATTGAAGAGGATTTAACTAAAAAACTTTCTTCTTGGAATTTACGAACCAAAATCACATTGTTACCTCCAACACCAGAAGATATTGTTTTGACAGGTTCTCAACTGCGTTTCATTTCTGACGAGACAAATCAAGAGGAAGACCCAATGTTTTTAGGCTCTGGGGCACAGAGGGCAATAGTTAACAATTTATTGCTTCTTTGGGCAGAAATTGAAGGAAAGAGAGTTAAAACTGATAAGAAAAATTTTAATGGCAATTTTACACTTTTATTGTATGAAGAACCAGAGGCTTTATTGCATTATGATCAAGAAAGAAAATTGCTCATAGGTTTGGAGAAGATTGCGCAATCGGCTACTGGACAAGTCATTTTGTGTACTCATTCCCCAAACTTAATTAGTACAAAAAGTGATGCCTTGGCAAGTATTTCAAGATTAATTCGAAAGGATGGGCATAGTGAAATTTTTCGTGCAGGTAAGGAATTTCTAGATGGCATGAAATTAGAAGAAGATGTCTTCAATTTTATACTATGGTTGAATCCTGACAGGAATACCATGTTTTTTGTGGATGAGGTCATATTAGTCGAAGGCCCAACAGACAAAGTCTTTCTGAATTACTTAATTTTTGAAAAGGGACTTGGTTTAAATATTTACGTTATCGATTGTGGAGGAAAATATAATATTCCGCGTTTTATGACATTATGTAGTGAATTTGGTATCAAGCATAAAGTATTATTTGATATAGATGACGAGTCTAATCCTGATAACAAAGAAAGAAATAGTGATATATTTGCTAACAAAAATAGCTACACGTCAGTCATTAAAAAACTTACCCCGGATTTAGAAAAATACCTTGGATTTACTAAGCCTGCATCTTCTTCCCAAAAGCCTATTGAAATGTTGAATTCTCTTAAGCAGGGCGAATTGAGTTTTGAACTAGAAAATGAGTTTATAAGTTTTCTGAAAGAATAAGATGCAACCCCTCGCATCCCTCATTCGCCCGCAAACGCTCAAAGACTACGTCGGCCAGGAACACTTGGTGGGCAAGGGTAAGGCGCTGTACCAGGCGATCACTGACAAGCATCTCTTCTCATTCATCCTCTGGGGCCCGCCGGGGACGGGCAAGACAACCTTGGCCAAGATATATGCCGCGGCACTCAATGCGCGACTCTACGAACTCTCGGCTGTCTCTGCGGGCAAGGACGACATTCGTGCCATTGTTGAGGAGTCAGATACCTTACTGGAAAATCGTCCCAAGCTCTTGTTCCTCGACGAGATCCATCGCTTCAACAAAGCCCAGCAGGATTTCTTGCTGCCGTACGTGGAGAGCGGTCGACTGGTCTTGGTGGGCGCGACCACGGAGAATCCGAGTTTCGAGATCATCCCCGCACTGTTGTCACGCTGTCGCGTCTTTGTGCTGAAGAGTCTCACCGAAGCCGACCTCAAGAGTATTGTGAAGCGTACCAAGATCAAGGTGCCCAAGGATGCGCTGGACTGGCTGGTGGCTCTGGCCAATGGCGACGCGCGTATCGCCATCACGGCTTTGGAAAATGCCCAGCGACTCTATGGCTCGATCACGCTGGAGACCCTCAAGAATACCTTCGAGCACGCCTTTATCCGTTTTGATAAGAAAGGGGAGGAACATTACGATACCATCTCGGCCTACATCAAGAGCATGCGTGCTGGCGATGCTGATGCGGCCATCTATTATCTGGCCCGCATGATCGAAGGTGGTGAAGATCCCAAGTTCATTGCGCGACGCATGGTCATCTTTGCCTCGGAAGATATTGGTCTGGCTCAGCCGACGGCGCTGGTCGTGGCCAATGAAGTCTTTCGGGCGGTGGAGTCTATCGGTCTCCCCGAAGCGGGGATCAACCTGGCGCACGGTACAGCATATCTGGCGCTGGCTGCAAAAGATCGTTCGGCGAATGATGCCTATTTCGAGGCGCTCGATGATGTCAGGAAGATGGGAAATTTGCCAATACCTCTCAAGATCAGGAATGCTCCGACGAAGCTGATGAAGGAGTTGAATTATGGGAAGGGGTATGAGAAATATCCGAATAAGCCGGGGAGTGGCGCGGACAGTTATTTGCCGGAGAAACTAAAAGGGAAGAGGTATTTGAGGAGGAAGAAGTAAGTATTCTTGACAGCCAATATTCTAGGTGTAGTCTTAGATTTGAATCTACCATCTTGTGTCATGGCGATACGAGATAATGAAATGAAAGGCAATACATGAGCACATCGATAGCACCATCTCGTCGTTCGCTTCCGGAAACGCGCAAGGCAATCACCCACAAGTTTGCGTTCGGCGGGTACGAAGGATACCTCACCGTAGGACTCTACGATGACAACACACCGGGGGAACTATTTATTACAATGAATGGTTCGGGGAACACCATTGAAGGGCTACTTAATACCATTGGTACGTTGACCAGCCTCCTGTTGCAGTACGGAGTCCCGCTGGACGTTCTCGCGAAGAAGTTTTCCTTTATGCGCTTTGAACCGTCGGGGGCGACGACCTATCCAGCCGTGCGGCAGGCCCACTCGATTGTTGACTATGTTTTCCGCTGGCTGGCTGACCAGGAGAAGCACGGGTTTCCGGGAGATGCGCGAACATCCGAACCGGCTACCTAGATTGAAGGCGAAGATGGTGTCGGCTGAAAGCCAGTTGACACCCCGGCCATTTGTGCCAAACACCACTCATACCTTTCGCGGCTAGACGCTTGTCGTCCGGCCGCTTTTTTATTTATATAAAAAAGTATGCCGGAACCCCAGTGATGAGGTTCCGGCAGATCGCGTGAGTTTAGATCTGATGCTTGAAGCACCAGTCTCGAACGAGCCTGAAAGCTCGGGGTGCGACTTCTTTGTCGCAGTGGAACATGTGGTCCCCGAAGATGACTTCGAAGTCCGCATGGTGATAGTCGGCGAGAAGTTTCTGACGTCCGACGTCCGCGAACTGATCCATATTTCCCGTGATACTGTACACAGGACAATGGAGGATCGGCTCGACGGGGATCTTGCGTCCCAGCACATCGGCAGCGGCACGACCTGATTCGCGTCCGAGTAGCACCTTGGTGCGTCCTTGGACGAAACGGTATTGAGCTGGCCGTAAACAGAATTCGAAGCCGGTCATGAGGTACCACGAGTACCACAGGAACTTGGCTTGGAAACGTACTGCCCGTACGCCGGGTGCTTTGGGCATTGAGCTCGCGAAGAGCACAACGCCTTTGACCAGCTCAGGGTTGCGGTTTGCCAAAATCTGCACCACATACCCGCCAGCCGATTGGCCCATCAGGATTGAGGGGCCATTGGCCTTGAGGCGCTCTTCCGCGTCAAGCACGTAATCCATGAGGGACACGTGATTGAGCGAATGGATCGCATGTTTTTCATGTCCTCGAAGAGGGCACGAAACCATCGACCGATCGAGCGCTGACGGCGCAAGTGTCCACTGGTCGCCGACGCTCCAGAGTCCACTGAAACCAAGAAACGGAGTTGTCCGTTTTGGTGTGACGACTACAAGTGCAGTCGGCTTGAAAGGGATCCGTTTGGCCGAGGCCACAACATGACCCCGGTCGAGGAGTTTCATTTGTTTCAGGCTTTACAAAGAGCCTGTTACTATTGTACCACTATATTTGGATAAAATCAAGTACCGGAGCACCTTGATCTAAGCGAGGAATTGAGCCACGGAATGGCGAATTTGTTCACGGTCTGTTGGGGCAAACCAGGTGATGCGAGTGTCACGTTTGAACCAGGTCATCTGACGTTTTGCGTACTGCCAAATCTTTGCTGAAAGTCGCTCGATAAGTTCTTCGCGGGTCAATTCATTTTTCAAAAAATATCCCAAATATCTGTATTCAAGTCCGAGCTCATCCATGCGTTCAAATGAAAGTCCGGCGCCAAGAGGTGCTTCAGCGTGCAGGCGTTGCGCTTCTTCAATCATGCCTGCATCAAGGCGCTGGACCAAGCGCGCATGAATTCGTGCTTTCAATTCTTCCGATGGGAGATTCACACCAATCATGCAGAGATCATACGGTGACTCCACGGACTGAGTGACTGGTGGTACCGAGCCCAGTGCGCGAGCAATAATGATAGCGCGTGCCAGGCGACGCTTATTTTTTGGATCGATAGTGGCACCACGATGAGGGTCAACCTTTTTGAGTTCGAGGAATAGTTCATCGACGGATAAAGCCTCGAGTTTTTTCTGTTCTTCGGTATCTGCTTCAACTTCTGGAAAGCCAAGGTCGTCGATCAGGGTTGAAATGTAAAATCCGGTGCCGCCACAAATGATGGGGAGTTTGCCACGTGAGCTGATATCGGCAATAGCTTTTTCTGCGTGTTGTTTCCAGTCAATCGTGGTGAAGCGATCATGTGGATCGGCGATATCGAGAAGGTAATGTGGGATGCCACGCATTTCGGCAGTAGTAATTTTGCCCGTGCCAATATCAAGACCCTTGTAGACTTGGCGTGAATCGGCGGAGATAACTTCTCCATTGAATTGTTCAGCCAAAAATACAGCCAAATCACTTTTACCCACTGCAGTGGGTCCGCAGATAACGAGGAGTTTGGTTTTCATGTGCCGGGAGGGAGAATCGAACTCCCATGGATTACTCCGCACGATTTTGAGTCGTGTGCGTCTACCAATTCCGCCATCCCGGCTTGTTACATCAGTCTACCCGAATTCGCACGAAAATCAAATAACTATTATAATAGGCGCATGTCATCTGCATATGTAAACGACGCTATCTTTTGGATTGACGTCGACAAGGTCAGCCCCAACCCGTATCAGCCACGCCGTGAATTTGATGAAATGGCGCTCAAGAGCCTGTCCGAGTCTATTCGCATGTATGGCGTCCTTCAGCCCCTCGTAGTGACGCGCAAGGAAGTATTTCATGAGAGTGGTGGTATGACGGTGGAGTACGAACTCATCTCAGGTGAGCGTCGACTACGTGCTTCAAAGCTCGCCGGTTT
Source organism: uncultured Candidatus Saccharibacteria bacterium (assembly GCA_964412585.1). Lineage (GTDB taxonomy): Bacteria > Patescibacteriota > Minisyncoccia > Phycocordibacterales > PALSA-1337 > C7867-002. Next base: position 1,085 of record CAYPPJ010000006.1, on the reverse strand, counting down.
GTCACAGGTTCCTGCACTTATCCGTTCGGCTCCTGAAGATGCACAGCTCAAGCTCGAAGTAGCTATCATCGAAAACCTCCAGCGTGAAGATTTGAATCCCGTTGATCGCGCGCGTTCCTTTGAACGTCTAGCAAAAGAGTTTGGTCTCAAGCAGGCGCAGATCGCCGAGAAGGTGGGCAAGAGTCGCGAGTATGTTTCAAACTCTATGCGTATTTTGTCCCTGCCTGATGAGATGATCAACGCGCTCGAAGAAGGAAAGATTTCAGAGGGTCATACTCGACCGCTCCTCATGCTCACTGACCGCCCTGAAGAGCAGGTGGTCTTGTTCAAGGAGATCATGACCAAGAAGCTCACGGTGCGTGAAGCTGAAAGTCTGTCACGTCGCGTCGCTACGGAGCGTATTCGTAACAAGGGCAAGTATCTGGATCCCGCATTTATTGAGCTTGAGAAAAATTTTACTGAGTCGTTGGGTACGCGTGTGAGGATTGAAAAGACCAAGGAGGGAGGTACGGTCACGATTGATTTCTTTTCACCTGATGATTTGAGAATGCTTCTCGAAAAAATTGAAGGTGCGAAGAAGGATCAGACCGCAAAACCTGCCGATTCTGCTTCTCAGCAAGTCTCTAATCTCGAGTCTCCAGTCTCTACGCCTGTTGACGACCGTGCACCAGCTGATGTACAAAAGGAGGAAAATGAGGACTTGTACTCGTTGAAGAATTTTAGTTTGTAATTCAAATAAAAGTCCCGGTCGATGCTGTCATCTACCGGGAGGTCGGGGCAAGAGCTTCATTTAGGCTATCAGTGGAGTTCAACCCCTGTCGGATCGGACTCTCTGATCGAGATGTGAAATTGCCTGTGGCCATACAGACGCTTCCACTGGGTGGTGTCAACTCTGTTGTGGTGATTGTGGAGCCTTCTCCTACAACCAGGCACCTAGATCGCTCTAGGCTACATCAACTCCGTCCCTTGCGAGACATTGGTGTATACAATCAAAGTTCCTTTGAGGACGAGTCACTCCCGCAACCCCGCACGAATGCGGTTTAGCCTGTTCCCACCGCCGGCTGGCGTAGGAATCGATTTTCTTT
>CAYPPJ010000005.1:0-66467 GCA_964412585.1 uncultured Candidatus Saccharibacteria bacterium | reverse complement strand
CGAATGCGGTTTAGCCTGTTCCCACCGCCGGCTGGCGTAGGAATCGATTTTCTTTATTTGAATACCGAGCTTGCCGTTGGCAAATATAACATATTGTACAAGTTGTTTGCAAGAAATGAACTATTCTTTCTTTTTCTTGGCAAACCCCCTCGGCTTCTTTTCTATCGCCAACATCTCGAGTGCGCGTTTGAGATCAATATCATAGACGTTATCGGGTGTTTTGATTGAACGATAATTTCCATCAGATACGACATACGGACCAAAGCGTCCGGCAGAAGCTACGACATCTTTACCAGTAGTTGGGTGGACGCCGAGGGTACGAGGGAGGCTCAAATATTTGAGCGCATCTTTGACAGTGACAGTTGAGGGGTCGGTACCACGAGGAATGGAAGCCATCTTAGGTTTTACTGGTGCAGGGGCGGTTTCGGTAGGCGTCGGTTCGATTGGTTCAGTTTTTGCCCCTTTTGGAGCTTTCACCTTTTTGACGCGCTTCTTTTTCTCCTTTGGAATCTTCAATCCCAACTGGACATACGGCCCGAATCTTCCATTCAAGACAAAAATAGGCAAACCCGTTGTTGGATCAACGCCAATCGGCTCATCCTTCTTAAATTCATGACCATCAAGGGTCAGTGCTCCATCACAATCAGGGTACTTTGAACATGAAAGGAATTTACCATTACGACCAAGTTTAACCTCCATCGGTGTTGTACCACATTTTGGACATTTAAATTTTGCATCAGCTGCGCCGAGGTTGGTTGCTTTTGCTACTTTCTCTTTTGACTTCACTTCTTTGTGGAATGGACCATAGAAATCTTTGAGGGTAGTGACATATTTGTGTGTGCCATTGGCAATACCGTCGAGCTTGTCCTCCATCTCAGCCGTGAAGGTGTCGCTAATATAGGTAGGGAAGTTTTCTTCCAGGAATGAGGAAACCACCATACCGGTATCTGTCGGCTTGAGCGAACGGCCTTCTTTGCCGACATAGCCACGATCTTCGATGGTCTTGCAGATAGATGCGTATGTTGAAGGACGTCCGATGCCGCGCTTCTCGAGCTCCTTGATGAGGCCAGCTTCGGTATATCGTGGTGGTGGCAGAGTTTGTTTTTCGAGTGAATCAATCGCAACAAGCTCGAGGGCTTCATCTTTTGCGCACTTTGGTAAGGTTACTTCCTCACCGACAGAATCGGGATCTGCCTTGAGCCACCCGTCAAAGAGGATGCGCGAGCCAGTAGCTTCAAAGTTGGGGACACTGTCTTTTTCTGTATTAGCGATGATCTTGGTACGCATCATGGTGGCATCAGCCATCTGCGAAGCGACGGCACGCTGCCAGATCAGACGGTAGAGCTTCTTTTGCTCATCGGTATGTCCCGCATTCAGCTTATCAAAATGTGATGGGCGAATAGCTTCGTGTGCCTCTTGGGCATTCTTGCTCTTGGTGGTGTATTTGCGGAATGAGAGATACTTCTCTCCATACTGCTTTTTGACCACTGCACCGATCTGATCGAGTGCCTGTTGGCCAAGGTTGGTGGAATCGGTACGCATATAGGTGATGGCGCCAGATTCGTAGAGTTTCTGAGCGATGCCCATGGTTCGAGAAGGAGAAAAACCGAGACGTGAGCTCGCTGCTTGCTGTAAAGTTGAGGTGATGAATGGTGCGCGTGGCGAGCGTTTGACTTCTGACTCTTCAACGTCGACGACCTGCCACTTTTCGGCACGAGCCTTTGCCAAAATAGACTCGACTTCTTTTTTGTCGCGAGGCTCTTTTGAACAGGTAAGTTTGAGAGGTGCTCCTGTAAGTGTTTTCCAATTACCTTCAATGACCCAGAATGTTTCTGGTTTGAATGCTTCGATCTCACGCTCACGTTCAACGAGAATGCGGAGAGCTGGAGATTGGACGCGGCCGGCAGAGAGACCATAGCGGACTTTTTTCCATACGATGCCGGAGAGGTCATAGCCGACGAGACGGTCGAGCACGCGGCGTGCCTCTTGTGCTTCTTTGAGGTTCTCATCAACAATGCGTGGATGCAATAGCGCTTCCTCAATAGCCTCCTTGGTGATTTCGTGGAAGGTGATGCGCTTTATTTTCTTGGCCACCGCTTTGCCCAGGCGCTCTTTGAGAACTTCGGAAATGTGCCATGCAATAGCTTCTCCTTCGCGGTCCGGATCGGATGCAAGGATAATTTCGTCAGCTTTTTTTGCTTGTGCAGAAATGTCAGCCAGAACTTCTTCCTTCTTGGCCACGACTTCATAGTGGGGGATAAATCCTCCTTCTATATCTATTGCTTTGGTGCTGGACTTGGGGAGATCACGCACGTGTCCGACTGATGCACGCACCGTAAAACCATCACCGAGATATTTGGTAATGGTCTTTGATTTTGAAGGGGACTCGACGATGACTAGTTTCATTGCAGACAGTATTACATGATATATAGAGGAGTGGCAAATTAGTTCATTCGATAGCTACCGATTTCTTGCGTGACAAGACCTCTCATTTCCAGCTCCGAAATAGTGATATTAAGCATTGAAATTGTGAGCCCTGTTTTTTCCATAAGGTGTGTAGCATTGAGTGCGCCGAGCTTCAAGTGTTCACACACTTTGCGTTCGTCTATCGATAATGCGAGCGCATCGAGATTGATGCGCGTTGCGCGAGGCGCTGCTCCCGTCGTCGTATTACCCGCCAGCCTCGCTTCTTCTTTCTTTTTCATCTCCGCAAGAGTCGCGGCAAGACGTTCCGGACTACGTGCTACTTTTGCGACACGTTCTTCGGTAAAAGTTAGTTCTTCCATAATCTCTGCTGCACATGTTACCGGCGTTGCCCCTTCTTTCAAAAGGAGGAGTGGGCCGTAGGAAAGTTCGGAGTAGATAGATCCAGGTACGATCAGAACATTACGATTCAGTTCTGTTGCATACGTGGCAGTTCCCAGTGTGCCAGACCCTTTCATACCCTCTACTATGAGTACCGCGTGCGACATGCCAGCCATCCAGCGATTGCGGACAGGGAAGGTCCAAGGAGCTCCAGCTTGATCAGGTTTGAAAGAAGAAATGAGCGCGCCACCGGAATCAACAATACGTTCGGCAAGATTTCGTCGACTGGGAGGATACAGCACATCCGGAGAAAGTCCGGAACCAGGAAATGCAATGGTCTTGAGACCAGCATCCAAAGCTGCCTCATGCGCGATAGAATCAATACCAATTGCCATGCCCGAAACAATGACCACCGGCTGACCTTGAAGCTCAAGAATAAGTTTGCGACAGGTTTCGATGCCATAACTGCTCGGTGTACGTGATCCGACCACACAGAGAAACTTCTGGTCATCGGGCGGGATGGTGCCAGCAACTTCGAGAAACTTTGGCATCGGTTCTATCTGTTGTAAGAGCCAAGGATATTTTTCAGGTGTAATTCGTCGCGTTGTTATTTTCATAGTATTAAAATGTTAGTGAGTAATCGTTTGGTCGTTTCGAGGCGCTCGGGGGGGGTCGCTCTTTTTAGGCCTCGAAATGAGATACGTGTCTTGAAGCGGAGATAGTAGCTACCTCGTTATCCGCATACCACATCTTTTATCGTAGCGGCAAGACACGTATCTCATGAAGAGGCCGCCATGAGCAAGCCCTATTGAGTTTCATTGGCTACAAGGAGGAGAAATTCAACATTCGCATTGAGTATGTTACACTATTTATATGTTAGACATCAAATTTATCCGTGAGAATAAGGACCTCATTACCTTGGCGGCACAGAAAAAGCGTCTCGATTTTAAGGTAGATGAGCTCATTGCTCTCGACGACAAGCGTAAAGCTTTGCTTACCGGCGTCGAAGCTCGTCGTGCCGAGCAAAATGCCGCGAGCGCCAAGATTACTACTGCAACACCAGATGATCGTGCAAAGCTCATTGCTGACATGAAAGCAGTCAAGTCAGCTCTTGAGGCAGATGAGAACAACCTCAAACAGGTGATGGTTGACTGGCAGAACCTGATGCTCCGTGTTCCAAACATTCCCGACATGTCAGTTCCTGATGGTGTTAGTGATGCGGAAAACAAAGAAATAAAAGTCTGGGGAGAAAAGCCGGCGTTCACATTCACTCCAAAAGATCATATCGAACTCATGACCAAGCTCGGCATGGCCGACTTTGAGCGTGGTGGCAAGGTGCACGGCTTCCGTGGTTATTTTCTGACTGGTGATGGTGTAAAGCTCTGTTTTGCTATATGGAACTACGCACTCGACTTTTTTTCAAAGAAAAACTTCACGCCGATTTTGCCACCGATTGTTGTACGTAAGATAAATCTGTTCGGTACAGGTTATTTGCCACAAGGTGAGGAGGATATGTACAAGACTCAAGATGGTGATTATCTTGCTGGTACTGCCGAAGTTCCTCTCATGGGTATGCACAACGATGAAACTCTTAACGCGGCAGAATTACCAAAACGTTATCTCGGATTTTCTCCGTGTTATCGTAGGGAAGCTGGTGCGCATGGCAAAGACACCAACGGACTCATTCGCGTCAATGAATTTTACAAATTTGAACAAGTTATTATTTGCGAAGCTAACCACGAGACATCAGTCAAATATCACGAAGAGGTTAACCGCAATACCGAAGAATTCATTGAAACGTTGAAAATTCCATATCATACTGTCGTCAATTGTGGTGGTGACCTTGGACTCGGTCAGGTCAAGAAATACGACATTGAGCTTTGGGTACCGAAAGAGGGCAAGTATCGCGAGATTTCATCGGCGTCATATTTCCATGATTTCCAGACGCGTCGTCTCAACATTCGTTACCGTGATGCTGATGGAACACTTCGTTATACCCACTCACTTAATTCGACTGCTATTCCGACGCCGCGCATCCTCGTCTCACTCATCGAAAACTACCAGCAGGCAGATGGCACCATCAAGATTCCTGACGTCCTCATACCATATATGGGCAAGGACACCATTGGTTAACGCGCATGCGTCCACGATATTCATCACGACAATCCAAAACTTTTGCTGCCAAACAGCGCACGCGGTTGGTGATGCGTTGGAGTATTGGTGTCGTCTCAGTAGTGCTTGCGGTCATGCTTGTGTCCGCTGTTTCATCGATGAGTTTCTTAACGATCACCAATGTACAGGTTGCTGGCATTGACCAGTATGAAGTCGCGGCAATTCATCAGGCGACGATGAATGCACTCTCAGGTTCATACCTCGGACTCTTTTCGCGGAGCAATTCCTACGTGTATCCGCGTGCCTCTATTCGTGACACGGTCAGCGCCGAATATCCGGAGGCACAGTCTGTCGAAGTTGCACGGGCAGATCGTCATACGCTCATAGTCTCGATACATGAAAAAGATCCCGCGGCCGTCGTCTGTGCGACGCTGCCTGACTTTGATGGTGACCACGTGTCAGTCACTGATTCGGGGGCATGTTATTTTACTGATGATGTCGGCATCTTGTTCAAGAGAGCCCCTTCATTTTCCGGGGCAGTGTACAAACGTTATTACATTCCTGATTTGGCACTTAATAATGACGCGACCTCATCTGCGCTCATTGGGTCACTCGCCACTTCTACAAAGGAATTTAGGATTATCCAAGGTGTGTATGATGCGTTGCAGCATGCAGACATGACTGTCGATGCCATGCTCATGAAATCGGGCGGCGAGTATGAGGTATATGTACGCAATCCAGGAGTGAGCTCGAGTACTGCGGTCATCTATTTTAATACGATTGCACCTGTTGATGAGCAAATCGCCAATCTTATCTCTTTCTGGAATCACACCATCGAAGTGGCGCGTGCAAAAAAAGAACAGATTGAATTTGATTATATTGATGTTCGCTATAGTCCCAATGTGTACCATCGGTTTGTACGCTAATAAGGGACGGGTGTGCGTCGAGCCATCATTGGTGTAAGATACGTAGCAATGAAACAATTTTTTGTAGTCGTCTTTGGTGGGTTGGCGGCCATTGGTATCGGTGTTGGCATTGCCTATGGCGGCTCGTATGCGTGGCGTAGTTTACGACCACGCATGGCATCTTTGCACCTGCCTTCTTTTTCTGCGGCAGTTACTACTGCAGTTACACCGAGCGATGGTACCTCGATTTCGGGAACGCGTCGTACTATCCGCTATACTGCCAGTGAGGAGGAAAATCTCATCGAAGCCGCGACTCAGGCGTTACCTGCGGCAACTCAAAAGGGAGTTACTGCCAAAGCCTATCTCATACACAATCTCACTCAGGGTACCGTTGTCATCGAGCGCAATTCAGATCAAGCATTACCGATTGCTTCAGTGAGCAAATTGGTAACCGCGGTTGTAGCGCGCAAACTTATCAGTGCGGATGAGCGCGTGACTATCACCCGTGACATCATGTCGACCTTTGGAAACACGGCGCTTTTTAAGGTGGGGGAGACGCTCAAGGCTTCTGACTTGCTCTACCCGCTGATGATGGTATCTTCGAATGATGCAGCCGAAGCATTTGCGCAAGATTATGGTCGTGCGGCATTTATGCGTGCGATGAATGACTGGGCACAATCGATCGGCGCATACCGCACATACTTTGCGGATCCTTCCGGTTTGTCGCCAAAGAATGTGTCGACAGTGCATGACCTTTCACTCATAGTCGACTGGATCAGGAAAAATGATCCTGCTATTCTCGAAACGTCATTATTGAAAACAAAAACGATTCGTTCACATACCTGGGTCAATCCGACGCATTTCTTGAGCTGGTCGTACTATTCTGGCGGTAAGAATGGATATACTTCAGAGGCAAATCATACATCCGTGGCGTTGTTCACACTTGGAAAAAATAAGAATGTCTACGCAATCATTATTTTGAACAGCAAAAACCGTGATGCTGATATGCTCAAACTGCTCAGTAAAGTGGCTGAGTAGGGAGAGGGTAAAGTTACTAGTAACTAGTAATTAGTAGTTAGAAAATGTAGACTGTGTCGGTTATGGCAAAACGTGCTCAAGCTATGGTTAAAGCAGCCAAAAAGGCATCATTTTGGAAGTCCCTCCCGAAGCCTTTTTTCGTACTTGCGCCCATGGCAAATGTGACTGACGTGGCTTTTCGAGCGATGATTGCCAAATATGGCAAACCAGATGTGATCTGGAATGAATTTGTCTCTGCTGACGGGCTTTGTTCGCCAGGCAAAGATCGATTGTTAGTTGATTTGCAGTTTTCAAAAAAAGAAAAGCCCATTGTTGCCCAGTTGTTTACGGGGCATCCAGAGGCGATGAAGAAAGCCGCAAAACTATGTGCGGAGCTTGGATACGACGGACTCGATATTAATATGGGCTGTCCAGACCGCGCCGTTGAAAAGCAGGGTGGTGGTTCGGCGTCGATCCGAGATCCGCAGAATGCAATCAGAGTACTCCACGCGGCACGTGCGGGATTTGGTCGTCCAGATGCGGTCAGCGTGAAGACACGCATTGGATACAACCGTGTCGAAATGGATTGGTTGAGATTGCTTCTTGAACAAAAGCTACCCGCGCTCACTGTACATCTTCGCACGCGCAAAGAAATGTCCGATGTGCCGGCACATTGGGAGTTGATGCCAGAGATTGTAAAGATGCGCGATGAGGTACAGAAAGATATTCCTGTCGAAGAGAGAACCCTTCTTATCGGAAATGGGGATGTTGAATCTGTGGCTGATGGTGCGACTCAGATCAAAAAATATGGATGTGATGGCGTGATGATTGGAAGGGGAATTTTCGGGACGCCGTGGCTATTTAAAGATATTGAATTGGTTCGTGGCGGGGGACAAGGGGTATCTCGCAGCAAAAAAAGTGACCAAGAAGTAGTCACTTTTTCGAGAACCAAAACCCCTGAGGAGCGCCTGACTATCATGGTTGAACACGCTAAGTTATTTGAGAAAACATTTTGTGGCAAAAACGGCATCAAGCGGTTCAAGAGTTTTGCGGTCATGAAGAAACATTTCAAAGCATATGTCTCTGGGTGGGATGGTGCAAAGGAGTTGCGCATGAAATTGATGGAGACCGAGAATGCTGCCCAAGTTGACAAGATTGTAAAAGAGTATCTTAAAAAATAACTGGGGATAAATATCTTGCCAGCGCCATTATTTAGTCGTACACTTTTGCATGTAGAAAGGTGACAGACAGTTCTTTAAGTATTGGAAGACGTACCGGATGGGAATTTATTCCTTGACGGAAGGGCAACAGACAACCAAAGACTGTTTGTCTTTCTGGAAACCGCCTATGAAATGGAATCCGAAGTTCCTGGCAATAATGGCAATCGCCGCGATCAGTGCGATGACCATCAGCGCGAAGATGCAAAAGGCAACGAATACTGGCGTCACTATTGGGAAGGAGGCTGATGTGACATACTCCTTGGTGGTCACGGACGCCTCAGTTGCTGAAGCCGGCCAGATTGGCCAACTCGACGTCGCACTGCTCGCGATCAAAGAAGACCCGGCGCTCGTGGACACCGAACGTGTGGCAGCGAATACTTTCGCCGCCGTTCAAATCCAGAAGAATGCCGCCTTTGCGCCGACAACTGCGAACTTGAGCTCCGCTGAGCCCGGTGTCATCACCGATCAGCTAGCCTACAAGATTGCCGTCGCGGCCGACGAAGTTGCGTTTACGACCACCGGCGCTGCCCAGCTCGGCAGCTCCTGAAAGAAAACTCAAGCTTTGCGCTCGCACGCCGTTCTACTCGTCCCCCCGGGGGGATTGGTAGAGCGGCGTATTTTTTTACCTCATTTTTCCTTCTTCCTTTTTTCCTTCTTTCCTTTATACTACTCATATGCCCGTCCTCTATCGCACATATCGTCCATCGAAATGGTCTGAAGTCATCGGACAGGACCAGATTGTCACTGCGCTCAAAGAGAGTGTTGAGAATAGCCGTCCATCCCACGCATATCTTTTTTCTGGTACTCGCGGCACTGGCAAGACGACGACGGCTCGTATTCTTGCTAAAGCACTCAAAACTGCTGACGAAGATATTTATGAAATAGATGCGGCCTCAAATCGTGGTATTGATGATATTCGTGAACTGCGCGAACATGTGTCTGTCCTTCCGTTTTCAAGCGCCTTCAAAGTCTATATTATCGACGAGGTCCACATGCTTTCAAAGGATGCCTGGAATGCGCTGTTGAAGACGCTTGAAGAGCCGCCCAAGCACGTCATTTTCATTCTTGCGACCACTGAGCTTGATAAAGTTCCCGATACTATTATTTCTCGCTGTCAGACCTTTTCATTCCGTACACCGTCACGTGATCAGATCCGCAAGTTGATCGGACCTATTGCCAAGAAAGAAGGGTACGATCTAGATGCAGGAGCTTCAGACCTGATTGCGCTCCTCGGTGATGGCTCATTCCGCGATGCTCTTGGAACTCTTGAAAAAGTTATTTCATCATCTGCTGATAAAAAATTAACTCGTACCGAAGTCGAGGCCATCACGGGCGCACCGCGAGCTTCACTGGTCAATTCTTTTATCGAAGCATTGGCTACAAAAAATGCTGATGCGGCACTCAAGATCATTTCAGAGACAGACCAAGCTGGTATCTCAATGGCAACATTCGCAACACTCATCCTTGAAAAAGCCCGTTTTATTTTATTGCTCCAACATTCTGCATCTTCGAAATCTTCTATCAAGGAGCGCGTGTCAGATGATGATTGGGCATGTATCGAATCTCTCGCAGGGAAGAAAGCGGTAACACCAGCGATACTCGTTGCCTTACTTGAAGCTACGGATGGGGTGAGTCGCGCACATATCAGTGCGTTACCTTTGGAATTGGCTACAGTGAAGATTTGCGCGTAACTGTCATGAAAAGGAGTTAAGGCGGCCTGCTTATTTTGATTTTAGGCCGTATCTGCGCTATTCTGTCCATACCATTGCGGGATCGTCTAATGGTAGGACATGGGCCTTTGAAGCCTAGTATCTTGGTTCGAATCCAAGTCCCGCAGCACGTTAGATATTCACAACACAGTCAAGACCCGATTGCACAGTAATGATACAATAAGTGTATTCTCATGGCTGCTCGACACCGTTTTTTGGGTATGCGTTTCGCCTCACTTCGATGTGCCTTTGTTATAAGTGCCCTCGTTTTTCTTGTTCTGATGGGGATCGCGGTCGGCTTGACCAACCTGTATGGCCAGCATGAGAAAACGCTTGCATTACGTTCGGTACAGGATGGACTCACCGCAGATCTCGAGCACCTACGAATTCAGGGTGATGCGGTGGCTGAAAACATATTAGTGAAGCAGTATCTTCTTGAGGAAGCACCTGATAAGATTCTGCCTGTTCTTGCGGAAGAACGTGAACGACGTGAGATTGGGTTGATGGGTGTGGCAAATAAAGAAGGCGTAATTATTTCTCGCACGCTTTCAACAGCCAATCGAGGGGAGAATGCTTTTTTGGTAAGTCCTCAAGGAAGGGCGGTAGCTGAGGGAAAGCGTCCGGCCTCAATCGAAGTGAGTAGTTTTGATCCGAAGCAAGTGTTGATGACCACTGGGCGGCCCATCATAATTGGCACTTCGACTATTGGCGCACTTTTTGCAAATTATTTACTCGATGATTCGTACTCGGCACGGTTCAAGGTCTTGCATCTGTTTGATGGAGTTCATGTGGCTTTTTATACAAAGGAGTTTGGTCTGTATGGTATGAGTTTTCATAACGAGATCGAACACTCAGTGCTTAATTCATACTTCAATGTAGATTCGGATTGGATCAAACGGGGTAAAACAGGTGATATTATCAAGTTTGATTCCGGTATCTATTATCGTGTTGAAAATATAGTTTTTCCTGGACTTGAGCATAGTCCAGGGGGTGTACTTGTGTTTGTTCCATACTATGGATATGGATGGGGTATCAGGGCGTTTATTGTCTTCGTTACCGTCATACTTTTTTTGCTACTCGCATATCATGCTCATCGCGCAACACGCAAGGAACAGCGCAATCGCTATTACTACTGGTCATCTATAAGTGCTTTTCTGCTCCTTATTGTTTTTATCTACACGGTGAATCATGCCGTATTTGTTAAGTATGTTTCATTAAAGCGAATACCATATATATTGTACAATTCGACCTTACGTCTTCAGCCTGATGCCGGAGTTTTCGATAGAGACTTTGACCGCCCAATATCAATATTGGTTGATACGGGTGATGAATCGATTAATGCCGTCAGTGTGCATATTAGTTTTAATCCTTCCGTAGTGCGTATTGAGGATATCGATATCGAGCATTCAATATGCTCGAATATACTTGAAAAAACAATCGATATTGCCAATAAAGAAATTCGTATTTCATGTATTGTTACCTCACCTGGTTTTTCTGGTTCTCAAGGGAATCTCGCTGATATTGTGGCACACCCACTTGTGGCGGGGCAGTTTGGCTTGGAATTTAGTGATACAACACAGGTGCTTGCCAATGACGGTCTCGGTACCAATGTGTTGAGGCAGACCCGAAATGGAAGTTACACTGTCGTCCCTCCGATAAAAGATACGGTAGCTCGAGTGAGCGCAGGAACAGAAATTGTTCAAGATGGGACCCCGATCGTGTTTTCACCAACTCACTCAAATACCAGTCGTTGGTATAATGTGCCGAATATTGAGTTTGTCTGGATGCCTATTGCTGGTGATGGGTATATATATGCGTTTGATGAAGCGACCAGTACCATTCCTCGTACAGGTATTCGAGTCGCGAATCCCAAAGTTACAATAACCGCTCCTTCTGATGGGATATTTTACTTCCATGTGGCTGCTATTTCAGGTGATCGTGTTGGGCCTACACGTCATTACAAGGTGATGATCGATACTACGCCTCCAATGGACGTATCGATTCGTGCCAGCCAAGATGCCGCCAAGATGGGTGATGTGGTTCGCTTTGAGTTTTCTGCCCAAGATAAAATGAGTGGTCTGCAAAACACTATGTATATTGATATTGATAATGGTACATTCTTGCCAGTGGGGCGTCAGACGTATGTGCCATTTGTTGATATCGGTACTATTCCAATGCGTCTGCGTGTCTATGACAAGGCTGGTAACTTTACTGAAAAGGAAAAAGTCGTCAGGGTGAGTGGTACCATCTTGCAGAGTATCTTGCACGCAAGGTAAAATGACACCCTACTTCTAATAGCATTGCCCATGTCTACATCCCCGTTGTTCAAAGAGATTGCGTTCTCGATTTATGCGGTAACTGATATCAAAAAGTCCCGTGCGTTTTACGAGGGTGTTCTTGGGTTGGTGCCGAATGATGATTATCCTGCCAAAGAGGACTCGATGTGGATTGAGTACAATATCGGTCCAGGAACCTTGTCTATCGGTTGTTCGCCAGATTGGAAACCTTCATCAGATGGGGCAGTTGTTGCCCTCGAAGCTATTGATTTTGATGCGGTCATGAAGAAACTCAAGGATGCGAAGGTTGCGTTCAAGGTTGAACCACAGGATTTTCCGAGCTGCAAGATGGCGGTGGTCTTTGATCCTGATAAGAATTGCGTGCTGATACATCAAAGGAAGGGGAAGTAAGAGATTTTATTCAAAATGACCCCTATACCCGCTTTATGGAGCGGGTATTGACATTTTTAATATTTGTATTAGTATTTTGTCTTGTACCCTGAAAACAACGAGGTTTTGGGGAAAATGAAACCAAACGCGGTATTGAAAACTATGAAGACACCAAGTCAGATTGCAGAGTTGGACCTCCTTGGGATTCTGAACGAGGTTTTCTGCGGAAAATTTTCGCAGGATCGTCAGCCCCAAAAAGAGGTGAAACCGGACGAAATCGCTCGGGCCAAGGTCGGCTCACCTTTGGGGGCGCGCTTGTACGCGGCCTTTAACATCCTTAGGGATGAGGCAATTGCCATCACCGGGAAGCACAAGTCGGCTCATGAGGATGCTGCCAAGTGTGAACACACGCCGCTTGATTGCGCCGCTTACGCCAGCCAGATGGAGGTCTTCAAAGACCGTTTCGACGTGCTCCAAAAACTGTTTTGGCTCGTGGTCACCGAGGAACACCCGGCCGTCGCGACCTCCCATGTGACTCTTCGCAAAGACATGATCCTCGCGTCGAAGTTCGGTGAGGATTGGGAGGACGTTGTTGCGCCTGATCCGTCAGACTCGATCATCAAGACGCTGTCAGGCCGGTTGGAAGCCATCATGCGCGGCTCGGCCGAAGCCCAAGACGCCCATGCTCCAGATGATGCCGTCGGCGAGGGCGAGACCGTTCTCGGCACCGTCGAAGACCAGCGTATTCGCTCGGTGTGGAAACTCCGGGGTCTCCTGGTTGACGAAATGAATGGTAGGAAACCCGCGGACCTTGATCCGGACAACAACGACTCGATTCGGGAGTGGCTGGGTAGCCACACGCTGGACGAAGCCGAGGCGGTGGTCGCTCTCGGCAAACGGTACCACAAAGCGATTGAAGCCCTCGAGTCCGTTGTGTGGACAGCCATCCGCGATTCATTGAAGGGTGGGCACGATCATGACGGTATCGGTCTCCGCAAGGATTGGCAGGTCGTATCTCTGCCGGCCGAACCGGACGACGAAGGGATTAAGGTCCACAACCTTGACGGCGTGATGGTGGTTGATATTTCACTCGGTACTAACCGTTTGCCCAAGGACATGCCGCCGGAACTCGCCGCGGTCTTGAGCCGGGTTATCAACAAGGCTCGCGAGGAGTAGTTCGAAGATTGGGTTCGATGCGCGCGGAGAGGAAACTCTCTGCGCGCTTTTATTTGTATATAATCAAAAATCCGCCCTCAGTGAGTGCGGATTTTTGTGGAGCTTACTTAGGTTTGGAAACCTCCCCCTCGACAGTGAGGTAAGTATATACCTTTGAGCACATTTGTCAATAGTTTATCGATTTAACAACCGCTTTTTCCTGTGGAGGTGAGGAGAATCGAACTCCCAAGCTCCAACTGTCGAGGCGGAACTTCCAACCTTGGCACCCCCGCAGGGAAAAACAGTCGTTGTGGTGGTGACTCTATCAAATAGAACTGAAGAAATGCTGAATGAGCACATTCACCTACTGGGTGAAGAAGTGATAAAGATTCGCTGAAGATTATCATTTGTTGTGTAATTGTCGTTCCTTTCATCAGATTCTATGTACCATTGCGCTAGATACCCCATGTGATATTCTTTGATAAGTACATATACTCTTTATTCATTTCCTTTTAATTACATGTCCAAAACTGCAAAAATAGTCATCGGACTGATCGTGATAATCCTCATCATTTGGGGGATTTCTGCCTCGAAGGGGACCAAAGATTCAAAACCGGCGTCAAATGAGCCGATCAAGATTGGGTTTATTGGCCCTCTGACTGGCGATGCTGCAATATACGGTACGACCGAAAAGCGTGCTATTGAACTCGCGTTGGAAAAAATAAAACAAGATCCTGCATTTAAAGACCGCCAGATTGATATCGTTTACGAAGACGGCAAGTGTTCCGGCAAGGATGCCGCCAGTGCCGCGCAAAAACTCATCGCTATTGATCAGGTCAAATTCATCATGGGTGGCATCTGTAGTGGAGAAACGCTTGGAGCAGCACCTATCGCTGAAAAGGCTGGCGTTATTCTTTTCGCTGCTTTCTCTAGTGCGCCATCCATAACTAACGCCGGTGATTTCATTTTTCGAAACTCTCCTTCTGATATAGATGCGGCAAAGCTCGACTCTGCCGTGTTGGCCGCCAAATACAAGAAGATCGCCATCATCACCGAAAATGCAGAATATTCAGAAGGCATGCGCAAGGCACTTATGGCCGCTCTTGCAACCAAAGGCGTTACCATTGTTGCTGACGAGACTTATGCGGCCAGTACCAAGGATTTCCGTACTATCTTGAGCAAAATCAAGGCTACAAATCCCGAAGCCATCTATTTCAACGCGGGAACGTCTCCATCTGTTGCGGCGCTCCTTCTCAATCAGACTCGTGATCTTGGTATCACCGCGCCGGCCTACTTCAACTTCTTCATGGGAAATGAGGAGACGATCAAGATTGCCGGCAAAAATGCCGAAGGAGTTATTTTCTCTGATGGACTTGGCATTGCAGGTGACAGCCAGAATTTGCTTGAAGAGTACAAGGCACGTTACAAAGAATCTCCGGGCAATGAATACGAACTTGGTGCGGCCTATGACCGAACATTTATTCTTCTGAATGCTATCAAGACCGCAGGCACCGATCCGGTGAAGGTTAAAGATTATCTCTATGCGATGCCGGATTACCATGGAACGATTGGTACCTATCATTTCGATCAGAATGGTGACATGACACTTGTTGGATATACGAGCTATATTATTAAGGATGGGAAGAAGGCCGTTTATACAGGTCAATAAGTATTAATTTATTATCATGAAAAAAACAATTGGAGTTCTCATTGTAGTGATCGTAATCATCATTATCCTCGCCTCAACAGGAGGGAAGAAGGGGGAGACGGGACCGATTAAGATTGGGTTTATTGGGCCGATGACAGGGGATGTGACAGCGCTTGGACAAGCTAGTCGAGCAGCTGTTGAGGTTGCAGCAGAAGAAATCAATGCGGCAGGTGGCATTAATGGTCGAAATATAGAAATGGTCTACGAAGATGGAAGGTGTTCGCCAGTTCCCGCTACTAACGCGGTTCAGAAGCTGATTAATAGCGATAAAGTCAGCGCTGTTGTCGGAGGACTTTGTTCGAGTGAGACGGCAGCATTTGTAAAAATTGCCATGGATGCAAAGGTTCCTGTGGTTGCGTATTGTTCATCCGCACCAAATCTTACTGGTTCAGGGAAGTATTTCTTTAGAGATTATCCGTCCGATGCATATCAAGGAAAATATGCTGCTGAATACGCTTACAACGTACTTGGCGCGAGGAAGGTTGCTATCATCTATCACATAACGGACTGGGGTAATGGTCTCAAAACGGTTTTTGGTAACCGTTTCAAGGAGCTTGGAGGTACCATTGTTGCCGAAGAGGGAAGTGCACAGGACAATCGTGAATACAAAACTCAGTTGGCAAAAATAAAAGCGACGAATCCTGATTATTTGTATACTCCACTGTATCCAGAAGGGGGATATGTCATGGTCCAGCAGGCACTCCAGCTTGGTATCAAGACCAAAATGTTGGGAGGTGATGGTTGGGCCGATACCAAGTTCATTGTTGACGTTTCGAAGTTGAATCCAGACATACTTTACACAGAAATTGTAACTGGTGGTGGCAATAATCCTGACTTTTCTCGAAAAGTATTAGCCAAGACCGGCGGTACACAAGTCCCAATCTGTGCCCCTCAAGCATATGACGCTCTCACTATTATCGCCGATGCAATCAAGAAAACAGGTAGTGTTGATGCAGATAAGCTTGCTGACGCGATTCGTTCGACTAAGCATGATGGTATATCAGGCACAATCGAGTTTGATCAGAATGGCGATATGACCTCTGCGAACTACGCGGTCAAGCGCATTGCTAACGGAGTCTCTACGGAAGTAAAGTAGACACAACATTCCAGACAGTCACATCCTAGTTTACAAAAACCCACTTTTGTAGTAGTGTCAACCACGGACGCGCTTGTGTGGCGCATCCCTTGAAACAACAATCACAACGAAAGGGTTGGTATGAACGAACGTTCAAACGAGGCCCGATCTGAACGATTGGGCATTTTGGCAGCTGTAGTGACCTGGCTTGCTTCCGCATTGAGTGTTCCGTTGGTGAAGGTTCTGACAGGATTCTCGCCTGAGCAGTTACTGACATGGAGAAGTCTCATGGTGATGATTGCGGCGTATGTCGCGGCTCGAGGTCGTATCTGGGGCTTCAACAAGCATACGCTCATTGCCTGTCCGGTACTGGCACTTTCAAGTCTGAGCTTTTACCACGCACTTCGTATCTGGGATTTTTATCCCGTTATGGTGGTGCTTACAGTTTCTCCACTCGTAAACGTTGGCATTGCTTGGTACGAAGGCCGCAGACCGTCGAAAGATGTAATCATCGGACTTGTACTGGTGATCAGTGGCATCGCTATCGGCATGCAGTTTTGGAAACAATCCATCAACGTATATGGGCTCATTTGGGCGCTCACCGCAGCTATCACTGGCGGCGTCATCAATGATTTGTGGCATCGTTCAGGAAAGACGGCCACGGCTGCATGTAATGCATTCTGGTCCTGCGGTTGTCTCTTTGTTATTGCAGGAATTATGAGCTGTTATCAGGGAGCAATTTCCTGGGGCAGTCATGGACTCGTTGTAGGTTTGATGGGACTTGTATGGTTCGGTCTCGTTGGTGGCGTCTGCTACTTTGGGGCCAGTGTGCACCTCTTCAAACTTCTGCCACCGGAACGTTCTTCCATTCTGGCTCAAGGCGTGACGCCGGCCGTGATCCTTGGTGGTTGCTTGTTTGAGGGAAAAGCCATCTCGGCCATTCAGCTCATCGGTATGATCATGGCCATCATCGGTATTTCAGTCGTATTGGTCTGGCTTGCTCGTGATGCGCAACAAAAATCAAAATTGTAATGCCGTCCGGCACCCGGGCGGCATTTTTATTGCCAGTATTTGCGCGTGTTTATTTTATTTCGCTCCTTTCCACGCCAACTCAAAGATGCGCACCATCATATCGTGGATGGCCTTATCTTCAATAATGATTCCCACCAGATGCTTTTCATCAAAGTTAAAGATCGAGACACGGTCGGTTCCATAGATAGTGATTTCTCCATTGAAAGGGAATTGGTCTTTGGGAATGTAGCGGAGTTTCAACCAAATGTTTTTCTTGATGCCCTTGTAAACACGTTCTGTATACGTCTTGTCTGTAGTCGAATCAGGCACAATACCGCGCGTGGTAATGCCCAGCGCCTCTTTTTTCTTTGCATATTTTCGCAGATAGTCGAGTCCAGCGATTTGTTCGAGTTCGGTAGTGTTGGCAAAGCCAAGCATTTCATACTTTTTCCATTGACCACTCACGTGATCTTCAAAAATAGAATTCACTCCGTCCATATCCTGGAAGTAACGAATTTTCGGCTTGTTCGGAGTCATCTTGAACAGTCCCTCAAGATCGGGCATGAGAGCTTTTGTTTTTTCGTAGGCTTCACCAGCGATATCGTTTTGCATTTTTGCAAAGCGCAAAAGTTTCTCTGGCTTTTCTACCTGGTAAAATAGTTTCTTGCCTTTCTCAATTTCAGTTACCAATCCTTTGACAGTGAGATCAATAAGGATTTTATAAATAGTACTGCGGTTGAGTTTGGTCTCGTGAGCGAGGGCAGAAGGGTAGGCGCCGCCCATTTCGAGAAGCGTTGTGTAGACAATAGAAGCTTTTTCGCTCAAACCTGTTTTTTGAAGGTGGCGGATAAGGTTGTCATTTTTCATGCTTAGTATAGTAACACATAATCATATTTTTGTCACTTCTTACGAACAAAATATCATTATATAGGTGGATTTGGCCTTGCTGAGCCATATGCAAGTAAATATATTCACACATCCAAGTAACAGTATAGACATATCTGCTATACTCATGGCGTACTATTAATACACACTTTTATGAGTAAAACATCAAAAATTATTGGAAGCATCGTGGCGATTGTGATCATCGTCCTCGTGATTATCTCACTGGCCTCAACAAAGGCTCCCGTACAGCCAGCTGCCAAGGAGACTATTAAGATTGGTTTCGTTCTACCGTTGTCAGGTGGAGCATCATATCTTGGTGAAGGCATGAAGCGATCTGCCGAGTTGGCGTTGAAGGATATTAAGGCAACAGATACGAAGTACAACTATGAAGTATTGTTTGAAGATGATGCCTTTACTCCCGCAAAGACCGCGACGGCACTCAACAAGCTGATCAATATTGATAAAGTAGACGTAGTTTCTACGGTTGCCTCGGCAGCTGGCGGTGTTGCCAATCCGATTGCCGAGAAAATGAAGATTGTTCATATCAGCACGGCTTCTGACCCAGCTATCGCTAAGGGTGAATTCAACTTTACCAACTGGACCCCACCAAAAGAAGAGATAAAGGTATTTCTTGCCGAAGCCAAGAAGCGTGGTATCAAGAAGATCTCACTGTTCGGTCAGACTATTTCTGGCATTACTGCCGTGTTCGATGAGTTGAGGAAACAGCTTCCGGGAACAGGCATTACCGTTGTTTCTGAGGACATCTCAAATTTTGGAACTAAGGATTTTAGAACTGCAATCGCCAAAGCGAAAGCATCAGGTTCAGATTACTTTGTTATCTGTATGTTTTCGCCGGAACTCGAAGTCTTGAATGCGCAGATCAAAGAGCTTGGCGTAAAGACACCGATCACCGCGATTGAGTCATTTGAACTTTCGGACACTCCTGCGATTTTCGAAGGACTCTGGTATGTGAACGCCGCTGACCCAACCAAAGCATTTTCTGATCATTACTTCGCTGAATATGGAAAGCCAGTATCTATCGGTACACCAAACGCCTACGACATTACCAAGATGGTTGTGCAAGCAGCCGAAACATTTGATGGCACAGTCAAGCCGACCACAACACAACTTGCTCACGCAATTGCGGAAATCAAAGACTACGACGGAGCTCTCGGTGACAATATCGAAATTGGTCCTGACCATGTGGTTATCACCAAGGCTGTGCTTCGTATGATAAAGGATGGAAAGCCGGTGACTATCAGTCAGTAATGAAACGTAATCAACAAAACCCGCTCGCCACAGAGCGGGTTTTGGTATATATTTATAGCGCTACAACCACAACCATTCATGGACATCATTCCTCAACTGATTGTGAACAGTATCATTGCCGGAGCAATCTATACCATGGTTGCCCTCGGTTTTAATCTCATCTACGGAACCGTCAAATTCTTTGACCTCGGCTATGGCGCGCTCACGGCGGTTGGTGGATACTCGGTCTACTATTTCTACAAGACCCTCGGCCTCAACCTCTATCTTTCCATCATCCTTGGCTTCTTGATTGCCGGCATCCTCGGATTCTTGCTCTACAAATTTATTTACTCTCCGCTCCGTGCTCGCAAATCATCTGGTATGGTGCTCCTTGTTGGTTCGCTCGGCGCCTTTACGGCAATCCAGGCAATCATCGCCATTCTTTTCACTAGCCAGTTTCAGACACTGTCGCAGAGTGCGGGAGCGGGGAAGGTCTACGATATTTTTGGCGGTGTCATCACCGAAGTACAGCTCATCATCCTCATCTGCGGTATTGTGATCATGGCCATCATGGCTCTCGTTCTCAAGTTCACCATCTTCGGCAAAGCCGTCAAAGCGGTGAGTGACGATGAAGAAGTTTCAAAGATTGTGGGTATCAATACGCCGAAAGTTATTGGGTGGATTTTCTTCATCGGTTCTTCGATCGCGGGTCTTGCGGGTATCCTGATAGGTTTCGACACTGGCATCGAGCCGACCATGGGTATGTCCTTGTTGCTCAAAGGTGTGATCGCTTCTATTATCGGCGGTATTGGTAATATATATGGTGGCGTACTGGGTGCATTCTTCCTCGGTTTCGTCGAGAACTTTGGTATCTGGAAGATTTCAGGAGAATGGAAAGACGCCATTGCGTTTGCTGTACTTATTATTTTCCTGTTGTGGAGACCGCAGGGAATTTTGAAGAAATAAATCATTATGAAGAAAATTATTTGGATAATCATAATCCTGGCAGCACTCGCAGTTATTGTGTGGGCGCTTTCAAGCTCCAAACAAAGTATTGTATCGACAAGCGTACCGCTGAAAGTTGGTGCCGTATTGGCATTGTCAGGTCCTGGTGCAGGTGTTGGCGAGATAGTTAGGAATGGGTATCAATTCAAGGCTGACGAACTGAATGCGGGCGGTTTTCCTATTCAGCTCGACATAGAAGATTCGGGAACTGATCAAAAGAAGGCGATTGCTGCATTCAATCTGCTTACAGATGTCAAAAAAGATATTGTCGTGTTTACCATAATATCTTCAGATAGTATGGCTCTTAAACCTTTGGTTGAAGAGAGGAAGAACGCGATACTGTGGGCCAATGCCACTCATCCGGATTTGACCAATAATACAGAATTTATATTACGCCACAGTAGTACCGCGTCGGGAGGGGCAGATGTTATTTCGGATTCGTTGATGAAAGATGGAAGGAAGAAAGTTGCTATTGTATATCAGCAGGATGAATGGGGGGTTGTGTTCAATAAGCTTCTTACTGATATTCTCACTCAACAGGGCGTCATTGTTTCTTCTGAGGCAATTGATAACAAGTCGGCAGATTTTAAATCACAGATTACAAAATTGAAGTCACAAAATCCTGACGCGTTTGTATATGGGGTATTTGGATCCGCGGCCGGTGTTGTTATAAAACAAACAAAAGAACTTGGCTATACTGGAGCGATGTATGCTGGCGTTGGGTTTGGTCTTACGCCAGATGCGCAGAAGATTGCTGGTGATAGTGCACAAGGATTGAAGTATCAGAAATATGTATTAAATCCGCAATTCAGCACTGATTATAAAGCTAAATACGGCAATGACGTCTCACCGCTCGGCTATGTGGCGTACACAGATTTGGAATTACTTGTCGACGCTGTTAAAAAGACTGGATCCCGTGATCCTCAGACGTTGATACAGTACATCAAGAACTTGGGGACTTTCGAAGGTAAATATGAGAAAGTAAAAATACAGCCCAATGGAGATATTGTATTACCGACAACAATAGAAATTTGGAATTAACATGGAATACCTCATCCACCTCGCCATACTCATCTGCATCTACGGCATCCTCGGGTTGTCGCTTAACCTCATAGTCGGCTATGCAGGACTGCTTTCGATCACGCAGGCGGCATTCTATGGTATCGGTGCATACGTCACGGCCATCTTGTTGACGACCACAGGGATGAATTTCTTTGTGGCCCTGATTATCGGTATGATCATCACCGCTGTGTTGTCACTGGCGATTGGGTTTGTGTTGTCCAAATTCAAAGACGACTATTACGCGCTCGGCTCATTCGGCTTCAATGTCATTATTTACAGTGTCTTCTTGAATTGGCAAAGTCTGACTCGCGGCCCTCTCGGCATTCCGGGCATCCCACGTCCATCATTGTTTGGCTTTACTTTTTCCGACAACTTATCATTTCTGATTCTTGCTATTGTACTCGGACTTCTGGTCTATGGTGTTTGTGTCTTTGTGACTCGCTCGTCATTTGGTCGTGTTCTCAAAGCCATCCGTGAAGATGAAGAAGCAATCCGTGTCTTTGGTTACCAC
This sequence comes from uncultured Candidatus Saccharibacteria bacterium, assembly GCA_964412585.1. Lineage (GTDB taxonomy): Bacteria > Patescibacteriota > Minisyncoccia > Phycocordibacterales > PALSA-1337 > C7867-002. Next base: position 44,373 of record CAYPPJ010000005.1, on the reverse strand, counting down.
ACACTCTGGTACAAACTTGCCATCTTTGTTATCGGCGCGGTGCTAGCTTCGGTGGCCGGTGCATTGTTCGCGAGTTACATTACCTTCATCGATCCATCGACATTCACCTTGAATGAATCTATCTTCTTGCTGGCCATCGTTATTCTTGGCGGATTGGCGAACAACAAAGGTGCGGTGCTTGGCGCCGTCTGTCTGATCCTGTTGCCAGAGATCCTCCGTTTTGTCGGTTTTCCATCAGATATTGCGGCGCAAATGAGACAGGTGGTGTATGGAGTTATTTTGATACTACTCATGTTGTATAGACCGCAGGGATTGGTGGGGGAATATAGGTTGTAAAATGTAAAATAAAAACGCCCAGCTGGAACTTCCAACTGGGTGTTTGCTTTGTCACGCTATGTCATGTGCCGATTTTGACACGCTTCAAGTATCGTTGAGCGACGCGGGGTGGGACCTCCTTAAGGTCGAGCAGAGTCAAAAAATCAATGGTTTTGAAACTGCTATCAATGAACGGCCGACTGCAGACCTTTGCTCCAATGGTCAGGTAGAGACCGAAGAGCTTGGGAATTTCGGGAAGTTTCGGGCTTGGTGGCACATTACCACATGAGCCGTGAGCCAGGGGTGCCGTGGCAAAACGGGAGTCCACAAGGAAGCCTTTACGTTCAAGATGCTCCCATACCGCATTACCGTCAGCGGGTTCAACCGTGTGAATCGAGCTGCACCCGATAAGGTACCGAACCCCATGTAGTCCCGCATAATCTGCGATACCGCTCCATAGATAGGAAAGCACGCCGGGTTTGCGGTGTTCGCGTGCAATGCATGCCCGTCCAAGTTCGAGGATTTCTCCCCGAATTGGTTCGAAGGGTTCCATTTCGAATTCATTGGCAAAGTAATAGCCAAGATTCTGTGCTGCCATTTTTCCCGTTTGCATACGGTAGGTACCGATGACTTGATCGTGCTGGTCATACACGTTGATATGCTGGCAAGCCATATCAAAAGGGTCTTGGTCGAGACCGAGGGGATTCTCTGAACCCTCACCCATTTCTTCGTAGAAGACTCGATACCGGAGTGCCATTGCCGCACGAATTTCGGACAGGTTGTGGGCAAGTCGAACACGGTATTGAGGCTCGCCGGTTGTTGCCGTAGGTGGCTTGTTCATATGCTGTTTTCAGGGTACCGCCTTAACGATAAAAGCGGGTTCAAATTCCGCAAAACTGTATCAAAAAAACGGCATATAGTCAATATAAAATATTGACAAATAGTGTAAAGTTTGCTATAATTCCGTCATATCGTTGGTAAACAACTCTGAAATGCTGTAATCGGAAAGAAATTATGAAAAAGATCATTGTCAGTATCAGTGTCGCGCTTTTTGTCGCGACGCACGTAGCTTGTGCTGCGGGCGAAACAAACGCACCCTGGGGTATATCGTCGGTGACGGCGAGTAGCGTCGTTGCGGATAAATACCTTGGTTTTGGTAACGGAGCCCTGTTCTACGGAAAGCCGGTCGTTCAGTCGGACCTGGTTATGACGTTGAACAACGGTGCCTATGCCTTACTCTGGCACTCGGCCCCCGTCGGTCACAGCCCGTGGAATGAAAACTTCGCGAGCGAAATGGACTACGGCCTCGGATGGTCTGGTCCGCTGAGCAAGTTTGGTCTCAAGGGTCAGGCCGGCGACTTGGTGGTTGACTTGGGCATAACCTACTTCGACGAACCGGGGGTTTTCTCCTTCGGTCCTGGCGATGTGTGGTACAGCCATGTCAAACTCACCAAGAGTATCGACAAGGTGAACGTGTTCGCTTTGTTCGAGAACTACACGGTGGCGCCGGGCAGCACTTTCGAAGGGGGAAACCTTTATTCGGTGGGTGCGAGCACCTTTCGCCCGGTACCAAAAACCCCACTCAGTCTGTTCTGCTCATTGTCGTGTACTTACGACGATGGCGGATTCGGATTTGATAACGGGTTTCTGCTCAAAGGATGTGTCGAAGCCGACTGGAAGGTCACTTCGCACATTTCCCTGATCCTTCCGAGGATCAGCTATTACGTACCACTCACGGTGCGCGATAGTCGGGAAACAGATGCCGTCGTTTCGGGGGGCATCAGTCTCAAGTTCTAATCGAGATGTTGGTTTGAAGGAGTCACGCAGTGAGAGCGTGACTCCTTTTTTCATACCCGGATGGGCAGTTGACCCTTTTATTTCTTCTTCGCCAGTCCCCACAAAAAGTCAAAGTTTTTCTGAAATGTCTTTACGACAGTTGGGTTTTTGATACTAAATACAATTGGACTCTCGCCCCATACAGAAAGCAGGACTTCTGTTTCAGAGATATTGACCGCGCAGGGTCCAAAATATCCAGATGGCAAATATTTAATGTTGTAAATGGACGAATCAATGCGTTCCTTGGTGAGTATGGGCATAAGTTCACGTTCAGTAAGGAGTCGAGCATGAGCTTTCTTGGGCATCATGAGAGTGTCGCTGTTGGTAAAAAATGATCGAAGTTCACGACTACCGGCGCCTTTTAGATATGCGCGGTGCGAAAAGCCGATGATAGAAACTTTCTCACCCCTTTTTATGTGTTCTATGTGCTGTGTGAAAGCCATCTTAAATCCATGTCTACCTTCGAATATATTGGCGTCGTTACGTGAGGGAAGGGGAATAGAAAAGGAGTCGATATCTTTTGCCAGAGTTTTTAGTTCACCAATATTCTTGCCGGCTTCATCGATGAGCTGGTCGGGGGACTCGGCTTGATAGTATTTGATATTGTTTTTGACCTGGTAAGAGACAAGTCCGCGCGAAACGAGGATGCGGAGTGATTCATACACGCGGGAACTGACAATATCGGTCCCGTGGATAATAGGTCCAGTTTTTGATCGTCCAAGTCGAAGGAGTGCGTCATAGACGGCGATGTCATTCCTATTGAGGCCGTAATTTTTTAGGATGGAGGTGTTCATCAACGTAATAATTTTATGATATTTACTCTCCCAAACAGGAGAGTTTGCATACATATTACCATTTTATATACTGCTGTCAAACCTTGGGCGAACCAAGGTTTTTATCGTAAATACGCACTAATCCAATGAAAACGAATACTACAAAAATACTTATTGCTGTTGTCGCACTTATTGTTATCGGAGTTGCTGTGAGCCAAAGAGCACCGCAATCTCCTAATAAAAATCAACCAATAAAAATTGGAGGAATTTCTGCGCTAACTGGTGTTGGTGTAGCGATCGGCGAAGAGGAACGACGTGGCGCAGCTTTGGCTGTTACCGAAATAAATGAGTCAGGTGGGATTAATGGACAACCACTTGAATTGATCAGTGAAGACGTCTCTCTAGATAAACTTAAGGTTGTAGTAGCTGTTGCGCAAAAACTGATATCTGTAGACAAGGTAACTGCCATCGTCGGCCCACAATGGGATGAGCCTGCTTTTCCCATATTGCCAATAATTGAGGCGGCAAAAGTTCCGACAGTTGGTGCGGATAGTAGTCCGATGCTCGAGAAAGATCATGATAATCCGTACTTTTTCTCAACGTGGTATGACAATCGAGTTGGTATTCGTGAATTACTTCGATTCGCTCAAAAACGTGGTATAAAGAGAGTTTCTATAATCAAACCCGTTGCTGCTGGATTCTGGGAATACACCGCAAGTATATTCAAAAAAGAAGCCTCCAATTATGGAGTGACCGTTATCGACGAGATTGACATGGGCAATCCGTTGGAGCTTGATTTCAAGACAAATCTAGCTCGCACAATGCAGAAAAAACCAGAAGCCATTTTCATTGTTTCAAGCGATTACAATCAATGCACGTTTTTGAAGCAGGTGGCACAACTTGGCTACAAAGGTATTACCTTAGGGACTGAATCATCTGGTGATCCGACGTCATTATCTCAATGCGCCAAATTAATGGAGAATAGATACTTTAGTACTCCAGTTCAAACTGAAAGATACAAAGCATTTGCGGAGAAATTTAAGGTGCGATTTGGTGAGTATCCAAAGTTTCCTTCCGCCGCTACGGCATATGATGCAGTTCAAGTGATTGCCTGGGGACTCAAAAAAACAAATGGGCAGGGCGGTGAGGCGTTGCAAAAGACGTTGGCTGATATGAAAGGATTGAAGGGTGTAGCATACGATGACCTGTCGTTTGATGCCATGGGTTTCGTTGCTACGCCGGAGAACGCATTCGAGATGCAAACTGTTCGCGCAGGGAAGTTTGTCAAAGTAGAATAATTATTTCTTCCACACCATCTCAAAAATCTGTTTGACCATGCTGGCAAGCTCAGCATCTTCGATGATGAGTGCACGCTGGTCATTGTTGAGAATGATGCGCACGAGCTTGTCTTCAGCCTCTATCGAAGCCTGCGCTGAATATTCTGAAAGGGGAATCGTGCGTAGCTCATGACCGAGCGTATCGTTGAGCTTCTTGATCTCGCGGATGGTTGCATCATCTGGCGTAATACCACGCACACGGACACCGCGCTTTTTGAGACTGCGCATAAATTGGACTGACATATCCATATATTGACGTTCCACACGACTGCCACTGGCATAGAAGCCGACGATTTCTGTCGTAGGTATTTTGTGCGTGATGCCATAGTTGAGAGCCTCCTGAACACCCTTCATGCCTTGAAAGTACTGAATCTTGAGTTTTGGTACATGAGCAGGAATAAGTGAAAGCATCTCCGGCAAAGCACGCTTAGCACGAGCAGTTCGTTCTTCAAGATAGGAGATGACTTCACGGGGATCTTTTGCAATAAAGAGTTTTTTCTTGGCGCGTGGAATAGTAGATACAAGGCCTTTGCGAGTGAGGTTGTAAAGAGTTAGATAACTGGTGGAAGGTTTGAGTCCTGATTTTTCAGCGACAGTATATGCCGAGGCGCTTCCACAACTCAAGAGGGTAAGGTATACGACGGCTTCTTTGTCAGTAAAGCCCGCTTCGATGAGTGTTCGCTGTATGGTATCCATAGACTCTTTCTAGCACACTTTATATTTATCAGCAATTCTGATGATATTTTAGTAAAATTGATTTGAGCATTACATTGAGGGCTATTGTGACTATTCAAATATCATATTTTTTGACTAAAATAGCGTGTGCTTTGGTATATGGTATAGTGTCTCCATGAAAAAATATCTTTGGGCCCTGATCGTTATTATCATAATCGTTGTTATTTACTTTGGTACAGGCAGTAAGACGCCAGTAAAAGGTTTCAATGTCGGACTTATCAGCATCTTGAGCGGTGATTATGCCGCTGTCGGAGAAAATTTGAAGAATGGAGTTGTTCTTGCAAATGAAGAGTACAATGCAAAACATCCGGATGCCCCTATCAATCTCTCTATCGAGGACGATGGCTTTAGTGGCGGCAAGGGAGTAAGCGCCTATCAGAAGTTGGTGAATGTGAATAAGATCGATGCGCTCATCAACGCGTCGACACCAACTATTGATTCAATTTATGACACGGTAACCCAGGCGCACATGCCAGTCATGCAAGGCGGAGAACAGGGACGTGAGCCGACAGATGACAATGTCTTCGGACTTTTCCCAGATAGCATCGTCTCTGAATATGATTACGGTGTCTATATGAGAAATAAGGGCATCACACAGATGAATTTGGTGTATACCAACCTTGATGCCATGGTTCGTTTCGTGGAGAGTTTCAAAAAAGGATTCCAAGGCTCGACGACTGATTTTAAGATTGACGCGTCTGAAAAAGATTTCCGTACGCATGCGTTGAAGGCTGCGGCAGGTAATCCGCAGGCAGTTGGCTTGTTTATCTATCCGCAACAGGGTGCACAGTTTATAAAAGAATTTCTGAAAGTGGTAAAGAATAAGCCGGCCCTTTTCTTTGACACTAGTTTCGTCTCAGGATTTACTGACTATCAACGCATTCTCGGAGATCTGTCTGTTATAGACGGGGCAATTGTCGGTGGAATGAAATTGGATTCTACTGAAGCATTCAAAGCGGCATACAAGGCACGATATGGAGTGGAAGCCGGTTTCTTCTCTGACGTTGGATATGACGCTTTCAATATCCTGGCTCAAGCATATAGTGCGGATCGTGACACCTGGACTAAAAACATAAAAACTATTTCATTCCCCGGAGCGAGCGGCACAATAAAGTTCGGCGCAACAGGCAACAGACTTCCTGATACAAAGATGATGGTGATGCAAGGAGGGAAGATGGTGGATGTGAAGTAGGGTAGTATTTACAGTTGAAAGACTCAAACAAAAAACCGCAATAAATGCGGTTTTTTGTAGAACTTTGAAGCGTTCTCGTTGCCCATCCTCATCAGTTACTAAGAGTATATTCCTTTTTGGGCGAAAAGTCAAGATGGTGGACCCGCCGCCCAGTAGGTCAATGTGCTCATTGAGGAGTCGAACCCGTAAGCCCAAACTGATGAGGATGGGCCGGAGACCGCTCCACGGGCCCACGTGGAGAGGAAATTCCTCCCACACTTTGACTGTATCAAACTGAACTGAAGAAATGCTGGAGAAACGTTAAAGATTCGCTGGAGATTTGTTTATATGATGTGATTTATTTTTGGATAAAAAGCCAGCCGCCCGGTCGAAACCGTGCGGCTGTTGCGTGAATGGGAGACTTGTCACTGCGGAATGAGCTGGAGTGGTCCGACAAGAGAGGTTGGTCCGTTGATGGGACGAGTAATCACACCTTTACCTTGTTGGGAGTCAATGATCACGAGCTTGGTGTCAACCGTTTCCTCCAGTCCGCTAGAAAGAATGAAGAGGCGCCCGTGATCATCCATGTAAGGAGTACCACTATCACCACCATTACTCTTGAGGCCAATCATCAGGCTCGAGTTTTTTTCGAGCGACTTGAGTATGGCCATTTCGCGTTCGGGCGTCATCGTCAACATATCGGCGTCCGTTGCGAATGTTACGCCGTAGCCAAGTGCGGGGGATACTTTTCCTGTGATGAGCGACTTTACCCGCGCAACTTGCATTCCCCCCATCATGATGCGTCGTGAGGGATACATGGTTGAAGGGATGCGCTTTCGAGGTTCGATGTACGCCGGAATTATCGTCGGCTTCATGCCGATACGAGCAATAGCCACATCGAGGTTGGCGAGATTTGTGCCGGTCATGACGATCTTATCGAGGTACCCATCAATTTTTCCACTATCCGGTTGCATGACACGAACCGCGTAGTAGATATTGGTTGAGATTCCTTTTGCAAACAGGTGCTCAGGAAGAATGACCTCGGCCGTCTGCGTGTCGGGACGGTACATTGTCCCGACGCAAGAATACATGATTAGGTTTGTTCCTTTGCATGCGTAGATTGCGACCAACTTCATGCCCGGAGGCATGATGCTGTCGTTGGTCATCTCGCGAAATGGAGGAGGAAAGGGCAGGTATGAAGATGAATTGGTTGGTTCGTTTGCCAGTGCAGTACAAACCAGTGCGGCCGCGAGTAGAATCGCGGCACCAATGAGTGATTTTTTCATAGATCAGTTTTTTCTATAGGGAGATGTTTGTTTGTGCGCCTATAAATTCAGGTCGCTTTATACCACAAATAATTAACATTTGCAAGCATGTGTTTATTGGTGCAGATTGTTATACTTTACGAGCCCCATTACCCATAAGCGCTCCCTCATTTTCATGAAAAAAATTATCTGGACGGCAGTCGTGCTCATCATCGTCATCATCTTTATCATTGTCGGTGCGTCGAGTTCTTCAGTACCAACAACATCTACGGTGACACCGACGCAACAGGTATTCAAAGTCGGTATTGTTTTACCCATGACCGGTCCGGGAGGAACTCTTGGTGAGGCTTCAAAGAAATCAGTTGAACTTGCGCTTTCGAAATTTACTCCGGATCAACTCAAACGAATTGAAGTTATTTATGCTGATGACCAGTTTGATCCAAAACAAACGGTTTCAGTTACGCAGAAACTGATTGATGTCGACAAGGTCAACGCTCTTATCGTCTACAGCTCACCATCATCAGTTGCAGCCTCATATATTGCAGAAAAAGCATCTGTTCCGATGATCGGTCTCGGTAATGCTACAGACATCAATGGTGGCAAACAGTGGGTGGTTCGCTACATGCTTGGTCCAGAGGCCCAGGCGAGCGCTATCGAACAACTCCTGCTCAAAGGGAAATACAAAAAAGTCGCGATGATCTGGAATCAGTCAGATGGCCCAAAGTCTGTTCATGATCAGCTGGCCAAGATTCTTCCTGCTGAAAAGTATAAGATCGTTGCGGACGAGTCAGTTACCAAGTCAGAAAATGATTTCAAAACATCTATCGCAAAGATTCGTGCAGCCAAGCCTGATGTGGTCATAGCATACATTTCTCCACAAGTAGGCGTATTTGCGAAACAGGCCCAGGATGCCGGGCTCACGGTACCATTGGTCAGTGGTCCAGTCTTTGAGATTGTGGATCAGCTCAAGGCCGCACAGGGAGCACTTGATAACCAGCTCTTCGTAAGTAACGACAATGTGCCGTTTATCGATGAATACTTTGCTAAATACGCTTCATATCCAACGATTGCCGGAGACTATATATATGATGCGATTACGCAGTTTGGAAAAATTGCCCAAGCAGAGAATATTTCGAATACGGTAATCATGAACTCGCTTCGTGTAAGTTTTGAGGGAGTTGCGGGCAGATATAACTACAATGGGGACGGTTCATTTGATGTAGTCCAAGTGGTCAAGAAGTGGGATGGGAATAAGTTTGTTGTGATAAAATAATTACATGCCCCTTCTCTCAACCCACAACCTAGATAAGCACTTCGACGGAGTTTACGCGGTCAACAAGCTTTCTATTTCATTTGAGGCAGGAAAGATCACCTCTATTGTTGGGCCAAATGGTTCAGGCAAGTCTACGCTCATCAATACGCTTACTGGCATGCACGAGATTGATGGTGGTGAAGTTATTATTGCAGGTGCAGAAAAACTGACTCGCATTCGTGCCTACGAAGTTCCATTCTTTGGTATGACGCGTACGTTCCAAGATGTGAAGCTATTTGAGCAGATGCCTGTGCTCGATAATATCTTGGTGGTGTTGACCGAGCGTAGTATTTGGAAAGCTTTGTTTGAAAAACATACAGCACTTCATTTGGAAAAAGCTGAAGAAGTTTTGAAAAAAGTGGGATTGTGGGACAAGCGTAATGAGTTGGCCAAAAATCTTTCCTATGGTCAGCGCAAGCTCTTGGAAATTGCGCGTGTGTTGGCGGTCGTACAGAGCGGTGTGGGCGATATTGAAATTATCTTTTTTGATGAGCCGTTCGCCGGACTTTTCCCTGAAATGATAAAGACAGTGGTGGCAGTGATGAAGGAACTCCGTGAACATGGCAAGACCGTGATCCTCGTTGAACACAATATGGATCTTATTCGTGAGTTGTCAGATCATCTCTATGTACTTGATGCCGGACAGCTCTTGGCGCAAGGGAAGCCGGATGAGGTGTTGGCGCGCAAGGATGTTATTGAGGCGTATTTGGGGGAGTAATCTTGCTGCGCCCCTTGTAAGTGCTGATCCGTGGTTGTTTTTCGGCATCGACAGTTCGTTCATGTTGTTTGCTGTCGCGGTATTGTGCGTGTTCCAGGTTATTGCCTGGCCGAGTCTTTTCAAGGACAAGTCCGAGTATGAGCGCGTTGTGTACCCAGGGACCGGATATTCACCAAGCTGAACGACGCTGGTGAGCTACCACTCTAGCCGCGATAAGATCGCGGCATTTTTATTGACGAAAAAGGGCATCATGATACTATTGTTTTATGAAAAAAATTATTTGGGGAGTCATTGTCATTATCATTATTATTCTCGCAATATGGGCGGGTCGTACAACCCCTGAATACAAAGCAAGCCTCCTTGCTCCGCAGACCATCAAGATTGGTATTATCGGACCAATGACAGGTGGAGCTTCAGTGTATGGTACTAATCTCGCAAAAGGTGCACAGCTCGCACTTGATTCGATGGGTAAAACAAAAAATACTTACCAGCTTGTCTTTGAAGATGATGGAACCAATCCAGCTCAAGCGGCCAGTGCCGCACAGAAGCTGGTGAATGTTGAAAAAGTCCAAGCTATTCTCACGGTAACCTCCGGCACAGGTAACGCGGTTAAACCGATTGCAGCTAACGCAAAAATTCCCCAGATCTGTCTTTGCAGTGATACGCGTGTAGCTGATGGTGCATACAATTTTACCAATATTCTGATGGCTGATGATGAGACGGGAACTTGGCTCAAGGAAGCAAAGGCTCGTGGCGTCAAGACGATTGCCGTCTTGGGACAAAATCAGCCAGGATTTAATCTCTTACTCCAGGCGCTTCGCGATCAGGCAACATCAAGCGGTATTACCATCGTCTATGATGAGCGCATAGAACCTTCGATCAAAGATTTCAAGACGAGCATCGCAAAGGCTCGGGCGGCAAAGCCGGATCTATTCCTTATCGGTTTCTTTCCACCGCAGCTTGATATTATCGGTCAAGAATTGAGAGCTCTCGGAGTAACCAATATTGCGGGTGTGGCCACGTTCTCGATTGGTGCAGATCCATCACTCTTCAATGGTCGCTGGTACAGCGATGCGTCACTTTCTAGTCCTGCGTTTGCTGACGAATTTACCAAAGCATTTCCTGATACTCGATTCAACGTTCGCGTTGCACCATATGCGTTCGACTCATTCAATTTGCTTGTTAATGGATTTGAGTCAGGATCAGTCCTCGACTATTTGTTGAATACGACGAGCTATGCTGGCAAAGCGGGAAATCTAACGAAACTTAAGGCCGCATCTTCATTCCGTGCACCTATCGGCATTTGGGAAATCAAGGATGGCAAGCCGGTGCAGGTGAAATAAAAAAACAGCCGGGCCCCTTAAAAAAGTGAGCCCAGCCATCTGAAGAATCTCTCGAGCATCTTGCACAGACCCCTAGCCAATGCCCGGAGAAACCGACCGATTTGTTTGAGGATCCATCTGTTCAGTGGCTGAATGAGGCGCTGTTGTTGCCCGATATAGAGAAGTCCCATAATTAGGATATACAACACCAACAATAAGCTGAACAGTTGTCCGAAGAACCCCAGACCATTCATTTGAAAGTACTATAGCATAGTTTAAATATGTGTCAATACCTATGTTGACATATCTTTAAACTATGCTATAATTCACATCGAACCCTGTAACTTGAAAGGAATCGTGAACACAACATTAAATCTCCTCGGGAGTTTGATGCTGTGCATCGCTCCCACGCTGCTCCTCATCGGCACGTTAACAAAAGATGAGATGGGTCGTCGCAAGATTGACCCAAACCCGGCAACATTCTTTATCCGGTCAGTAGCCGCCTGGATCAACCTGGCGACCTATTTTTCCGGTTCAGGAACAACCTGGATCCGCTCAAGCGTTCTGATTGCTTCGAGCGTCAGTCTCTCGACGATATTCATCATCACGTTCTTCATCTGTCGCATCCGCATGGTGCGCTGGCTTGAAGTGGTGACGCTGTTACTCTCGTCGGCAGTTGGATTTGCCTGGTACAAGGCACGCGCTGTGGACCCAGTCACTGCAAATCTGCTCATGCAGTGCATCTTGGTCATCTCGATGGCCCCGCAAATCTGGAGGATACACAAACTCCAGGAGCGGCAAAAGGGATTGCCATGGGCATTCGCCACTGGCGCATACGTTTGCATGACCACCGCGCTTTTCGTTGACCCGCTCGGCTTCAAGCCGTTCCAGCTGGTCAATCCGATCGTTCCGGGCATCGCATGCAATGCTTTGTTGATGATATTCTCGTATCGTCAGGAAACGTTGCTGAAACTCGGGTATACCATTGTTCCAAAGGCCCCGTAGATACATAGTTGACCATCAAACGTCGACTGGTACCTACGGGGTTCTCTTTTTGTTCAAAAAGAGTACAATAGAAGTGTATTTTAATACCCATTATTATCCCTCACTACCATGTCTAAAAAGGCCCAGTTCTGGACGGTCGTCATACTCGCGGTCCTTGTGGTCATTATTTTCATCGCTTCGAGTGGTGATTCAAGTGTTATCAAGGTGGGATATATTTCTGACCTCTCTGGTTCTTCCAAGAAATACGGTGCATACGAGGCGGGCAAGCTGGCTATGGACGAGATCAATAAAGCAGGAGGTATCGATGGTAAGCGTTTACAGATTATTTTCGAAGATGGTAAATGTACTAGTAAAGACGCTCTAAGTGCTGCTAACAAACTTATACAGGTAGATAAAGTGAAGGTTATCCTGGGAGGCCATTGTACACCAGAAAGTGTTGCGATTGCGCCGGTTGCCGAGAAGAATAAGATAGTTATGCTCGCTGGTATAACATCGACACCACTTTTGTCATCTGCGGGTGAGTATGTATTTCGTACCACTTCAGTTTCAACTGTTCAATCAACTATTCTTGCGGAAATAGCCGTCAACAAACTTGGAGGGAAGAAATTCGCCGTTATTTATGAGCAAAGCGATTTTGCTCGACCGATTGCGGAACAATTTAAATCGGATATAGAAGCGAAGGGTGGAGCGGTCAACGTATACGAGGGGTTTGGACCTGACGTAAATGATTTTCATACAATTGTTGCAAAGGTTTTGAACGCACATGTTGATGGTGTGATGATCAGTCCACAGCGACCAGATGCAGGTTTCAACATTATCAAGCAGTTGAAGGAGTACGGTGTATCTGCCCAGTTATTTGGGAATGATACCGTTGCCAATGCTGTTTTAACCAAGCAATCACCATGGCTTTTTGAAGGTCTCATCTTTGCTGGACCAAACTATGATGTCGTCAACAATCCATTATCCAAGAAATTTAATGGCGCATTCATCGATGCGTTTGGGTATGTTCCTCCATATGGTATATTTACCGCTGAATCATATGATGCGGTATACATTATTGCTGATGCTATCGAAAAATATGGCACCAATCCCGATAAGATCAAAAAATATCTATCGAACCTAAAGGACTACGAAGGTGCTTCTGGAAAGATTACCATCAATGAGAAGCATGATGGCGTGCGCGAGTATGTGCCGAAGGTGGTAAGGTCAGCAAAGCAGGTGTTGTATTAAGATTATGAATAAAACTACCCAAATAATTATTAGTATTGTGATTCTGATCGCGATTATTTTACTCGTTGTGTTCTCTAGGGGAGCAACAACGGATACTTCAACTATCCGAGTTGGCATCATTGCCCCGCTCACTGGTACTGGCGCGTCATATGGTACCGAAGGGAAAAACACCGTTGTTCTTGCGCTTGATGAAATCAATGCTGCAGGAGGTATTGCCGGTAAAAAAATTGAATATATCGTCGAAGATGGTAAATGTGATGCCAAGGCAGCTCTCGATGCATGGAATAAGCTGGTGAGCATTGATAAAGTGACTGCAGTATTTGGTGGTCATTGTAGTACCGAAACACTCGCAATTGCGCCACTATCTGCTCGAGATCACGTTCCTGTATTTGCTGTCTTTTCGAATGTGCCCGTCATTCCAAATGAAGGTGAGTGGTTGTTTAGACACTCTTCGACAAATACGTACTATGCGACAAAGCTTGCCGAACAGGCATATGCGAAGGGTCATCGATCGATTGCTATGCTAACTGAAGTCAAAGATTTGCCGGTAACATATTCAGACGCCTTTGCAAAAGCTTTTACGGATCTTGGCGGAAAAATTGCAGTTGACGAACGTTTTGATCCGCAGACAAAGGATTATCGCACCAATGTTCTCAAGCTCAAGGGTTCGAAGTATGACGCCGTGCTCGTTTCAACGCAGGGGCCAGATGTTATGGGCCTGGTCACCACTCAAGTCGAGGCGCAAAACCTCGGAAAGACATATTTGTACAATCTCGCATTCAGTCCCGCGAAGTTTCTTGAAGTCACCGGGGGGAAGATGCCGGCGGATTATTTGATTGTTCAGCCATATGCCGACGAAATGTCTGCAAAAGTAAAGGTGTTCAATGATGCCTATGTTGCGAAATATGGCAAAAAATACAGCTTTAGCACCTTCTTTATTACTGCTGACTATGATATTGTCCATCGCTTCCGAGACGCAGCCCAAATCTGTGTTCAGGGTAAAGGATATGATGGTGAATGCGTTCGTGCTCAATTTAAGAAGGCTGAAAGTTATTCTGGTGTCGCGGGAGATGTCACAATAAGCGATGAGTATTCTCCTCGAGGAGTGTTGACGAATTTTGGACTGGTTAAAGTTGTCGGCACTGGTCAGGTTGTTGAGCCAATCAAATAGAAGCATGAGTATGGATTTGCACTCAATTTCTGACTACGAAAAAGCAGCCAAAGAAAAGCTTGGTCCGAGCCTGACTGACTACATCCAAAAGACTGCAGGCGAGGGTAAAACATTCCGGTCAAATCTGAATGCGTACTCCATGTATGACATAAAGCCGAGCGCTTCTATAACTGGCGCCATTTTGGATGAGCCGAATGTTTCTACGAGTGTATTGGGTGCACCCATCTCTGCGCCCATCATGATTGCGCCGACGGCGTGGCACAAGATGTTTACGCCGAGAGGTGAAGCTGATACCTCAGCTGCCGCAAAAACATTCGGTACAAAGTATGCGATCTCGTCATTTTCCACTTTGGATTTTAATGAGATAGATTCTGACTTGTCTCATACCTGGTACCAGCTTTTGATGTACAAGGATGTGGGGTTGATGAAAAAATACATAGAGAAAGCGATAGGAGCCGGATGTTCGGGTATCATTTTGACCATCGATGCTGTGACGGGTTGTTCAATGTGTAAAACCGACCCGACACTACCACCGGTTGCTTTTCCAGTCCACAAACTCCCACTGTTTCCGGAAAACCCATCGCTTCCATATACGACTCTCGACGATTATTATGAAAAATACATGCCCATGGTTCTTGATTGGGATGTTATTCGGGAAATCGTTGCATACTCAAAAGTCCCCCTTATTCTCAAGGGAATATTGAATGCGGATGATGCAGAGAAAGCTATTGAGGTTGGTGCACGAGCTATTGTTGTCTCCAACCATGGTGGCAGACAGAATGACAGTGCTATTGCCACGCTCACTGCACTTGCGCAGCTTCCCACTGATCTTAGGAACAAAATAGAAGTGTATCTTGATGGAGGAGTTCGTACGGGCGCTGATATTTTCAAGGCTCTGGCACTTGGTGCAAAGGCAGTCTTGATTGGTCGTCCGGCACTCTACGGACTTGCGGTAAATGGTAAAGATGGTTTACTTGATGTGCTGAATATGTTGACTAATGAGCTCAAAGACACGATGATGATTGCGGGGTCCAAAAGCGTTTCAGATATTTCGGTGAAGCATATTGTAAAAAAATAAGTACATGCGCATGAACAAATCCCTTAAAATAACAATCACCGCCATCATCCTCGCTTTTATTGTCTGGGTGATTGCGACGAAGGGGGAAAAGCCAACAGCGAAAAATCTCCGTGTTGGCGTCATTGCGGTGCTTTCGGGACCATTTGCTGACTATGGTGAAGAGATTCGCAAGGGTGTCTTGGCTGAAGCTTCGTCAACGCTGGACGTTCAGTTTGTATTCGAAGATGACAAGTGTGAGCCAAAGGATGCCGTCTCCGCATTTAACAAGCTCGTCCAATTCGAAAAAATTCAAGTTATCATCGGTCCGGCTTGCGGTTCACCACAAGAGGCAGTCATTCCGTTAATCAAAGAGACAGGTGCAGTTGTGTTGGTACCTTCAGCAGCTTCAAGTGATCTCTATACTCAAAGTGACGGGCGGTTCTTCAACGTCCAATATTCACTTGAAAATGAATCTACATTTATTGCGCAGAAAATGATGGAGCGCGGCTACAAAAAGGTGGCAGTCGTAAGTTATCGCAATGCTTTTTCTGAAACGCATCTAAAGGCCTTTAAGGCTGCGTTTAAGGGTGAAATTATCGAACACACCTTTGTTGATAATACAGCTGATGTTGCGCCTGAATTGGCAAAAATCAAATCCGAGAAGCCTGACGCGATCTATTCACCTGATGCCGCATTCTTTTTTGGAAGTGGGGTCATCAAAATCCGTCAGCTTGGCGTGACTGCGCCAATCTTCGGCACCTACGTTACCGAGTTGCCTGCCGTGCGTACACTGGTTCCTGATGTATTCTATTCATTTGCGGGGGATTTGGGAGGAACACAGGGTGCAGTCTATGAATTATCAAAGCAAGCAGCGCATATTGCGGCGACCACGTTGAAAGAATGCGATGGAGATGCATTGTGTGTAAAAAAGAAGCTTGATTCGTCGGGCATGTTTGATAGTTTCGGAGTATATAAGAGACCGCTTATTCTTAAGCAGGTGAAAGGGAGTGAGGTGGAAGTAATATAAATTATATGAATAAAACAGCCAAAATTATAATAGGAATTGTAGTTATAATTATAATAATTTGGGTCATTTCATCTTCTCGTAAGTCGACAGTTTCCGATACCATCAAAATCGGTGTCGTATCATTCCCGACTGGTCCAGCAGCTGCTTTTGCAAAAATAAGCCTGAACGGCATTTCGTTGGCAGTCGATGATATCAACAAAACGGGCGGAATAAATGGACGTAAAGTTGAGACCGTCATTGAAGATTATGCTTATGACTCAAAGCGCGCGGTTCCTTCATATGAAAAATTAAAAGGGCAAGGGATAAAGTTCTTCTTTCTTGACGGATCATCTGCTGCCGCAGCTGTGGGGCCTGTTATCAGGGCAGATGGTAACCTCGGTATTGTTCCATCGGCCGCAATTCCGGCATATAAAGACGACAATCCTCTCACGTGCCGTCTTGCGTTGACCGCAGACAGTTATGGTCCGGCATTAGCTGATTTTATAGCCAAAAAGTTTTCCAAACCACGCGTCGCATTTTTGATGCCGAATAACGATTATGGTCAAGGCATTCAAGATAAGACCATTGAGCGATTGAAAGCAATTGGAGGTACAGTCGTCGCTCAAGAAAAGTTCGATCAAGCAGCTTCAGATTTTAGGACGCAGGTTACCAAACTCAAGGGCATGGAGAAAGATTATGATATTCTCGTGACTACGAATATTTACAATACAGTCGAACCAATGTTCAAACAAATTCGAGACCTCGGCCTATCGAAGCCTATTGTAAGTGAGAATTGGACGACCATGAATCCGCAGTTCAAAAATAAGGACCTTGAGGAGGGTGTATTTTACGCAGATTACGCATATACATCAGATCCTGCTGAAGGCGAAAACCCCGACATTGTCTCCTTCAAATCCGCGTACAAAGAGCGATATGGCGAATATCCGTCTCCACACGCGGCAAACAGTTATGATTCTATTCGCGTATTAGCTCAAGGACTTGCGAATGCTGATACTCAAACTCCAGAAGCTGTTTCAAGCTATCTTATAAATAAACTCGGCACCTACTCTGGCGTTAGTGGGCCGTTTACGTTCAATAGTGATTGTGAAGTAGATCGAGCGATTACAATGCGAGTTATGAAAGGTGGTATCGCAGAAGAAATAAAATAAAAATCACGCTCCGAAGAAAAGAAGTTCCTAGGGAGCGCGACGGGGGGGGCTATTTTGGCGAGTCGTGTGTTTCATGTGCTGGTTCCGGTTCGAAGGGTTTGATGTCGAGAGAGGATTGGCTCAAGAGACTCATGAGCTGATTCCGTATTCCTTCCACACCCGAAGGGGGTATGGTGATTTTTTGCTCGATCACTCCGTTGGATACACCTTTGATGACGCCGAATGCGACGCCGCCGTGTATCCTCCGAATATTGGCCTTGAATATGCCAACGTCTACCTCTCCGCCGGTAACCACTACAGTAACAGTGCGACCCTCCAAAACTGCCTGGAGTATTGCATTGTGTACCATAGGGGGCCTTTCTTTGACCGCAGTTTACCCCAATCCTATCAGCGCTGTAAGATTTTGCAATAGTTTCGAAAAAATGGCACAATTTACCTATGTCACAGGATAAAACCGCTTCAGAAACATTGTTGCGCCTCAACGACATCCATGTCCACTATGGCGGCGTCAAAGCGCTTGCAGGAGCATCTGTTTCTATCGACGAAGGGGAAGTCGTTGCACTCATGGGTCCCAACGGCGCGGGCAAATCTACTATCCTCAAAGCCATCTTTGGTCTGGCCCCTATTGAGACCGGCAAAGTTTACTGGGAAGGCAAGGAATTTGCGCCTGTATCTCATGAAGTTGTTCATCGAGGCATTTCATTTGTGCCACAAGGGCGTCGCGTCTTCAAACATTTGACTGTCTATGAAAATATCGAGATTGGCGGCTGGTCCATTGCGAGCGCCAAAGAACGCAAGGAGCGTATGGAAAATGTACTCGACCTCTTTCCTGCGCTTCGTGGCAAGCTCAAAGCAAAGTCAGGCACACTTTCTGGCGGTCAGCAGCAGATGCTCGCTATTGCACGTGGTCTCATGACTGATCCAAAAATTCTTCTTCTCGACGAGCCATCGCTTGGCTTGGCACCCAAGATTGTAAAGGAGGTATTTGCCAAAGTGAAGGAGATCAATGAGCGTCGCAAGATGGCCATTGTTGTGGTTGAACACAATTTGAAATCACTGCTCGAAATTACCACCCGTGCGTATGTGCTCGATAAGGGGAAGGTTTATGCTGAAGGCAATCCGCACACCATTATCTCAGCCGGAGTATTAGAAAAAGTATTTTTGGGTAAAACATAGATGAATCGGCTCCTCTTACAACCAGCTTTTATTATTAGTTCGGTTTTCATCCTAGCTCTCGTTGCGGGAGGGGTCTACGTTTCTGTGCAGATTCGTGATGATGAAGCGGGTAAGGATGCCCTCGTGAAGAGTGCTGAAATGCTTGCTACTGGCCATGCCAGTGCTGAGCAGATTGCGGCTGAACTGGCGCAGGCACGCATCGATGCGCGCGTAGAGCTTGAACGTTTGAACCTCTTAACAAATTATCCGACTTCAGCTGAGGCGCTCGCTGCAGTTCGACAAGAAGTCTACGAGAATGTCCTGACTGATATCGTGGGACGTATCGATAGGGTTATCGGAGACCTCAAGGCATCACAGCCATCTCCCGCTCAGCTGAAAATCCAACAGAATATTATTGCCGAGCAAGAACACATAAAACAAATACTCGAAGAATGGAGGCAATTGGTAAGCAATCCTTCACTGAACTCAAATCCAACCGCTGCCGCGCAGGCTTCACAGTATGCTGCCGAGATTAAACAAGATATTCAGGACTTGAAAAAATTAGTCGAACAACTTACTCCAGAAAATTCAGGACTGAGCCCTTCTGATATTTCTGCGGACCAGAGTGCCGTTGATCAGGCTATCAAAGATGCGAACCAAGCAGTTTCGGATCTGGCGCAGACGTCGGTCCCTCCGTCGGTTGTACAGCAACAACAAGACGATACTTCTGCCGCAAATCAACACGTTGCCGACTTGCAGCATGATTTACAAGAAGCGAACAATCCCTCAGGACAAAGTTCCACACCATCATCAGATGATGGCACAGGGAACACTGACACCTCAGTCGTTCCGGATAATACATCTTCACCCAATTCAAGCGATCCAAATTATCAGCCACCTTCATCACCAAATTATCCAGGTACTCGATATGTTCCTCCTGAATCGGCACAGGATCCTGACAAGCCAAAGCTTATTGAAGGTGCGAATGGTGTGCAATAGATAAGGTTATGGCCATCCGGCCACGGCTCCTTGATTGTGTCCATAGCAGGCACAATCAAGGGTTGTCCACACCTTTATACTTGCAGGTGAACGATAGTTCACCTATAATGATAAGGCAGTAGTGAACTGCATTTATCAATATAAACGAAGACAAGTATGAGCAAGCATCAAACCATCAAAACTATTCGAGCTGAGATAGATCGTCTCAATCAAGAGATTGACCTCCGCATCATCAAAGGCGTTTCGTACAGGCGTGAAGCGCTCCGACACAGGTTCTTGATGGCCCAGCTTGCTCGTCTTGCTCCTCGTCGTTCGATGTTTAGCTTCTTCACACTCGCATTCAATTAGTTGGACTTGTGCCGTGCTTCAAGTCTATGAAACGGATGTATTCTCCCCGAGTGTATCTGCTTCGTGGACTGTAAGAGCGGCACAAGTGCTACAATTGATACATGCCCAACTTAACGTTACTTAACCCCATGAGTGATTCTTACAAGAACAAAATCATATCTTTCTACAAACGTACCAAGCGCATGCCGAGTTATGCGGAGATTATGCAGCTGGTTGGTTTCAAGTCCAAAAATGCCGTTTACAAGCTCGTCAACAAGCTTATTGGCGAAGGTGTGCTTGAAAAAGATTCCAGCGGTCGCCTGATACCCAACAAGCTTATCGGAGAAGTTCCTATGCTTGGGCTTGTTGAGGCTGGCTTTCCGACAGTGGCAGAGGAGACAGTACTTGATACGTTGAGTATTGATGAATATTTGATAAATGACAAAGATAAAACCTACCTGCTTGAGGTCAAGGGAGATTCCATGATCGATGCGGGCATCCAAGAAGGAGACTTGGTGGTTGCGGAGCGCACATCGAACCCTCGCGAAGGAGATATTGTCATTGCCGAGGTGGACGGTGGCTGGACGATGAAGTATTTGAGGAAAAAGGGTGGGCAAGTCTATCTTGAGCCTGCAAACAAAAACTACAAGCCTATCTATCCCGAGTACGATATCAAGATTGCTGCAAAGGTGACTGGTGTGGTCAGGAAGTATTAAAATTCCCCTATACAGCGCCAGAGGTTTCCTCACAACAACATGAAAAGACGGAGGTACGCGGAGTACGGCTGTGACTTTATGTTGTTGTTCGAAAACCCTAGCGCTGCATAGGGGAATTTGCAAAGCCTAATTCTTCGTAATATTCACAATCCTTCCATCATCTAGGTGTACAATCTTTTGTGCCATTTTTCCATATTCTGGTTCGTGCGTAACCATGATGATAGTTTGGCCCGCACGATGAAGCTCGAGGAAGATATTCATGATGACCTTTGATGACTCGTTATCGAGGTTGGCGGTTGGTTCATCAGCAAAGAGAATGTCTGGCTTATGAGCGATGGCACGTGAGATACTGACACGTTGCTGCTCACCGCCTGAGAGCTGACTCGGTAACTGATTCATATGAGTAGATAGTCCAACACGTCTCAAGGCTTCTCCGGCCTGCACGTAGGCTGTTTTTTGCGGTATGTCCTGCATCAAGAGTGGCAGAGCAACGTTCTCGAGTGCGGTTAGTTCTGGAATGAGTGCGTAATCTTGGAATACATACCCGAGACGAGTCAATCTGAAGTCTGTTTTTTCTTCATTGCTCATGAGGGCTGCATTGTGTCCACCATTGATGATGATCTCACCACTGGTCGGTTCGTCGAGGAGACTGATCTGGTACATGAACGTACTTTTGCCGGCACCAGAACGTCCCATGATCGCTACGAACTCACCACGCTCGACATGAAAATCGATACCTTTGAGAATCTCGGTTGTCGTTGCTCCATTTTGGAATGCTTTTTTGAGGTTGCGTGTTTCTATCATGGTAGTTGTTTATTTTCGCCCTAATATCGAATCAAGTGTATTCTTGCGAACAATCATGCGTGCGGGGATATATCCCGCAATGATGGTGGCAAAGATGAGTAATCCAACGCGGAGCAATGTCTCGCCGAATGGAGCCACGAGAATACCGTCACTGAAGGGGAAGTCGATCGGGTGTGCGGCTATGAGTGGCTGAAGGAATCCGAAGATAAATACAAGCCCAATAATAGAACCACAGGCTGCATAGAAAATAGACTGAATGACGTATGAAATCTCAATGGCTTTACCATTGATGCCGATGCCTTTCAGAATACCAATGAATTTGCGGCGAGTAATAGCATTGATAAAGATCACAATAAAGATGGTAATTGAGGCTACGACGAGACCAATAGAGCTAATCATATTACCTAGGAGTGCAAAGGTATCTTTGATATCTTTGAGAAACTTTGGCTGTGCATCAACATACGTTTGCACCTTGGCGACTGTGTTGACCCCGCTGCGAATCAGTGTGTCGCGCACCAGTATAGGATCAGCCCCCGCTTTGAGGCGTACCGCAATTTCTCCCACATTAAAATCATTGCGACCAATCAAGCTACGGAGTTGGCTGTCGACCATAAATGAGCGCAAACCAGTCTCGTTGACCTTGCTTTTGAGGATACCTTTAACGGTAACCTCGCGGACGATGCCATTAACTTTGATACGGATTTTTGATCCAGGTTCAACATTTTCCAAGGCGCTAAACCCAGGGTTGTTGACTGGGACATATTTTTTGACCAAGAAGGAACCAAGTAAGATTTGGTCATAATCAGTCGGCAAGAGGTATGATCCTTCGATAACGAACTTCGAGAGATTGGTAATCTCGTCTTCACTTCGTGGGTCGATACCGACGAGTTCGCCACCTGCCGTATTTGCTTTGTCGTTTTGGTTGATACGAGTCTTGTAGTTTGCCTCAAGTTGCACACCGCTCACATAGCGTGGACTGATTGCATCAACTTCTGGCAAGGAACGCAGCAGGGAAATGATATCGGCGCTGTGCTCAATATATGTCTTGGTACTTAATGTCGAAATGATGACATCACTGGTATATTGTCTGCGCTGAGCATCAACCGATCCTTGGATGAGTCCCACCAGAACACCTGAAACGACGACGAGGTTCAGGAACGTCAAAATCATCACGAAAATAATCAATGTCGTGGTCCACTTGCTTGAGCGTTTGATCTGGCGAAGTGCCAGGAATGCGCCAATACGGACATTGAGCAGTGAAGACATGCGGTGTTAATTGGTGGTGACTGGCGGGAGGACGACGATATCTCCTTCTTGCAAGCCAGAAATGACCTCGATGTGACCAAAGCCTGCTGTGCCGCCAAGTGTGACTGGTACGCGTTCATTGACAGCGCCACGTTTGACCTCGACATACTTTGTTCCATCGGCAGATATGATGACACCTTGAGGTACGGCGATAACCTGTTCCTTGATTTCGGTTATAATCTGAATATTAGCTGTCATACCTGAACGAATCTGCGGGTCACCATCGACGAGACGAAGTTTTGTTTTGTATGTCGAAACGCCATCTTTCACTGTCTCGGCTGGTTCAATAGAGATGACAGAAGCATTGAATGTGCGCTCGCTGCCAAAAGCGTCGAGTGTGAGGGTGGCAGTGTTACCAACGGTGACACGGGCGATATAGACTTCAGGAATATAACTGTCTATTTCAAATGTGTTGGTACTCATCATAGAGACTTTTGAAGTGTTTGGTGAAGCGATCTCTCCTATCTTGAGATCCATCTTTGTGATACTTCCATCAAAAGGCGCGACAATAAGTGTTTTACGAAGCTGGGCTTGGGCATTGGCGACATCCGCTTCAGCAGATCTGACCTGTGCCGCTTGTGCGGTAATGTCTTCTGTAGCTGATCCTGATTGGTCAAGAGTGAGCGACTTGGAAGAAGATGTCCATACGCTGTAGCTTTCTTGCTCTGTCGAAGCGGTAGTACCAATCTGTTGCGCTGCAGCATTTATTGTCGAGCGATATGTGTCGATCGTTGCCTGCGATACTCCCGCGTTATTGATGTTGAGATTGTTGGTAATAGTCGCAAGGTGGTCAATAAATAATTTTGTGGCGGCCATTACTTGTGTCCCTTTTGTACGAACGCTCGCGAGTGTTTTAGCGTCTGCTCCTGCCGTCAACGTGGCGAGTGCACTTCTCCATGTAGCAAGCGTGTCACCAAGTGCGATTCTCTCAAGTTCGATTGCGCGCTTTTGGGTATCAGACTGCGCATTGATGTTGAGTGTCGGATTGACGCTGTTGCCATTATTGAACAAAGTATCTGCTTTTGTGAGGATAGCTCCTTCTGTTTGTGTATATGCATTTCGCAAAGCAATGATAAGAGCAGATGATGCGTCAAGATATTTTTGTTCGGATACGGCAAGTTCTTCGGTCCTCGTACCTCGGCGGAGGGCCGCGAGTTTGGCCTGTTCTTTTTCAAGTGTTGCCTGCTTTTGGGCAAGATCGGCGCGAATGGCAGCATTGTCGATAGAGGCGATGACTGTACCAACTTTGACCTTGTCGCCAACAGCCGCGGATATGGTTGCGACTCGTCCACTTTGATCAAATCCAAGATCCGAGTTCTGTGCTGCCACTACTTTTCCTGAGACGGCGACAGTGTTGGTATAGTCTGCTCGGTGCACAATCATAGTCTGTTCCTCTGGTCCCTTGCTACCAAAAGCAATAATAATGACGATAATGATGACAATGATACCGATAAAGCCCCAAATGAGGGGGTGTTTCTTGATGCTATTCATGAATATATGAGAGGTTAGTGAGGAAATTATAGCATAATCTATGGTATAGTGAATTATCACTATGCTCTACAAGCATATTCTCAAGCCAATCCTGTTCATGTTCGACCCGGAGGCCGTGCATGACTTTTTTATTGCATGGGGTAGTTGGATAGGTTCGACAGCTTTGACCCGAAAGATTCTCTGTATTGTCTACGGATACCATGGTCCCGATATTTCAAAAACTGTCGATGGTGTATCGTACCAAACACCGTTTCTTTTATCGGCTGGTTTTGACTACAATGGTCAACTTACTCGTACACTCGAGCATATTGGACTCGGTGGGGAGGAGATTGGTTCGGTTACTGCGCGTCCGTGTACAGGCAATCCTGCACCGCGATTGACTCGATTGCCCAAGTCCCAAAGCCTTTTAGTTAATAAAGGATTAAAAAATGAAGGTGTGGATGCGATCATCGAGCGTCTCAAAAAAGCACGCGCTGTTCAAAACAAAGAAGGAGTTTCAGATATAAGAAGTCGACCGCCTTTTGTTATCGGTATTTCGATCGCGCGTACCAATGACGAACAATCTGTGCAGATAGAAGCAGGCATTGCTGACTACGTGTATTCATTTAGGCGCCTCAATGAAGAAAACGTTGGTGATTATTACACCATCAATATTTCATGTCCCAATTCTTTTGGAGGAGAAGCGTTTGCAACACCTGAATTGTTGACTCGACTACTTACCGCACTCAAGGCAATTCCATGTACGAAGCCGGTGTATATAAAAATGCCAATCAATATTCCGTGGACTCAATTTGAAGCGCTTCTCAAGATTATCGAGGCTCACGGACTACAAGGTGTTGTAATCGGTAACCTCAATAAAGACTATGATTCGCTCGATGTTCGATCGGAAGCCCCGGTAATCTATAAAGGAGGTCTTTCAGGCAAGCCCTGCACTCATCTTTCGACAGATTTGATATACAAAACACGAGAGGCATTTGGTAAACGGTTTACGATTATGGGTGTTGGTGGCGTGATGTCACCTGAGACAATGAAAGAAAAGTTCGACGCAGGAGCGGATCTTGTTCAGGTCATAACAGGCATGATTTTTGAAGGACCGGGGCTCATCAAAAAGTTGGGGAAAAGATACGCACAGATGCGTGGTAAGTAAAAAATAAAAAGCGCGGTCACCTGGACCGCGCTCGATTGATTGCGTGGCTGATTAGGCCGCTACACCACTTCCGTTGTGAAAGGGTTGTCGCTGAAAGACATGCCGTTGAAAGAGCCGTTGTGAACCATTGACGAATCGCTGGTACGTCGCACCGCGGTGTTGCCGCCGGCGAATCCGCCGAAGTTGCTGGAGTCCACGCTTGAAGGTGTTGAAGATCCGTTTACGCAACTCATAATCCAATTCAGGTTCATCCTCAGGATCTTTTGGTGCGATCACTGGAATGAAGGTGTCGCTTTCCCAGCACCGCTGGGTGAATGTGCGAAGGTCTTCCTCCGATTCGACGAGGACAAGCGAGCATGGTTTACCGCAGTGAAGCTTAATCCGATACACTTCCTTTACTTCCGGACTGGCTTCGATACCGCGCCGGTTGAGAGTGTGGTCAAAATGCGCAACCATTCGGCCGAATTTTTTGCCTGTACCATCACGAAGGATTTTCAACTCGGTTTCAACATTTTCCCTGAACCATTCAAACCTGAGCTGTTCGGCCGTTTTGGGCTGTGTTTCTGCTTGAGCCGGTGCATCTTCAAACTGAGGCATACGAAGTACTCCTTGGTTGTGTGGCACATACTGTGCCGTTTGCTGCTCTAAACCAGTTTCGAGCATAGCACATACGAAATCCAATGTGTATATGATAGAATAAGACTGTTATCCACATAGCTTTTTACCCTTAATTCCATGAAAAAAATCCGCGTTGCTATCAATGGGTTCGGTCGTATCGGCAGGGCATTCGTCAAAGTCGCCAAAAATCGTCAAGAATTGGAGATTGTTGCTATCAATGACCTTGGCAGTATTCAGAATTTCGCCTATCTATTGAAGTATGATAGTGCCTACGGCGTCAGCCCTTTTGATGTCACGGTAAATGAGAAAACCAATTCACTCGTTATCGACGGCCAGGAAGTACAGTTTATCTCAGAGAAGGATCCGACCAAGCTTCCATGGAAATCTTTAGGTATTGATATAGTCGTTGAGTCGACTGGTCTCTTCACGTCTGCCGAAAAGGCGCAGGCTCATATTACTGCTGGTGCAAAAAGGGTAGTTGTTTCTGCGCCAACGAAGGATGCTCCCGATTCTCCATTCCAGAGCTCGACTGTTCTCATGGGCATGAATGAAGACAAGCTCGAAGGTTGTGTTATTTCTTCAAATGCATCATGTACCACCAACGCTGGTTCGCCACTCATCGCTATTCTCGGCGAGACTCTTGGCATTGAAAAAGCAGTCTTGAATACGGTTCACGCCTATACAGCTTCACAAGCTATTGTTGACGGTCCTTCAAAGAAAGATCTTCGAGAAGGTCGCGCCGCTGCCCAAAATATTGTCCCGTCTTCAACTGGCGCCGCTATCGCCGTAACCAAGGTCGCTACTCAACTTCAAGGAAAGTTTGATGGTATCTCTATCCGCGTGCCGGTAGTCGCAGGCTCTATCGTCGATGTGACATTTATCTCAAAGAAAAATACCACTGCCGAGGAAGTCAACTCACTTCTCAAAAAAGCCGCCAAGGATCCTCGTTGGAATGGTATCTTCACCGTGACCGAGGAGCCCCTCGTTTCTCATGACATTATTGGCAACCGCCATGCATCTATTGCTGATCTCGAGATGACACGTGTGGTCGATGGAAATCTAGTCAAAGTATTGGCGTGGTATGACAATGAGATGGGGTATACATATACATTGGTGGAGCATGTGATAAAGGCGGGGAGGTTGGTGTAAATTAATGTAAACAATCTACCCCGCGACCATTGCTAGTCGCGGGGCTGGTTGTGTAAGCTTGCAGGCTTACTTAACCATGGTGTCGAACTCGTTGCGGATATCACTCCAGAGTTCGGGGGATGTGTTGGTATCGCCGTACTTCCTTCTTGCATTCACAGCCAGAATGGCAGCGACGGGAGTCGAGGCGCCAGTATCTTCAAAGTGGAATGGAATTCCGACTTCGAGAATGGCTTTTTCAATCTCCGGCGGGGGAAAGTGGTAAACTTTCAAATTTCCCCCTGAACCCTTGTTGTCACGCGTGTTGGCGAGAACCCAGATGTGACCAGGCTCTTTCGGCTGCCAGATCTTGTACAGGTTACCGGAGATGGTAGTAAAGTACACTTCAGTGAAGGCGTCGCCACCGAGTTGTCCTGGGCTTGAGACGTTGCACAATTCGAAGCGGTTGAAACCGCGGGCGAGATGATATCCAAATGATGAGGGAATTGTGACCGATTTATTTACGGCCAGTCGCAGATTTGCCGTACCAATCTTGATGGTAGGATTCGATGTTTTCATTTCAGGCGAGAGGTCAGAACCTTTCACATGCTCTGGTTGAGAATGTTCATGAGATTCGGGCTTATTATAGCACATAACTGCATGTTTAGTCAATGATTACAATTCCTGATATACTATGCAGGTAATGTCGTCTATCGAATTCCGCCCCATCCTTCAATCAGAACCCTTTGACCCGCTCACCATCTCCGCGGATGCACCTTTTACGCAGGCACGATTGTACGGCGAGTGGCAAGAGAACTTGGGCCGCACTACTTTTCGATTTGTAGGCGAAAAAAATGGAAAGGCAGTGGCATATATTCAACTCACTGAATATCCCCTCATCAAAGATAGAAAGTATCTGTACGCACCCTATGGTCCCGTGGTCAGCGAATTTTCAAATGAAATACTCGAGGCCGTCAAAGAAAAAATGATGGCAGTGGCACGTGAGCGAAATGCAGTTTTTATTCGTCTCGACTTTACACCAGCTGCACGAGATCAGAACAAGATTGCTCAGCTCGACAAGCATTTCAAGCGTGCGCCATCGTACACGTATCATTCAGCCTATTTCCAACCTCGTGCAGAATGGGTTTTGAATTTGCATAAAACTGAGGAAGATATCTACAAGGAAATTCACGAGAAAAATCGCTATTCTATTCGTCTAGCAGGAAGGAAAGGAGTGACGACGGAAATCATTACATCTGACTTTGCGCGCTATTTTCCTGATTTTTATAAACTGATGAAGGAGACGTCGGATAGAAACGGATTCAGTCTTCATGAAAAAGAATATTACGAAAATATTTTTAATACACTGAAACCTGAATATGCATATTTAGTCCTCGCAAAGTTCGAAGGGGCGATTCTCACTGTTGATCTCATCATCTATCATGGAAAAGTTGCGAACTATGTCTTTGCGGGATCGAGTGATGAGCATCGCAATCTGGGAATCACTCACATTGCACAGTGGGAAGCTATTAAGCATGCCAAGAAGATCGGTTGTACTGAATATAATTTTGGTGGTGTATCACTGGGCAACCTCTACAAAGGCTGGGAAGGACTGACACGTTTCAAAACACGCTTTGGGGGACACGAACTTATTCACTCTGACTTCTATGACGTAGTCGCGCAGCCCCTCTGGTATTATCTCTACAATCTGCGTAAACTGATAAAACGCTTCATATGAAGAAATTCATTCATTCACTGACGCCGAAGTTTGTGCTCGGCTGGTATCATTACTGTCTCGCACGAGCTGCTGCTCTCCGCTATGGATCACCATCGAAAAAGATGGTGGTTATCGGTATTACGGGCACCAAAGGAAAGACGTCGGCTACCAATTTCATCTGGTCAACACTGATGGCGGGAGGGCACAAGACGGGCATCATTAGTACGGCGAATATTCGTATTGGTACTGAAGAGGTTTTGAATAAATATCACATGACCATGCCAGGGCGTTTTACTATCCAGGCATTGCTCGCGCGCATGGTTAGTGAAGGTTGTACGCATTGTATTGTTGAGACAACGTCAGAAGGAATTCTTCAGTATCGTCACGTCGGTGTGTACTATGACATCGCGGTCTTTACCAACCTTACGCCGGAACATTTGCCTTCTCATGGAGGAAGTTTTGAACACTACAAAAAAACCAAGGGTACTATGTTTGCCGCACTTGGTTCGGCACACAAAATTATTGCAGGAAAGCGTGTGGAGAAAGTTATTATCGCCAATACCGATGATTTGCATAGTGAATTTTATTTATCATACAAAGCTGATCGCAAGATTACCTTTGGTATTGATTCATCCGCTGAGATACGTGCAACCAGTATCAAGGAGAGCGACACCGGAGTCACGTTTGCCGTCGATGGTACGCCATTTAGCATACGCATTCTTGGAAGATTTAATGTCTACAATGCATTGCCCGCCATCATTATCGGCCATATCTCTGGTATGAATGATTCGATCATCCGAAATGGGTTAATGGGACTCGAGGTTATTCCAGGACGCATGGAGCAGATCAATGAAGGTCAGCCGTATACCGTGATTGTTGATTATGCTCACGAAAAACAGAGCATGACGAACGTCTTGAATACTGCCAAGCAGATGCGAAAGCCTGGTGCACGCACGATCATTCTCCTTGGTGCTGAAGGTGGAGGTCGTGACAAGTCAAAGCGTCCAATTATGGGAGAATTGTCGGCACGTCTGGCGGATTATGTCATCGTGACGAATGTGGATCCGTACGAAGACGATCCACAAGAAATCCTTGAAGATATTGCCACGGTTGCTGAAAAGTTCGGCAAAAAGCGCGGCACTGACCTCTTCGTCATTGAAGATCGCAGAGAGGGGATTCGCAAGGCGCTTTCATTGGCGCAGGCCGGTGATGTTGTTCTCATTACTGGAAAAGGTGCGGAACAGTCGATAGTTATCGGTGGTGTACGAAGTGCGTGGGATGATAGAAAGGTGGTGAGGGAGGAGTTGAGGAAGATATAGTGTATTTTACATACAAATATAAATAAAAAAGGCGCCAAGTCTGAGTTGGCGCCAATGACGTTGAGATTCTGACTATTTCTTCTTTGTCTTGAGCACCTCGTCATCCGAGACGGTGCCACGCAGCCAGTCGAAGAGCTTGCCCTGCCCGAAGGCGGTGAGCAGCATATTAACGTGTTCAATCAAGTGAACGCCAAGTTTGCCTTCGTATGGTTTTTCTTCGATCGGATTCATCCAATACGGGAAGCTGGCTCGGTCGAAACCTCGCAAGTCGTTTTTGTGCACACGGAGAAACTCCGTCGTATCCGCAAGGAGTTTTTCGAACAATGGAAACGTTCCCGAGTCACTGAATCGTGCCAATACAAAGAAGTACGGGACGCCCTGTTTGAATCCAACCACATACGGATCAATTGACCGAATCCATGCCGCATCCTGCCAGTCCTTTCCGGCGACGTCGAGATACGGTGTCATGATTACGACATGGTCGAACAGTTTTGCCGCCTCCCGTATCCTTCTGAGTACGTGGGGCGGAATAATGTCGCCCTTGTACATCCTCAGAGTGCGCAAGCGGCGATTGAACATGAGGAACGTATCCATCCAACGCTGGTTTGGGAACAGGTTGCAGAAGTACTTGGTTGCGGAATTGATGTGAGGGTCATGGTTGGCCCAGTCATTTTCGATTAGTTCCGCGAGCGCCCCGTTCGTGTAATGGAACCACACTGGTACAGCCATGAAGAAATCAGGCAGGTACTCGATTGGGATGATGGTGTCACGCCGGACGAGGTTTTCTTCGACCATGAACTTCAACGCGCCGCGAAATGAACGAAACCGTTCAACTTCCTTGGTCATAACGGTATCCTGTTCCTCCATGCCGAGTGCTTTGTGGTCTTCTTGCGCAGCTTTGATCTGGGCATCAACCTCCACGTCGTCGCTGCCGTCCAGTTTGAACGAGGCGCCGAATTGTTTCATGGTAGGGAAGAGAAATTCGAGGAATGCCTGAATCAGAAGATCGCGTTGTTCCGGTACCGACGAATCCCGAGCAATTGTATGAAGTGGCTCATTGCGGACAACGCACTGGACGGCCTCTTCGGGGACGGCCTTCATGGAGCGTTGTGCAGGCGTGGCGGGCAGAATTGGCAAGCCTTGTCCCAAAGGTTGTTGCCCAAATGGTGCAAGAGCCATGAAACCCGGTAGAGGTGCTTCGTTGGGGGAGAGCAGTTCGGCTTCGAGGCATTCTACCGCACCAACGGCGCGGAAATGTTTTTCGCCCCGTGTTTTGTCCGGAACGACATCGAAGGAGACCGTCATGCCGACCTTGAGCGGAGACCCGCAATCATCCTTGTGCAGGAAGATGTCGTGTTTCGTATCGAGGTTGTCACTGTCACCGCTTTCACTCAATCCGATCGTGTCGATGCCGATGAATCCGTACCCGTCGTTTCCCGGAATCGATATGATCCGGCCAGTATATTTTGGTTGTTTCGTTTTCACACTACATTCAGTCAGATTGGATAGAACAGTCAGAATCTTGTAAAGGAACTATCCTTTCCTCCAAAGATCCCCAGCGCCAACAGTGGTGCAGGGGAAGCTAGAGGAAAAGAATTTAATAAACTATACAGATACTATTTCATAATGTCAAATCAGACTACTATTTCGTAAAATGCTATAATTGAATTCAATGAATAACAAACCATCAATTCTCAAATACGCCCTCGCCAATGCTCTCCTAACTGCATTTTATGTTGCCTTGGTGGCCTTATTTGTCAGCAATGCAGGCACTATCTTTGGGCATGGACCTGATAATGCGCTCATTCCTATGGCCATGCTTCTGTTGTTCATCTTTTCTGCACTGGTATGTGGTGGACTTGTTCTCGGACGTCCGATCTTGTGGTATCTTGATGGCAAGAAGAAAGAGGCGCTCAAGTTGCTTGGATATACCACTGTGACGATTTTTGTGGTCATGATTTTCTTCTTTATTGCGTATTTTGTGAGCATTCAATAACAAATAACATTTTATGAAACCTTCAATCATTCTCGCTACAGATCACGCCGGATTTGCCGTCAAAGAAGTAGTCAAGACATTTCTTGTTGGTGAAGGGTATCAGGTTACCGATGTCGGTGCACATGAACTCAAAGATGGCGATGATTATCCTACCTACATGGCCGCTGCAGCCCTCAAGGTTGCAGAAGATTTGAAAGGGAATACCAAAGCTATTATTTTTGGCGCCTCAGGACAGGGTGAAGCGATGGTTGCAAATCGTTTTCCAGGAGTACGTGCAGCTGTTTGGTACGGAGGTGACCAAGATATTCTCAAAAAGACTCGTGAGCATAATGATGCCAATGTGCTATCTATAGGTGCAAAGTATGTTGAAGCTGATGCGGCGAGTGATGCGGTAGAAGTTTGGCTGACTACGCCATTTAGTGGAGACGAAAGGCATGCTCGCCGGATTGAGCAGATAGATGCGATTGAGTAAGTTAGGTTATTTTAGTATAAACAAAAAATCCCTTGAGGGATTTTTTGTGCCGATCATCTGGCGATATGATTCGCCTTTCGTCGGGCTCCAGATGGTCTGATAAACAGACTACATCGCCTATAATTATAAGTATCTTTTTTCTACTGTCAAGTTGAAGCCCGCTGAAGTTTTGATAAAGATTCGCTGAAGATTTATTAATGTGATGTAGTTTGCTATACTGCGATGTATGAAACGCCCTGAAATAATCCCCGCCATTCTTCCTAAGGATTTTGCTGAGCTCCGGGAAAAAATTGACCTTATCAAGGATTTCGTAAAAACCGTGCAGATCGATGTCTGTGATGGTCAGTTCGTGCCGAGTGCCACCTGGCCGTACCGCAAAGAAGACGATTCTTTTCATAAGATTGTAACTGAAGAAGAAGGTTTGCCTGGCTGGGAGAAGCTCAACTTTGAGATTGACCTTATGGCCAACCGTCCCGAAGAAGTTGTTGAGGAATGGGTCAGTGCTGGTGCGACACGTATTATTATTCATGTTGAAGCACGTGGAAATATTGAGGGTGCGGTCGATCAGTTGAAAGATCGAATCGAAGTAAGTCTGGCACTCAATATAGATACACCCATTTCGGCTATTGAACCATACAAAGATAAGATTCAAGGCATTCAGCTTATGGGTATAGATACTATTGGCTTCCAACATCAACC
The DNA here is from genome assembly GCA_964412585.1 of uncultured Candidatus Saccharibacteria bacterium. Lineage (GTDB taxonomy): Bacteria > Patescibacteriota > Minisyncoccia > Phycocordibacterales > PALSA-1337 > C7867-002. Next base: position 11,061 of record CAYPPJ010000005.1, on the reverse strand, counting down.
TTTTGATGCCAAAGTCATTGATAAAATAAAAGAGGTTCGAGCTGCTTACCCAGAGATACCTATTTCCGTAGATGGGGGAGTTTCATTGGAGAATGGGTCGGCGCTTCTTGAAGCGGGTGCAAATAGGCTTGTCGTCGGCTCTGCTATTTTTGAGGCAGACAACTATGTGGATGCGGTGACGGAGTTCAAGAAATTGGGACATTAAAGCGCCGCTCTGTGCGAGCGGCGCGATTTCCGAATGGTTCGGAGTTTTCAGGGAACGAAATCAGGTTCGCCCCAGACTTGTACTGCATAACGTTCAACGAAACGATTGGTACCAGGACGTTCGTGTTTGATCCACATGATTGGATCTTTGTCCAAGTATTCAACCGTAACTGAGGCACTCGGCAGGCGGGTTTTGACCTCCTCGGCAAGTTCTACGGCCGGTTCCGGAACCATTTGGAGCATCGTGTCCAGGAAATGGCCGAGCGAAACTTCACGCCATTGTGCCAGGGGGCGCTTGATCGGTTCGTTCGGACCAGTAGATACCCAGGCGATCAGGGAGGCGATAGTGCCGGCGCAGATCATGCCGATCATGGTCCAGACGTTGTGAAGGTTTGAACCGACGCCGTACGCGAAGAATGCGATGACTGCAAGCGTAATGGCGTAGGATTTGAGTTTCCGGTATTCGCGCTGCGGATGGCGCAATTTGAACACCTGTTCGAACTTGTACGCCTCAATGGCGTGCTCATCAAACGGCTTAACACCGAGGATGCTCAAGTGGTAAGCGAGAGGTCGTTGGGCCAAGAGTCGAGTTCGGGCATTTCGGGTCGGAGGGTTGGGCAACCGTATTTGGTGATTGCGCAACGCTGTTGGAGGGGGCGGGAGGGTGAGCTTTGTGCTCATGGCAGTGCCTTTCGTTGGTTTTTTGTAATGCAAAGCCATCGTATGACGCTTTGCAGATCTGGGTTCACCAGAAATGCTACCCCCGTTGGGAACCTCTGTCAACAACATGATATACTATAATACATACATGGCTCTGACCGATGAAAAAATAGCATTTCTCGAAGCCAAGGCGAAAGACATTCGCCGCTCTCTTGTCGAGTCCTTAATCGAGGCAAAAAGTGGTCACACCGCTGGACCTCTGGATATGGCTGACATCTTCACCTATCTCTATTTCCACGCGCTCAAACATGACCCCAAGAAGCCCGACTGGCCGTATCGTGACCGACTGGTCCTTTCAAATGGTCATATTGCGCCCGTGTTGTATGCCACCATGGCACATGCAGGATATTTTCCTGTTTCAGAATTGAAAACCCTACGTAAGTTTGGTTCGAAACTCCAAGGTCATCCGCATCGAGAATTTTTACCCGCACTCGAAAATTCATCTGGTCCACTCGGCTCCGGATTATCTCAAACAGTCGGTATGGCGCTCGCTGATAGGATGGACAATGGCAAGACGTCAGGCAAACAATTTTATTGTTTGATGAGTGATGGTGAACTCAATGAGGGTAATAGTTGGGAGGGTGCCATGCTGGCAGGCAAGGAGCGTCTACAAAATCTGACTGCTATTATAGATCGCAACAATATTCAGATAGATGGCTTCACCGAAGATGTCATGCCGCTCAATCCGCTCGCCGATAAATGGCGCGCCTGGAACTGGCATGTGCAGGAGATCGATGGTCACAATTTTCGGGACATTGACCGCGCCATAGGTCAGGCGCAGGCGGTCTTTGATAAGCCGTCAGTGATCATTGCCAATACGATTGCCTCAAAGGGAGTGCCTGCATTTGAGCGTAAGTTTGAATGGCATGGAAAGCCACCAACAACGCCGGAGGAGATAGAAACCGCTCGCCAAGCTCTTAAAAATGTTCGTACGTTAGGTGGTCATGTAGAGAGTCCGCATTATAATTAATATACTTATGAATAACACAATAAAAACTTTTGCTTGGTTAAGTTCTATAGGAGTGTTGGGGTCAGTAGGATCCGATATTGCATATGTATTAGAATTCAATACATGCCGTACTACCACTCACATGGAGTGTATATTTTCTGGCCTTCAATTTGTTCTTGCTCAATTGTTCATATTTTGGCCACTGTTAGCAGCTTCTATTTTGGGACTTATAATCAGCGCTATAATTTATAAAAAGAGGAAACAGCCGATCACTAAGATGCATAAAATTGTCCTCGTCTGTTCGATGGTTGCTGTAGTTGTTGCGGGAATTTCTAAGTCGATCGTAGCTAGTTAATAGTCATATGCTCACCCCCTCTCAAAAACTCAACCCCAAACTCTTCGACGAAACAGTCGAGCAAGTTCCTATTCGCAAAGGTTTTGGCGAAGGTCTATTAAAAGCAGCCGAAGCAGATAAAAACGTCGTTGGTCTTTGCGCAGATCTCACCGAATCGACCCAGATGGAAGCATTCAAAAAGAAATTTCCTGAACGCTTTACCGAGATTGGTGTAGCAGAACAAAACTTGGTCAGTGTGGCATCTGGCATGGCAGCCATGGGAAAGATTCCATTTGTGAGTTCGTATGCCGTATTTAGTCCAGGAAGAAATTGGGAACAGATTCGCACGACGGTCTGTTACAACAACCGACCAGTCAAGATTGCTGGCTCACACGCGGGAGTGTCAGTAGGCCCTGATGGAGGAAGTCATCAGGCGCTTGAGGACATTGCCATTACTCGCGTATTGCCGAGGATGGTGGTCATTTCACCATGTGATGCAATCGAAGCAAAGAAAGCGACTATCGCTGCGGCCAAGACAAATTCGCCGACCTATATACGTCTAGCTCGCGAAAAGACACCCATCATCACCACTGAAGACACGCCATTTGAAATCGGAAAGGCGCAAGAAGTATTTCGGACAAAAAAGGTAGCGGGTAATTCAAAAGCACCAAAAAATTCTATTGGCATTATCGCCACAGGAGCACTTCTTTTCAAAGCTTTGAAAGTCGCACAAAAACTTGAAGACGAAGGGAAGGAGGTTGTTGTATTAAATCTGGCCACGATTAAACCGTTAGATGAACACGCAATTATCAAGCTCGCTCATGAGACTGGTGGAATAGTTACTGTTGAAGAACATCAGATTGCCGGCGGTATGGGTTCAGCAGTAGCAGAATGTCTAGCTGCACATTTTCCAGTACCTATAGAATTTATTGGTGTCAAAGATCAATTTGGGCAGACGGGGAAGCCTGATGAGCTCATCGAACATTATGGCATGGGTGAAAAAGACATCTATGCGGCGGTTCAGAGGGTGATGTTGAGGAGATAGCCGTCTATACATATATATGGTATAGTTTCGAGCGAACCAAACCTGATTATGGCACGCAACGTCATGCAGTTATTCCATGATCGGACTAGTTCTGGTGTTCCATTCCCAAGCTGTATCGAGGGCGGGGAAGACCATGAACCGCGCGATGAACAACCTGAAGTTCGGCATCAGCTCAATCCTTTTCGCCGAATTGACGGAGAAATCATCGGAGAGGTGGCAGCTCGGTCGTCTCGACTGGAAGCTGTCCACTGAAACCACATGGCCTCGCGAGAACCGTTTTCTCGTAGAGGCCTTGTTTATTTATGCTGTGAATAACTTATAGCTTGCATAATCTACGATACCTGGTATAATACTCATCACTAACGCATATGAATTTCCATTTTACAAAGATGACCCGCAACTCGTACGTGCTTACCATTTGGAAGCATGTTTGGAGTCAGTCTTTGTAATGAATTCACCCCTCAATTAATTACAGACACAGGCTCCAAACGAACACGGAGCCTGTTTTGTTCTTTACAATTCAACATCCATTGCCTATGAAAACACTCACTAATGGCATAACCACACCGCTTTTGCCGGCGGCGCGTCGCTCGGTCCGTCTGTCGGGCCGGGGAGGACGCACGCTTCGCTTATTCAAATCGAAGAAGCTGCCGGTCACGATTCCGATCCGCTGGGTACATCCATCGACATATGCATTTACCGTGCAGCTGCGATGCGAACTCGCGGTTACCGCATAACACTTTGGCGGGATGGCCGTATGGTATGGGGCGGAGCTGTCTCAACTTCAGCTCCCTCTGTGCCGCGGCCTCCCGCCGAAACGAACCCCATCATCAGCGCACAACCAAAGGCATAACATGAGTACAACGACGGTTAACGGAGTCGAGCGGTTTCGCTCAAAAGACACAACACGTCCATTTACTGAAGCGCCAACACACGGAAGTGTTAGTTGGACCTTCGTTGATGGACAGTGGCTTGGGTGGCATTATTGGTCATTACCACCAGATCAGTCCGAGTGGATTTCTATTGATGAGTTCAGTCGGCGCACAAAAGAGCGCAAGGATCGCAACTATCAGTATTACAAGAGTCATCCAAATGCACTCCGTGAAAAAATCGGCCAATACAAAGGTCGCGATCGTCGGAGTCGTTCATCGTGGGAATTTCTATCCGGTGGTTGGGGTGGCACTAATGGACTTTGAATTTTGTTGCTATTAAGGTTCAGACTGAGATCTGCCATAGCGACGACCCGCGCATTGCCAAGGAGGTGGTGTGCGGGATTTTTTGTATTCCATAAACGACAAAGCCCACAGAATGTGTGGGCTGGCATCATGATATTTTATGTGGGACATCTGACCCTTGAAAGAACACTAACAGTGGTGAGAGAGGGAGGAACGCGACCCTGTGCCGCGTCCCTCCCTACGATTTCTTGCGGAGCAAGTTCGTGTAATCTCCATTGCCTTTCGGCGGACCATTTTGGAAAATGGACAAAATTGATTTCTTCACAATTCAGGCATTACCTGTTCAAGGAAGCTTGTTGGCATTTCAGCCTTTGGAACTCCAGTGTGTTCCGAGCACATAGCAAGTGCTTCATCACCGCGGCCAGCCATGTGCAGTTTTACTGCGGCTTGCAGAACTGTCACGTCGCGATGCTGCCAGGTGTACTGGTTTTCCGCGAACGTTTTTTCAACCCTCGCAGCGAGATCAAAGAAGAATTGTGGCCATTGTGCCACCATCCCATTATTCTTCTCTTTGATGTGAATGTTTTTTGCTCCCATTTTTTGCGCACGATGTATGGAGACGTGCTCCCATTCTATCCCTAATGCTAGGGCAACAATTTTCGGCACGTATACGTGATTACTGGACTGCGCAAGAAGCGCCTGGCGGGTTTTTTCTTTCATAGCAATGGAGTGCGCTGTTGTCATGCTTTTTGGGCATGGTCGGTAGCACGTACCGTTGTCCAGAGATCAATGACTTTTCAGCCAATGACCCCTATTAAGTTCAGACAACTTACTTACTACCTGTACGAGATAGCTTGCTGCATGCCTTCATAATAGTTAAAGGGAAGACATGCAAGAAGCTATCTCGTGAGCGCCACTGTTATTTCAATGATTCTGTACTGTTAGTATTATAACACATATTATACATAAAAGTCAAGTATCCCTCCTTCCCAAAATATGAGATTCTTACTAGGTATTTATGAGCAGTTCACCCTTCAAAATAGCCACTCCCTTCGCACCAGCCGGCGACCAGCCAAAGGCTATTTTGTCGTTGGTGGATGGGCTCAAGAAGGGGCTCGATAGTCAGACTCTGCTCGGTGTGACCGGTTCAGGAAAGACGTTTACGGCCGCCAATGTAATTGCTCAATATGGCAAACCAACTCTCGTCATTGCTCACAACAAAACGCTCGCAGCCCAGCTTGCCCAGGAGTACCGTGAATTTTTCCCCAACAATGCGGTGCACTACTTTGTTTCGTACTATGACTACTACCAGCCCGAGGCCTACATTCCCTCAAGCGATACCTACATTGAGAAAGAGGCAATGATCAACGAAGAAATTGAAAGGCTTCGCCACGCATCGACCCAGGCGCTCCTTACTCGTAAAGATGTCATCATTGTGGCTTCAGTTTCCTGCATCTATGGTTTGGGAAGTCCGGAGGAATATGAAAAGGTGAATTTGAAATTGAAAGTGGGCATGGAACTGTCGCGCGCTGAACTTATTCGCAAGCTTATCGACATTCATTTCGAACGCACCACTGCTGATGTGAACTCCGGCAACTTCCGTGCGGTGGGGAATACTATCGAGATTATGCCGGTCAATGAAAAAACGATTTATCGACTCGAATACGAGGGTTCGAGCATTTCTACCATCACCGAACTGGATCCGGTCTCGCGCTCGGTCCGTGCCACACATGACACCATCTTTGTTTTTCCGGCCAAGCACTTTATCTCGACTGATGAACAGAGTGAGCGTGCCTACAAAACCATTCAGGCCGAGCTGGTCGGTCGACTCAAAGAGCTCGAGAAGGCGGGCAAAATGCTCGAAGCCGAGCGCCTCAAGCGTCGCGTCAAATACGATCTCTCGATGATCAAGGAGATTGGCTATACCAACGGCATTGAGAACTACTCACGACATTTCTCCGGCATGATGCCTGGCGAGCCGCCTGATACGCTGCTCTCGTACTTCCCAAAAAAGAAAGATCCCAAGACGGGCAAAATGGTGGCAGATTTTTTGACCATCATCGATGAATCGCACGTGACCATCCCGCAACTCAATGGTATGTATGCGGGTGACTTTTCGCGCAAGGATACGTTGGTGGAGCATGGCTTCCGACTGCCTTCGGCAAAAGATAACCGACCGCTGAAGTTCAATGAATTCCTCGAGCGTGTGGGTCCGATGATCTATACTTCGGCCACGCCGGGCAAATATGAAGCAGAGACGAGTAAGCAGGTGGTGGAGCAAGTTATTCGACCTACTGGATTGATTGACCCAATTGTAGAAATCAGACCCATTCGGGAGTTTTCGCACATTCCTCCTCAGGGTACGCCGTCGTCCTCTGCTGAGGACGCGGCTCGTTCTCCTTCGCCTTCGCTCAGTCCGAAGGCCCCTTCGAAGGAACGTTCAAAAACTCCCTACATGGGTCAAATCTTTGACTTCATTGAAGAAGCTCAAAAGACTATAGAAAGTGGCGACCGTGTGATCGCTACCACATTAACCAAGAAAATGGCTGAAGACCTCTCTGAATTCCTCAAGGAAAAGCAGATCAAGGCGGTGTATCTGCATAGCGACATCAAGACCATCGAGCGCATCAATATTCTGACGGATTTCCGCAAAGGGAAGTACGATATCGTGGTGGGCGTCAACCTCCTGCGCGAGGGACTGGACCTGCCTGAAGTTTCGCTCATCGGTATTCTCGATGCCGACAAGGAAGGTTTTTTGCGCTCCGAAACGGCGCTCATTCAGACCATCGGTCGTGCTGCCCGCAATGCCGCCGGCCGTGTTATCCTCTATGCCGACAACCTCACCGGTTCCATGGATCGCGCCATCAAGGAGACCGATCGCCGCCGCGCGCTGCAGATTGCCTACAATAAGGAGCATGGCATCACGCCGGTCACCATCAAGAAAGCTATTCATGATATTACCGATCAGCTGCGTACCGAGCATGAGAAGGCCGTCAATGAGCTCGTCAAGATCGATGAAGAACTGGCGCGCACCAATCCTAAGCTCTTGATGAAGCAGAAACAGGCCGCCATGGAAGAGGCCGTCAAGGCGCTGGATTTTGAGACCGCGGCGTTGATACGAGATGAGTTGATTGAGATTGAAAAGAGGGCGGAGAAGGAGGTTAAGAAGGAGAAGGGGGAAAGGAAGAAAGAAAAATAATATGGAAAAGGTTAAATTTTGGGGGGCTTGTATATTAAAGTGGGGAGTATATTTAGTTGGTTTTTTCCTTGTATATTGGATAGTAAATAAAGTCATAATATTTTTTTCGATCGAGAATTGGTACGAGTCCATTACGATAGATAGAATTTATCATTGGGCACAATTATTGATTGCTTACACCGCGCTTTTCGCAGTTGTTGAATATATTAGTAGATACGAAGAAAGGGCTGATACAAAAACTAAAACAGCACTTGAATTTGTTGGGTTTTTTCGTGATAAGTTGCTTCGTTCTGAGTGGGAAATGAAGCAATTATTAAATAAAAAGAAAATAATAATTCCACAACTTCCAAATAGTAAAAATTCACGCACACTAATATTTTCAAAGGAGGATTTTGATAAGAAGACATGGACGAGCCAAAAAGATCTTGTTAAAACTTATAATGATATAGTCTCCAGAGATGTGGAGGTGGAATATTCAATTTTGTATTGCCTCAATACAGTAGAAGAATTTTCTATTGGAATTATGAATACAAAAAGCAAGACACATCTGGCGATGTCATCCATTAAAAAACCTTTTGTTGAGTTGATTGAGACATTGGCAATCCCTCTATATGTTCGTATTGGAGTTATGGATGATAAGTTTTCGTATACTGCAAAACTTTACCAAATCTGGAAAAAAGAGATAGGCTACATCCCAAAAACTAACGATGAAAGAATGGAGTTATTGAATCAAAGAGTTGCTTCTTACAAGAAATAATAATTATATGAGTAACTTTCATCCCAAAATACAAGATTCTACAAAAGAACAGTTGCTTCATATTATTAATGAATCAAGTCCGATTTTTGGTCCATTGGCATCTGATGAGCTAACAAGACGAGCGATCAAAGAGCTAAACGAATCGATTGATAAAGGTACTTTGCAAGCAAAAGAATCTTCAGACCGTACGGAAAAATTTACGATTGCAATGTTTTTGCTTGCGATTGTTCAATTGTTGGTGGCAATTTTTCAGTTCATATATACCTTCGCTTATACTGACAACACACAAGGGAAAGTATTTGGGATTATAATGATTGTTGTAACCGCAGTAGTATTTGTTTATTTTAGTTGGAAAGTATTTAAAATTGAAAAATAAAACTCGCACACACCCCACTTGGAGCGTGCGCGATGTTGCGCGAATTGAGGTTACCGGTATTTCCACAAAGTGTATCCGCCGAGTTCTTGCAGCCGCTGCTTGATGTACTCGATGTGACGAGGTTTTACGTGGGCAAACTTGAGGAGGTCGGCTTCAGTGAACAGGAGAAATTGCCGAGCGAAACTAATGTTTAGTGAGTGACCGGGGCTGCTATTGTAGGGGTAAGCAACATAAACACCTCCGGCCATGAGCGACGTGATGATACGCGCACGATCCGTCCTTTTGAGGTCCTGAAAAAAGAAACGTAAGTTTGCTCGGGGGCTAATGCCGGAGTTCGTATCATACCAGTAAATGCACTGGTGGTCGATGCGTTGGTCATGTAGTTCTGGCCCAAAAGTCATGCCAAGTTTTAGACTGTGTGATGCAACGCACTGTTTGAGATATTCCAGAGCTCTTCGTCCGAAGAAACGGTATTTAAGCAGTTCCATCTCCGTCTTCATACAGACATGGCCGACGGTAAATATTTCAACGTTTCGAAGAATTGCCAAGCAGCGTTGATGGGAGATGAGATTTCCTGCTTCTTTTGCCTGCGCCGCAGGCGGAAAGAGAGTCCAACTTGGCCGGTTCAACAAGGCGCGCAATTTGGCATGATCTGCCACGTCAGAGACAGGGATAGGTGATGTTGTCATAATTGTAGAGAGCTAAGAGGTTGTTGAAGATAATATAACGTCATATTAATTTTGTCAACCTACTAGAAATTCCACCTTAATCACGTTATTCTGGATATGTTATTTATGCCCGACATCGACCTCTACAGCTCCAACCCCGCACGCTACGAAGACATCCAAATGCTTCGTCCTGATTATGCCTCTGCCAAGGTGGCACTCTTGGAGTTGGCAGTTCCGCATCTTGGTTCAATAGAGATAAGTTAAAACCCCGCCGGCAAGTGCGCCAAGCGGGGTGAAAAGTTTTCCACAGAGCATCTCAGCTCGTGGGCGTCGGTTCAGAGGGGAACAATTTCCGCCAGAATTCTTCCGGCATCGTTTCCCGAAAGACCGTCATGATGGTGTTGATCAACTCGTCTCGAGCGTCATCTTTGTCATGATAGGCGATCGCGGTCTTTCCAGTGAAACTGTACTTCGCCCAGTTGACCGTATCAGTCGAGATGGAGATCATACGAGTGAATGATGGTGCCAGGTGCCCGCCCTTCCATCGCCATTTGCCGAGCTGGTTGTCCATGAGCACGACATTCGCGAATCCGTCGTGATACAATTCCTGGATTTGATCATGGAATTGTTCGAAGGAGGGAGGATTCTCCGAGAGGTTTGGATCCAATACCACTACCTTGCACGGGAATTTGTTCTGAGACTCAAGTGTTTTCTTGAGCGCATCAGCGAATACCTCGCTATCTTCGACGATGATTATCGTAACTGGTTTCATAGTTCTTTCTATTGCTCCAACCTCCCTGAAAGGGTACTGAAGAGCGGTGTCTTTGCAGGTTGAGAATTTAAATCTTTATATCATACATATATAGTATATGTCAATATCTGGTTATATGGCACAATTCGTTATACTTACTCCATTACCCCCTAACTTTTTGTAGTTCGTTTTTAGAAATTCTCCTCCATACAATTTGAACATCCGCCACCACAGGAGGTTGCGGTTTTTTTACTTATTTAATTTAAAAACCATGAATATAAAAAATGATAACAAGATAGTGATATATGAAGCCGATAATGGGACTATTGAACTACGCGCAGATATAGAAACAGATACTGTGTGGGCAACACAGGATCAGATTGCTAAAGTATTTGATACAACCAAACAAAATATTGGCCAACATCTTAAGAACGTCTTCTTCGAAAGAGAGCTCGATGAAAATTCAGTTGTAAAGGATTTCTTTACAACTGCTGCTGATGGTAAGAGATATAAAGTTAAATGTTACAACCTCGACGCTATTATCGCTGTTGGCTACCGAGTCAATTCCAAAAAAGCTACTCAATTCCGTATCTGGGCCACGGGGATCTTGCGCGAATACCTCAAACAGGGATATGCTCTTGATCACTACAAATTACGAAAATCACCCGAAGTCCTAGAAGGACTAGATGACGCTTTAGCCCTAATCGAATCAAAGAAGTACCCAGGTAAACTCAAAGGGAAGATAGTCATAAAGCTGACAAAGAACATGGAGCCTAAAAAGTAGTATATTCGCTCATAGTGCCGGGGAGAGGACTCGAACCTCCACAGATTGCTCTACATGCTCCTAAGGCATGCGTGTCTACCAATTTCACCACCCCGGCGG
>CAYPPJ010000004.1:0-85709 GCA_964412585.1 uncultured Candidatus Saccharibacteria bacterium | reverse complement strand
AATCTTCCGCAATGGACGAAAGTCTGACGGAGCGACGCCGCGTGGAGGATGAAGTGCTTCGGTATGTAAACTCCTTTTGCCAGGGAAAAAGTTATTGATTGTACCTGGAGAATAAGAGGTTGCTAAACTCGTGCCAGCAGCAGCGGTAATACGAGTGCCTCGAGCGTTATCCGGAATTATTGGGCGTAAAGGGTGTGTAGGTGGTAGTGTTAGTCTTGCGTTAAATCTATTGGCTCAACTGATAGGCTGCGCGGGAAACGGCACAACTAAGAGGATGGTAGGGGTCTGCGGAACTCATAGTGTAGCGGTGAAATGCGTTGATATTATGGGGAACACCAAAAGCGAAGGCAGCAGACTGGACCACTCCTGACACTGAAACACGAAAGCGTGGGTCGCGAATGGGATTAGATACCCCAGTAGTCCACGCCCTAAACGATCTTCTCTCGCTTTTCGGAGTATCGACCCTCTGAGAGGCTTAGCTAACGCGTTAAGAGAAGCGCCTGGGTAGTACGGCCGCAAGGCTAAAACTCAAAGGAATAGACGGGGACTTGCACAAGCGGTGGAACATGTGGTTCAATTCGACGCTAAACGAAAAACCTTACCAGGGTTAGAAATCCAGACGAATATTCTAGGAAACTAGGATCGCCGAAAGGCGGCTGGACAGGTGCTGCATGGCTGTCGTCAGTTCGTGGTTTGAACTGTTCCCTTCAGTGGGGTAACGAACGCAACCCCTGTTGCCTGTTACAAGTGTCAGGCGAGACCGCCCAGCCCGTTGCAAATTTAAAAATGAAATCTAAAATCTTAAATCTTATCGCATGTGCGACTAGATTTGAGATTTAAATTTTAAGATTTAAGTTTTTACCGGGCTGGGAGGAAGGTGGGGATGACGCCAAGTCAGCATGGCCCTTTGACACCCTGGGCTACACACGTGTTACAATCGCATCTACAACGGGACGCAATGCCGATCGAAGGCGGAGCAAACCCTTATAAAAGATGCGCCAGTTCGGATTGAGGTCTGCAACTCGACCTCATGAAGCCGGAATCGCTAGTAATCGCGGGTCAGCTATACCGCGGTGAATACGTTCTCAAGTCTTGTACTCACCGCCCGTCAACCCAAGGGAGTCGGTGGTGCCCGAAGTCTCGCCTCGTGCGGGCCTAAGGCAAAATCGATGACAGGGGGTAAGTCGTAACAAGGCACGGGTAGCGGAAGCTGCTCGTGGAATATTTCAAGAGAAACAACGTTGCTGTCTTTGACAGTGACTTATAGTCGATACTTACTTTGTAAGATGGTAATTGCTCTCTAACCTTAAATAGGAGCACTTAACCGGGGAAGATACCCGGAACACATTGGGGATATCAATTGAATCCCTGATGGGCGAACGGAACAAAATAGAGCGCGCTTGTCCTGCAGAGATGTCGGACTGATACCCAAAAAACCGCCGTAACTGGCGGTTTTTTGCTGTCTGGCTATGGTTGACTTTGCGGTTAAATTATGCTATTATTGTACTTGAAAGGTTTCGTGACAGTCCATGAAGGGCGGTCACAAAAAACAGAACATGACCAATCATTCTTGCGGTGAGCCGGTGGATCAGTCGCGATTACTGAACCCGGATCCGCCGACCGAAGTCGAGATGCTTGAGGAGTTGTGGCGCAGCATCCATTGGGTGCACAAGCTCCTCGTCCTCCTCGCTGTCGGAAGTTGCTTCGCGTTTTGGTACTGGGCCGTCCAGGCTCATGACCAGAATTTGGAGCGGCAGTTCGGTCACAAGCACAACAATCGCACGACGGTCGAACAGCGTAACTACTAACGCAGTTCGACACAACGGAGCACCGAGGGGGACATTCCTCTCGGTGCCGTTTCATTTTTGCCCATTTTTCATATTTGGCATATAGTGTTTGCACGGTCACGTGGCGGAATTGGTATACGCGTACGCCTCAGAAGCGTATCCCGTAAGGGTTGGAGGTTCGAATCCTCTCGTGACCACAGAAAGTTCGATTTTGCATTTATAGACATATTTTGCTAAGGTATACCCACTGATTTGAGGTATCAGCTCTGATCCATTCTCTTCGAAACATACCTCTTGTCTGTATTGAAATTTTGAGGAAAATTCTGGTCTCGAATTTCCATCGGCTTACGCCAATGGAAATCTCTCGATCCAAATTTTCCTGGATAGGAAAATTTGCGCGCATACATTCGTGTGCACGCGGCGCTCGGACCCAAAGTCCGAACGAGTTCGTTCTTTGTTCCCTCGCTTGCGCGCATAGCTCAGTTGGTAGAGCACACCACTGATACTGGTGGGGTCCTAGGTTCGAATCCTAGTGCGCGCACAAGAAAAACTGCCTTTGGGCAGTTTTTTGGTGCATGCAAGCAAGTGCCCAATGGCACTTGCGTCTAGGATTCGAAAAGGTTGAGCATGTCGCACGAGCGTAGCGAGTACGACGCGAAACCTGTACCGTTCCTGTAGGGAAAGAATCCGGAGTAACGCGCACAAAAAAGACCACTTTTCCGGCGGTCTTGCGCTTACGGTAAAGTGGTATAATACCTCTATGAACACCAAAACCACCCCAAAGGACTTCTTTTTGCACCTTGGCGCAACTGTGGCGCTCTATGTCGCCGTCGGTGCACTTATCAATCTCTGGTTTACTGTTATTAACTATTATTTTCCCGATGCGCTCGCGGGGTACTTTTACGGCAATGCGGTTGCGTGGCCTATATCAATGTTGATCGTGTTGGTACCTATTTTCTACGTACTCGAATGGTTGATAGCGCGCGATGCGGCCAAGACGCCAGAGAAGAATGATCTATGGATTCGTCGTTGGAGAATGTATCTCACGCTTTTCCTTGTTGTCATCCTGATTGGTGGCGATCTTATTACTCTCATCAACACCTATTTGAACGGGGAAATTACAGCACGATTGGTGTGGAAGGTTGTGGCAATTCTCTTGATTGCTGGTTGCGTCGGCAAATATTATTTGTTCAGCATTTATTCATCTCATCGTTTTGCGAAGATGGCCCGTCGTTTCAACGCATGGGCTGGTATCGTACTTGTACTCGCGGCAATTGTTATTGGCTTTATTGCCGTTGGTTCTCCGGCAAAACAACGTGCACTCCGCTTCGACAGCCAACGCGTCAATGATCTACAGAGTATTCAGTGGCAGATTATCAATTACTGGCAGCAAAAAGGTAAGTTGCCGGCTCAGTTATCGGACATGAAAGATGACATCTCTGGTTTCATTGTCCCCCTTGACCCGGAGACGAATGAGCCGTACCAATACAACAGAGCGGTGTCGGGTACAAAGGATTCTACTTCAACGGGAGATCTTTCATTTCAACTGTGCGCCACATTTAGTCGCGAAAGCCTCGATACCAAAGGTCGTGGAAATTACTACGGCAGTGGTGGATACTATGCAACTGACATCGCTATGCCCGTCGCATATCCCGGTGTACGAACCAATGACGTCTGGGGCCATGAAAGCGGATTGGTTTGTTTTGACCGCACTATTGACCCCGACAAATATCCCGTCAATCCAAAACTCCTAAGAGACTAAAAACCCTTTTATTAGTCCATATTTTGTGTTACAATGGTCACTCATTTTAACAATAAAAAACCAACACCATCCATGAACCTCGGTAAGAAGACTAAGATTGTGTGTACTATTGGCCCCGTTACAGAACAGATAGAACCTATGTCGCAACTCGTTGAAGCGGGCATGAACGTCATGCGCCTCAACTTCTCCCACGGCGACTTTGCAGAACATCAGAAACGCGTCGACAATCTTCGTGAGATTATGAAGAAGACTGGCAAAACAGTCGCTATTCTTCAGGATTTGTGTGGTCCAAAGATTCGTATCGGCACCTTCAAGGACAAGATGATCACGCTTCACGAAGGAAAGACCTTTACGCTCACCACAGATGAGATAGAAGGTGATGAGACGCGCGTGCATATCAACTATCCGCAGTTACCAAAAGAGGTGAAGGTTGGTGGCATGATCATGCTCCAGGATGGTACCAAGAGGCTTCAGGTGACCGAGATCAAGGGTAATGACATTATCTGCAAAGTCATGATTGGTGGTAGCTTGTCTGGCAAAAAGGGAGTTAACGTGCCTGGTGCCAACCTTTCGTTATCGGCACTTACTGAAAAGGATCGCGCCGATGTTGAATTTGGTATCAAGAATAAAGTTGATTTTGTTGCACTGTCATTTGTGCGTCGCGCGTCAGATGTCCAGGATCTTCGCACCATCTTGACCAAGGCTGGTTCAAAGGCGCAGATTATTTCAAAGATTGAAACTCCTGAGGCTCTCGAAAATATTGATGAAATTATCGAATTGTCGGATGCCATCATGGTTGCCCGTGGCGATCTCGCGGTAGAGATTCCCGCCGAAGAGGTTCCGTTGGTGCAAAAGATGCTCATCCACAAGTGTAATACCGTCGGCAAGCCGGTTATCACTGCAACACAGATGCTCGAATCAATGATCAAGAACTCAGTACCTACACGCGCTGAAGTCTCAGATATCGCAAATGCGATCATCGATGGTACTGATGCGATCATGCTTTCCGAAGAGACTACTCTCGGAAGTTTTCCAGTTGAGGCCGTCAAGATTATGACCAAGGTCGCGATTCGTGTCGAAAGCGAAGTCTATACGCGCGATACGATTGCTGAATACGATTCATCGCACGGTGTTACGGACGTCGTTTCTCAGTCTGCTGTTCGAGCTGCTCACAACATCGGTGCATCTCTCATTGTTGCACTCACTCGTTCAGGTCGTTCAGCTCGCATGATTGCTCGCTATCGCCCCGCAGAGCGCATTTTGGCGCTTTCAGACAACCCACTCGACACCGCAAAATTGATGCTCACGTTTGGTTGTTATCCAATGTCAGCGCCGACGTTCAAGACTGTTGAAGAGATTATGGAAGTTGTTCGAGACACTATTCTCAAAACAGGTGAAGCAAACAAAGGAGACAAGGTCGTTATCGTCGGAGGTATGCCACTCGGCACTGCTGCTGACACGAACATGATTCTTGTGGAGACGTTGTAACACTGCAGGGTGTGAGTGCACACTGCTTCGAACCCTCTTCACAGTCCCGCCGGATTGAATACTGGCTAACCACATAAGGGCGGGACGAGAAAAGACAAACCCGTCGACTTTTTTGTAAGTGTCGACGGGTTTAGTCGTGGGTGAGGAGCAGTCGTGCCGAACATCCTGCAGTGTTGCATTTTCCCTAATTTTCATGCTATATTCGCTCCGCTCATATATCGTCTGCGCTCGGATTATGTGAAAGTCCACTTTCACAAATCCTCACTTGACGCTATAATTCACCCATGCGAAAGAGCATGTACGTTATACCCAATACGAACCTGTTTCTCGACCAACGCCCTCGTGAGTACCCACTCATGTTCAGGGACCTGCCGTCGGAAGAGAAGCCGCGCGAAAAGCTTTTGGCACATGGCCCTGAGGCGCTTTCGACTGCGGAGCTTACAGCTCTTTTGCTGGTGACCGGGACCACCAAAGAAGACATCCTTGAGATGTCGACACGTCTCGTCAGGCAATACGGAGAGAAAAGTATTTTTGCCGAGCGTGATCCGGAAAAGCTATCAAAGGAGCTCGATATTCCGGCCGTAAAGGCGTATGCCATTATTGCAGCCGGAGAAATCGGCCGTCGCCTCTATCAGTCGTCAGACAACGGTTTTAAGGTTATACGTACCGCAAAGGATGTCTACGAATATCTTGCTGATATGCGCAATCTGCCCAAAGAGCATTTACGCGGGCTGTATTTGAATAGTCACAATCGTATTATTGCCGACGAAGTTATTTCGATTGGTACAGTCAATTCCAACGTTGTTCATCCGCGCGAAGTATTTCGCCCCGCATTGGAGCGTAATGCAGTCGCCGTCATATTGGCGCACAATCATCCTTCGGGTGAAGTTTCCGCCAGTGCTGAAGATGCCGAGATCACCAAACAGATTGTCCAGGCTGGGAAGATCCTGGGTATTCGCGTACTCGACCATGTCATCATCACCAAGGACGCATACACGAGTGTGCATGCTGACTACTAATAGCTAAATATATGCGTGATTACGTACTTACGTCACCATCCCTTGACGGGATTCTTCGTCATGACTCGGTTGTCTACGAAGGCATCAAGCGCCCGCTCGAATTATCACAATTTATGGACGGACCATCCTCACGAGGACTTCGAAAAGCCACTGCAGCTCCCGTTGTATACAGTGAACACGATCAACATGTCATCCGTGAGTATTTGCAGGATCTCCATCGATTGTTTATGAAAAAATTCTCACAATTCATGATTGAAACAGAACTGAAACCAGAGGAAGATGTCAAACTCCAAGCGCTTCTGCAGGAGATGATAAAAGTCAAAAAATTGATTTAAATAAATGGTATAATAGACCCATGGCTTCGCGCGACTACTTTAAAGGCAAACGAGTTGCCGTTGTTGGACTTGGCCCGCATGGCGAGATGGTTGAAGACGTGAAGTATCTTATCAAGGCAGGTGCATGGGTCTCCATCTATGATCTCAAGAGCGAGGCGCGTCTCAAGAATCACTTGGTGTTCTTGAGATCTGTTGGCTTGGCCAATTATGTCTGCGGTTCTATCCCCGCAGAGGATCTTTTGGATATGGATATTATTATACTGTCGCATGGATATCCGCGTGACTCTTCTTTTTTGAAGGGGGTATACGCACACAATGCGGAACAGCACAGCAATGTTATTGCAGTTGAATACCCGGAGACACTCTTTTTCAAATTGGCACCACCAGTCACACTTGTCGGTGTGATGGGTACCTGTGGCAAGTCAACAGTCATATCCATACTCACGCCGCTCTTGCAGAAAGTATGTGAGACCTACGATACCCAAGGGTTGTTTACAGTCGATGCCGAATCAGCTGACGGTGTCTTGGTTCATCTCAAAAAGATTAAAAATGGCGACATTGTCGTTATGCGCATTATTGATGAAATGTTACCGGAACTACACAGTATGCGCATCAGTCCACATGTTGCCATCTTCACTACGACGCCGACATTGCGTGGATCCCTCAAGTCACCATTTGATGTGCTTATGTATCAGACCTATAACAATTTTATTGTCGCATCCGATGAAGTGATTGATGCTACCCGTTCGGTGGCTTCGCAAGCTCGGGCAAAAATGCTTCGTACCAAAGCGGCGTTGGTCCCTGAGGATTGGGGCTTTGAAGGTCGAGGTATGCACGATCGACTCAATGCTGCATTGGCGCTCCAAGCGGCTAGGCTCTTCAAAGTAGATGACGATATGGCGCGTCATGTGCTTACAGATTGGAAGTCGTTGAAAGGGAGATTGGAACTGATCAAAAAGGTCAAAGGAGTTGAGTTTTTTAACGATACAATGTCGATGACGCCAGATTCGACACTGGCAGGTATCACCGCGCTTTCGCAGGGCCGCAACGTCATTCTGATTTTTGGTGGTGTTGACGGTGGGTTCGAGTATCGTACGTTGTACAACCAGTTGCCACGCTATGTGCATACGGTAGTCAATATTCCCGGAAGTGGTACGCTCCGTCAGCGCGTCTTGTTGCAGGGTATAGAAGGTGTCGGCGTGAGGTCAGTCCCATCCATCGACGAGGCTGTGCGTACAGCTTTTGAATGTTCCCAAAAAGGAGATCGCGTCCTGTTTAGTCCAGGGTTTGATGCGGGGGGTGTCGAAGGATCTCGTGTCGAGCGTGGAGAAAAATTCGTACGAGCAGTAAGGGGCTTGTGATAGGTGCGAGAAGTGTGGTGTCTATTCTCCACAAATCATACACACGACAGCACCGTCAATTTCGTAAGAGGTATATGCCGCCTTCATTGCGCCGACAATCGAGAGTGCGCTATTTGTTGAAATAGTAAGCTCACTATTTTCTTGCACCAATTCCATTGCGGCCTTGATGTCATCATTGGTTGCAATCCAACCCCTGCCACCGGTTTTTTCGATACAAGGAATGAGTGCAGATTTTCTATGGCCAGTAATATCGGTAATAGCGTCTGCAGTCGAGCGTTCGTCTGGTCCATCATACGCCTCAAATGCGTCTGAAAGTGGGTGACATGAAGACGTTTGGACAATGTGCACCTGAATAGGCGATGCGTGTTTGTGGAAATAAGCCGCGAGCGCTTGGGCAGTTGTACCTGAAGATGTGCCGACAAAGATGGAGGTAATTTTCTTTGTCTGTGCATCGGCGACTAATTCTTCCGCGAGTGATTCATATCCAACAAGGGCTTCATCATCGGTAGACTGGCGCAAACTGCGAGCGCCATCGTTGGTTGCCTGAGTGAGTGCTTGGAGCGGTCGTTCTTTTGCCAAGATGCGGATTGCCCCCGCACTTTTTTCAGCGACAGCTTTGATGCGTTTCAATTTACTTGGGGAAACATGATTGCCAACAAAAATATCAAGAGAAAGAGGCGTCGCAGAGCCTGTATTGAGTTTGAGCATATGCATTGCCGCAGCCAGCGCCGCATTTCCCGATGATGAGATGGCGAAAGTTGTATCACCGGAAGCTACATAATGATCGATCATAACGGGGATAGAACGTCCCTTGTGAGATCCATAGGGATGAAGGTCTTCACGTTTGAAGTATAGGTCGGAAAAGCCGATAACTTCCGCCAGTTTTTTCTGCTGTTCCAAGGGGGTGACCATATTGTCATCCTATCGTATTTCAGGTACTATTGGAAGAACAGCCATTTTCCGGCTGTATTTACTTCTTAGATGTATCATCAAACCCTAAAAACTATGAATATGCTCTGTGTATGTCCTGAATGCAAAAACACTATAGATTTGTCCCGTTACCCAAACCTTGCCGTTGGCATGGTTATTGAGTGCAACCATTGCGGTATGACACTTGCTGTCAAAGAAATCGCTGCTGATGGGAACGTCAAAACAGAGATTGTTGATGAGGGTAAGTAAAACCCGTTGATTCTGGGGGATTATCTTAGTGCGGCCACTGTCTCCTCGATCATGCCTCTAAATCCGTGGGAGCCGAGAAAAGCGACGACGTCTCCTGGTTGTGTTTCTGTTTTCAGAAAAGTGACTAATTTTTGGTCATTTTCTATGTAGGTGGTGGATGCATGTGTTTTACCAATCATTGCGGCAAGTTCATCACCCTCCATTGGCTGGTCTGATGCATGTTCAGCAACTTTCAATTTTGTCAGGTGGGGAATTATGACTACGTCAGCATCTTTGAATGCATTGTCATATGCTCCGGCAGAAGCTCGCTGACGTCCGCCAATGTTCGGCTCATACACTGCGATGAGTCTTTTTGGATATACTTCACGAATCGCCTCGAGGACTGATGCTGCCTTATCAGCGGTTGGCGCATGACAATCAAGGACAGTTTTTTCGCCATCGAGACGTTTTTCAAAACGACGCTTGATACCTTTGAAATCGGCGATTGCCTGTATGGTAGTTTCTGGCTTGATGCCAATTTCGCATGCCAGAGCAAAGGCGCCCGCAATATTTTCCGCATTGAACCTGCCGAGCATGGGAGAATGTACCTCGAATGTTTGGCCTGTGTGCGTAATAGAAAAATCCAAGCCGTCTTTTGTTGCTGTAACTGATCCGTAACAATAGCGAGCATCCGCTGATTGGCCATAGGTTACGACGCCAACCCCTTGGGTTACTAGTCGTACACCCGTATCGTCGCTGCATGCCACGATGCGTCCGTTGATAGGGATGCGTTTTATGAGATTTGTGAACTCGTCAAAATATGCTTTTTCGGTTGGATACAGATCGGCGTGGTCCCATGAGACTGAGGTGAGGAGTAAATGGGTCGGTGCGTAATAGACAAATTTTGGTCTGCGGTCGCTGATAGAGACTTGGTATTCGTCACCCTCGACAATGCTCCAGTCTGAGTCAGAAACTGCGCCCGTGGCGTGTGAAAGCGAAAGGCCGCCGGTAAAATAGCTCGGGTCGAGTCCTGCTCGGATCATAATAAATGAGAGCAGGGAAGAAGTCGTGGTCTTTCCCCAGGTGCCCGCGACAACCACTGAATTTTTCTTGATAAAGTATTTTTCCAATACCTCTGCATATGGATAGACGGGGATGCCTTGTTCTTGGGCATACATATATTCAGGATTTGAAGGGCTGGTGCCTACACCACCAATCATGATGAAATCAGGTTTTTCACCGGCAGCGATATGTTCTGGGTGCCACCCTGCATAATAGGATACCCCCGCCTCGTTCAAATAGGTTGAAACGGGAGGATAGAATCCCTTGTCGCTTCCAGTTACTTTTACGCCCTTTTTATGAAAAGCGATAGCCAGTGCACTCGTAGCAACGCCGCAAATGCCAATGACGTGAACTCTTTTAGGTAATGGAGACATGCGAACAGTGTACAGTTAAAAAAGCGCGGTTGCAAAGTATGCTCGCCCAGATAAGAAGATGCCCCAGCCACACGAGTTGTGTTGCTGGGGCGCTTCATGAATTGTGCTACTTCACCCATTTGTGATGGGTGCTGCTTAGGGAGTGACGGGTTCCGCTTTGAGGCGGAAGAACGCCGAGTCGCTGGTCTTCGATACCAGTTGACGGTAGACACCGTTTGAAACGACGGCATCACCTTCGGCTGTCACCCAATTGCCAGTCGCCAGGTCCGTGCAGACTTGCACGCGGTATTGTGTACCTGGTGGCGGAGCGAGTGGTTGAACCCACGACAACTCAAAGATGGGAGGCATCGGCCTACCCGCAACACTTTGTGGCCAACCGATTGAGAGGACTGGCGCGAGATCAGGATTGACCTCGGTGTATCCACTGAGTTGCGCCACGGTGATAATGTCGAGGGTACTTGGAAGTGCGCGCTGGCACCAACCGATAAGTCCTGACATCAGATTGCCTGTTGTGATGTCGGCAATGTGGCTGGTGAAGCCGTCGGCGTTACTAGCCAACGGCACAACGGTGCCATGGTAGGGAAGGTTGGTGCAGATGGTGATTGAGCCACTCGAGCAGATGCTCATGAAGCTCGTGTTGTCACCACTGAGACCGAGCGCGTGCCCAATCTCATGCAATGCCGACGTGAAGAGGTCCATCGACATTTCCGCAACAATCGAGTCGCGATAGCGGGCTGCGTTGACGAGACCGCCACCGAGATTGATACTCGGTTGGTTGAACGAAGCGGTCCCAAGAGGGTCCGCGTCGATAAACCACTTGAACCAGGGGTTCCCGTTGAACACGATGGTTGCTTCGATCTCTCGGTTTGGGTCGCCACCTTGGTTATCAAGGTAGTGATGAGCGCGAGGCTCATCTTTGTCCCAAACAAAATGTACGGTGAGCGTGCCAGGCCCGAGAAGGGCAGTCTCCCAAACTCGACAGGCGAGTTTGCAGACATTGGTCCAGTTGCCTGAACCGATACTGTTGGCCGGGGCAGTTCCCGTGAAGTCCGCGGTGATAACCATGGACTGCGCACTCGAGATCACATAGATCACGAGTGCCACTGTAAGCAGTAGCTTTTTATTCATGATTCAATGTTCTCTCGGAGGCTGATACCATACCAGCCTTACTACTGTTTATCTTATCATATTTTGACCCCTTTGTCAACTTTGAAAGTCGAGCAAAGAGCCCTCGGTAGAGCCGTATTTTTGATAAGATATCCACATACTTGCCATAATATATATTTCATGTTATTGTGCAATTTGGCAGTTACCACACTCAAAAAAATGAAGACACGTATCCAGAAAGGCGGCATGATCGTCGATGTGGGTAATGTCATCATTGCCCACTGGCTGAGTGATATTTCACCCGCAAACTTTCATCTGATTGATTACAACTCGATCCCCGAGGTTCCCGGATCTTTTGCCGCGCTTCGTCGATTTCATACTATGTTTGATGGCAACATCACGTGCGTATACAAAGCGACGGACACTGCAACAGAAAAAATAACTGGTTGGCTTCGCCATACACGGTTTTCCGAACACACCGGAATCCCAGAGAATAGAGTGTGTCGCACCTTGAATGGTCGCGATAAGACTCCGCACATCGAGCAGCGTACAACACTGCGCTATGGCACCACAGTGGTCGTGGATGATCGTCTTGAGGTATTGAGTCATTTTGTCGGCGTCGTCCCGTATTTGTTTTTGTTTCGTCCTCAGTTGCGTGAGGTTGAGCAATTCAAATATACTGGCGCGCTTGCATACGTCCGCACGGTACAGACTTGGGAAGAAATTGAAAGTAGTTGTATTTGTTAGCCCGCGCACGAAGAGTCGTGCCGGGCATTTTTTTATCAAATAAATCATGATACTATTGCGCGATGAAATCCCCTCAGGCACTTGGTGTTGATATAGGTAACGTCATAATTAACCACCGTCTATCTGATCCAAAAGATACTACACTTCACGAAGAACGGTATTCAACCATACCTGCAACTGAAGGTGCGTTTGAGGCCCTCAAAAAACTCACTGGCCATTTTGATGGGCAGGTATATCTTATTTCAAAATGTACAGAATGGGCCCAACAGAAAATTCTCTCATGGCTTACCGACAACCATTTCTATGAACAAACAGGGATTAACCCAGGTAACGTATTCTTTGTACGAGAGCGGCATGAAAAAGATGCAGTCTGTCGAAAGTTGCACATTACACATTTCATCGATGATCGACTCGAGGTGTTGAGTCATATGATCACATCAACACCGCATCTATTTTTATTTCAGCCGGATCATAAAGAGGTTGAAGAGTTCAAGGAATTCTTACCACAAGTGACTGTAGTCAACAGCTGGCAAGATGTATTAGCTTCGATTCTCGGCAAGTAATTCGCGTACCTTCTTCTCATCAGTAGACCACTCTGTTCCGTCAAACCATTGGAGACCGGTGAACTGGAGTTTGTAGGTATCACCAGGGCGCTGGAGTGATCCGAGGTAAATATATTTCATGCTGGCATTCTTGGCGTACTCGATGGCGCGAATCATCATGCCGAGACCCATATCTTTGGGCGCCGTACCGAGATCATAGAATGGGTACGAGTAATGGATCATCTCCTGGTTCGCATAACAGATTGTATAACCACAAGGGACACTATTAAAAGGATATATGAGATTGAGATTGAAATTGCTTTTAAGCGGATCGGTCAGCATTTCTTTGATTTTTTGTGCGCTCATGATACCGGGACCGAATTTGGTGTCATAGAAATCTTTGGCAAGCTTTCCCAATGAAGGAAAGTAACGTTTAACAGGTAATTGTGCAGGAATCAATTCTGCGCTGCCAGTCTTCCTAAGAATGCGCCTATTTTCACTTGAGAGCTTGAATTTTGACAAATCAATACGGACGCTTCTGGTTTGGTGCATAACGCCTTTGCCTATACGGGTAAAGACGTAGCCACTATCATAGAGCGCCGAGACATTCTTGTCGGAAAAATCGGTGATGGTTTTTTCTTGCCAGTGGAGGTAGTTCATTAGTGAAGCGCAAGCCAGAATCCGAATACGACGAAGATAAAATGTACTACCCAGAAGCGCATGACTGTTTTTTCTTCGGTCCAGCCAAGGAGTTCGAAGTGGTGATGTATTGGTGCCATTTTGAAAACCTTGCGGCCGAGTGTATATCGGGAGATTACCTGAATGACCACGGAGAGTGCCTCGATATAGAACATTGAACCAATAAACAAAAGAGGAATAAGTTCACCAATTGCCAAGGCATTTACCGCAAGAAGTGCACCAAGGCCGAGACTGCCTACGTCACCCATCATGAATCGCGCGGGTTTGATATTAAAATACGTATAGGCGACAAGTGCTCCTGCTACAGTTGCATTCAGGATTGCGATTTCACCAAAACCGTTAATCCATGAAAGAATACAGAGTGCCATGAATGTGGTGATGAGCATGCCGCCAGCCAATCCATCCATACCGTCTGCAATATTGACCGCATTTGCCGTGAACATGACCACGAAGATGATGACGGGGATGACAATCCAGCCCAAATCAAATCCGGTCGGAATAAATGGTATGTAAATATAGTGCCACGCCGGGCCGAGCTTGGAATAAATCCACCAGGCTGCAATAGCTCCTGCGATGAATTGCAGGATCAGTTTTTCATGGACAAAAACGCCTTTGCTTGTACGTGATCCAAACCACACAGAGAGACGTTTGAACGCACTCCAGGGAAAAGTAATAACGTACCAGACGCGCATCTTCCAGTCGCTATGGACTCGAATAAGATTGATGATGTGACCGAGCTTGCGTGAACGACGTTCTGAACCGTAGATATTGAGAAGGTCGTCGATCGCACCGAGAGCTGCAGAAATGATCATGACACCTATAGGAACGTAGGTGAAGGAACGATTCCAGTTGAAGAAATAGGTAATGAGAGCTACGGTCACGACAACAAGCAGGCCGCCCATAACAGGGGTGGTCGCTTTGTACGCGTGGGAGCCGAGATGGGCGAGCTCGGTCTTGGTGCCTTTGATAATATGGAAACGAAACAAAATACGCGTCAGTAAAGGCGCTAAAAGGTAGGCTACTACAGCGCCGGCAAGGGCAAAACTGATGATGTATGAGAGGTCGGCTGTGCCCTCTAGGATGCTTATCATGCGATATAAAGTACCACAAAAACAGCAATTCGCCTAATGTAATTGGAGGTTACGCGCTCCACAACACCTATTTTAATCTGCCTGCGGAACTCGCTTCGCTCAGACAGTCCTCGGCAATTAAAATAGGTGTTGTTACGCGCTTACCACCAGTTGAGTTTGCGAATCTCGGTTTTTGATTTGAGGGCCCTTTGAAAAATACGATTGGCCTCGCCTTGTCGACCATTTTCGGTCCAGACTTGTTCGGTGACTGGTTTGTTTATATCGGTTATCTCAATAGTTCCTTGCTTGATGCCGGTGCCGTAAATGCCATCTTCGGGATAGGCGACAGCATGTGAATAGTGGAGTTTGTAGGGAATGAAGTTTTGGTATTCAACTTGATGGATGACGAGAATGTGGTCACGCTCGCTTTCTTCGGCGTCGTTGATCATCGTGATGAGAGATCCAGGCTGGATGTCCTTAAGATTGATGATGTGGCTATTGTTGTTGTGAGCCAGTGTCGATACTCCAACATTTCCGACAGGACGCCATGAGGCAATCAATTTTCTAAATAATCCGGTCGCTTGAACAAAAGAGATGTGCTTGTCGAGCGGTCCTTTTCCAGCCTCCTCACTTTCCGCGTTGAGAACATAGTAGGCAAAGCCAGAACAATCGATGCCAATAGTATTATCAGCAAGAATTTTTTTGAGTGATTCAGAAGTAAGAGAGTCTTCTGTCGTATGTGCTTTGAGCAAAATGGATTGGACTTCCTCACATATTTCTTTCGGACTTCCTTTGCCTGCATGTACCGCGAGTGCGCCACGAAGTTTGGCAGTTTTATTGTTGAAATAAGGAACCGAGCACACTGCAGGTCCTACCTTGAAATTGAGGTACTGATCGATAACAGAAAGGGCTCGGTTGGAGAGGATTTTGGTATTCATGAGCCTATTTTAGCGTGCAGTGAGTAATTTACGAAATCTTCTCAACGATCTCTTTGCCTCGAGCATTGAAAACCCCATGAGTCTCGATGATACCGCGTGCACCTTGAATGCGGACCAAATCCTCATTCATGTCAGTATTTGGATAGATGGCAATATTGTAGCCGAGTGATTCGAGTGCGGTAATTTTTTCTGTCGAAACGGCTTTTACATTCTTGGTAACACGCTGAACAATCTGTGCACCGTCATTTATTGGTATGAGTGGCTCGTCTATCTTTTCGCCAAGAAGAGCTTTGAGGTGCGCTTCAAAAGTGGTGATGCCTTTGACACCGGCCAATCTATTTTCATTTTGCAAATATGATTCGAAACTAGTTGATGCGGGTTGGCGGGCATTTATCTCGATCAGATGAATAGTGCCTGTTGTATCATCACGAATAATATCGACACCATAGAGGCCGCGCCAGCCGGCAATGTTGAGCTTCTTGCCGATGTCGCTCGCCATTGTTTCGATAAACTCAACTTCAACTGCGTTGAGAAGACTATGAGTTGCCCCCCAGTCGTTGCCCACCGTGCTGAACTGATTGTCGGTGAATGGTGCGATGCCGGTGATTTGATAACTAATATTTCCTACAAGAATCTTGTCTGCCGCAACGATCGCATTGACGGTAAATGAAGGACCGTGGATATAGGTGGTACGACGGGTGACACGGTACGGAAACTTTTGCTGAATCTCTTTGAGCTGGGCTTCGGAATTGATAAGAAGGGTACCGCCACCGGTGTGACCATGCGCCCACTGTACGATAAATGGTTCGCCCATCCATGCGAGATTTTTTGCAGGCATAATAATGTGGTGAGGCAAATACTTTTTGCCGAGCTCACCGAGCCATTCAATCTGAGACATTTTGTTTTCGACGGTTTCTGAAAGGAGAGCCTTTGGATTCAGGAGACGCAGACCGTTTTTTGTGGCAGCCTCTTCAACACGTGCGGTATTTTTGAACACCAAAATATCGTTTGGCCGTGCGGCGAGCTTGTCTTTGACAAGAGGATGGTCCATCAGTTCGCGAGTCCCGAGGACGCCATCTTCAGTGGTGCCGTTTACGAGGATTACACTACCTTCAGGGAATCGTGAGGCATACTTTTCGGCGTAGGGAGTCTTGTTGGCGACGATGGTGTAATCTGCTGACGGATCCATACCAATAGCTCGCTCAAGGTCTCTCGTAATATAGGTAATGGGTTTAGGGAGTTTCATGAGGTTTAATGTAGCAGATAAAACAAGATTATTCTAATTGACCGAACGCTTGAGATATTACGAAATTGTGGACGTCATGCGGAGTAGATTCTTGCATTTTTCTCATCTCCGTATACACTGCAGTCATGTCTACTCTCTCCATTATTGCGACGCCTATAGGTAACCTCGAAGATATCACACTGCGCGCATTGAACGTACTTGCTGCTGCTGACATCATTCTCTGTGAGGATACACGCGTCACAAAAAAACTTTTGGATCATCATTCACTCAACAAAAAGACCATTTCATATCATGCACACAGCACACTGTCGCGTGTCGATGAAATTATTGTCTCTTTGAAAGAAGGAAAAAATCTAGCACTGGTTTCCGATGCTGGCACACCCGGAATTTCCGATCCTGGTTCGGAGCTCGTGAAGAGGGTCCGTCATGAATTGGCAAATGAGATTAGGAATAAAGAAATTAAGATTGAAGCTATTCCTGGTCCATCAGCGCTTACTTCGGCACTTTCGATCGCGGGCGTATCCTGTGCCGACTTTACGTTTCTTGGTTTTTTACCACATAAAAAGGGACGCGAGACATTATTCAAAGAGATTGCTGCTGCAGAACGGACAATGGTATTTTACGAATCGCCACACCGTATTATGAAAACACTGGTCAGTCTCCAGGAACATCTGAGTGGCAATTCGGATAACTCGGCGCCAAAGCAAGTTACTATTTGTCGCGAACTGACCAAAATATTTGAAGAGGTTGTGCAGGGAACTGCAAAGGAAGTTGCTGATTATTTTGAAGAACATCCCGAAAAAATAAAAGGAGAGTTTGTTGTTATGGTATCGAAATAGATTGTTGAGAGCTATATAAAATGGCCGCGCTCGCCAGACGATGCCGCGGCTAACGTGTGTGACGATCAAAGACGTCGATCGGGTGAATGTGGAATTGATCACGAGCCATACGCATATCATCGTATCGCTGGGATATGATCAGTGTTCCGTCGGTGAATGAGCAGATGAGCACTCTGGGGTCCTGATGCTCCGTGTGAACAGGAACGCAGTGTGCTAGTTCAAAAGGACGCTCGTTGGTTCTCAGACTATCTGGAAGGACCCAATCTTTTTCACTGAATAGACAGGTGTCCGGATAGCCTGGAATAGCTTGATGGCCGAGTCCGAATTTGATGTACGGGTCGATCCAGAGTCGAATCGATTTTTCGCCAAAGCGTATTTTCCAGCAAAATCCAGCGTACCAGATTTGCCGTTTGTACAGCCTGACTACCGCCTCCGTTCTATAGAAGGGGATGACATCAGGCTCAATGAGAAGGGAGCTCGATGTTTTCATGGCAGATGTGACTTCTGGCACAATCATAGCACTTTGCGCTATACTAGCCACATGTCAAAACGCCAATTTCTTATCATACTGGGTGTCTGGGTTATGGTATTTTTGTTTCTTGGATTTCCGCCAGAGTGGGATAAAATTTTTGGGTTGGTCGTTGGTGTGCTGATTATTATCATTGCATTCAAATTTAAACCACCAGCAAAACCGGTTGCATCGGAACGGGTGACGTACACTGAACACAAATCACCAAAACCTTCGGGACAGAAGGTTTCAACGTCCGAATCGATGAATACCGCCGATACTGCTCCAGCTTTGACGTCATCAGGAACGACAAGCACGATTAGCAGCTCTGATTCAATGTCCTCATGAGAGAGTTGTGGCGTGAGATCGGCGCGACTCGGGCGACGACGATTATTTTCGCCGCTTTTGTCATAGTAGTTGCAGGCTTCTTTGTTGCATGGTTTTTGCCAATGGGCTCTATTTCATACTCCTCAATCGGACTCAATGGGTCGTTGGCTGCCACATCAACAACGGCAACTGTCCTCAACGCCTCTTCGACTTTGGCGACTGCTTCGACAACGCCGCCAGCGTTTGTGGTTACTCATGTCAATACGCCTGAACCGCTCAAAGGTATCTACATGTCGAGCTGGGCGGCGGGAAGTTCAAAGTTTCGTCCTCACTTGTTTGATCTTGTCGATACTACCGAGGTAAATGCTGTGGTGATAGATGTCAAAGATTACACAGGACGCATCAGTTTCAACGTTGAGGATCCAGAACTAGCGAAGATTGGAGCATCAGAAAATCGTATTCCGGATATCAAAGAGTTTATTGATAAGCTCCACAAAAAGAACGTCTATGTTATCGGGCGTATCTCAGTATTTCAAGATTCATACATGATGAATGTGCATCCTGAGTGGGCAGTCAAAACAAAAGAAGGGGGGGTTTGGAAAGATTTCAAAGGAGTCAAATGGCTTGATGCGGGAGCCAAGCCGGTGTGGGAATATGCTGCGCGTATTGGTCGTGAAGCGTATGCTGCCGGATTTGATGAGCTTAACTTCGATTACATTCGTTTTCCATCAGATGGAAATTTGGAGGACATTTCATACAGCTGGGCCGAAGGGCGTCAACGAACGGAGATCATCAAAGATTTTTACGCATTTATGCACCATGAGTTTGTTGGCTCTGGCATCCCAATATCAGCTGACCTATTCGGCCTGACGACTAGTGCGGAAGGCGACTTGGGTATCGGACAGATACTCGAGTACGCACTTGATTCATTTGATTATGTGGCACCAATGGTCTATCCATCTCATTTTGGTCCAGGCTTTGATGGCTATGCAAAACCTGCCCAGCATCCGTACGAGATTATTTATTCGTCGATGTCGAGTGCGGTTAAAAAAGCACTTTCAACAACGACAAAATCTTTGTTGCTCGCAGAAGAACCGATCGCGTCAACAAGTCCTCAGCTGTATACAAAAAAGACGTATGACAAAAATAAGTTGAGACCATGGTTGCAGGCGTTTGACCTGGGCGCGATATATACGCCAGAAATGGTCCGCAAACAGATTCAGGCAACATATGATGTTGGACTAACGAGCTGGATGCTGTGGAATGCAGCGAG
Source organism: uncultured Candidatus Saccharibacteria bacterium (assembly GCA_964412585.1). Lineage (GTDB taxonomy): Bacteria > Patescibacteriota > Minisyncoccia > Phycocordibacterales > PALSA-1337 > C7867-002. The sequence goes on along the minus strand of CAYPPJ010000004.1, from coordinate 66,067 downwards.
TGTGTATGACAAGAATGCATTGTTGAAGAAATAAAACAAAGCACACAGGGGCGCACACCTCTTCTTTCTTTGCGTGTAAACGATGTGGTGTGCCGAGTACGTGAAACCATTCTACACTTCAAGAAAGAGGAGGTGTGCGCCCCTGTGTGCTAGCTGTTTACAGTTATTGATACTACTTGCGCTTTTTGGTATAAGTGGTAGTATTTTATACCGGACATAGCTCTCGTCAGCGACTCGTGTTGCTGATTTTCCTCCTTGAGTGCAGTGTCCCAGCACGATACCTCAAATAAAAAAGTTTTCGAGGTCGTGTTGCAAACTCGGTCAACACACACAAGAAAAATGGTACAAGCACAGGCAGCGGGACGAGTTCATGGTGCGTCAAATCTGGCGGCCATCCTCGGAATGAAAAATGGAAAGCCGGCGTGGCAAGTTGAACAAGAAAAACGTCACGAACTGTTCAACCGTCGGTGGACGGGCTTGGATGACGCCACCCTCGAGCGTCGGTTCAAGCTCTTCAAGGCTCATCCGGACGAACTGATGGCAGTTCCCTTGAACTTCCTGACGGATGATGAGAAGAAGCTCCGTGAAAGTCTGGGTGAACAGCGCACGAACGCCACTCGGACCTTGACCCATTCGTTCGGCGCCGATCACGATGCCGCGATGAACCTTCGGCTCGACCCAGAACGGACCAAGCCGCACACGAAATAATCAGTCTGGGCCCATTCTTTGGGCTCCCACCACCTCCGGCCGCAAGGCAGGAGGTGTTCTTTTTATCTATTAAAATCATCTGTAGGCATGATATAATCGTGGGGTATGATCCCCGTTCCCAACGATGAGAATCGCATAACATATTTTGCCGAAACTGATGCCCGCAACAAGCGGATGAAGTTCGGCATCAAGGCCAAGGACCGCACCAAACACGTCTACGTTATCGGAAAGACGGGTATGGGAAAGTCGACTCTGCTTGAGAATATGGCTGTGCAAGATATTCAAAATGGTGAAGGTATGGCCTTCATCGATCCTCACGGCAAAACGGCCGATCTTCTGCTCGAATACGTTCCACAAGAACGCATCAAAGACGTTATTCACATTGCGCCATTCGATGTGGATTTTCCTATTTCATTTAACGTCCTTGAAAGTGTTGATCCGACCAAGCGCCACCTTGTCGTCTCTGGATTGATGAGCACCTTCAAAAAGATATGGGTGGATGCCTGGTCAGCGCGCATGGAATATATTTTGACCAACACACTGTTGGCATTGCTCGAAGCTCCGAATACTACACTGCTGGGGGTGAATCGCATGTTGTCAGACAAGGAGTATCGTAAAGAGATTGTTTCGCATATCACCGATCCGTCGGTCAAATCATTTTGGGTAAAAGAATTTGCGAACTATACTGAGCGTATGGCGGCTGAAGCTGTGCCGTCTATTCAAAACAAGGTTGGTCAATTTACTGCAAATCCACTGATCCGCAACATGATTGGTCAGCCGGTATCATCTTTTGATTTCCGTGAAGCTATGGATAGCCGAAAAATTATCATCATAAACCTTTCAAAGGGAAGGATTGGTGATGAGAATATGAAATTGCTTGGCGGTCTCTTGGTGACTAAGATGTATCTAGCTGCCATGTCTCGTGCTGATGTCTCTGATCGCGTCATGCAGATGTTGCCGAACTTTTATCTCTTTGTGGATGAATTCCAAAACTTTGCTAATGCATCGTTTGCCGATATTCTCTCGGAGGCTCGTAAATACAAATTGAACCTTACGATTGCACACCAATATGTAGAGCAAATGGACGAAGTGGTGCGTCCGGCTGTTTTCGGTAACGTTGGCACAATGATCACGTTCCGCGTGGGAGCTACTGATGCGGAGTTGTTGGAAAAAGAGTTTGCGCCAACATTCACCATGGAAGATCTGGTCAATCTCGGGTTTGCGCAGATTTACCTCAAACTCATGATTGATGGACTCGGATCGGCGCCATTTTCTGCGCGTACGCTTGGCCCGATTCCGCATCCAGATACATCGTATGTCAAAGAGATTATCGACTCTTCGCGAGCCCAGTTTGCGCGACCGCGTGAACAGGTCGAGATTGAGATCGTCAAATTCCATGAACCGTCCGTGCCTGCAAAGAAGACGGCCGTGGCGCCCCCTGCACCCGCAACGCCGCCACGTCTTTCGGCATCTGATATGGTGGCAGCGAGCTCGGCAAAACCCGCGCCAGCTGTACCTCCTGTATCCAGTTCGACACCACAGCCAGCTCCCGCAAATCCAAGACCTGCGCCCGCCTTGATTGCGAAACCTGCACCAGTTGTTTCTGCGCCTATTCTTCCTGCATCTGCTCCTGCTCCACAACCGGTAAAACCTGTTTCACTTTCGACCTTGGCCCCAAAGCCACTGGCAACAAAGCAAGATCCGAAGATTCCCTCGCCGCAGAATGTAAATGATCTCAAGAATGCTCTGGCCGCTGCGCTGGGTAAATCTAAAGCCCAGGCGAGTGCCGTGGCACCAAAGGCAACTTCTACACCTTCTACGCCAGCGAAAACGCCTGTAGCTCCTGCGGCTGCGAATTTGCCGCCAGATGATGGTTTCCAGTCCCTTTCTTCGCTTAAGAATTTAAAACCGATTGCGAAAGTAGATCCAGTTCAGGTTAAGCCGACGGCGCCACCTCCACTTCAACCAAAACCACACGTACCAGCTTCTCAGCCGGCTCAACAACCAAATCAACCATCACAACAAAAGCCTGCAGAAGTTCCTGAGGACGTCCTCAAACAGGTGTTGAAAGTCGAGTAAATATGTGGAAGTATGAAGGTATGACCACTCCGGAAAAGCCGCGTCGCATCCTCATCTTTTCACTCATGTATTACCACCGTTTTGTCGGTGGTGCCGAGGTTGCGGTTGAAGAAATCACCAGGCGCATTTCTCCTGAAGAAGTGGATTTTGACATGATTACGATGCGTACCGAGGCCTTGAAATTCGAGCGCGTTGGCAATATCAACGTATATCGAGTTGGTCCGCGTTGGAAGGGCAGTACGCGTTCGCCACTGTTGTATGCACTCAAATATCTTTTTATGCCGCTTGCTTTACTCAAAGCATTGCAGCTTCATGCCACAAGAAAGTATCATGCGACGTGGTGTATCATGGCAAATTATGCGAGTGGCCCGGCGTTATTTTTCAAACTCATGCATCGCGAGGTGAAACTTATTTTGACACTGCAGGAAGGGGATCCGTTCGCTCATATTCGGAAGCGTGTTGGGATTACTTATCCATTTTTCAAAAAATTGTTTAAGGTTTCTGACTATATTCAAACTATTTCGACGTATCTTGCTGATTGGGCCAAAAGCTTGGGTGCAACGTGTCCGATTGTGGTCACGCCAAATGGTGTTGATGTTCGATTTTTTGCCGAAGAAATTTCAGTCGCAGAGGCATCTGAGTTGAAACGTTCACTCAATAAACAAGAGGGAGATATTTTGTTGATAACCACCGGCCGACTGGTACTGAAAAATGCCGTGGCTGATATCCTGAAGTCTTTGACCCTTCTTCCAAAGAACGTGAAGTTTGTCAGTATCGGAAGTGGCCACCTGGAGAACGAGCTCAAGGCGCTGGTCGCACAATTGAAGATTGAAGATCGCGTGACATTCATCGGCTATATACCTCAAAAAGAATTGCCTCCATATCTTCATGTTGCTGACATCTTTGTGCGTCCTTCATTATCCGAAGGGTTGGGCAATTCATTTCTGGAAGCAATGGCAGCAGGTATTCCAGTAATAGCCACACCCGTTGGTGGTATTCCTGATTTTCTTGTAGATGGCCAAACGGGACTTTTTTGTGAAGTGAACAACCCACAATCGGTCGCGCAAAAGGTTGAAAAATTAATCAAGGATAAGGAGTCACGCGATTATATCGTCAAAAATGCACAGGAAATGGTTGTGGCGCGTTATGATTGGAAAAATATTTCATCCCAGATGCTGGCTCTTTTCAAGGACGTGGTCTAAAGCGGGATGTGCTAGACTTAATCCTATGAAAATCCTCATTGCTTCAGGTATATATCCGCCCGATATCGGTGGTCCCGCCCAATACGCCCGCAATCTCTACGAGACCTGGAAAAAGCAAGGTCATGACGTCAAAGTTGCTGCCTACCGCTGGGAACGCGCCTTTCCTCCATTGGTCCGCCACATTTTTTATTTTCTTAAGATTATACGCAAAGGCTGGAATGCCGATCTTATCTTGGTACTCGATACTTGGTCAGCCGCTGTGCCAGCCATGTATGCCTGCAAGCTGATGCACAAAAAATACTCATTAAGGACTGGTGGTGATTTTTTGTGGGAGTCATATGTCGAACGTACGGGGGACTTGGTGTTCCTCAAGGACTTTTACGCCGTATCGATGGACAAATTATCCCGCAAAGAAAAGTTAGTTTTCAAACTTGGTGGAGCGTCTCTGCGAAATGCACACCGACTTATTTTTAGTACTAACTGGCAGAAGGGCATCTTTGAGCCCGCATACAAACTTGATACGAAAAAAAGTCGTCTGGTGGAAAACTATTGCGGAAAGCGTGAAGCATTTATTGAACCTGAAAATCGCACATTTGTTGCTGGAGCGCGTCCGCTCAAATGGAAAAACACAGAGTTGGTCAAAGAAGCTTTTGAGGAAGCGCGAATGGAGGTCAAACGACTGGGGTTGCCCGATATTGAGCTTGACTGTGGTAAGGCGGTGTATGACAGCTTTGTTGAGAAGATACACCGATCGTATGCGGTTATTTTGGCATCGTTGGGAGACATCAGTCCGAACATGATTCTCGATGCCGTTCGAGTTGGCACCCCATTTATTGTCACCAAAGAAAATGGTATTACTCATCTCATCAAGGATGCTGCTGTATTTGTTGATCCGAAAAGTAAAAAAGACATTGTCGAGAAGATTGTATGGCTTGCAGATCCGAACCATCGTGCCGAGCAGGCCCGCAAAGTTCAAGCACTTTCGTTCGCTCATTCGTGGGAACAAATCGCTGGTGAGATTATGAAGATTCACCTGGAAAAATAGCATGCAGCCACGAAGGTTATTGATGATTGGGACAGATAGGAAGATCTTCGAAGAAGGGAGCGCGGTCCGGGCGCGCCAGGTTGAATATGCGAAACAGTGGGATGAAGTGCATATCATAGTATTCAAAAAAGCAAATTCCAAACTTCAATATTCAAACAAGTCACAAATTTCAAATGCCAAATTAGAAACTGTCATTGCACCAAACTGTTGGGCATACTCGACAGATTCGCGAGCCAAGTTCATGTACCCATTTGACGCTATTTCGTTGGGGTCTTTTTTGATTGAAAAAAGAGGCATTACCGAGATTACTTGCCAAGATTCATCACTCACCGCCATGGCTGGTATATCACTGAAAAAGAAGTTCACTATTCCGTTGGAAATTCAGGTTCATGAAGACATTGGCAGCGCCTATTACGTTACGAGTCTCATGAGGAAGATCCGTAAGACTCTTGCGCTCTCATACTTGCCTCGGGCCGATCATATTCGCGTGGTGTCCAACAAGATAAAGGATTATTTGGTCAACACAGTACAGATTGACGCGGAAAAGATTGAGGTACGTCCGGTTGCGGTCGATACGACACACATCAAAAATGCACCGATTATTGAAGGTGCAGACCTGCACAAGAAATATCCGCAGTTTGAAAAGATTGTCTTGGTTGCCGCTCGTCTGGAAAAGGAAAAAAATGTTGGGCTTGCCATTGATGCTTGGAAACAGGTGATGAATGGCATGCCAAAAGCTGGCCTGATTATCGTTGGTAGTGGTGGTCAAGAATCTTCGCTCAAAAACCAGGTCGGAGCGTTTGGTGTGACTACGAACGTTATATTTGAGCAATGGGCCAATCAGACAACACTGTTCTCCTATTATAAAACCTGTGACGCATTTCTCGTCACTTCTTTATTTGAAGGATATGGCATGACGCTTGTCGAGGCGCGTGCAGCAGGGTGCAAGATTGTTTCGACGGATGTTGGAGTGGCCAGAGAAGTTGGTGCACAGATTGTCGGATGGGAAGCGTCTGAAGTTGCTCGTGGAATTATTGAAGCACTCGCATCATAATCTCGTCTACCCTATGAAACAGCGCATCATCGATTGGTATATAACTACTGAACAACGATACCCTCAGCTGATGAAGTGGGTGCGTTTTTTTATTTCTGGAGGAACTGGTGCCGCCGTCAATGTGGGAGTGTTGTTCATTCTTACTCATGTGGCGCATGTCTGGTATTTGTTTTCATCAATTGTCGCGTTTGTTATTGCTGTCTGCGTAAGTTTTATCATGCAGAAATATTGGACGTTTCAGGATAAGGAAAGAGAGGGTATTCATGTGCAGGCAAGTTGGTTTGGGCTCTTGGCACTGGTCAACCTCGGTCTGAACACTCTCTTGATGTACGTATGTGTGGACGGACTCGGATTGCATTACATTATCGGTCAGATAATCGCCAGCCTGCTTATTGCTCTTGAAAGCTATTTTGTATACCGGGTGATTTTTAACCGGAAAACCTCCTGATATCCTAATCCGAATGAGTGCGATATACTGGTGAAACTCTACGTTATGAAAAAAATCATCATAGACACATTGATTATTGGCGCAGGACCAGCGGGCTTGGCCACGGCCATGGAACTCTCAAAGAAAGGGAAAGAGTTTATTGTTATTGAAAAACAAGCGATGGTTGGCGGTCTTTCAAAGACGTATGAATTTCACGAAGATGGATTGGTATTTCGAACTGATAATGGTCCTCATCGTTTCTTCTCAAAAAATCAGTATTTGTATGATTTCATCCAGGAGCTTTTGCAGGAGCGATGGATCCAGGTAAAGCGCCAGACGCGTCAATACATTGAAGGAAAATTTTATGACTACCCAGTCAACGCGCTTCAGGCGCTCAAGAACGTCGGATTTTTTCGCGCTATCCGTATGGGAATTGATTATGTTATGGCGAAGATTCGCTACGGTCTTTTCAAACATCCGATAGAGAATTTTGCTGATTATGTCTATGCCAATTTCGGCAAGTCACTTGGCCAGTTCAACATGATCAACTACACCGAAAAAATCTGGGGTATTTCAGCAAAGGATATACACGTAGATTGGGCTGGCCAGCGTATCAAGGGGCTCAATGTCACGGCGCTCATCAAGGATATGTTGCTATCACTTACGCGCATCAAAAATTCAAAGAAACCGAAAACGCTTGTCGATACATTTTATTACCCAGAATCAGGCACGGGGCTTATCTACGAAACTATTCGCGCCAAGCTGGAATCTCAAGGATATCGCATCATGTGTTCCACTGAACCAAAAAAGATTATTCACACCAATGGCCGAGTCTCTTCGATAGTGTGCAGTAGTCCTGAAGGAGATATTGAGTTTGTATGTAACAATCTAGTCGAGTCAGTTCCGCTCAAGTCGTTCATCAACTTGCTTGAACCACGTCCTCCGAAGGCGATTATCGAGGCGCAGAAACTGCTCACGTATCGCAGTCAAGTCTACGTCTTCATGACACTCAACAGAAAGACGGTGACTGATGATCAGTGGATTTATTTTCCTGAATTTACCAATCCGATCGGCCGTATGAGCGAAATGAGGAACTTTAGCGCGCAGATGTCTCCAGAGGGCAAAACCTCTCTCTTTATTGAGTTCTTTTGTACCAAAGGGGATGAGGTCTGGAACATGTCGGAACAAGAGCTTTTCGATCGAACGATTGCGTATTTGGCCGACCATCAGTTTATTTCAAAGGATGAAGTTCGCAGGTGTTATCGCATTGTGCAGGAAGACGTATATCCAGTGTATGATACCCATTATCAAGAATATCTTGCGGTCATAAAAAAATACCTCGATACATTCACAGATTTCTACTACATTGGACGTCCAGGAAGATTCCGATACAACAACCAAGACCATTCGCTCGAAATGGGCATATTGGCGGCCCGAAGTATTATCGATGGGAAGCAGTATGACATTGAGTCTATCGGCACAGAGAAGAGCTATTTTGAGTCAGGCACATTGCATACCAGCAAAAAATAATCATGCTCTATGGACATCAGTTTTTTAAAAAATAATAAACACTGGTTCATACTATGCGCGGTATGTCTTGGTGTAATGGCGCTGGTCTTTTCAGTCAATGGATTTTTTGACACGCGTATTGATGCACCGATATATGCGGCACAAATTACCTCATTTACTCAAGGTGCTCCGTTTGTAGGTGATGTCACCATCATGCAGCGTCTGTTCAAGCCGTTTTACGCGATTGTCGGCGGCACCATACTGCACACGTCTCATCCCTATGGATTGATTTTTGCGCTCAACGTTATTTTCTACATTGTTCTTGTTGGTGCGGTATATCGTATCTTTAGGGAATTAGAATATTCGAGTTCAGACTCCGTTGTCGGTGCGGCGTGGATCGCGACGGCATATCCGCTTCTAAAATATGGCTTGGCACTGGGTACTGATATTTCAGGGTGGTGCCTGTCGGCGGTCACTATCCTCGTCGGTCTTGTTGCCTTTCGAAAAGATTCTCGTTTTTTGTTGTGCCTGGCCTCTATCATCGGTTTCCTTGGAGCTACAGCCAAGGAGACTGGCGTACTGGGGTTGATCGCGTTGTGTCTGCTTGTTGTATGGCGTTCTCGAAAAAAGGGAACCAAGGCGATGATTACCAACATACTTTCTGTCGGACTACCCGCACTCGTTCTCTATGGTGTTTTACTTGCCACTATCGCCGGTCATGCACCCTCATTCCTTGATTGGTTCAGCGCAAACAACGCACAGTATGGCGGAGCCCCGACACATTCTTTGTTTACATCACTTATTGTTGAAGGCTCAACATTCGGACTCTATTGGCTCGGGGTGCTGTATGCAATTGTTCGCATGATACGATCGCGTCGCGGTATGAAAAACCTTGATGCAGTTATTGCCGCATTCATCGCGACACTGCCGGTACTTTTGTGGCCTGTATTTATTTCGCGCATCCAATTTATCCAGTTTATATGGGTTATACCATTGGCGTTATATGCATATACACAGATTCGGGATCATATTTCCTCAAAATCGAGTACCTACCAACGTGTGGCTCGTGCGTCTTTGATCTCCATTCCTATCATCGTGAATATCCTGCTGTTCCTCGTCAGTTCAGGGGGTTCGTTATTTGACGCATTTCACTAGTTCTGTTCTCGGTAAAATCGCATTGAAAAAAGGCGTAGATTGGCTATAATCGCTTTGCTCATATATCGACTGCGTTTGGACCTTATGAAAGCAAGCTTTCATAGTTCCTCACTTGTCGCTATAATGTCCCTCTATGAAGAAACCACTCATTGGATTTATTGGACAGGGTTGGATTGGCAAGCATTATGCCGATGATTTTGAAAATCGCGGTCATGCGGTGGTCAGATACGGCCTTGAGGCTCCATACAATAAGAATAAGGCACGTATTGCAGCGTGTGACCTGGTTTTTATTGCAGTACCGACACCAACCACTCCACAAGGATATGACGACAGTATTTTACGTGCGGTTCTACCGCTTGTTGGTAAAAAAAAGATTGCGGTCATCAAATCAACATTGCCAGTAGGGAGGACACGCTTATTGCAAAAGGCTTTTCCCGATCGCCTGATTGTTCATTCTCCCGAGTTTTTGAGTGAGGCGACGGCCGCGTTTGATGCGGCGAATCCGCCAAGAAATATTATTGGATTACCGCAGATGACTCCAGTATACAAAAAAGCTGCCACACGTATCTTGAGCGTATTGCCGGCCGCACCGTATAATCTCACGTGTTCTTCTGATGAAGCCGAGTTGATAAAATACGCGCATAATATCAATGGATATGTTCAGGTCGTTCAGTCTAATATGCTGTACGATATTTCCGCTGCTTTCAAGATGAAGTGGGAAGTCTTGAGTGACGCATTCAAGGCTGATCCATATATGTCGCATCGATATCTCAAACCTGTCGACAAAAAAGGCCGTGGGGCAGGAGGTCATTGTTTCATCAAAGATTTCGAGGCGTTTATAGAAATGTTCCGCGCATCTGTCCCGGATCCTTCAGCCCTGGCAGTTCTTGAAGCGATTCGAAACAAGAATGTTGAATTGCTCCTCGCATCAGGTAAAGATCTTGATCTCTTGGAAGGTGTGTATGGCACGGCAGTGACCGCACGGAAAAAATAAGTATGAGATTACTCATCATCACCCAGAAGGTGGACAAGAACGACCCAGTTCTCGGCTTCTTTCATGGATGGATTGTTGAATTCGCAAAACATGCAGAGTCTATCGTAGCTCTGTGTCTTGAAAAAGGTGCTTACGAACTGCCCGCCAATGTAAAAGTGATTTCACTCGGTAAGGAAGAGCGTATATCGCGAGCACAGTATATTACTCGGTTGTATGCATCTATTTGGTCCGAACGAAAAAACTATGATGTAGTCTTTGTCCACATGAACCAGGAGTATGTGTTACTTGGTGGGATCCTCTGGAAATTGCTCGGAAAACCGGTATTTATGTGGCGCAATCATGCCCGTGGAAATATGCTTACCCGAATAGCTGTAGCCCTTTCACGCAGGGTATTTTGTACCTCACCGCAGTCATTTACGGCGAAGTTTGCAAAGACATCGCTCATGCCAGTGGGTATTGATACGGAATTATTCTCACCAAACCCATCTCTAAAGAAACAAGAGAATAGCATAGTGTGCCTCGGACGAATTTCTCCCGTGAAAAAGATTGAGGATATCATTGTGGGTGTCGCAGCCCTTTCAAAGGGAGATGCTGAAGTTCAGGTGACGATCGTGGGCGATCCGACTCCCGATGCCTACGGATATCATGAGCGTCTCAAACGTTTGGTTAATGACGCGGGCATTTCTTCGAGTGTCAGTTTTGAGCCTGCCGTCAGGCATGACGAGGTTCCTGCGTATTATCAGTCCCATGAAGTATATGCAAATGCGACGCCGGAGGGTAGTGCAGATAAGACAATATTTGAGGCGATGGCATGCGGGACTCTTGTTGCTGTCCGCAATAAGAGTATGGTGAATGATGTGTCAGAGGGTGCATATACATTTACCGACGGTGCAAGCTTGGCAAAGGCATTAAAAAAAGTGATGAATATGAGTGTTGAAGAAAAAAAGTCAGTCGGCACGTATCTCCGTTCATATGTTATGAACAATCATAGTCTCACTGTGCTCGTATCGCGACTTATGACCGTCATACGCGAAGCAGTCGTCACTAGAAAATAATATGGTACTATAATCTACAATCATGACGGCATCATACGAAAAATTCATCGAGGACAAAGTCAAGGATATCAGCCGTTGTCATACGGTGCTTGATATTGGCGGTGGCGAAAGATTCCAGAAGTGGCTGGCCCCGTACAAACATTTGTTCGCACAGTGTAACTACAAGACCATGGATTATGATGCTTCGACGGGGGCTGATGTTGTCGGCGACATTCATGCAATACCACTTGCCGATAGTAGTATTGATGGCATCATTTGCCATTCAGTACTCGAACATATTGAAAATCCCTGGAAAGCCATGGCTGAACTTCGCAGGATTCTGAAGCCGGGTGGGAAGTTGTTTATCTATGTTCCTTCGATCTATCCCTATCATGCCCGTAAAGGCTCATATCCTGATTACTGGAGATTTTTCGATGATACCTTACTCCTTTTGTGTAAAGGTATGCATAATGTCGAATTGGTAAAGCGCGGAGGCTACTTCAAGGCATTATTATTCTTTTTCCCATTCCAACACAAGCTCCGATGGATTATTGACCCCGTAGCTGGATTTTTGGATAAGGTGCTCAAGACCGAGGCTCGCGTGACAACTTCAGGGTATTATCTGTACGCGGTGAAATAGGATGAAAAAAATCATATACATCTGCAATACGCGTTTTCCAACCGAAAAGGCTCACGGTCTGTCGACGGTAAAACTGTGTGAAGCTTTTGCCGATGAGGGATACCAAGTTGATCTCGTCATTCCACGTTTGTGGAGGAGGCCTGGAAAAGACTTATTTTCTTACTACGGTATTAAGAAGAATTTTACAGTTCGGACGGTGCCGTGCATAGATTTCCTTGGCCTATTTTTTATTCCGCAGATTGAACGATTGACCTTCTTGATACAGATTTTTTCATTTTCATTTCTATCATACTTTTTTGTACTAAAAACATATACCAAGACAGAGCGAGCCTCGGCAATATTTATTTCGCATGACTACATGCCCCTGTATGCCTCCAGTTTTGTCGGCTCGCGCATTTTTTACGATGTTCATCATTTCCCAGGAAACAATTTTATGTATCAGCGACTGATGAAAAAATGTTTTGGTTTTGCGGTACAGACAAAATGGAAGATTGCAGAGCTGGGAAAGACGTACCGTATTGGCTCTAACAAAATCGTATATTGGCCGAATGGTACGGATGTACAGAAATTCAGTCAGGATATTTCAAAGTCACAAGCACGTGCCACGCTTGGTCTCACCTTGCCGGGACATATGGTGGTCTATACGGGTCAACTTTTTGGCTGGAAAGGGGTCGATACACTCGTACGCTCAGTCGAGTATATGAGCGAGGATATGTCTTTGTATATTGTTGGCGGAGCGACTCATGATGTGGAACGAATGAAATCGGAGGTTACTCAAGCGGGCGACTCACGGATTACATTTATTGGTCCGCGTCCCCACGATGAAGTGGTCACATGGCTCAAGGCTGCCGATGTTCTCGTATTGCCAAACACGGGAAAGCAGAAGGTTTCTCTCTATTACACCTCACCTATGAAGTTATTTGAATACATGGCCGCAGGCAGACCAATCGTGGCATCACGAATACCATCGATACAGGAGATTTTGAATGATACAAACTCGGTTCTAGTAACACCTGATGACCCACGAGATATGGCTGTGGGTATTGAGAATATTGTGCACAAGCGTATTGATGGTGATGTGTTGGCAGAACAGGCGCGGAAGGATGTTCAACAGTATACGTGGGGAGAGCGTGCGCGCAAGATAATCACACTGTTCAATGAATAAGAAACTACAGAAGAGATTCTTTATAATCGCCATGATAGTGCTGTCATATGTGGCGGTGCCCATTTTATTTTTGATGCGAATATTGAATAAGAGTCGAGCAGGAGATGCGCCTCGTTTTTTGTTAATTCCTCAGCTGACTCGTATTGGTGATGTTATTTGTACGACGCCTGTATTTCGGGCGATAAAAAAGGCTTATCCGAACAGTCACATCGCAGTATTCGTCTCAGTTATGACGTCATCACTCATGGCGCACAATCCGTACGTGGATGAAATTATTCAGTTTGAAGATTATAGTTTTTTTCAATTGGCCAAGAAAATACGCACGGAACGGTTTGATTGGTGCGTTAGTTTTTCAGGGACGTCATTGAGTACATTGATTGCCGTGTGGGGAATGATACCGCGTCGTGTGAAAATCACTCGCCCTGATCGACCACTGACTGAGTCGCTGACCGACTGGATGGTCGCTAATCAGCTTGTGTATAAAGACCACTCATATCTACCACAGGTGTATTTGAATATGTTGAAGTATGCAGGCATCACTTCATCCGACACAGCAAAAGAGGTATTTACCAGTCCTGATGGCGAACGAAAGGCGGAAATGTTCATGAGCTCGCAGGCCCTTTCTTCCACTGACACTATCGTAGGCATCAGCGTTACCGCAGGAAATGCAATAAAAGAATGGGGTGATGATAAATTTTCAGAGCTAGCTTCACGGATTATTGATGAATATAAAGCGAAGATTGTGTTTATTGGATCGTCGCGAGATAGTGCTCGAATATCACGCCTGATAGCAGGTTTCAATGAAAGCTACAGGCCATCCTGTATTCAGGCGACTGATTTTTCTTTAGAGGATCTTCCATCGCTCATCAAGCGTTTTAGTTTCTTTATAAGCGGGGACACTGGACCTATGCACATGGCACATGCATTGGGTGTGCCACTTATCGATATTATTGGCCCCGTGCATCCAGATGAACAGGCCCCACGGGATGGTATGAGTATTATTGTAAAGCCAAAGGGAAGTGTTGCCCCGACAATATTTGCCTTTGAAAAAGCTGGGGCCGCCACTCTTTCTCGGGAAGCTCTTGATAGTACGAGTGTGGAGGACGTGTTCAGGGCATTTAGTGGTTTACGTGGCCAAGTGATTAAGGCATGATTCGTAGCTCCTGTATATACTTAAAAGCCATTTCCAATTATTTTGGATTATGATAGCATTGATATCACTATGCCTAAAGCAGATTGGATTGCAAACACATTACCGACTATTTTTGGTAAAGCTGGTCTGTGGCCATGGAAAAATGGTGAAATTATCTCGATTTTAGATGTCGCCTGTGGTCTTTCTCTCAAATCAAAATTTATTCCGGCACAGATTCGTGTCGGTGTTGACATTTATGACAAATATTTTGATCACATAGAAGCCGAGGTCCCTTATGCAGTTATCAAGTATGACGTACGTAAGCTCAATGAGATATTTGTACCAAAGAGCTTCGACCTCGTCATTGCGTTGGATATTATTGAGCACCTGGAAAAACAGGAGTCGCTCGACATGATCGCTCAGTGTGAAAAGATTGCTCGCAAGGGGGTCATTTTGGAAACGCCAAAAGGATATATTCCACAAAATTTGGATATACAGGGACACGGTGGCCATACATACCAAACTCATCGATGCGGTTGGGAGCCTGAAGAGTTGGAAAAACTCGGGTACAAAGTAGTTGTGCGTGATTATATGATGAGCAATGCAAAGAGACATGACAAGATAGATGTCGATCCAGCTATTCAATTAATAGACGCTATAAAGTTTTTATAATATGGCGAGAATTCTAGTCACAGGAAGCAGGGGGGTCGTTGGTTCATACTTGGTACCAATGCTCACCAAGAAAGGTCATTCAGTATTTGGTATCGACCTAACTCACGCAGTTGGAGAGATTGGCTGGGAGCATCAGATGTCAAAGAGTGATTTTTATTACTCTCGTTGTGACGTAGGTGACTTCCGCCAACTTGAGCGTGTCTTTGAGGAAGCTGGACCGTTTGATTTTGTGTATCACACTGCAGCCGAGTTTGGTAGATGGAATGGCGAAGATTATTATGAACAAGTCTGGCGCTCAAACGCGATTGGAACCAAACACATTATTCGCCTTCAAGAGAAGTTGGGCTTTGGCCTGATTCATTTTTCATCATCAGAGGTCTATGGTGACTATGAAGGAGTAATGATCGAGTCGGTGATGGACAAGGTTGAGATCAAGCAGATGAATGATTATGCCATGTCAAAATGGGTCAATGAGATGCAGATCAGGAACTCTGCCATAAAGAATGGCACCAAATCAGTCATTGTTCGCCTCTTCAATACGTATGGTCCCGGCGAATGGTATCACCCATATCGTAGTGTCAATGCCAAGTTCTGCTACCACGCGCTTCATGGTATACCGATTACGGTGTACAAAGGGCACTATCGCACCTCTACCTATCTCGAGGATACCTGCCGAACGCTTACGAATATTGTTGATAATTTCAAACCAGGTGAGGTCTACAATATCGGTGGCAATGAATATCATGATATTGAGACGTTGGCCAAAATTATTTGGGACTATACCGGAGCCGACAAGAAACTCATCGAATACAAAGATTCTGAAGTGCTGACCACAAAATCAAAGAAGGTTGATATTTCGAAAGCGGTCGACCATCTCAAGCATACGATGTCGGTATCGCTCGAAGATGGAGTCAAGAAAACGATTGACTGGATGAGGTCGTATTATGGCAAATAAGAAAAAATACGCAGTCGTACTTGGGGCTCGGCCAAATTTCGTAAAGGCAGCACCCTTTTTCAAGGAGGCAAAAAAGCATCCTGAATATGAATTTACCTTGATTCATACGGGGCAACATTTTGATGATTCGATGTCGAAAGTTTTTTTTGACGCCATGTCGATACCTCGCCCGGATATACAGCTCGATATCCGCGGCCAGTTCCATACGGAAAAAATAGGGAAGATGTTCAGTGCGCTCAAAGATATTTTTTCAAAAAAGAAATACGATGGAGTCATTGTCTTCGGGGATATCAACTCAACTTTGGCAGGGGCGGTTGCTGCGGTAAAAACCACGAAGCTTATCCATGTCGAGTCGGGGCTTCGCAGTCATGATCGTCGCATGCCTGAGGAGATCAATCGGGCGATTGTCGACCATCTTTCAGATTTTCTATTTACGACCGAGCCGGCGGCAAATGCCAATCTTCTGCAGGAGGGAATAGCGGAAGAAAAAATAAAATATGTCGGTAATATAATGATTGAAAGTATTGAAAAGTATTTTGATCATATTCAGACATCAGATATTCTTTCAACTCTGGGACTGAAGGAAAAGTCGTACATTGTTTCGACCATTCATCGGGTCGAAAATACTGATAACCCTGAAATACTGAGCAAGCTACTCTCGGTATTACATTCATTGTCAAAGAAGCAGACGATCGTGTTTCCTGTACATCCAGGTACAAAGAAAAAGATACATGAATTTGGTCTTGACCATTTACTCGACTCTGTTCGGGTGGTCGAACCACTAGGGTATTTTGAATTTATGAAGCTCATCCTCGAAAGTAGTGGCATCGTGACTGATTCGGGAGGTATACAGGAGGAGACAAGTCATCTTGGTATTCCGTGTGCAACATTGCGCGATAACACTGAACGCCCAATAACATTGGTGCTCGGCTCGAATAAACTGTTTCCTATTGATAGCCTCAATCCGGAGGACATTGCGGAGCTCATCCTTCACCTCGAAAGGACAGATTTCAAAAACCGCCATATTCCTCTCTGGAATGATAAGGTGAGCGAACGTATTTTTGCAGAGCTTGATCTAATCTAGGTTACTGGTATTGACAGTATTCATACTTGGTGCTATAGTATGGTCTGATTTAGTGTGTAGAAAAACCAAATTATAGACAAGGAAAAGCAAATTATG
Source organism: uncultured Candidatus Saccharibacteria bacterium (assembly GCA_964412585.1). Taxonomy (GTDB): domain Bacteria; phylum Patescibacteriota; class Minisyncoccia; order Phycocordibacterales; family PALSA-1337; genus C7867-002. The sequence goes on along the minus strand of CAYPPJ010000004.1, from coordinate 49,116 downwards.
AGCGAAAGAAATGAGACGTTGGCCCAGAGTAAATGGGCTACCGTGATCAAGAAAACCGTTGGTGCTGCAGAGTACCTGACAATGGCTACTGCACCCGCCGCTTGCGTTCTCTTGTATGATGAATGTAACAATGTGTACCTCATCAGACAGTCGCGCGAGGACACGGGAGGGTCGGAGTTTTTGATAAGCATTGGAGGCTACCTCCGTGAAGATGAAACTCATGAGCAATGCATTGCTCGGAACTTGGCCGCAAAGGCTGGTGTGGCAGCGACGGAGTTCGTCCAAGTCAGTAAGACCTATGGCTATGGTGACGTCGTCAAGGTGCCCATCAAGCTGTATCTGTGCGGCCCTGGTAAGTGGAAGAGTACTCACCAAGGGACATGCGAACTGGTGAAGCTACCTGTCGCCGAGGCGGTGACAGGAATCAGCGATTCCCGCTGGTACGACGATGCGACACGGCTGCTCGTCCTCCTGTTCGCAATCAATCATCGCTGAAGGTCTGGACCTGGTACGGCGCCGCTCACCCTCGTGAGCGGCGTGTTTTATTTTGTATGACGCGACTTGCCGTAGCTAAATTTTCCGACAATTTTGTAGAACAACTTCTTAGTTTTTTCGTATGGGGCGGGAAACTGTCTTTTTATTGTGTTTAGGAACTTCAGATTTCCACGGAGCGCATAGATCTTTTTTGCCGGTATAATAGTGCCACCGTAGCGTCGCGCGATAATCTTGCGTTCTCGATCAAAGCCGGCTTGTTTTGTCACAGTATTTGATCCGCTCCACAGTCGAAATGCTGCGATGGTTTGCGGCAGGTAGGCGACTTTTCCTGCGGCCATGACCTTGAACCAGAAATCAAGATCCATGCAGTATTTCAGTGTTTCATCGAGGGGCCCGACCATATCGTATATTCGTTTTGAAAAGAAGCACAAATCAAATGAATTGCCACGAGTACGGAGGCTCTCAAAAGTCTCATCGGGCCGAGGTCTTGGCTCAGTGGAAGATTTTTTGGTGCCATCTTCATATACTTTCAAACAATCACCGTAGATGAAATCGATAGAGGGGTCTTTTTCATAGAGCTGCGCGACCTGTTCGAATATGTCAGGCATATAATAGTCGTCGGCGTTCATCCATGCGCACACTTGTCCCTTGGCTATACTGAAGCCTCTGTTGTACGCGCGACTCTGGCCTCTATTTGGGCCTGTTTCGTAGCGCATCTCAATACCGAGACACTCGGTTTTCCATTGTTTGGTTTGGACTAGGTTCGCATATTCTTTCATAATTTCAAGACTGTTGTCCGTAGATCCATCGTCGATAATGATGTAATCAATATAAAAATTGCCTTTTTGCGAGAGGATACTCTCAATGGTCTGACGCATGAACTTTGCGCCGTTATATACAGGTGTAACGATGGTTAATGTGGTTGCCATAATGTCCTTATTCTAGTTCATTGGGTCTTTTTTGCAATGAAATAGGGCACTAGAAATTTCATTAAAAATGAGGTACAGTCATATCTTACAGGCCCCGTAACCTCGATGGAAACACCAACGCCCGCAAAGCCTATAACTCCCAAGCCGTTTTACAAGACGTACCTCAAAGGAGAGTTCTTTTTTGGCTTTTGGAACATCATTTCTCGTGGCGTCGGTTTCTTCAATACTCTGATTGTGTTGTCGAAACTTACCGTGTATCAGTATGGTGTGTTTCAACTGATCTTGTCGTCATTCTCAGGTATTGCGGTTTTTATGGGACTTGGAGGGGAGACGATGAGGAACGATATCTTACGCTACGTTGGCGAGCAGGACATACCTCATGCCAAGCGACTTTTTTATGAATCAACACTTGTGCGTATAGGTATCGGTATTATCTTATGGGCGGCTATATTTTTTGGAGCCCCTTACTTCTTTTCGGCATATAACTCTGAGTTTATCGCCTACATCAAAATTATTTCATTTTTGTTCCTTCATGACGCTCTGTTGCCGTCATTGCGCTTGGCATTAGAGGCGGAGAAAAAGTTTAGTTTGATAGCAAGTAGGTCTTCAATAAGTCGCTTTATTCAGTTGGCCATCATAGCGTGGTTCTACTTTTTTGCGACAGTCGGCCTCAAGGAAGTTATTCTCTCGCTCGTCGTTTCGTCATATGTGTCGATTGTATTCATGCTTGTTCCGGTCATGAGGAGTTACTACAAGCTCTGGCGTGCGCATCCTGTTTCGGGAGACTTGATGATATGGAAACTTCTTTCCTCATACGGAAAGTGGGAACTCTTGCGTCCGGTGGCTGCAAAAATTGTTGATTTTGTCCAAGTATGGATGACGAAGTTCTTGATCAGTACCGAGGCGGTGGCAATCTTCTCGGTAGCTCAGACGATGTTGGGAACACTGGCAAACTTTATGCCAGTCAATACATTGTCAGTACTTATACCGCTTCATATCGCCGAAAAAGAAAAATTACAGAAAATTTACAATGTCGGCACAAAGTATCTGATATTGTTTTCGATTGCTGTTGGTATTATCGGTCTTGTTGCCGCACAACCTTTTGTCCACATATTCTTTCCGAAATATATCGCGTCACTCCCGTATTTTGACGTTCTATTATTGACCTTGCCAATCACCGCCGCATCCGCTGTCGCGGGAGTGTTCTTGGTGGTATACCGTCGACAAGGATTTTTGTTGTTCCAAAAGCTGATGAAAGGCCTCATCGGCATAGTCTTGTACGCACTGCTTATTCCCGTATTTGGACTGTGGGGACTTGTTGCACAGGCTATCCTTCTGTCTTTGATTTTATTTACCATCATCTATATATACATGGTGCGGTCAAAGCTCGATGTGAGCTTGAACTGGAAGTACCTGACCAGTTATGATGATGTGGATAAAGAGTTTCTGAGGAATTTCTTTTCTGATGTGAGAAAGGCTCTCGGGAGATTTATGCCAAAGCGTTCGACTCATACACCATGAACCATATCGCGATAATGCAGGGGCGACTTTCTGCGCCGCAAGGTGGTCGGCTTCAGTTTTTTCCTGAACAGTGGGAAGCTGAATTTGCCCTCGCCAAAAAACTTGGATTCAATGCTATCGAATGGTTTCTTGACCGCGACATCAAGGGATTTGATCCGATCAGAGATGTGTGGGGTCGACCTGAGGCGGTGTCACGGATTGAGATAGCTTCTCAGCAAGTACCAGTTAGTTCAGTTGATTGTGGCAGGTACAAATTGTTTGGTCTGGAGGCAGTGGCTTCGATACAGGCTTTCAAGACATTTATACCATTGGTGACACCTCATCTATCGACCAAGACACTCTCCGTACCTTTGCTGGAAGACCAGGCGCCAGCGACCTCAGATGAAAAAACTGAGGCGCACCAATCGATTTCAACGATTGCCGCTGTTGCCAAAGAGCATGGTTTGAAAATTGCATTGGAGACAGAGATGCCTGCAGGTGAACTCGCTGCATACATTGATTCATGTGCTGAAAAAAATATCGGTGTTTCTTATGATATCGGAAACTGTACATCGTACGGATTCGATTGTCCCAACGATATCAAGACTCTTGGTGCACGTATTTTTGAAGTTCACGTGAAGGATCGCAAGATCGGCAAAACTCAGTCGATGCTTCTTGGTACCGGCGATGCCGATTTCAAGGGTTGTTTTACGGCATTGAAAGCTATAGGATACAAAGGTGTCTTGACTATTCAAGCATGGCGCGGGGAGGACTATCTTCGAGATGCCCAGAATCAATTACAGTTTATTATTTCAACCCTTTCATCACTATGAAAAAGACCAACGAAGATGTTTTTTCAGTACAAGGTAAGGTCATCATCATTACCGGTGGCGCGGGTTTTTTGGGGCTGACGTATGCTATTGCGTTGGGTAAAGCTGGAGCGTATCCAGTCCTATGGGATGCAAAAGATGAGCACGGTATGGAGCAGGCTCGAAACATATTAAAAAAGAACGGCGTCAAGGCTGAGGTCGAGAAGGTTGATATTACTGATGAAAAAAGCGTTCAGCATGCTGTGCGAGCTATCATCAAAAAACACAAAAAAATAGATGTGCTTATCAACAACGCCGCTCTCAATCCGGCAGTCGGCAGTGCTGATTCAGCTTCTCAATTTGCTCCCTACGAAGAATATCCGATTGATTTGTGGGAGAAGGAACTACGCGTAAATCTTACCGGAACAATGTTGTGCACGAAATCTGTTGCCAAACACATGATCAAACAACGATCGGGTTCGGTCATCAATATCGGCTCAGACGTATCTGTTATTGCCCATGACCATCGTGTGTATAATGACCCAGCAGGAAAACGTTTCAAATCAATAGCATATTCAACAACCAAATCCGCTCTGCTTGGCTTTACGAGACAGTGGGCGGCCCGCCTCGGCATGTACAATGTACGCATTAATACATTTTCTCCAACAGGAGTTCAAACACCCGCTCAGGACAAAGCTTTTGTAAAACGTTATGGCGACATGACCATGTTTGGCCGTATGGCAACGCCGGAGGATTATATCGGTCCTATCATCTTTTTGAGCTCGGACGCTTCACGGTTCATGACAGGGCACAATCTTGTGGTTGATGGAGGAAAGACTGCCTGGTAATACTAAATATAAAAAACGCCAAGGACAGCCTTGGCGTTTTGGCGGCAGAAGCCGAATCAGAATTTGAGCGACCGGCCCCGTGCGACCATGAGGAGTTCGCAGACCTCTCGAACGGCATGGTCACCTCCTGCTCGGTGCGTGATAATATCCACTGTCTCCAAGATGGACGGGTGCCCATCACGTACGCTGACAGATACCCCAGCAAATTTGAGAGCCTCGAGGTCGTTGAGGTCATCGCCCATGTAGAGGACATGTTCTGGCCGGAGCCCCAGATCTTCTGAGACACGCTTGAGGATTTCTCGCTTGCCCTGGCCGTCATGGACCATGTTGAAGCAGGGAATACCGAGTTTTTCACAGCGCCTCAACACCACCTGATTTTTCTCCTTGGAGATGACACAGGCGTGGATACCTGCTTTGGCTAGCATGGCATACCCGAGGCCATCCTTGCGGCTGCAGCGGACGCTCTCGGTTCCATGCTCATCAACGAGGACGGTGCCATCTGTGTGGATCCCGTCAAAGTCTGTGGCAAAGAGTTTGATCAGCTTGAGTCTCCGCTCGAGCATCGGTATGATGACCGTCGGTTGTAACGTTGCGCTCATATTCAGTTAGGTTTTTGTGCAATTATTGCGTTGTAAAACTGGTCACAATCTAACAGTAAAATTTGGAAGTGTCAAATTATTTCTTTTTTCCAATGAAGATAATATTTGAGGTAATCTTCAGATCGGCAAGTGTTTTTTTGTATTCAATATCCATGCGCTTGATGAATGTATCAAGCGTCTTTGTGATTTGTGGTGATGCATTTGTTCGAATAGGCAGAACAGGTGCCGATAGTCCGGCAAGTGGCGTGCCTTGTGGCGCATCATTCACAATCCAGTTCATGTGGTTCATGATGTTGTAGTCCTGCGTATGAAATGTCTTTCCTTTGAAACCGGACGAAGCCATGACTTTTTCAAGGCTCTTCTCGGTAAAATACCAGAGATGGGATTTGTGATAGAAAAATTGATAATGACGAGGTAGGTTGTACACGTGTGCCAAGGCATCATTGAGGTTTGGCACTTCGATGGCGATGACACCTCCTGGAGCGAGATATTCTTCAAGACCAGCGATAAATGCTTTTGGATCACTCACATGTTCCAGTGTCTGAAAGGCAACAATCACGTCAAAATATTTCTTCTTAAGAGGAGTTTCTTTGATGTCGGTGGTATAGACTTTGCAGTGGCATTTTTTTGCCGCATACGCTGCTGAAGCAAGGTCAAAATCGATACCGACTATTTCTTTGACCAGAGGTTTTACATGATAGAGAAACATGCCAGCTGAGCAGCCGACTTCAAGGAGTTTTGTGTTCTTGGTGAGGTATGGTTTGAGTAGGCGAAGCCGGTCATCCTGAAATCGTGAATAAATTGAAAAAAGTTCATCAGTCTCAGATGTGGCCGCGAGCTTGGGCCTGCCGATTTTTCTGTACTCGCTGGCGTAATATTTCTTGAGATCAGCGGCACTGATGTGGGCATCGAGAATGCCCACATCACAGCGTGTACACAAAAAGACTTTTCTTTTTTCTCCAGTTCGCAGAGTGTCAGCTATCACTTTTGGTGATGGTTTGTTGCAGATGGGGCAGTTCATTGTAGTTTTGGCCATTGGGCAGGATCGACTTGGTTAGGTGTATTAAGGGCAACTTTGTGTAGTCTGGCAGCGATCTCTGGTGGTAACGGGCCTGCTTCGAGGGCACGAATCGCTTTTTCAACATTACCAAGTTTATTGGTGCCAATCAATGATGATGAAATACATGGATTATTGAGCGCAAAACGAATCGCTAGTGTAGGCAGGTCGGTGCCGATTTCACGAGCAATCGCTTCAATTTCATCAACAGTCTGTTGCAAGCCTTCGAGGCCGGCTGGTAATTTTGTTCTGAGTGCAGTCAGTGACCCTTTGAGGAGTACTGATCTATTTATGATGCCAACACCAGCTTTTTGTGCCGTCGGAAATACTTTTGGTTCCATGCGTTGGTCAGGAATATTGTAGGCTACTTGTATAACATCGAAGAAGCCTGAATTAATAGCTGCAAGCGGCGACTCTTCACCGCGAGTTGAAACTCCTGTGAAGCGGATTTTACCTGCTTGTTTGAGGTCTTTTAATATTCCCGTAAGTTCGCCACGGTTAATATCTTCAACACTTGGCCCGTGCAACATGAGGATAGGTAGGGAATCAATTCGCAGTTTTTTCAAGCTTTCATCTACTTGCACTGTTATTTTTTCTGTAAGCTCGGGCAGTGCGTATTTTTCGCCTTTTTCAAGGAACTGTGCGCATTTTGTTTCGACAATAATATCGGGATTTTTCAGGATTCCTGACTTGCCGATGCGTTCTTCTGCCACACCGTAATAGCTTGCTGTATCAAAAAAAGTAATACCGAGATCAACCGATTTCTTGAGAAGATCGATCGCTTCAGCTTCAGAGGGAAGTGGCCTCTCACCAATACCATACGAGAAACCTATTTCAGCGGTCCCCAGTCCGATGCGGGAAACCTTGAGTCCTGTCCGGCCAAGCGTGGTGTAGGTCATATTCATGTCGATATACTATAGTATATCGAGAGGGGTGTAAATGAATCCTTGCGAGGGGTTTCGTTCTCATGTATGCTTACTTTTGCATGAAAATAAAAACTACTTACAGACAGATTCGGGATGATTTTTCACTGAAAAATAATGAGCTTTACAAGCAAATTGCCGATATGGAGCCAGTTTCGGTTGCCAACACCATTCCTCTCACCTGGGCAAAGGCTGTAGACTTTTCTGTGTGGGATGACAAGGGCAATAAGTTCATCGATCTCACCTCCGGTATATTCGTGGCAAACGCGGGACATTCGAATCCGAAAATAAAAAAGGCCATCAAAGACCAAGTTGATGCTGACGTGTTGTTTGCGTACAACTATCCGACGAAGATTAAATATCAATTTCTCAAAAAGCTTTTGGCGGCATCGCGACATTTTGATTGTGCCACCTTACTCAATTCCGGGTCAGAGGCCGTGGATATCGCATACAAGTTGATCAAATTACATGGCACCAAGACACATAAAAAATACATCGTCACTTTTGGTGGTGGATATCATGGTCGTGGTTTGAGTAATGATCTGATCGCCGGGAGCAAACAGAAGGCTGCATGGTCAGGTATGACTGATGAGGCGGTCTGTTTCTTGGATTTTCCCTATGATCCTACGGCAAAGTTTGATCCAAGCATTCTGCCTCCGCATAATGAGATTGCAGGGTTCGTCATAGAAACATTTCAAGGATGGGGTGCATGGTTCTTTCCGGACGGTTTCCTCAATGATCTTTCGAAGTTTGCCAAGAAACATGGCGCACTCGTATGCTTTGATGAACTACAGTCTGGTTTTTATCGCCTCGGACCGATATATGGTTATATGACCTACGGAAAAGATATCGTGCCTGATTTGGTCGCTGTCGGTAAAGGCATTTCTTCATCGTTGCCGATCTCGGCGCTTCTGGGCAACAAAAAGATTATGAACATTGATCCAAAAGCTGATTTGCATGGCACGCACTCAGGTAATGCTGTTTCGTGTGCCTCCGCTCTCGCAAACCTTGAATTCCTTTCAAGCGCAAAACAAGTTGCTGCTCAGAAAAAAGCCATGAAGGTATTCGAACAGGAAATGAAGTCATTTGAGAAGTCGCCGATGGTTCGTCAGGTCAATGTCAGAGGCATGATCGCGGCCCTTATTTTTGAAAAGACCGAAGATGCGACGCGTGTCGTCAAAGAGTGCATCATGAAAGGGGTATTACCTGTATGCACCAACAGAAATTCTATAAAGATTGCTCCGCCACTTACTATTACTGCCGCAGCTATACGCGAGGCGTCAGGAGTCATCCGTGACGCTCTCGGTATTACTGGATAGGAAAATGTTTCTTGAGATATTCGTAGATCGCCCAGATATTTTTTTCGAGGGTGTATTCAGTGAATCTAAAATCATCTTTTGAATCTATTTCGCCGGTATTCGGGCTAGCGTAGGCGCGAATACGTGGACCGTGGAGGCTCGAAGAGCTCGTGATGTGCCTGGTGACGAGAATGTCGACATAGCCATCTGGCTGATAGACAGGAGGAAATGTTTGTCGGGGTAGGTCGTAATATTCAGGGCGAGGATCATCCGGAAATAGTCCAGCGAAGTGTCCGTCATTGATGCCAAATAGTTTGTAGGGCGACTCGCGGATCTCGTGACCTGAGCGCAATGATGTGGACGTTTTTGATGCGCGTATGAGCTTGATTGCTTCTTCGATATGTCGTGGATCTCGAAGAGGGGTTGTCGGGCGCAAGTATATCAAAAAATCAGGGTGGTGATTCTCATGTGTCTTGAGCCAATCAAGTACATGCTTGACGACATCTATATCCTTTGATTTGTCAGTAGCAAACTCGGCCGGTCGGAGAAAGGGAACTTCAGCTCCATATTTTTTTGCAACCTCAGCAATCTCTTCATTGTCAGTACTAACAATGATACGTTCGACACCTTTTGCGAGCTTTGCGGCTGCAATGGAGTAAGCCAGCAATGGATAGCCTGCCAATGGATGGATATTCTTTTTTGGTACCCCTTTTGAACCGCCACGAGCAGGGATGAGAGCGATAACTTTATGCTTTACTGGGCGCCTTGCTTTCATAGTGAGGGATTATAGCTGGTGTGGGAGGGAATTACAAAGTCCATGATAGGGCCTTGCTTTAGTTGCGTTTTGCATCAAGTAGTATTGACACTCACTATTTTGTCTGTTAATATAAATTTGAAGTTTTTTTAAACAGCGGCGCCCACAGAAAGGGGGCATATAATCAATATGAGTGTGACAACAACTGTCCTGGAAATTACTGCATATGAGGTAATATCTCTCGGTCGATATCTGTCTGACCTTGGGAAAGTTACCGGGGTTGCTCAGGAAGGTCCCGCAGCGCACCCTTCTGCGCTCGCAGCACAATTAATTGGAGCTGCGCGTGAGGACTGCCTGAAGCAGGTGGCGGCGCGGAACGCCACATTTATTTGCTTTGATATCCCTGAGGAATATGGGACTGAAGTTAAAATCTTCACGATCTCCGCCCGTATTTTTTCTTTGACTGAAATCGGTCATGGTTTCTTCAGACAAGAAAAAAAGCAGATGGAACAAGAATGGCAGTGGGCAAACACTGGACTGCATTATTACGGTGGAGTTGATGGGCTCATGGAAATCGACGAAGCTGTGTTCCAAGATGCTCAAGCCAAAATGCACGCGCGGCAGCGGCTGCCGGCGAGGATTCGGCGAGTCAATCAATTGCTCGGACTTCCATTGGAAGATGGAATGGAGGAGGTCAAAGCCTAATCTGTTCGAAGTGTGACGGGGCCAACCGTGGTGGTTGGTCTTTTTTATTTTCTATACAAATCAAGGATAGTTGACTTCATTCAATTATTATGTTAGGGTTTGACTTGAATTGAAAGCAGGAATAGTCCTGTCTTCGTTGAAATTCGGGGCGTAGTGCCTCTTCATATTAACTAGTAAACTATCGGAGGTAGTTCTGAAACTTCTATTCGTAGCAAAAGACATGGGAGGAGCAAACGTCACGTGCTCGCTCGCGGTAATCTGCCGCGACAAGGGTCATGAAGTTGTCGTGATTGCCGAAGGCTTGGCGGCCGGCATATTTGAAAAAGCCGGCTTCACCTTGTACTTCAAAGGCACGGTGAACTTCATTGATGAGCCGTTCACTATTGACGCTCATGCCGTATTGCGGAAAATCAAACCGGATGCTGTCGTGACCGGGCTCGGTAGTCCGATCAATCTTGAACAGCAGTTCGGCCTTGTCGCAAACGAGCTGGGCATCAAGCTCATCGAATGCATTGACTTCTGGCGTGGCGTCAACCGTTCTACCGCGAATCCTTATGGGGTTCTGGTGTTGGATGAGTACGACGCGATGCTTACGCACCAACTGCATCCTGCGGCGGGGAAACTCATCGTCGGCAATCCCGGTGTTCCTCAACCAGGGTCAATCATCCCGGCTCCCGAGGTCGCCGATCTTCGCACGGAGTTTACGAAGGTGTACACCTACGTCGGTGGCGGCGAATGGACGGCGGACGAGATCGAGTTTTTAATCGCTTGCCTCAAGCTGACTACTGGCAACTGGTGTCTCATCCCGCGTTTCCATCCAAAACATGCCAAACGTGCATGTCTTGAGGAGGGACGTGCCCTTGAGGCAGGTGGCCGCACGTATGGGGAAGTTTGGACGGAAATGTTGGCACCTCTCGGCTCTCGTGTCGTGTACCTGCCCACCGTTGGCAAGTCAGATCCGGTTGTTATCGCGAGTGATGCGACCTTCTCGAGCTGGAGCACTCTACTTACCACTTCGGCCCAGGCAGGGAAGGTCACTGGGTCGCTCTGGGTGCCTTCGGCGCGTGATGAGCTCAAGGAACTGACAGGGCTTGACCAGGTGCCTGTTGTCGAATTGGGGTGCTGCCACTCGCTCACGGAGCCCGTTGACCTTTCAGGGCTCACGCCTCCGACGCCTGAGAACACGGCAAAGTTAAAACCCTATGATGTGGAGGTTGCCTACAAGGCCCTCATGCATTTCACTGAGCCGGTTATTTCGCACTGATTCGATCTTTTTTCACAACCCGCGCGGGTACACCGCGCGGGTTTTTTTGTATAAAAAATCCGGCAGGGGTTGGGACCCTGCCGGTGACTTTCTTCTCACGAGTACGCTCTTCTACGTGCCGACTTATGCCGGGCTAGCGTCAGACTTTTGTTTCCGACGCACGCGCCGCAGTTTCTTTGCGACTTCTTCTTCGCCGGGGTAGATGACAATCCGACCGTTACCCTTGGCGGTGTGAAGCTCTTTGGTCGCCTTGAAGAGGCGGCCAAACTCTGCCGGTTCCAATGAGCTTGCCTGATCTGATCCGTACATCCCGCGTTCGAGCGTGACGTGGACTTCGATCATGCATGCACCCATGGCGACCGCCGCATACACCGGCATGATGCCGCTGAAGTGGCTGGAGAAGCCGATGGGCACATCGAATATGCGGGCCAAGGTCTCGATGCCATTGAGATTGACCATCGAGAGCAACTCGTCCCCGTGCTCCGTACCTTTGGGGTACACACTGGTGCAGTGCAGGATGATGAGCTTCTCGAGGTCGAGGAAATTAGCCGCCGCACTTACACCGTCGAGGTCCGTCATCCCTGTCGAGAGGATGACCGGCTTGTCAGTCTGACGCGCAGCGATGAGCAGTGCGTCATCTTCGTTACAGGCCGAGGCGATCTTGTGACAGGGAAGGTTGAAGGGGAGCATCCGTTCGAGTGCTTGGGTGTCCCAGCACGAGGTCAACCAGATTACCCCCCGCAGTTTGCAGTGGCGACTGATCTCGTGGTACTCGTCAACTGTGAACTCGAGAATCCGCTTGAGGTCGCCGTTTGTCGAGGCTTCGAAGTTGGACTCGGTGAGTCGCCCGACTGCGCTTGGAGGGAGAACCCCCCGGCGAATTCCATTTTCGAGTACGCTACGAGGGACTGCGCGTGCCTTTGCCAGTTCTTCTGGCGTGTACACAACCTCAACCGTGCGAGTCTGGAACTTGACTGCATCGGCGCCGGCCTCTGCGGCCGCGTCAATGAGCTTTTTGGCAACGTTGAGGTCGCCGTTATGGTTGATGCCAATCTCTGCAATGATGAAGCAGGGATAACCAGGGCCGACAGCTCGGCCGGCGATGTTAATGATCTTCATGTGTTTCCTTGGGTTGTGGGTGAAATCGTGACTCAAGGAGTGAGTCTGTCCTAAAGCTAGCATGGGTGCTAGTCCATGACACTATTGACACACCAAAATACTTATTTTACTTTTTTTCCAGCCAGATCCAGAAATAGCGCTGGCCTTCACCTTCAGAGGCGATCATGGCGAGTGGAAGATCTGTGAGTAGCTTGCGCGCATCGGCTACCGAAAATGAGGGACCATAGAACCAATTTTTCTTACTTGTCGGCAATCCGCGAAGCTGTATTTTTGCAATACCACCTGGTCGGAGTACGCGCGATACTTCAGCTATATTTTTTTCAATAGTCTGTTTGTCTGGCATATGCTGAAATACTATAAACGAAAAGACGAAGTCAAATGAAGCGTTGGCAAAAGGGAAGCTCGTCCCATCAGTTGCCCTGAAAGTTATATTTTTTGCCGATGAAAGTCTCTGTCCGCCTTTGCGTACCATCTCTTCGGAAATATCAACAGCTGAAACGGTTTTGAAATTTTTTGAGAGAAACTCTGTTATGCGCCCAATACCACATCCAATTTCCATAACGTCCTTTGTATTGAATGGAGAAAGTCGAGTCTTGAGTAATGTGTCACCACCTATCAGTTGATCGTAGTCCTTCATGCCTGAAGTCCTAAATTGTTCCTCGGTAATACCTTCGCCGTAGTCAGTCATCACAAAATACGCGGCATTTTTTTCTGCCAGCGTATTCCACTTTTTTTTGCTATCTACGAGGTTTTCGGTCGGTACAAAGCTATTAAGTAGTGAGCGAATCCATTTTTTGACAGTATGCATAGGTGTGCGCTATTGTATCATGGCATTCATGAATGTCACCTCTCCCGTGCGAAAACCGAGGATAGTGCTCGTCCCTCACTATACTGGCAGCCTCAGGTATTATGAGAGGCTTGGCGAGTATCTCAAGGACCACTACGATGTTTCTTTTCTCTTGATTCAATTGCCACGACTTGGTGGTAAACAATACACTGCTTCTCATTACAATTTTGATGAGATGGTCTCTCACTGCACACAAAAAGGTCTCGATTTTTATACTATTCGCCAGCCTGCACCATCACGCGTATTGAGTAGATTTCCTTTCGTACAATTTCTTGTCTCAGCGCGAACCTATGCGCGCGAAGTGAACCGTGTCTTTTCTGATGCACGCATACGAAAGCTTATCGCCATCAATGATGCGGGATTTTATTTTGGTACGATCTTCAGTGAGGCAAAAAAACGTGGCATAGATGCGTACGTTCTCCAGTGGGCGGTAACATATGATGTACAAGCCAATGGTGCAGCGAAAAAAGTTGTGCCTGCGTGGCGTCTCGCGGTACATTCGGTGAGAAAGAATATTGAGAATGCATCGAAAGCGCTCCTGTTGAAATGTGTCGCGGGACGCGGTGCGAGCAATGTAAAATCAGTGCTCGGTTCAAATTTGTCAGATAAATTTGGTGTTATCAACCAACAGGCTTTTGATTATTTTGCATCCCAAGGAGTGCCCCGTGGAAAAATGACCGTTGTGGGGTATCTTGATTTCCATGCGGCTACGGCGCTCAAACAGCGGCTTGATACTAATGAGTCTGCGCGGGCCGAAGTCGCAGGCCGATTGGGGATTGACCAGACAAAAAAGAATATTGTTATTTTCAGTTCGGCTTACAATTCCAATGTTGTGCATGTGCTTGATGATGCTGGCCAGCTTTCATTTTATGAAAATATTGTTGAGATGATTCGCGAGTCATGCCCGGCGGAACAATACGCTATTTCACTCAAGATTCATCCGATCGAGAATATATCACTGTACGAACCCCTCAAAAAACAGGGAATAAAGATATATGACAAATTTACGGACAATGCCGAACTTATCTATTTTTCCGATCTGTATGTTGCCGATAGTACGACCGTCAATTTTGTTCCTGTCCTAATGAACAAACACGCTCTTTTTGTTAATTTTCTACAGTTACCGCTCATCGAGGCATCGCGTGAGTACTTTGGTATCAAGAAATATATTAGGAATAAGGATGAATTTCGTGCGCTTGTCGCGGCGTATGCTGATGGTCGTCTTGAACTTCAATACAATCCAGATACGCGCATTTTCACAAAGGACTCATTGAGTAAAACGGTGGCGTGGGTAGGATGATACACATATGACAACCACGACTACAACTGAACTCACTATCTGCACCGTATCTTTTGGTCAGCGAGATATTGTTGAGGCAAATATCGCTCTTACCAAGAGATTTAATCCCACTTCCACCATTCGCTGGATTATTGTAGAGAATGGTACAGAGGCTATGAATGGCCGCTTTCCTATTGGAAATTTTGCAGAAGGCATAGTTATTCAAGGTATCAAAAATGAATTTACTGGAGTAGCTCCGGCAAGTTATCATCATGCTTCTGGACTAAATAGGGCAATCAAAGAAGTCTCGACTCGCTTTGCCCTGATTCTTGATCCTGATTTTTACATTATTCGAAAAGGGTGGGCGGCAGAAGTTCTTGAACATATGAATAAAAAAGACCTCACCTTTTTCGGGGTGCCGTATAATCCAAGGAGATACATGAAGTACCGCTACTTTCCCTGTATTCATTGTATGTTCATTGACCTCGAAAAAACAAGAAAGGATCAGCTCGATTTCTCGCCACGATACGAACAGGAACGACTGCTTGTAGGTCGCGCAAAAGTGGCTACAGCTTCCGCGCAAAAAAACGCATTGCAAAAATCAGCGCGCATAATACCAGCCATCAGACGTTTTCTAAAAATGTGGCTTCGAAGAGGTGCAATCATTGGTTCATCACGGGATACGGGGTATGGTGTGTATGAAGTGTTTGGTGCGCGCCCTGAATTCAAGGTTGAATGTGTCCAGCCAGTATTCGACTATTGCACGAGTGATATCAATCCGCGATACCTTGTTTCCGTGTTCAATTGGCTTGTCGAAAAACTGCTGCCAGAACGCCTCTCGTATATTCCAAAAAGAAAAAATTATTTTACGAATAAAGGATTTGGTCACTCTGGCATAACTGACGTTTTTTCCAAGGGATGGGATGAGTTTATGTGGAAGGAGCGGCCGTTCGGATTTCATCTCCAAGGTGCACGTCGTGATGGAAAAACAACTGATCATTCGTCCGAAATCCCTGGACTTCTAGAAATTTTCAAAGTATGCGAGAATAGGATGCCATGAAAACGATTTTTATTACTGTATTTGAAGGAGTGGAGGCAAAGAATATTTTGCGTACCGGTATTGTCGATGCTCTTCTCAAAAAAAGTTCCGGTACTCGCGTAGTGCTTTTTGTAAAAAATAAGGAGCGCGCCGACTATTATGCTCGTGAATTTTCGGATCCTCGTATAACATATGAAATTGTTGCACCATATGATCAGGTAGGTATTCATAAACTCTTTAGCTCGTGGAAGTTTCTTTTTCTACAAACAGGCACTACTGATCTGCGCGCCAAGATGGTTTCAGAAGACCGTGGCGCGTGGTATTGGTATTATTCGCGTGTCATACATCGCATGTTGGCGCATCGACCCTTTGTGGCGTTATTTCGTGCATTAGATCGCCTATTGTCGAGAAATCCGGTCTTTGATCAGTATTTCCGCACGTACAAACCCGATCTCATTTTACTCGCCAATCTGTTTGAGGATTTTGAAGTCGATTTTCTCAAATCAGCCAAGCGGCATGGCGTCAAATCTATTGGGCTTACCAATAGTTGGGATCGCGCCACGGCTCGCTGTATTTTGCGGGTGATCCCGGACAAAACTATCGTCTTTAATGACACACTCCTTGATCAGATGGCCACGCACAGTCACATCCCACGTTCGGATTTCTTTGTTTCAGGTATTCCTCAATATGATGATTATTTTTCACCGCCAAGTGTGACTCGCGACGAATTCTTCAAGAGTATCGGTATTGATCCACAAAAGAAATTAGTGGTCTATTCGCCAATCGGCGGCATGTTTAGTAATTCGGATTGGGATATTATGGATCACTTGCATGAGTTGCATATGGCAGGGAAATTCGGCAATGATGTCGAGATTCTCGTGCGTTTTTCTCCCAATGACTTTATTAAGGATGCTGATCTCAAGAAGCGTCCGTATTTGCACTACCAGATCCCGGGAACCCGTTTTTCATCTGTACGCTCAACTGATTGGGACATGAATGGTCGCGAACTTGAAGAATTGCGTAATACCTTGCACCACATGTCGCTTATCCTGTGTTATGCCTCGAGTATTTCAGTCGATGCGGCTGTCGTTAATAAGCCAGTCATCAATATTGATTTCGAGATCAAGGACAATGGTAAATTGTCGAAATCCCCGACAGTATTTTATGGCATGACGCATTATGCAAAAGCGCTCAGTTATGGAGGAGTACGAATGGCTCGAAATACCGATGAATTGGTAACGTGGGTCAATAAGTATCTCAAAGATCCAACTCTAGACACTGAAGGACGCAAAAAGTTGGCCGTAGCACAGTGTCAGTTTCTTGATGGAAAGTCAGTGGACAGGATTTCGACGTTTATTGTCTCACATCTCTAAAGCGTATAAGTACGCCTTGGATGTTATTTCAGCTCATCTATTTGCGTACCCGAAGCTCAAACGTGAGTGTTTTTATAATATCCCAAAAGAAGCGGGCAAAAATACGATTGATACCTGGGACGTGGCGGAACCATGGTGTGTAATATTTATAGGAAATGTTTTTCACTTGGAAATCACATTTCATATGGTAGTCAGGGAGGCGGCCCGCATTGAGAAGACTTTTGTCAAAATACTCAAAGGTGCGCTCGGTAAAGAATTTTTTGTGCGTCGGATCTTTGAATGCGGCGGTTGATTTTACATACGGTACAGTGATGATGATTTTGGCTTCATTTTTGCAGACTCGGTATATTTCTTCCATAATGAAGACTGTATCATCAAGATGCTCAATAATGCTTAGAGCGAGGACTTCTTCGACGGAATTGTCGGGCAGGGGAATGCCTTTAGTCACATCAGCGACAATATCAACCTCTGGATAGGCAATGATATCGATAGTGGTGAACCCTGCTTGTTTGTTCCTACCTCCTCCGAGATTGATTTTAGTGCACTCTTTCATGGGGTATAGTATAGTATTAGTCATATGAAATTGGAAATCAAACACATGGACTATCAGGGGATTATTGAAACAACCAATACCGATATCGTTGTCGGTGTTGATCGTACTGGTAATGAAGTGTCTGTACTTGCGTCAAAAAATGGCGTGACTCGAGACACTGCCACGAACATATTTCCTGTAGTTGTCGATGAATATGAATGGACGCGTGAAGAGCAAATCAAGCGTGCACAACAATTCCGCGACAGGATCGAGTATATCTATTCTCCAGAAAATGACTCAACACACCCGATGCTGGCAACCTGGAGGCTCGATGATACGGCGCGCCTCAAGACCACCTTGGCACTTCCTTTTGGTGCGAAAGTATTGGAAACGGGCTGTTCTTCAGGAACTGTCACTATTGAGATTGCCAAACTTCCACAGGTTAGTGAAGTCGCTGGTATTGATCTCCGGCCAGATGCTATTGCTACCGCAGATGGATTGCTAAACACCTTGCGTACTCAGGGAAAAATTTCTACCAGCGATGCCGCTAAAGTTCGTTTTGAGGTATCTGCTATCGAAGACCTGAAAACAACTGATGGATACTACGACAGCGTCTGTGCTTTTGAAGTGCTCGAACACCTAACGATTTCTGATTTTCACAATGCCATGAAGAATATGCTCCGGCTCCTTTCGCCGGCGGGTACTTTTTTCATGAGTGTGCCAAACCGATATCCTGATCAGTTTTATACTGACGCAAAACGTTCTCGTTGGAATGCTCCTGACCACAAGAATTATTTTAGCAAGGAAAGTTTGGAGTGGTTGCTCACACCTTACTTCGGGCAGGTAACATTCCATTCTGTAGATGACCGGCCCGTTGATAAGGGAGTGTATTTGTTCGCAGAAGGGAAGGGAAAGAAATAGTCAGGCAGGTCTTTACGACTACCACATAAGTGTGGTAGAGTAGGTTTTCTTATGAGTGCACGATATACCCCGAAAATCATCGCTGAAATCGCCTCGTCACATAACGGTGATATTGAGCTGGCGAAAAAGATGATTTGGGCTGCAAAGGATGCAGGTGTTGATATTGTGAAGTTTCAGTCATGGCAGAGCAAAAATGTCGATGATTCAGATCCTGATAAAAAGCGTTACGCTTCTCTCGAACTTTCAGACGAAGCTCATATAATTCTCAAAAAAGAATGTGAAAAAGCTGGCGTCAAATTCATGACCACGTGTTATGATGCTGCGCGCATCCCATTTCTCAAGAAGCTTGGACTCACATCAATCAAGGTCGCGAGTACAGATCTCAAACATTTCACATTTTTGAAACAACTTCGCGATAATTTTGATGAGGTTATTGCTTCGACCGGCATGACGACTGAGGATGAAATAAAGAAAGCGCTCAACATACTTAAAAAAGGCGAATTTACGATCATGCATTGCGTGTCCGTGTACCCGTGTCCGTTGGAAAAGGCGAATCTCGGTAAACTTGCATGGCTCAAAGAGCAGACACCTCATGTGGGATATTCTGACCATGTGCTGGGCGCATCTGCGGCCATGCTCTCTCTTGGCATGGGTGTAAAGTATATTGAGAAGCATTTTACGCTTGATCGCGATACGCCCCAGATCGGACACACCGTCGGCAAAGGTCTCAAGCCGATCACGACACACAGTATTGCCGATGAGCCTCATGTATTCAAAGAGTTGGTGGAGTGGAGAGATCGATATGTGACGGCACTGGGTACCGGCAGTCTCGATTTGTTGCCTGAAGAAAAGCTGACGCGTGCAAAATATACTGGTAGACTTGGCAAAAACAGCTAATCAGACATATATGAAAACCACGAAAAAGAAGATTACTCCAAAACCAAAAAGAAAAATTTGTTTTGTCATAACGAATTTCATTCATTACAGCAGAAATATGCTTATTCTGGCTGAACTCAAAAAAAGAAAGGACGTGGAGCTCCATGTTGTTGTTGGCGGCAGTGCGCTTCTCTCCAAATATGCGTCAAAATTTGCTCAAGTACGGTCACTACTTCAGGCAGATGGTATCAAGAATATACACGAAGTTTTTTTTAATCTTGAAGGGGATAGTGCTGTTGTCAAAGCCAAGACTGCGGGTCTTGGCATTGTCGAGTTCGCCAATCTTTTTGGTGAGATCCGACCTGACGTGGTCATTGTGCGTGGCGATCGTTTTGAGGTTCTTGCTGCCGCTGCCGCTGCCGCATACATGAATATTAGCGTTGCGCATATTGAAGGTGGCGATGTCTCAGGAACTCTTGATGAGAGCGTCCGGCATGCGATCACCAAGCTTTCACACATACATTTTGCGACCAATGACCCTGCAAAGCAGAGGATTATTGCCATGGGTGAAAATAAAAAATACGTTTTCAATTTCGGCAGTCCAGATATCGAAGTCGTCCACAAAATAGGTAAAAATGGTGATTCGATAGATTTGAATGACACAGGCAGTGGAGCTCCATTTGACGTGGACAAAGAATTTATCGTCGTTCTCTATCATCCAGTGACGACCGAATATGCCAAACTTCCGGAGCAGACGAAGAAAGTCCTCAAGGCGATTTACGAACTAGGGGTCCCAACTATTTGGTTTTGGCCGAATGTTGATATTGGTGCTGAGGAGATTTCGCACGAACTCCGTATTTTCAATAATGAAGTAAAGGATCATAAGATCCGCTTTATGCGCTATTTGCCACCAAAGAAGTTTCTTTCACTTCTCAATAAATCAAAGTGCTTGGTGGGCAATTCGTCAGCGGGCATCAAGGAATGCTCGTATCTCGGCGTCCCTGTCGTCAATATCGGTTCCCGCCAAAAAAATCGTTTGCGTGGCGCAAATGTTCTTGATGTTCAATATCATACGTCTGCCATAAAGGATGCAATCACAGTGCAGATAGCTCAGGGGCGATTTGAGTCATCGGACATTTATTTTGCAAAGGATACCGCCAAGAATATTGCCGAGACGGTGGCGACGGTTCCGCTCTACGTACAAAAGAAATATCACGAGAAAGTGAGTGGTGATACACAATAGAAATAAAAACGCACCCTCGTTTCCAAGGGTGCGTGCTGTCGAGAGACATTACTTTTTTCGCGTGAGCGCCTTCCACGTGCTTCCATCAACAAGTGCAAAAGCGACGAAGTACAGCATGATGCCAATCCATGTGCCAGTGGTTAGTTTTTCACCAAAGAACAGGGCGCCTGCACAGGTGGCCGCTGTTAGGTAGACACCATTTGTCACCAATTTCTTGAGTGCAATGCTGGCGCCGCCCTTGTAGCTCATCAAACTGAATGACCACATACCGACGACGATGAGACCGATCACAGCGGAGGTTACCAACAGTTTCAGTGGGAGCTGGCCGTGCATATCAAATCCGCCAGTTACCATCACGATACACCCGCAGAGTACCAGCCCAGTCAATCCGCCCCAGAAGTTTTTGACAAAGGGGCTGACGTCTTTGAGTTGCCGGGTGACTCCTTGACCGATCGCTATCGTTAATGTCGTGGCAAACGATATCCAGACCCACAGAGGCATATGCGCGAGTTCGGCGAGAGATGGTGATCCCAGGATCACGTATCCGCCTATGATTGCAACACTGATGCCGACGAGTTCGCGCACGGTAAGTTTGTGTTTGAAGAATATCGCATCGATGAATGCTTCCGGAACAATGGACAGAGTGATGATGAAGGTGTTAACTCCGATCTCACCGCCATTCAGAAACACACCGAACGATAGAGCTGTCGAGCCAACCGCAAGCAGACCGAACAGGCAGCAGCCGATTATCTGGGTAGGGTGAGAAAACAGGGGAATATGATTCCTCCATATCATCAATCCACCAAAAATCGTCTGCACAAAGCCGATGACGGCTGCGGCAAGAAATGTGTCTGACCACGTCGAACTGACGGTGCCGACTACTTTTTGGAGCATCTTGGAAGCGGTTTTTGTGCCCGCTTCAAGGACTGCCCATTTCATCCATGTTTGACCTATCATATGTGTATCTTTCAAAGTTTAAATAAATTGTAACTAAAATAAGTTAATTTGTCAATATGTTTGCTTTTGGACAGACATCAGACATAATGAGCTCATGAATATATTATGTGTAATTACGGCTCGTGGAGGATCGAAAGGTATCCCTGGTAAGAACATAAAAATGCTTGGTGATAAGCCGCTCATCGCCTATAGCGTTATTGCTGCTTCGAAAAGCAAGTTGATAACTCATACAATCCTCTCTACTGATGATCCTGAGATTGCAGCGGTTGCGCAAAAATATGGTGCAGACGTGCCCTTTATGCGCCCAAAGGAATTGGCTGGAGATACGACGCCACATTTACCCGTTATGCAGCATGCCATCGATTTTATGGAAAAGAAATTGGGAATTGTTTTTGATTACACCGTCATTTTCCAACCAACTTCACCATTTCGACTCACTGAGGATATTGATGAAACTCTCAAAGTTCTCATTGAATCGGGTGCCGATAGCGGAGTGAGTCTCGTAAGAGCTGATTCGCATGAGCATCCGATCAAGATGAAAAAATTGGAAGGAAACAAAGTGATTCCGTATTGCATGCCTGAGCCCGAAGGTGTAGGTAGACAAGGGCTTGCCCCAGCATATCGCCGTAGTTCAGCCGTCTATGCTATGAGACGCGACCTTATTATGAAAGACAATCGGCTGTTTGGTGATACTATCGTCGGTCATGTCGTTTCTGAAGACCGCTCAATAGACATTGATACGCCATTTGACTGGATCAAAGCGGAATACATGCTTAACGAATTACGTAAGAAGGGCTGCACCTGGTAGGTAGGAGCACACATTTCCATTCTGTAGAATATAGTGTAAGCTACTCGTATTAATTTATAACAACCATGAATCTCCAGAAAATACTTCGAGCTATTGGCCTGTCAGCACTGTTTCTCATTCCGATATTTGCCTTATTTCCAACACCCGTATGGCCGCTCAATTTTCCTGACGGGATGTTTTTCCCCTTTATTACAGGCAAAGCCTTTTATTTCCGCATCTTGGTTGAAATAGCCTTGGTCTGTTGGGCTGTTCTTGCGTTTCTCGATGCGCGTTATCGTCCTCGTTTCAATGCGCTCACCATAGGGATCACCTTGTTTGCGGTCGTAGCTTTGGTGGCTGATCTTCTCGGTGTGAACATTGTCCGCAGTCTCATGTCGAACTTTGAGCGTATGGAAGGTTGGTTGGTCATCGCGCACTTGTGGGCTTTCTTCATGTCAGCATCAGGTATCTTTGGAGCAGGCGAAGAGGGCAAGCGTTTGTGGCACCGTTGGTTCAATACCTCGTTGGTTATTGCTTCGATTGTGACTATCTATGCTCTGTGCCAACAGTTCGGTTGGGCAGAGATTCATCAGGGTAGTACCCGTTTGGATGCTTCACTCGGTAACGCGGCATACCTGGCTGTGTATTTGCTCATGCATATCGGTGTTTCAATGTATTTGTTTTTTGTTGCTCGCGCAAAAGGGATTGCCAATGCCAGTTTCCTTCAGTGGGCATATCCGATACTGTCTATTATTTTTGCGATTATTATTCTTCTCACACAGACTCGCGGTACGCTGATCGGACTCGCAATAGGATTGGTGGCGACATGTGCGTCATATGCCTTGTTTGTAAATGGGGTGAACTACAAAAAGGTTTTGATTATCTTGAGTTTTCCTTTCCTCGTCGCCCTGTATGCGTTGTTCGTGCTAGCCCTCGGATTGTTTGCACTTTCGGTATGGTGGTTGGCGCTTCTCGCACTCATATATTTCATAGCTCTTATTGTATATGTGATCAAAAATCGAGGCAGTGTTCCGTATCCAGCAGCACGTAGTGGTCGCTGGATCAGTATCGGCATTATTGCATTGTTCTTTATTCTTGGCGGAGTATTCTACTTGGTAAAGGATGCTTCGTTTGTCAAAAACAGCCCATCACTCGATCGTATTGCCTCAATTTCTCTTACCGATACGAAGACGCAGGCTCGCGCCTATATTTGGCCCATGGCTCTCAAAGGTTTTACTGAGCGACCAATCCTCGGATGGGGTCAGGAAAACTTCAACTACATCTTTAACGCAAATTACAATCCAAAGATGTGGAATCAGGAGCAATGGTTCGATCGAGCACACAATGTGTATCTTGATTGGCTGGTTGCCTCAGGTGCTGTCGGTCTTATTGTGTATCTTGCATTGTATGTTCTCATCATTCTTGCAGTATGGAGATCGTCATTATCAGTATCACAAAAGAGTGTACTTACGGGGTTGGTGATAGGATATGGTATACACAACTTCTTTGTCTTCGATAACTTGGCAAGCTACATATTCTTCTTTGCACTTCTTGGTTTCGCTGGCTCTGCTTCGTCGAAGCGTGCAGATCAAAGCGCATCATCAAAATCGTTCAGTCTTGAAGCGGTCGAATACATTGTCTTACCGGTTGCCATTATCATCTTTGTGGGTGGTATGTATTTCCTCAATGTCCGCATGATTCAGGCCAATACACGTCTGATCGATGCCCTGATATCATGTGGCTCACGCAACTCACTTCCTGATCCGGAATTATTTACCAAATCGTTATCGCTGTCAGCAACAGCTGACCAAGAGGTTAGAGAACAGATTTTGTCATGCGCAGGTGGCATTGTCGCGCGACAGTACCCAGGTCCTACCAAGCAGGCATTTTATGATCTCGCACTTCAACAGATAAAGGCGCAGATGGAATACGCCCCTCGCGATGCGCGCGGATACGTGCTGGCGGGTTCATTCTTGAGCAACCTCAATCAGGCAGCCGAAGCACTCCCTATACTCGAAAAAGCTCATGAGCTTACGCCGAACAAACAGACGGTTGCTATTCAGTTGGCCAATGTCTATCTCGGCATAAATCGTATTGATGACGCTCTCAAACTTCTCAAAGAGGCGTACGAAGCTGATCCGACATTCCAAGATGCAAAGCAGGCATACATACTCGGTCTCGTGGTTGCAAAACGTGATACAGAAGCACGGGCGGTCGCGTCATCGACTATGAATCTCTTCGAAAATGATCGTACTGCACACGCATATGCGGTAATCAAGCAATACGATAAATCAATCGCCCTGTTTAAGATACTTCTCGAGCGCGATCCGACGAGTGTTCCGTTGAGCATGCAACTTGTTGAGGTATATACTCTTGCCAATAGGAAATGGGAAGCAATAGAATTGGTCCGCAAGATTGCAAAAGATCATCCTGAATACAAAGATCAGGTAGATGCGGTCATAAAGCAGATTCAGGAGGTGAAAGTTACCCAATAAGACTATTTCCCTATGGGGATAACCCGGCGAGGCTGCCGAGCGGAGCAATCCCCTCTATGGGGATAACTTGGTCAGAGATGCCTTGATTCTATGCTCTAAATATGGTAGTATACTGACGTGAGTACCCGTGTGGGCACTCTCCAGAAAATAAATGTTTCGCAAAGTCCCGCCCTCGGCGGGCTTTTGCGTGAATTTTGTATTGCAAAATTCACGTCGAAAGATTTCTGACGGCGCAAGCCGGTAGAAATTTCCGACGCGAGATCTGACCCAAGAGCACGGCACAGGTGTGTCGCCGCTACAATAAACGATGTGGTATGCGGTTCGAGTGGTAGCTACTATTTCCGCTTTGACACACCTGTGCCGTGCTCTTGGGTTCACCACCACTTGCATGGCACGCTCTTGTCAAGTTATACTAAAAGGCAGAATTGTACCAAATGACGGCGACGGCTGTACTCACATTAAATTTAAACATTTTATTTTGGAGCTCGCACCCGTCGCCATCATTCGGCGCAAACAACTATATACTTTTCCGAACTTTCATTCACACCCATGACGATACAAGAGAATATTTCCTTGGCTGCTTACACGACATTCAAAATTGGCGGACCGGCCCGCTTTTTTTGTAGTGCGACAACTGAGGCTGATATCGTAGAGGCGGTACACTTTGCACGTGACAAAGACCTACCACTGTTCATACTCGGGGGAGGATCAAATCTTCTCATCGGTGACGAAGGATTTGGTGGGCTTGTCATCAAGATGGAACTCATGGGTATCGAGGAGAAAATTGAAGAAGGGAGTGTTGGCAAACGCATTATTTCTGCAGGTGCTGGTGAACAGTGGGATGATTTTGTCGACTATGCGGTCGAGCGTGGTTTGTATGGTATAGAAAATCTGTCGGCTATCCCTGGAACTGTCGGTGCCGCGCCAGTTCAGAATATCGGAGCATATGGCGCTGAGGTGGGGTCCGTAGTCAGTAATGTGCGAGCGTTTGATACTAAGACAAAACAGTTTGTTGATTTGGTCAATGCTGATTGCGCATTTTCATATCGAGACAGTGTGTTTAAAAAAGAAAAAGGCAGATATATCATCACTCGCGTATTTTTTGCTCTCGACCCTCATGGCGTGCTCAACATGTCATACAAGGATGTGGCTGACTATTTTATGCAAAAGAACATTGCCCAACCAACGCTCAGGGATGTGCGAGAGGCTGTGATTTCGATACGTTGGGGCAAACTGCCAGATTGGAAGTTGTGGGGGACTGCTGGTTCATTTTTCAAAAACCCGATCATTTCATCGGATGACTTTATGAGACTTAAGAATACGTATCCTGCATTACCGGGTTTTCCAGAACCCGATGGTCGCGTCAAAGTTTCACTTGGCTGGATTCTGGATAAGGTGTGCAATGTAAAAGGACTGTGTAAAGGTAATGCTTGTGTGTATGAAAAGCAGGCACTTGTTCTTGTGACGAAACCAGGTTCAACATCAGAAGAAGTTGTTGAACTTGCACATGAGCTCATGAGGTTGGTCAAAGAAAAAACAGGGATTGTGATTGAAGGTGAAGTTGAATGGGTGAATTAATTCTGCATTGTCAGTTTGTCTTTGATGCGCTAGTATATCCCACGGCGTAAGCTGATTGCGGCAAAACGTTTTTCCTCAAAGCGTGAGCCATAGCTTATCTCGCACCCCGCACCTTGTTTCCTTCAAGGCTTTCCTAGAGGATGTAGCTTCACTCGAGCTTTGCGCTTCATTGAATTGTTGTTCGACTGAAGTGCGGTAGTGTTAGCGTCGGCCGGCGCGGTGAGTACCAACCACCGCGTCCGGCCACTTTTTTATTGTCCTAAACTGTGATAAAGTGCCCTCTACGTATGGCATTTTTATCCAAGCTTTTCAATCGCTCCAACACCAAAAGCGTCAAAGAATTTGAGCCTTTCGTGGCCAAGATAAACGCTTTTGAGCCGGCAATCAAATCATTGTCGGATGTCGAACTGCGTGCAAAAACTGATGAATTTAAAAAGAAACTAGAGGTTGGAGATTTGAGACCTGGTGAAGATGCACGAAAGAAAATGGATGAGAAGTTACAGGAGATTCTTCCTGAGGCATTCGCGGTTGTTCGCGAAGCATCTCGTCGAACTCTCGGTCAGCGCCACTTTGACGTACAGCTTCTTGGTGGTATGGCGCTCAATTCTGGTGCTATTGCCGAGATGAGGACTGGTGAAGGAAAGACTCTCGTGGCGACCCTTCCTGCGTATCTCAATGCACTGACTGGAAAAGGTGTGCACGTGGTCACAGTCAACGATTACTTGTCACGTCGTGATGCGGCATGGATGGGTCAGATTTATTCATTTCTTGGACTTACTGTTGGCGTGCTCAATAACGAGGCGAGTTATTTGTATGATTCAACTCACAAAGAAAAGGCTCCCGAAGGTATTTCCGCAGATGCGACTGATAAAGAACGCGATGAGACAGGCGCTTTCAAGGTGGTCCATGAGTTTCTTCGTCCTGTAACACGCAAGGAAGCATACAATGCAGATATTACCTATGGCACAAACAATGAGTTTGGTTTCGATTATCTTCGCGACAACCTCGAATACACGCCAGATCGCTTGCGCCAACGCGAGCCAAACTATGCCATCGTCGACGAGATAGACTCTATTCTTATCGATGAGGCGCGTACACCACTTATTATTTCTGCTCCGACGAGGGATGCTGAAACGACCTACAAGCAGTTTGCATCAATGGTCCTTTCTTTTGTTAAAGACCAGGATTATACCGTCGATGAAAAGTTCAAATCGATCTCACTTACCTCAGACGGTATCACCAAGGCAGAAAAAATGCTTGGTGTTGATAATATTTATACTGACAAGGGCATCAAGTCTGTTCATCATTTGGAGACTGCCATCAAGGCGCAGGCCATTTATCAGAGGGACAAGGAATATGTCGTGAAGGACAATCAGATTGTTATTGTCGATGAATTTACCGGTCGTATGCAGCCAGGCCGCCGCTGGTCCGATGGTCTGCACCAGGCTATTGAGGCAAAGGAAGGAGTCAGTGTCCAGCAAGAGTCTCGCACCTACGCCTCTATCACGTTCCAGAACTTTTTCCGTATGTACCCAAAGATTTCTGGTATGACAGGTACAGCTGCTACTTCAGCAGAGGAGTTTTTCAAAGTCTATGGTCTTGAAGTCTGCGTGGTGCCTACCAATCGACAGCCAGTCCGTCTCGACCGTAATGACCAAATTTTCCAAACGGAGTTGGGTAAATTCAAGGCTCTCTCGCGTAAAGTAAAAGAGCTGCATGCAAAAGGGCAACCTGTTCTTATTGGCACTGTCTCGATTGAAAAAAACGAGTTACTCTCACAATTTTTGAAGGCAGAAGGTGTACCTCACCAGATGCTCAATGCCAAGAACCACGAGCGTGAAGGTGAGATTATCGCCCAAGCAGGAAAAAAGGGAGCTGTCACTATAGCTACCAACATGGCGGGTCGCGGTGTCGATATCAAGCTCGGTGGCAACCCGAATACCCCAGAACTTTACGAAGAAATAAAGTCGGTTGGTGGTTTATTCGTCCTCGGAACTGAACGCCACGAAGCACGCCGTATCGACAACCAGCTCCGTGGTCGTTCTGGCCGCCAAGGAGATCCAGGTGAGACGCAGTTCTTCGTATCTATGGAGGATACTCTGATGCGTGTCTTCGCTTCGGACATGATGAAGTCTATGATGGGCAAACTCGGTGTGGCTGAAGACGAGCCGATCGAACACAAACTCATTTCCCGCTCTCTCGAAAGTGCGCAGGAAAAGATTGAGGGATTCAACTTCGATTCACGCAAACACGTTCTGGAGTTTGACGATGTTATCAATACACAGAGAAAGAGTGTCTACGCACGTCGCAGGAAACTGTTGCTCGGGAACATTGATGATGTTGAACATGAGCTTAAAGCTATATTAAGTGGGTCGCCTTCCTCACAGCGTAATGATGCATTCGAATCTGTAAGATTGGCACATGCGAGGCCGGCGATTGAATTTGCCCCTGTTGATTTTAGCGCACCTATACAAGAAAAAGTTGATAAATTTGGCCGCGATAACTTTTTCAATGCTGTTCGTGTTGTACTTTTGCAAGCTATCGATATGTATTGGGTCGAGCATCTCGAGGTCATGGATTATACGCGTTCGAGCGTCAACCTGCGTGCCTATGGTCAACGAGATCCATTGGTTGAATACAAAAAGGAGGGTCTCCGTCTTTTCAAAGAAATGAATACAGCTATGCAGGCACAGGTCATGAAAGTTTGGCCTCACATTGTACCGATGGTAAATGGCATACCGACAGACAATCAGCCAAAAAATCTCAAAGAAGTAAAAGAAAATGCTCAGATCATTGGTGCGGGGGATGGTTCCGCCAAGGCCTCGTCAAGTATCTCAAAAGAGCCTGAAGTTGGTAGAAATGACCCCTGCCCATGCGGAAGTGGTAAAAAATACAAGAAGTGTCATGGTGTTGGTAAGTAATCTTTTACACAATGTCGAGAAAGAAAATAAAAGTCATAGTTACAGGGGGTGCAGGATTCATCGGCTCACATCTAACTAGTCGATTGATTGAGGACGGTTTTGACGTGCATGTTATTGACAATCTTTCGGCTGGCAAGAAGTCCAATGTTCATCCTCGTGCAACTTTGCATGTGAAGGATATTACCAACCTGCCTTCTATTAAGCCTATTTTTCGTGGGGCAACTTTTGTCTTTCATCTGGCCGCACTGCCTCGCGTCCAGTTTTCAATCGAGCATCCACTCGAGGCCCATGCGGCAAACGTCAATGGTATTCTCAACGTCTTGGTTGCTGCTCAGGCGGCAGGGGTCAAGCGTGTGATCTATTCAGCATCCAGTTCGGCTTATGGTGACCAAAAACACATGCCGCTTCAGGAAACAGCCCCTGCCAATCCAAAGAGTCCCTATGGTCTTCAGAAATATATCGGCGAACTCTATTGCAAGGTTTGGAGCGATATATATGGCATTGAGACCGTTTCTCTGCGTTACTTTAACGTCTACGGCCCTCGACAGAGCAGTGAAGGTGCGTATGCCTTGGTTATTGCCCGTTTTATGAAGCTTCGTTCACAGGGCAAGCCGATGACTATCACCGGTGATGGTAAGCAGACTCGCGATTTCACCAGTGTCCATGATGTTGTCCGTGCGAATATGTTGGCTATGAAAAGCACAAAGGTCGGTGCAGGAGAGGCAATAAATATCGGGGCAGGTAAAAACCAATCTATCAAACGCATTGCTGAGCTTATCGGTGGTCCGGTTGCTCATATTCCAGCGCGGCTTGAACCTCGCGATACGCTTGCTGATAATTCACTAGCCAAGAAACTACTTGGTTGGAAACCGATGGTCACTATTGAGCAGGGTATGGCAGAATTGAAGAATGGCCCATGTCCCTGTGGAAGTGATGTGGCATACAAGATCTGTCATGGTGAAAAAAAGTAAAAAACAGGGTACGAGATCCATCGAACAACTCAGTCATTTCCGCTGTGTCCACTGTGATAAGTGGTGGTCAGTAGGTGATGCTCCAGCAAAAAAGAAACAGTGGTGGTGTCCGTGGTGTGGGAAGGGGAATAGGTTTACATAATTAAGTACTTAGCATGAATCAATCAAAAGACGTTTATTTCGTAGCGGTAAAAGTATTCCTTGAAGATAATAAAGGCAATTTGCTCATAACTAAGGATCGTTTTGGCGACTGGGATATCCCTGGCGGGCGATTACGTGAGAATGATTTTGATGTGCCTCTCGAACAGGTTGTTGCGCGTAAGATGGCAGAAGAGCTTGGTCCAGATGTGAAGTATGCTCTAGGCAAACCAGTAGTTTTTATGAGGCATGAACGTGACGAAATTCTTTCTACAGGGGATAAACAGAAGAGGCGTATTTTTGCTATTGGATATTCTGCTCAATATAAGGGTGGAGCTATTGCATTAGGGAAAAATCATGAGAAGCATGAATGGGTTGAGTTGAAGACATTCAAGCCAGCTGATTACTTCACTGGCGGGTGGTTGAAGGGGGTTGAGGAATATGTGAGCAAGAGGTAGACTTTCCTTATGAATAAAAAAATAGCATTAGTAGTTATTGGAGTTGTAATAATAATTGTTGGAATCTATTTTGTACGAAACAGAACTAATGTATCTATCATTGAAATCGGAGTAATTTCAGGGACGACAGGTGATTATGCGATCGTTGGTGAGAATTACAATAAAGGGGTTGAATTGGCCAAAGAACAATGGGTTGTAGCACATCCAAACCCTTCAGTAAATCTTATTGTCGAGAATGATGAGTTCAACGCGAAAAGGGGCCTTTCTGCATACCAGAAACTTGCATCGGTCGACAAGGTCGACGCTTTCATTAGTATGACTACTATCACTGTTGATGTTGCGTACGATCTTATACACCAGTCAGGAAAGCCTTTTATTCAAGGCTTTGAGCAAAGCAAGGCTGCAGAAAAAGATAATATTTTTCAATTGTGGCCAAGCGGCATCCCTACAGAAGCCCAGCTTGGTGCATATGTGAAAGATAAAGGTTACAAAAATGTAGCCGTAATTATTGCTCAAAATATTGAGACATGGAGCAATTTTGCCAACTCTTTTATGAAGGGATATGAAGGAAAGGTGGTGACTTTCCCAGTCGACTCGGCGAGCAAGGATGTCAGGACAGACGTGTTAAAAATTCTTGCCAATAAACCTGACGCTATTGTTTTATATACTGTTCCACAGCATGCTGCTCTTATAGTCAAAGAAGCACAGAAACAGTCAAAATCGCCTCTTGTATTTGTATTTGATCAAGATATACAGACAGGCGAGAAGGAGATAAAAGATGTGCTTGGGAGCTTTGGTGTCCTTGATGGGTCGATTGCTATGGTTACTGGGGGAGATAAGGATACTTCCGAATTTGTGACTGCATATAAAAATAAATATGGAAGTGACCCTGGCATTGGAGCATCTACCGGATACGATTCATTTAATACTCTCATGGAAGCGTACGACTCAGACGCAAAGAAATGGCTTGAGAATATCCAGAACACAAACACTTCTGGTGCCAGTGGAGAGATTACGTTCAATGATGTCGGACTGCGGACTGCCAAAGTTATTATAGGTCCTATACTGAATGGAGAGCTACCAAAAGGTGTATTTACTAAATAGCCTCACTTTCTATGGAACCAAAGAAAATAAAACCTTTGACCCTGTGCATGGTTCACCAAGATAATAAGCTTCTTCTTGGCATGAAGAAACGTGGCTTTGGAGAGGGAAGATGGAATGGATTTGGCGGTAAACTGGGCGACGGAGAGACTATTGAACAGGCGGCTATACGAGAGATGAAAGAAGAGGTTGGTATCACGCCGCTTGATCTAGAAGAACGTGGCGTGCTCAACTTTGAGTTTGAGAATGACCCAAAAATATTGGAAGTACACATTTTTAGCGTCACTCAATTCAGCGGCAAACCTACTGAGAGCGAAGAAATGCGTCCGCAGTGGTTCACGACAGATAAGATACCTTTTGAACAGATGTGGTCTGATGATATTCATTGGATACCACTCTTTCTCCAAGGTAAGCGATTTAAAGGGACCTTTCTTTTTGACAAGCCTTCTACCGCTGAATATTCTGCAAAAATACTGAAACAAGAGCTTGTCGAGGTGAATACGCTTGGATAAACTTCTCGAAAGTTCACATATCTCTAAAGTTGTGGTAATGTAGTATTAATGAATCCTCGTATATCCGCTTACTTTTTCTTCATACTTCTCTTGGGGGCAGTGGTCGCCACGGTGCTCATCTTTTTACCATTCCTGACACCACTGGTTCTCGCTTTGGCTGGAGCAATCGTGCTTCGCCCACTATTCCGTCTGATGCTCCGCGTATTCGGTCATGGCAGATTTGGACCGTCACTAGCGGCAATAGCCACAGTAGTCATTGTCGCCATCGTCATTCTTGTACCTCTATTTTTCCTTGTGGCGAGCGTATACGCTGAAGTCCAGTTGCTCTACGGCATGCTTATCGACGAGACAAATCGTTCGCATGTAGTGACGAGTCTCAATGCCTTTTCACAGTCAATGTCGCAAGCGGTCTTCGGAGCTCTGCCTGCATATTCTTTTGACTCATTCAACATCACTGAATACCTCAAGACCGCTTTGGAATGGGTCTTCGACAACCTCGATAGTATCTTTTCAAGCATGACGAAAGTAGCTGGATATGCCTTGGTGTTTCTTTTGTCCTTCTATTACTTCTTGCGTGACGGCTCCATCCTCAAAAAGATGTTTATTTCCTGGAGTCCACTTTTGGATAGTAATGACGAATACATCACTCGAGTGTTCAAACGCGCGGTCCGCTCAGTGTTTGCTGGCACAATGGTGGTGAGTTTGCTTGAGGGAGTCGTTCTTGGATTGGCGTTTTACACATTTGGCATACCGGCTCCCGCATTGTGGGGAACGCTCGCGGCTATTACAGCATTGATCCCTGGATTTGGTACCAGTCTCGTGGTGCTACCCGCAGCTGCGTATCTCTATATATCTGGTACACCAATGTATGCAGTTGGCATGCTCATCTGGGGCTATGCCGCAGTTACCCTCATCGATCATATGCTCGGCCCGGTACTTATGAATCGCGGCATCCATATCCACCCATTCCTCGTTCTGCTTTCAGTATTGGGAGGTTTGATCACCTTTGGCATCGTAGGCCTTGTCCTGGGCCCAGTCATTCTCGTCGTATTGTTTACCTTGCTTGAGCTTTACCGCACATCATTTACTGATATACGAACAGAGCAAAAAACTAATAACGACTCGGTAATTCACTAATATGGCATTTATAGACGAATTACAGTTCCATGCGAAAGCTGGCGACGGTGGCACCGGCGTTGTTCGATGGCGCCATGAAAAGGGCAAAGAATTTGCGGGTGCTGCTGGAGGCAATGGCGGACCAGGCGGGGATGTCTACGTTCGTGCCGTCCGCGATATCAATATTCTCGCACGCCACAAATCGGTCAAACAGTTTAAGGCGACTGATGGTGTTGATGGTGCAAATTGGAGTATGCAGGGAAAGGCGGGTGAAGATAAGTACGTCGATCTGCCTATAGGCTCTATCGTGACGAATCTCTCATCAAGCCGAGTTGTTGAATTGGTGGAGGATGGTCAGGTCTCCAAGATTCTTCATGGTGGCCGTGGGGGTTTGGGTAATGAACATTTCAAAGCTTCTACCAATGTAAAGCCGGAGCAATCAACCGATGGTATGGCAGGTGAAGAGGCAGATTTTAAGGTGGACTTGAACTTGATTGCTGACGCGGGCCTTATAGGACTGCCGAATGCTGGCAAATCTAGCCTGTTGAATGCACTCACGTCTGCTCATGCAAAGGTGGGCAGCTACGCTTTTACGACACTCGATCCAAACCTCGGCGCTCTCCGTGGAGGCTATATCCTCGCTGACATTCCAGGACTTATTGAGGGCGCTTCCGAAGGGAAGGGTCTCGGGCACAAATTCCTGCGTCACGTGAAGCGCACGAAGGTGTTGCTGCACCTTGTTTCATTGGAAAATGAAGACGTGAAGGAGGCATATCTCACAGTGCGCCGTGAACTGGAAAAATATGGCGAAGGGCTCCCAGATAAACAGGAAGTTATTATTCTGACGAAAACTGATATGGTAGATGAAAAGAAAATAAAGGCAGCACGAAAGACGCTTAAAAAGTACGGCGAGGATATGCTCGAAGTGACTGTGCTCGATGATGCTTCGATCAAGAAGCTTGGTGAGGAGTTGGTGAAGAGG
Source organism: uncultured Candidatus Saccharibacteria bacterium (assembly GCA_964412585.1). GTDB lineage: Bacteria > Patescibacteriota > Minisyncoccia > Phycocordibacterales > PALSA-1337 > C7867-002. The sequence goes on along the minus strand of CAYPPJ010000004.1, from coordinate 14,690 downwards.
TTGAAGGGCTAACCCTTGATGAACCTGACCGAGTCAGAAAGTAGCGTGGCATCTCGTAGGTCCGTATCAATTTTAGAAGGCAGAATACGTACGTTTTCCGTTGGACCAATCCATCGTACCTCGTGGATCTCTTTGCCGAGAAGGCCTGTGGCTCGTTCCATACCAGCATATGCAGCAGAATTGATAATTTCAAAGAAGAATTCTACAGAGTGGATACCACTATCCATAAAAGTATTTACATAAAGTAGTCTACCAACCTGTCCCCGAATTCCCAGTTCCTCCTCTAGCTCACGTGCCATGCATTCTCTCGGGTCTTCACCATGTTCAATATGTCCTCCTGGTAAAGCGTAGAATGCGCTATTGGGGGCGTGTTTTACAGTCAATAATTTTTCGTCATGTATAATGATGCCTCGAGATCGTACGACAAGTTTTTGTTCTGTAATAAGCATACAAGCGTCGATTACCCAAGTCTTTCCAACAGTATTTTCTTCACCACCTCCGGATTGCCCGCACCCTTTGTGGCCTTCATGGCCTGACCAGTGAGGAACTGTAGGGAAGCGAGCTTGCCGGCCTTGTACTCGGTAACGGCCTTTTGATTATCCACAAGTATTTTCTCAATAATAGGAATAAGATCATCGGCGTTACTCTTCTGGATAAGGTTATGTTTCTCTGCGAGTTGCTTAGCTGAGGCGTCTTTTTCTTTGAACATCATGCCCAAAATATCTTTTGCACCACGGGAATTGATATCTCCAGCTGCAATCATACCGATAAGTTCAGCAAATTGAGCGGGGCTAACAGTATTCAAGATAGATGAATAGTCCGTTTTGGTGCCCGCAGAAGCATCAACAACATCCTTTACGAGCTTCAGATAGTCTGTGAGAAGATAATTTGTAGCCAACTTTATAGCTTTTGAGTCACCCTTGAACACAGAAATGATCGACTCAAAGTAAATTGCGAGCTCAGGTGTCTCCACAAACACCGCAACCTCCTTGTCCGTCATCGCATAATCATTCTTGTATCTCTCACGTTTTGCCCATGGAAGTTCTGGGAGCTCTTTTTTCAACGTATCAACTGAAAATGCAGCAACCTCAGAAAGTTTGAGTTTTGGTATATCAGGATCGGGGAAGTAGCGGTAGTCGTGTGAACTCTCCTTGCTTCGCTGTGAGTACGTCTCGTTGGCACCATCATCCCAACCACGCGTCTCTTGCGCGACCTTTTCACCAGACTCAAGCATTGCGGTCTGACGCTCGATCTCGAACTCAATCGCACGTTCGACAGCACGGAATGAGTTTAGATTTTTAACTTCTGTTTTTGTACCAAACTTACTTGCAGCAGTATCAGCAGGGGAGGCGACAGAAATGTTTGCCTCAACTCGCATCTCGCCCTTTTCCATGTTGGCTTCACCGGCACCGAGGTAACGGAGGAGCAACTGAAGTTCTTTTGCAAAACGAACTGCAGTTGCGGCATCATGAATGACGGGCTTCGTCACGAGCTCCATCAACGGTACACCTGCTCGATTGAAGTTCACCAAACTTTTGTGATGCGTGTCGTGAGTCGACTGTGCCGTGTCTTCTTCCAAATGAATACGTTCGAGCGCGACACCAGCGAGCTCACCGTCGGAGACGAGGGGGTACTTGTACTGACTGATTTGGTAGCCCTTTGGAATATCGGGATAAAAATAATTTTTACGATCCCACTCAGTAAAATCAGCGAGCTTGCCGTTTACAGCGACGCCAACCTTGAGCACGTGCTCGATAGTCTTCATGTTGAGAACAGGGAGTGTGCCGGGGTTGCCCAAACAAATCGGACAGACATTTGCATTTGGCTTTTCCTCATCAGGATCATTCTTGCAGGCACAAAACATCTTGGAAGCTGTCTTGAGCTCTGCATGAATTTCTAAACCAATTGTGGGAATATATTTTTGGTCCATACTAGTGCTTCAGTAATTACTCAAGTTTACAGGTATTTCTCCGCTTCGACAATCTCACCAAACCCTTATTTTTATTGCCTAAAAATATTCTAGTAACCTATGCCTCCAGGTGCTGTACTACCAGCTTACGGACCTGCTTCTTGTTAGGACGCTTACCTTTGCTTGCCTCGATCTCCATAAGGAGCTTCTCTATGTCAGCAAGCTTGTAGACCCGATAGTTATTGATAGGGTGTCTTGAGGCCTCGAACTTGCCACTATTGTCCCAGTTGCGAAGAGTCAGTGGCGTAACACCTAAAATCTTGGCTGCCTGCTGGATGGTTATAAGTTTTATGTTGGTGATGTCCATATATTTTAAAGATTATTAAACCTTACTATACATTATAAATTAAATAGTATTATATAGCAATAAATATCAATATTTATAAGGTTTATAATGTTATTTAATAATTAATTTAAAGCCTAAATAAAAAGTTTTAAAATGGCTCAAAATGGATTTCGTTTTTTGGTGATTTTTTAGAAAAAAATTCATTTTTCTCAAAAAAGATGGTACTTAGGTCGTTCTAAACTGAAATTGAGGTCATTTTTCGCTCCTTTCGAACTGAAAATATAATACCATTTTTTTGAGATCCATGTATCAGTTGTCCACAGAATTTCTGCGGATTTTTTTGAGCGAAAGTCAGTTATAATTATAAACGAGACACATGAAACATACCGTTATTTTTCAAGGTAAAAAATACATCTCGTCTAAACGAGCTTCCAAAGTCTCGGATTATTCTTCTGACTACATCGGACAGCTTTGTCGAGCAGGAAAATTGGACGGAAAAATGTTTGGTCACACCTGGTTCATAACTGAGGAGTCTTTAGTTGCTCACCAGGCCATTTCAGCCTCTGCTGAATCCTTCAAAAACAGGGCATTAAACTTCAAGAAATTATCCTCGAGCAAAACGGGTGTAGATGAGGATACTTCATCTGACGAAGTTGGTAGGATCTCAGCACGACGTGCTGCAGAGATGTCCGGATATTCCGCTGACTACATAGGGCAGCTCTGTCGTTCAGGCAAACTCGATGCAAAGATGATCGGTCATACTTGGTTCGTGACTGAGCAGTCGGTCTTTGCTCATATGCGCAAGATTGAACAGGAACAGCGTGAGGCTGAGTTCCGAAAACTTTCTCGCCAGTCACCAGTAAGTACAAAATCTTCTAAAGCTGTTCTCTCACCATATCCGACGGTCTCGCGTTCGACATTACGCGCTGCTGCTCAGGGTGAAAAAATTTCTCACCCGATTCGAACTTCAGTTTTGACGCTGGCTTTTATAGTCGTTTTCATTTTTGTCGCATCAATGACGATCTCATACATTGGTGGTGCGGGAAATGTTGCGGTCAACAACTCATCAGTGGCCGGTGTCTATTCGACAGCACAAGCCATCGTTGCTTTTTTTGAACAGCAATACGAGGCTGTTGTTGCGCGCATCATCAAGAGCCGCGATCTTACTGTTCGTACGGTTGATCCTATTTCTGTCCACGGCACAGAGTACGGCATGGTTGTTGCTCCTTCGACAGGAGATGCGGCACAGGATGCTGCGCGCACAGAACAGCTTCGCAATACATTTTCTGATGACGTAGCGGTCCATCCTGATCAGAGTGGAACCGCAGGTGTTATTACTCCAGTCTTCCGCAAGTCGAGCGGCAAAGACTTCATGTACGTTCTTGTTCCAATCAAATCTGGCGACAAAACAAACGGCAGTTCGCCGTGATTTCGTGCTGGTGGGTTGGACCTTATTCGAAGGGTTCAGTCCACTGAAACGAAAGTTTCAGTTTGGTCGAAAATTATTAACACATAAAAAATATATGATTAAGCTTATAAACAGTTCAGTTCGCCAAGGATTCACAGCGCTCCTCATTGTAGCTGTTCTTTTCTTGCTTGCTGAACCGGCAATCAGTTTGAGTGCTACGACGGCCACAAGCCAGTTCACTATCTCTCAAACGATTACCTCAGAGGTCTCATTCAGCACACCGGCCTCGAACGTGATACTGAGCCCATCGTTGGGAGGTATTACTGGAGGTACATCTGATGGCGGCACCCAGGTCATTGTTCAGACGAACGATCACCTCGGCTACACCATGACGCTGACCGCGAGCTCATCGCTCGGCATGATTGGAAACGCGAGTTCAACGAACTACATTCCAGCCTACGCGACATCGTCATCATTCGCGGCGGACTATAACTTCAACGTCCCAACAAATAGGGCGTACTTTGGCTATACCGTGGAGGCGTCGACTACATCAGATCTGCCAGCTCTCTTCAAGGATAACAACGCGGGTGCGTGTGGTACTGGTTCAAACGATACCGCGAATGCCTGCTGGGTTGGTGCAACCTCAACTCCGCTTACGATTATCAACCGTAACTACCAGACTCCAGCCTCGGGTGCGACAACCACGCTCAAGTTCCGCGTGAAGATTATGCCGAACCCAAGTCCTGTGATTCCGGATGATACTTATGTCGCCACGACTACACTGACGGCAACAGTTAACTAACATGTCCCTAACTTCAAGATACATTCAGATAGCTCTGTTCACGATTGCGATGATCTGTGCCGTCAGTATTCCTGCGCATGCGCAAGTATCCATGGAGGCATTGCCTGACAACGTGGCATACAAAGACTTCGTTGTTGGTCCAGGAAAGATCGACGTTGAGATGAGTCCAGGAGAATCGAGGACGTTTCAATTGAGTGTTTCAAACCGTCTCGGCTTTGACAAGACATTCACGTTAGTCGAAGAAGACTTCAAAGGGTCTCGCGACTTGCAGCGTCCAGTCATGTTGCTTGGTAATGATCGCGGTCCGTATTCACTCCGCGATTCACTCCGCATATCGACGACGAGCATCGATATTCCTCACGGACACAAAGCTCGCATTTCCGTGACTATCAATGTTCCTGCAGATGCGCAACCAGGAGGTATGTACGGCAGTGTTGTCGTAGGTACTGTCACCAAGCCAGGTGCGGCAAACAATGATTCCGGATCAGTAGGTACGAGCCCGATCATTACACGCATTGGCACGCTCTTCTTTGTTCGCGTCAAAGGTCCCGTCCAGGTTGATGGAAAACTTACTGCATTTTCGCTTGGTGGTAACCGAACGATATTGTGGAATTCTGACCCGGTCTCTTTCAACCTTCTGTATCAAAACGAAGGAAATGTTCACCTTGACCCATTCGGTACGATCGCCGTCAAGAATATGCTCGGTTCGACTGTCGGTAATATCGATGTCGAAGCATGGTTCGCGATGCCGCAATCACTCCGCTTCCGTGAGGTCTTGTGGAACCCACCATTCCTCTTTGGTCGCTACGTAGCTCACGCACAGATCAATCGTGGGTACGACAACTTGATCGATTCTGCCGATATTGTCTTCTGGGTTATTCCATGGAAGATTATCGTCTTTATCCTCATTATCCTGATCGTCATCATCGGAGGCATTCGCTGGATCGCAACACGATTCTCAATCGTCTCTAAAAAGCGTAGGTAATCTATGACTAAGAACCCACACAGAATACAATACGCCGCCGCATGTTTCGCTATTATCGCGATGGTATCCGTTCTTGCCCAAGATGCATATGGACAAGCAATGTCGAGTTCAAACTATAAGATACAAAGCGATAGCGTAAACTTCGGCGGCGTACGATCGGGTTCAGCATCATTTGTCACCGAAGATACCCTTGGAGAGGTTGCGACCGGTCTCTCTTCAAGTACGAACTATGTTATGAAAGCCGGATATCAGCAGATGCAGGAAAGTGTTATCGCGGTGGTGCCAGCAAGCAATGTCACCATGTCTCCAAATATTGGAGGTGTTACCGGAGGAACGTCAAATGGGTCGACCAACTTTAGAGTGACCACTGACAATTCTGCCGGATATACCGCGACGATCACAGCTAGCTCTTCGCCAGCCCTCGTCTCAGCTCTCGATAGTTTCGCTGATTATGTCCCAAGTGGCGCAGTTCCGGATTTCACTTTCGTAAATGCGGCTACAAATTCATCGTTCGCATTTACTGCTGAAGGGACAGACATAGATCAGCGTTTCAAAGACAATGGTTCAGGCACCTGTGGTGTGGGTTCAGGAGATGTCACGCTTTCGTGCTGGGATGGATTGTCGACATCACCAAAGACTATCAATACACGCACGTCAGCAAATCATCCAAGCGGCATTGTAACGACACTCAATTTCCGCGCTGCATCAGGAAGCAATCACATTCAGGTTGATGGCGTGTACACCGCAACAACTACTATCACTGTCATCCCGCTCTAATTAGTTCAAATAGTACTTTCGATTATGCGTAATGCACTCATCAAAACAATAACAGGCGCGATCATGGTCGCATTGTTCGTGGCGCAAATCGCCCCGATGAGTACGTTCGCTGCGCAACAGGCACAAAGCACCTTCACAACATCATTGACGACATATGGATCAGATACGACTGCTCCGACAGTTCCGGCAAATCTTACGGCGACCGCAGTCTCCTCATCGCAGATTGATCTCACCTGGAGCCCTTCAACTGATGACTTCATTCTTGCGGGATACTATATATATAGAGACGCCGTATTTATCGCGAGCACTGCAGGCACGACATACTCAGATACAGGATTGACCGCTGAAACGGCATACACCTACACGGTGGCCGCTATAGACTTATCGAATAATCTCTCGAGCCAGTCAGGTCCAGCAACGGCAACTACATCGGCAGTTGTGATCCCTCCGGTAACTCCGCCATCAGGTGGTGGAAATGGAAGCATAGGTTCTATTCCTCCATCAATCTCAAATCTTGTCGTGAAGACTGAGGAGCATCAAGCTGATATCACATTTCTAACCAATGTTGCAACACAGGCGAAGGTCTACTGGGGCAAGACACATGAATATGAGGCAGGTTCGATATCGGTTCTGTTTTATGGAAAGGAACATGAGATTACGATTCTTGGTCTGCAAGACGGTACAACATATTTTGGCAAGATCGAAGTCACTGACAGTCGCGGATACTCGATCTTTGCGGAAGTTATGTTTACCACAAAGAGTCCAGCAGTCGTCTCTCCACTGCCAAACCCATCACACTTTTCAGCAGTACCTTTTGATTCCTACATTCAGTTGTCATGGGTCAATCCAGTCGATCCGCGATTCAAGAGCGTTCGCATTGTCCGTTCGGAAAAGTTTTTCCCACGCGATCCAAATGATGGCGTGCCGATATATGAAGGAGCATCGACTCAGTTCAAAGATGAGTCGGTCAAATCGGGTACGACATATTATTACGCAATCTTTGCGCGAGATGCCGCTGGCGTCTTCTCATCAGGCGCGCTCTCACAGGCTCGCATTGTCAGCAAAGGAGAGGTTGCGGGAATTCCTGGAAAGGACCCGTTTGAGTCGCTCCCAAATGCATCAAAAGTAGATCCGATCATTGCACAGCTGACACTTTCAGATTTTGATTTCATACAGCAGGGAAGAATCCTCATCAACATTGGAAATGAAACGATAGCAATCAATGGAGGCGTGCCTCTCACCATCCGTCTCAAGTACGACAAGGTCCCAGAGATTTTGAAGACCATCGCATTCACGATGGCAGATCCCGAAGATTCAACGAAAGTATTTCCATTCCTACTTCGTGCGAATGCAGACAAGACGTATTACGAAGCGACTATCGGTTCACTTGGACGTTCGGGAAACTACGTACTCAGCATAGTTGTTCTTGATTATCAAAACCAAGGCCTCAAACGTATCCACGGAAATATTAGAGCTCTCGTATTCTCGGCTACCGCAGACATTCGTCGAGGTTTTGATCCATATGGATTCCTGTTCTTCATCTTGTTCATCATTGTGCTCATTGTTCTCTTGTCACGCCGACACAACGATACTGACCGACCACAAACAGTTCTTCCACCGTCACTCGATCTTTCACCAGAAAAATGACCTTTATAAATAGACACATAAAAATATTCGTTACCTTCATTACGATCGTAGTGGGTGTTTTGTCTGTCTATGCATTTTCAGCGAACGCGGCTTTCAATCGTCAGATCAACTATCAAGGCAAGCTCACCAACGCATCGAATGTGGCAGTTACTGACGGGGGTTACAATATTCGTTTCAAGTTGTATACAACAGCGACTGGAGGATCACCAATTTGGACAGAGACGTGGTGTTATTCGCCGGATAGTGGAAGCACCTGTAATGGCACTGGTACAAACAATCGTATTACCATTACCAATGGATTGTTTAGCACCATGCTCGGTAGCACGACACCGCTCACTGGAGTTGATTTCAACCAGACCTTGTACGTCGGTATTGAAATTGGTGGCTCAGGAACGACCCCGTCATGGGATGGTGAAATGACTCCCCGCAAAAAGTTTGGGGCAGTACCAGCAGCATTCGTCGCGGAGACATTGCAAGGTTTGAGCTCTTCGCAGTTCTTCAGGAGTGATACACAGAATGCAACTTCATCGAGTTCTACGTTCTTGAATATTGTTCAGACAGGTGCAGGGAAGATTGCTGAACTCTTTGGTGCAAATTCAGCAAGTGTTTTCACGGCACTTTCAAATGGAAATGTCGGTATCGGTACCAGTACGCCGTATGCAACGTTCTCTGTTAATGGTCAGATTGTTGCGGGATATCTCACGGCGACAACATCAACAGCGTCGACGTTGCCATACGCATCTTCAACCGCCCTCACCGTTTCCGGAACAGCATCAAGTTCAAATGTTATTGCCTCAAACTCGTTGAAGGTCGGAGCTATTTCAGGCCCTCTCCAGGCTATAGCCGGCACGGTTTCTGCAACCACTAGTTTGTCAGCCGGATATGGTGGAACAGGAATTACGAGTCCGACATCTGGCTCTGTTCTTGTTGGTGCGTATTCTGGTGTTGGATGGCAACAGCTCGCTACCTCATCTCTGGGTCTTTCCACAACCAACGTGGCAGAAGGATCGAATCTCTACTATTTGGATTCTCGCGTACAGGCCTTTGTCCACGCTTCTTCGACTATACCCAAGACATATTCCTCGAATACGTTCACTGGCGCGCAAACATTCAATGGGGCAGTCAATGCTACCGCAGGTCTGACTACGAACACTCTCACTGTTGGTTCTATCACCGGCAATCTTCAAGCAATCAATGGTGTTGTCTCCGCCTCCTCAACGCTCTCTGTCGCATACGGAGGTACCGGTCTCTCAACACTTCCTTCATATGGCAACATCCTTGTTGGCCAAGCCAATGGGACATATGCGCTGACTGCAACATCATCACTCGGTCTCGCATTCTCATCACTCCTCGGCACTCTCGGTGTCTCACAAGGTGGTACCGGAGCAACCACCTTCGGACAAGGCTGGCTCTACTCAGTTGGTGGTACCAATGCTCTTGCTGCATCAACCAGTCCGACGGTCGCGTATATTACTGCGACGAGTACGACGGCGACGAGTACGTTTGCGGGTGGAGTTAACCTTGCAGTCTCGGGAGGAAATGTTGGTATTGGGACAACAACGCCGGGCGCAAAACTCGAAATAGATGGCACCTCCAGTCTGTCAAATCCGCTGATGACTCTTGCAGATCAGGATGGAGATTTCTTTGCAAAGTTTTATAACAATAGTGGTTTGGGAATTATTGTCACTGGAGGAAGGCAATGGCAAATTACGGGAAGCACTATTACCCAGAATGGAAGCTTTTCGATTAGTAGGTCAACTACTGCGTTGAATATTGATTCAACAAATGGGTATTCGGTCACAGGAACAAATTTTGGTATTGGCAGCTCCACCCCGTTCTACAAACTTTCAGTTGAAGGTTCTTCGTCCCTAGGCAATCAGGCAATTGCGGGCTACTTCACCGCAACCACCTCTACAGCATCGACCTTCCCATACGCTTCAACCACTGCACTCACAGTATCAAGTCTCGCTTCAACCACCAACCTCATTGTCTCAAGTATAGCCTCCAGTCTCCTCAAGACTACTGCAACAGGTCAACTCACTGCCGCTATTGCCGGATCTGACTACCTCACTGCAGCTAACATCTTTGCCTATCTCTTCCCAAATAACGCTACTACTACACTCCTTGCCTTCAACGGCGGTCTTACCTCATACGCCTCTACTACTATTGGTACAGGAGGACAAACAACAGGTCTCACCATCTCTGGTGGTGCAACTACGACAGGGAATGCGTACTTTGGAGGGAATGTGGGGATTGGGACAACCACACCTGGCGGACTGGTTGGTATTCAGAGTAGTGCGACCAGTTTTGATGCATTATCAATCGGTAATGCTGCTGGCGGCGTCAATATCTTGTACGATCAAAACCTTTTTGGCACAGGATCGATCGGCTTGCAGGTTAATAAACAGATTCGTATTCGTAATTCAAGTACCCAATACATTGATCTCAAACCGAATGGTTTCTTGATAAATTGGGATGGTCCGACAACTCAAGCGGCGTTCACGATTTCGAGAAATACTACCAACCGATTGGTAATGCAGGACAATATTGGACTTAACAACGCTTTCGAGTTTTATGGTAACGGTACATCGAACTACGCATTCACGAACATAAATAATTTTGGTGTCGGCACGTCGACACCTCTTGCGCGTCTCGATGTTGCGGGCGCAAATAACGGAACGTCTGCGTTATTCCGAGTCTCAAGTGTTTCAAGTTTTGCTACTACAACTCGTTTTATCATCGATTCTTCCGGCAACGTTGGCCTCGGCACCACAACCCCAGGAGCTCGTCTCTCAGTCGAAGGCTCATCATTACTTGGCAACAGTGCAACTGCCGGCTACTTCACCGCAACCACCTCTACAGCATCGACCTTCCCATACGCTTCAACCACAGCACTCACCGTCTCAGGAACGAACGGACTTAAAGTCGGAACACTCACCGGCAATCTCCAAGCAATCAATGGTGTTGTCTCCGCCTCCTCAACGCTCTCTGTCGCATACGGAGGTACCGGTCTCTCAACACTTCCTTCATATGGCAACATCCTTGTTGGCCAAGCCAATGGGACATATGCGCTGACTGCAACATCATCACTCGGTCTCGCATTCTCATCACTCCTCGGCACTCTCGGTGTCTCACAAGGTGGTACCGGAGCAACCACCTTCGGACAAGGCTGGCTCTACTCAGTTGGTGGTACCAATGCTCTTGCTGCATCAACCAGTCCGACGGTCGCGTATATTACTGCGACGAGTACGACGGGTACATCACTATTCCAAGGAAATTTGAAGACAAATGGTATTGCTACATTCAACAATACGACCACGGTTGCTGGTACAAATAAGCTGTATTTTGGGGATAACTCTAATGCCTACGTATACAATTCTAATGCGGATAACGTTCTCTCTTTGGTTGCTGGTGGTGGAGGCCAGATGAATCTTACCTCAGATGTCATAGCAATCAATGGTGCGTTAAATTTGCTTTCTGCCCAAATCATGGGAGACATTATTCCTGATGGTGATATCACGTATAATTTAGGCTCTATATCATCTCGATATAATCATCTATATACTCAGTACGCCTCAACCTCCGCCCTCACTGTCTCTACTACCGCCTCAACAACAAACTTGATTGTATCAAGTGTCGCCACCACCACTAACCTTGCCGTCACCTCGGTCACCTCCAGTCTTTTGAAGACCAACTCACTGGGTCAAGTAGTTGCTGCAACTCCTGGTACTGACTATTCAAACTTCGGCTACCTATTCCCATCTAATGCAACCACCACCGTCCTCACCTTCACCAACGGCTTTCTCTCGTCTGCTTCAACGACCATCGGTAACGGTACACAAGCAGGAGGACTGACCATCTCAGGTGGTGCGACAACTACAGGTACGGCATATTTTGCGGGAACCGTTGGTGTCGGAACTTCAAATCCTCAATACGCGCAATTGGATGTTGTGGGCAGTACATTTCCTAAAACACTCATTGGTTTCCGTCGCAGTGGCGCAGGAGACTGGGGTATATCTCTTGGCAACGAAGCGGTCTCAAACGTTTATATTGGCTGTATAAATACTGGATCATGTACATCAACCTCTGACTATTTCTGGAGGGCAAATTGGAATACAGCGGGCGTTGCGGGCAATACGTTCCAAGTCGCCGCGACCTCTGATAACGCTCTTACCGCAGTTGAAATTCTTCAGAAGCGTGCAGGGAATACAGGCGATTACCTTCACATTACAAGTAACGGTGCAACAACAGGAAATATATTGAATGTGACCAATGCAGGTAACGTCGGCATCGGCACCACCTCGCCATATGCAAAATTGTCAGTCGACGGTCGCGGTGTCTTTAATCAAGATGTTCGCGCCAACTACTTTACCGCGACTTCAACATCAGTCGCCTCCACCTTCCCATACGCTTCAACCACCGCACTTACGGTTTCAGGCACCAATGGACTTAAAGTCGGAACACTCACTGGCATCCTCCAAGGTATCAGTGGTACCGTCTCCGCCTCCTCAACGCTCTCTGTCGCATACGGAGGTACCGGTCTCTCAACACTTCCTTCATATGGCAACATCCTTGTTGGCCAAGCCAATGGGACATATGCGCTGACTGCAACATCATCACTCGGTCTCGCATTCTCATCACTCCTCGGCACTCTCGGTGTCTCACAAGGTGGTACCGGAGCAACCACCTTCGGACAAGGCTGGCTCTACTCAGTTGGTGGTACCAATGCTCTTGCTGCATCAACCAGTCCGACGGTCGCGTATATTACTGCGACGAGTACGACGGCGACGAGTACGTTTGCTGGAGGGCTGTTGGTTACAGGGAACTCAGGACTAGCAGTCACAAACGGACTGGTTGTTAATCGAGACGGTACTTCTGTTGGTGGTCTTGATTATAAATTTATTCTCACCAGAAGCGGTGGTGGTTCAGACGGAGTTGCTATGAAATTCGTACGCGAAAGTGGGGCATACGAAGGGGCTATATATAATATTGGTAGCGCTACAGCGCCATCAACCTGTATTGATCCAAGTTATAACAACGCTGTCCTTACAGGAGGACCAGCTGTTTGTCCTTTCAAGCTGAATGCTTCGAGTAGTTCTGAAGTAAATATGGATCTTGGATCTCTAAATGGACAAAATAATGGTACCCAAACTATTTATTACCACGACGGAGCGTCGACGAATCGCCTACCATTGCGTGTTGTCAATCCAAGTAACCTTATAAATGCAAGAGTTGGTATCGATTTTGCTTTTCTAGGAAGTGGTGCCTCAGGAGTCCTCTATGGAGGATCGTCGATTGTTGCTAGTCGTGACGGTGCAACAAATGATACAACGAGGACTAACTCACTGCATTTCTATACTTCGAGTAGTGATGTGGTGACTGAAAATCTGACACTCTATAATAATGGCAACGTCGGTATCGGCACCACCTCGCCATACGCCAAGCTCTCCGTCGTTGGTCAGGTTGTTGGTGCGTACTTCACCGCAACCACCACCACCGCCTCAGTTTTCCCATTTGCTTCAACCACAGGTCTTACTATCAGTAAGTTGTATGATACCACTGGATCATTGGGAACAAACGGCATGGTCCTCCAGACCAACGGATCAGTTTCTACATGGGTAGCCACCTCATCACTTGGTATCTCAAGCGGTGCCAGTGTTACTGGTGGCACAGCCGGAATGTTGACCTCGTGGATCAATGCTACTACGTTGACTGCAACCAGTGGACCAACAGCCGCATACTTTACCGCAACATCCTCAACTGCCACATCTACATTTGCTGGCGCTCTCGCTCTTGCTACGGTAACAGGTGCAAATGTTGGTATTGGTACTACGACACCGACGGCAAAGCTTCAAATCCAGAGTAATACCCCCTGGGGTGTTATATTCGATATTCGCTCTAATAGCTCACAACTTTCATCCATATTCAGTATTGGTGAGGACGGACCAAATAATGGAGATCTCGCGATCAAGAATTCAAACTCAACAAAGATTAAACTTACAGCAAATAATACTTCGTTTATAAATAATGATGCTAATTTTGGATTTGGCACAGTGAGTCCACAAGCTCGTGTTGAGATTGCTTCGGCAGGCACATTTACCACGGGGACAGGAACTATCACCAATACAACAAACAATGTCATTGTTGGAGTTGGAACTGTGTTTACCACAGAACTTCATGTAGGTGATTATGTTCACGACACCTCAAATGATGAATACGGACTCGTTATAGAAATACTTGATAACACACATTTTGTGCACGATGGAGGACTGACTGATGCGGGTACTGCTTCGTTTGAATACATGAGCAAGACGTTTCGTGTCGATGACTCATCAGGATCTGCGATTACCGAAGTATTTCCTGGTGGCCGTTTCGGGAAGGGTCTGGTTGGGTTGGACTACATAACTCCATTGAGTGGGAATAATGGCAAGATTAGTGCTGAATTGTATGGATCGGGGGCAATGTTCCGTTTTGGGAAGACCGCATCATCAACTGATGTGAATCCTGAGCGTGTAATCCAGTTTACCGATAACGGTGATAGTTTGGAGTATTTCTCCATGGACATTGATAATCTTGGTAATCCTGTCATGAATCAACATGGAAAGGAAATGATATGGTCGCGTGCACCTGGGCCAGCCGCTATTGAGCAAATGCGCTTGACGTCGGCTGGCAGATTGGGTATTGGTACTTCTTCTCCATACGCCCAACTCTCCGTCGTTGGTCAGGTTGTTGGCGCGTACTTCACCGCCACCACCTCTACAGCCTCCACCTTCCCATACGCTTCAACCACCGCACTTACGGTTTCAGGCACCAATG
>CAYPPJ010000003.1:101574-119919 GCA_964412585.1 uncultured Candidatus Saccharibacteria bacterium | reverse complement strand
ATGCCGACATTGATCGCACCAAACAGAGTCTCGGTGAACATGAAATATATGTTGAGGGTTGGGGTGGCGACGTTCCTTGTGTAGCTATTTCATCGGTGAGTGGAGCTGGTATCCCTGAACTACTCGATATGATCATATTGGTAGCTGAACTCGCAGATCTCAAGGCAGATACAAACGTACCTGCAACCGGCGCAGTGATTGAAACCGCACTCGATACACGCAAAGGTATTTCCGCTACTCTTCTACTCAAGAATGGTCATCTCGAAGTTGGTTCATTCGTCGTTGCTGGAACAGCATTCACCCCTGTTCGATTTATCGAGGATTTCAAAGGTGACAAAATAGACGCAGCGACGGCCTCGATGCCGATCTGTGTGCTTGGTTGGAATGAGATGCCGGCATGCGGTATTGAATTCACAACTGTATCGAGTAAAAAAGAAGCTGAAAAATTAGCAGAGCAACACCGCGCCGAACTCAAAGACCTAGCCAAGAAATCGACTCAGCAGACTACCCCAAAAACAAGCGAGGATGCATCGGAAGAATCAAAGATTGTTAGTATGCCCATCATCATCAAAGCCGATGTTATTGGTAGTTTGGATGGTATCAAGCATGAACTTGCCAAGATTTCTCATGACCGTGTCCACCTCAAAATTGTTTCAGAGGGTATTGGTGACATCAATGAAAATGATATCAAGGTTGCGGCTGGTGATCCAAGTATATATATCATCGGTTTCAATGCTCCTCCAGAAAAGAAAGCTGCTGCTATGATTGAACGCTCTCCTGTCCCAATCCAGGTCAGCAACTTCAAAATTATCTATGAGCTTACACAGTATGTGAAAGATGAGCTTACCGCAAAAATACCCAAAGAATATGTTGAAGAAATGACGGGGCGTGCAAAAATCCTTGCATTATTCTCAAAAGAAAAGGACAAACAGGTTCTCGGCGGAAAAGTTGAAACGGGCCTCATCGAGAGTGGCAACGAAGTTCGAATCATGCGGCGGGAAACTCTGATCGGCCGTGGCAAAATCCGCGGACTCCAGCAAGCAAAGAAGACTGTTGATGAGGTTCGTGAAGGATTTGAATTTGGCATGATGCTGGAAGCAAAGTTTGAACTCGCACCAGGTGATCGCATCGAAGCAGTCCGTACTGTCGAAAAATAATATGAACCAAAAAGACAACAAACTAAAGGAAATCATCCGCGAGCTTGCAGCTGAGTATTTTTTGCGCGAATCAAATCGCCAGTCGATGATAACCATCACTGATGTTGAAGTGTTCAATAAAGGCTCAAAAGCACGGATCTTGATGACGGTTCTTCCTGAGACACAGGAGGCAGCTGTTATTGATTTTGCTCACCGACAGCTGACTGAATTCCGCCAATATGTCATGGAAAAATCACGCATTGGCCACGTTCCCTTCTTTGAAGTGGCCATAGACGTCGGCGAAAAGAACCGCCAGCGAATAGACGAGTTATCAAAAAACGTGTAGGATTGGCATACGGCCACGTAGAAAAGTGGTAATTCGGCTCTCTGCAAAAGAGCTATACGCGAGTTCGATTCTCGCCGTGGCCTCCCGATTTGTCCAAGAGCGACAGCGATTGGGTACAAATCGCAGTCCCCTTGCGGGGCTCCACAATTTAATATACGGAACGCCCGGGTGGCGAAATTGGTAGACGCAACAGACTTAAAATTTGTCGACCGCAAGGTCTTGTGGGTTCGATTCCCACCCCGGGCACAAAAAGAGGAACTAAGAATTAGTTTAAAAAACTTCTCCGGTGCACCCCGAGTGTCCCGTATTTCTTTATCGCCGCATAATGCGCTCGCGTCCCATAGCCCTTATGCCGATCAAATCCATACGTCGGGAATTTCTTAGCCAACAGATTCATTTTCCTATCACGTAAAACCTTCGCGCATATTGAAGCTAACGCAATAACCATCTCCTTTTCATCCCCTTTAACGATTGTTTTCTGATTTGTATAATTCGCAGGCGCCCTCAACCCTCCATCAAGAAGGACTTGTGCGCGCCCTGGTTTTATCTTGAGTGCATACAAAGAAGTAAGAAGGGCTGTTTTGATAGCGTACGAGAGCCCCTTGGTATCTATGATTTTTTCACTTTGGAAAGTGACGCAGAAATCGACATGGCCAGCCTTTTGCGCTGTCTGAATGCGTGCGAACCATTCTTCCCTTTTATGTTCAGATAATTGCTTCGATTCTTTGACCCCGCGAAACAATCTATTGGCTCCCGATTTCAAAAACACAAAAGCGCCGACCGCCACCGGGCCAGCAATAGGGCCACGACCGACTTCGTCGATACCGATAGTGAAAATAATTTTTGTATTCGTAACGGTCATACCCACATCATACTATAAATAAAACAGCACTGTCGGGCGACAGTGCTGTGAGAAACACGAGCGTGATCAGGAAGATTCCGTGCAAATGCTCCAATCATTCATAAGATAGAGGCAGAAGCCATCGTCAGGATCGACATCAACAAAAGTGCCGTCCATCGAATCAAAGAAGAGCCGAGGAATGAGTGCATTGAGCAGCGCATCATAGACGCGTAACCGATGACGCCGCTCGTAAAAAAGTGCGTACTCGTTGAACGGTTTGCCCACGAAAGCACCGAACTCATCGTGACTTGTCGGCCAAGGATCAATCGTGGCGATCTGCTGTTGAAGTAGCACTTTGAGAAGTACCAATTGTTGTGCCGCGACATCATTCAATGTGCCGACCACCGTCAAATCCTGTGTGTCAACCTCGCCGACTGGTCCCCCTTGAAACAGAACCTTCTCATCGAGAATGTCGCAGAACATGCGAAAAAATTGGTGACCGAATTCCGCAGGACCAAAGACCACCTCGGGGAGTGGGAACTTCTGGCCAGGTATCACCGCAACATGCCAACCACGATAGAGGACAAACTTGCCGCCAACTGTGGTGAGTTCTGGCACATGATGATAGACACCGGACCAAAACAAACCGTTTATTATGCGACTCAATTGCCCATCATAGACGGACTCGGTCATCTTGACGAATGACGAGCCAGTATCAAACATGGATTCATCTCCGTCCTGTATGACCGGCTCACTTGAATGACCAAGTTGATGTGACAAGGACACGCACTCTTGCGCAACGGCCAAGAACGGGTCACAAATCCTGCCAATGATTTCCACCGTTGGCAATCCTTTCAGGCATTCCGGAGGAACTGGATGATGTCCCGTCGGACCAGTTTTGGCAAGAATACTGCGCACCGTCTTCAGAATCGGCTCACTGCCTGGTTTTGGGAGCATAAACTTCCTTTCGTAGAGACAGGGTTACGGCGAAATTGTTGTGTACGCCGTAAAAAAGATATCACGAATACTGTGGGTGTCAATGCGTTTTTAGGGACTTTCCCAGTTCCTCGCTTATCGCTATAATCACCCTATGTCCCGTTTTGCCCACCTCCACACCCACTCGCACTACTCACTCCTTTCTGCCCTGCCAAAAATCGATGATCTGGTCGGTGAGGCCAAGAAGCTTGGGATGTCATCGTTGGCGCTCACCGACAACGGTAATCTCTATGGGACCATCGAGTTTTACAAAGCCTGCCAGAAAAAGGAACTCAAACCAATCATTGGAGTCGATTTCTACGTTGCGGCACGATCACGAAAAGACATGCAGGCAGGTATAGACAACCGCCGTACACGACTGGTTCTCTTGGCTATGAACGACATCGGGTACCACAACCTGATCCAGCTCGTGACAACCTCTCATATCGAAGGTTTTTATTACAAACCACGTATCGATCGAGAACTGATTGAAAAATACAATGAAGGCCTGGTGTGTATCATGCCTTCATTTTCAGGCGAGATTGTTCAGTCGCTCAATAGCAGAAATCAGGACAAGGCAAAGGAGGTCGCGGAATTTTATACAAAAGTTTTTGGTGATACGGGAGCGGCCAACCGCCTCTTCATAGAAATCACCCGCCACCCTGAGATCGATGGCCACGAAGCGAACATGAAAACCTTGGCACAATTTGCCAAGAGCCAACACATCCCCGTCATGGCTGCTCATGACGTGTACTACCTCAAACCTGAGGATCGTTTTGCACGCGAAACACTGGTTCGCGTCAATTCCCACAGTGATGCATCGGACAAGATTTCTGATAGTGACGAAGATGATTTCTCATTCATCTCTTCTGAGCGTGCCGAGGAATTATTCCATGACATGCCAGAAGCTCTCGAAAATACTGAAAAGATTGTAGGAATGTGTAACCTCAATCTCAAGCTTGGTGTATGGGCATTTCCAAAATATATTGTTGAAAGTGGCCTCTCCTATACCGATGAGTTGCGCCGTCTCGTCTACGAAGGATTCGAACGTCGTGGTGTCGAAAAAACAGAAGCTGCCATCAAGCGCACTGAGTACGAACTCAAAGTCATCAAAGATAAAGGGTACGAACCTTACTTCCTTGTGGTGGCAGACATGCTCCGTTTTGCACGTGAGCATAAAATCCTTTCCAACATCCGTGGATCAGTCTCTGGCTCGATGGTTACGTATTTGGCTGGAATTACCAATATCAACCCAATCGAGTATGAAATCCCTTTCGAGCGCTTCCTCAACCCCGACCGTCCATCCGCACCCGATATCGATATGGACTACGCCGATGACCGTCGTGATGAGGTTATCGAGTATGTACGTAACAAGTACGGGGCTGACAAGGTAGCACAAATCGGAACATTCGGTACTATGGCCGCCCGAGGTTCTGTACGCGATGTAGCGCGTGCCATGGGATTTTCCTATGACATTGGTGACCGTATTTCCAAACTCATCCCCATGGGCTCCCAAGGCTTCCCTATGACCATTGAGCGCGCGCTCGCAGACGTCCCCGAGCTCAAGACCGCTTACGACACCGAACCTGATACAAAACGTATTATTGATATGGCCAGCAAGATAGAAGGCTGTGCCCGTCATATCGGTGTTCATGCTGCTGGAGTTGTAGTCTCGCCTGAACCGCTCACCAACTATACGGCGCTCCAGTTTGATCCAAAGGGTGAAGGAAAAATCATCACGCAGTACGACATGTATTCGATCGATGAGAATGGTGCGGGCCTGCTGAAATTTGACTTCCTTGGTTTGAAAAACTTAACCATTATTGCTGACGCCATTGCGCGCATAAAGAAAATTGATGGAGTTGATGTTGATTATGACACTATCCCTGTTGACGACAAAAAAACCTTTGAGATGCTAGCTCGCGGAGAGACGGCCGATCTCTTCCAATTGAACGGTGATGGTATGACACGCTTCCTCAAAGATTTGAAACCGAGCACCATTCACGATATCAACGCTATGGTGGCCCTCTATCGTCCTGGCCCAATCCAATTCATTCCTGAATATATTCAGCGTAAACATGATCACTCGCTCATCAAATATCTCGATCCTGCCCTCAAAGAAATTCTGGACAAAACCTACGGCATCCTCGTGTACCAAGACGACTTGTTGATGATGGCTCACAAGATTGCTGGATACAACTGGGGTGAAGTCGATAAATTCCGCAAAGCTGTTGGTAAGAAAATCCCTGAGGAAATGGCGAAGCAGAAGGAGAATTTTATCAAAGGTTGTATCACGCACAGTAAATGGTCCGAGAAGAAGGCAAAAGAAGTTTGGAAGTGGATCGAACCATTTGCTGCATATGGATTTAACAAAGCACACTCCGTATCATATGGGCGTGTAGCGTATATAACCGCCTACCTCAAGGCACACTTCCCCGAAATCTACCTCTCCGCCGTGCTCACCTCTGAACAAGGCGAGACCGAAAAAGTCGCGGAGACTATCACTGAATGTAAGCGTATTGGCATTCCGGTATTACCACCTGATCTCAATGAAAGTTTCAGTCAATTTACCGTCATTAAAGATGAGCACAAAAAGTACCGCATTCGCTTCGGGCTTGTAACTATCAAGAACTTTGGCCAAGGTATCTCCACAGCCATTATCGAAGAACGAAAACGTGCAGGTGCATTCACGTCGCTGACCGATTTTCTGGACCGCGTCAAAGACAAGAATCTCAATAAAAAATCACTAGAATCACTGATCAAAGCTGGTGCCATGGATTGCTTTGGTGTTGATCGTGGTGTCATGCTTGCCAATCTCGACTTGATGCTCGAATACAACAAAGAAAATAGTAGGCAACACGCTGATCAAGACTCTTTGTTTGGCGGCATGACTGACGCATCGAGCGTCCCTACCCTCAAATTGATCGAGGTTCCTCCCGCTGAGATGCGCGACAAGCTTGCTTGGGAAAAAGAATTGCTTGGTTTGTACATCTCAGGCCATCCTCTTGAACGCTATCGTGACGTCATTACCAAGAACGGTATGGATATCAAAAAAGCGTTTGAGACTATCAAAGAAGGTGCGGCCACTATTTTTGCCGGCATTATCACTGAAGTTCGCGAAATCCAAACAAAGAAAAATGAAACCATGGCTTTTGTGACTATTCAGGATTTCTCTGGTTCTGCTGAAGCCGTGGTCTTTCCGAGAATATATAAGGAATTTCACGCACTGATTATTCCTGACCGTTGTGTGGCAGTGAAAGCAAACGTGAATACACGGAACGGCGAAAAAGGGTTTATTATCGAGCGGGTAAAGGGGTTGTAGCCTCAATACAATTGTCCCCAGAAATATAAGTGTTATACCCACCTTATCTACAGCTTACCCCCTAATTTTGACGTTGTTCATATTGACTTAGAAAATATGAAGTCCATAATTATTATAGGCTTTTGTTCATAGAAAAGATCCTTAAATAAATTTTTAGGAATCACTATTATATCTATCGCCTCCGGGCTAGATTACGATTCCACCTTACATATTTCGGACTCTTCTTTCTAATGAACAACAGCCTACCCTATGGCACATTACCCGCTTCAGCGGGTAATGTTGCGTATGGACCATTAATGATCCTGTATTTCAATAACAAGAAAACCCCATTGCTGGGGTTTTCTGTGTGTCAGACCTTCGCAAACTATGCTGTCTGCTGAGGCTGAGCTGGCTGCTGCTCTTGTGGAGCTGGAGCCGGTGCTGGCTTCTTTGCCATTATAGTATGCGAGGGGGTTATGTCTCGCTGGATAATTATATCGCCCACGCAAGTCACTTACCTGTTGTGTCAGCAAATTGACGGGACGTCAAAATCTAGGATGGAATAATGGCTTGAATCCGAGGTTCCATGGCGTGGTCTAATGTAGTTGAAAATTACATCATGTTTTTTGTAAAAAAAGAAGGCCCTCGCGTTGTCGCGGGGCCCCTGCAATTACCTAACGATGACCACATCAAGCTCGGGCTGCCAGATTTTTGGTCTGCGCCTGAATGAGTGCCAGGATTTCTTCCTTCGATTCGTTGACCAACCCAAAGTTTTGCGCCGATCGTAAGGCGAGATCAAAGGATGTGTCACACTCGATACACCGACCTGATGACTGATGCAATCGGTGCGCATCACGCCCCTTTTCGGAACGGACCGAATCAAGGTGTATCTCGGCAGCAATTTTTTGTACCGCCAACCGATCAACCCATGAGCGTGCTCCTGCGGGCTGACAGGCTGCCTTTTTTAGTTCGATGCAGGCATTTCCGCAGATAATAGTACTGAGTCCAGAAGCGTGCTCCATGAGTAGGTCAAGCGCGGCAATCGCGTATCGCGTCATTAGGAAACGTGGGCGTTTATTTTGCAGCATCTTACGCAGCCACTTGAAGACCACAAAATACAAGACTATCGTGGCAATCCACATCAAGAGTCCAATGTCTCCTCCATGAAAATACAGTTTATTGAAAGGCATTCCCACGGCACAAAACAACAAGCCGAGGCCAATACCAATCTCGCCGTCATTCATGTTCCATTTATCTGAAGCATCGAGCACCTGGATCGCCTCAGCAACCGTTTTCACTTCGCTATGTTTGAGGAAACATTCCTCCCAAATACGCAGATTCTCTTGTGGCAAAATTTCCAAAAAACCTGCGGCACGTTTCTGTCTACTTTCCCATTGTGAACAACTAGTCATTTTCAATGCCTTTGTTGCGGAGTTGGGCGGGCAGCCATCTAGTCTAGCGGGCAGCTAGTAAGATCCTTCATACCATCCGAAAATAGTTCGGCAGCTATTCTGCAAAATTTATACCATAAAAAACGTAATAACGCAATACAAGTAGTATTTAATTATTTCTTGTGTATTTCTATCGCCTCTTCTGCACCATTATCGGCAAGATAGTATTTGCGCACAGGCTTCAACTCGCTATCGAGTTCATACACAAGAGGAGTGCCCGTCTTTATCTCAAGACCGACAATGTCATTGTCGCTAATGTTATCCATATACTTTATGAGTGCACGAAGACTATTACCACTCGCGGCAACAATAACCTTCTTTCCAGCCTTTACTGATGGGAGAATACTGTCTTTTAAATACGGCAACACACGCTTGATTGTGTCCTCAAGTGACTCACCACATGGCAAATCCTTTTTATCAATATCACAGTACTTTGGGTCATTACATGGGTTTCGCGGATCCTCTGCGGTAAGTTGTGGAGGGCGTTCACAGAAACTTCTACGCCATATCTGAACCTGTTCTGGACTGCATGTCTTTGCAACATCTGCATGCTTTTGACCCTGAAGTGAGCCGTAGTGACGCTCATTGAGCCGCCACGAATAATCAACAGGAACATCCTTGAGACCCATCTCATCAATGACAATGCTTAATGTTTCCATCGAACGTTTAAGTACCGAACAAAAACCTTGATCAAAAACGTATCCAGCTTTTTTCAAATTCTGTCCTGCCCTTTTTGCTTCATCAATACCTTGCGGAGTCAAATCAACATCCGTCCACCCGCAAAACATTTTCTGCTGGTTATATACCGTCTGACCATGCCTCATGAGAACTAGTTTGTACATGTTATTTTTTGTATTCAATTCCATTAATAGTATCCTTCCTAAAAAGCGTGCCGACATATCTTACCAAAAGTATCGACGCCGTTGCAAAGAACACTCCCAAGGCCCATCCTGCAATGACATCTGAGGCCCAGTGAACATTGAGTGCGATACGGCTCAGACCTATAGCTAATGTTGCCAATACACAGATAACTATCATCACTTCACGCACCACAATCGACTTTATCTGACGAATCAATAGATACGCTACAATCACAAAAAATGCAGCAGCCATCCCTGCATGACCACTCGGAAAACTTGGATCGGTAAGTCCAGTCACCAATGCATTGAGTGGTCGAGCTCGAAGGAAAAATTCTTTGAGTGTACCGAGAGCAAACGCGGTCGAACCAAGCGCAAGCACCATTATTGCAACCGAACGCCAACGTCGACGTATAGCAAGAATAATTGCAGACACGAGACCAAGACCACCAATGACCGCAGTACCACCAATAGTGGTAACCCACAAAGCCACCGTCTGTAGCCAGTGATGCGCGAGGTTGAATGTCTCAACAAAACCATTGACATAAACATCAAAATTCGCCATGAACGACTGTGTCGCCCAGGCATCCTGAATTGTCTTTGAGAGAAAATAGAGTGCAACGAGGTTCAACATGAGCACAATGAGCTCGTATTTTTTGAAAATATGAAATCGGACATTGATAAAGTAATAGCCCCATATGATGACCAGTGCAGAAAAAACCGCAAAAATAGTAAAAGTTCCCAGATAATCAGCGGCAGCACCGTACCCTTCTCCAAATACATACCCAACCAATAATGACACTCCCGTCCAGGCGATGGCTCCTATCACATTGAAAAACCAGAATTTATTTTGCTGCGTCTTACTAGCACCTACCAAAAAAGGCATCAGGGCACGCGTCACCGGACTAAAACGCCCAATAATCATAGCTTTGCCGGTATGCTTCGAAAGTAGTCCTTGCGCCTTTTCAATATGTGCTTGTGTAATAAAAAAATAAGGTCTTAGACGATCAATGAGAGAGATGCCATAGTGGCGGCCCAAATAAAAACCGAGGCAGTCACCAACAATAGCTCCGACAAGTGCTATAACCGCAACCCAATAAATATTGAGAACCCCCACATTGCCCAAAAATCCGGCAATAATGATGGTGACATGCCCTGGAACGAGCATGCCGATAAGTGGTATGCCCTCGAGCAGGGTTGTTATAAACAAAAATGCATATCCCCCTTGCGTAACGATGGCTTCAAGATGACTCGTAAAGGCAGAAAACAGATGGATATAAGACATCGTTTGCCAGTATAACATATTGCAGTCATGGCGTAGAATTGCTACAATAGGAACCTACAACTGGTTGATACTATTAATCCTAATTTTTATACTATAATCATATGAAGAACGTGACCATATACTCGACGCCGACCTGCGTCTATTGCAATATGGCAAAGAACTTCTTCAAGGCCAATGGTGTTGCGTACACCGAGCACAATGTTGCTACAGACCTTGAGAAGCGTCGCGAGATGATCGAAAAAACTGGCCAAATGGGCGTGCCAGTCATTGATACAGGCACTGAAGTCGTCATCGGATTTGATGAAGAGAGATTGAAGACGAGCCTCGGAATCTAATACAATAAAAAGAGAGGAGCTGAGATGCCGCCTCTCTTTTTTATTGTTTGAGAATCTCGAAATACTATTACTGTACTGGCTGACTGGTCGGAACACCCTCCTTTGGGTTCGGACCATACTTGTTCTGTCCTGGCTGACTATCAAAGACCGCAAAGACAATGAGGACAATTTCACCAACAATCGGTATAAGACAAATAAAGATCCACCATGCGCTTCGATCGGTATCATGAAGGCGACGGGACAATATCGCCAAGCTTGGGAGCAATACTGCAAGACCATAGATAGTCGACAAGAATGTAGTCCCGAGTACACCGTCAATAATATTAACAATGACGGCAGCGATAACATTGAAGAGTACGAACATCCAGTACTCCTTACGACGAGCACGGCCACTAAACGTAACGTACTTCTTCCACGCACCGAGGTAGTAGTTCATATGAGTATATATTAATAATGAGTATATTCTAGCACGAGAAAGACTAGAATCAACATATTCATTTTGTGCAGGTAGCGAGAATCGAAGCTTACAGCTTCAGTACAGGTTTCCCATTTTTTCGGAGCAAGCTCCTCAAAAATATGGGAGAACCTTTTCGATTCTCGCACGCACCTGCGCAGGCAGGTGCTTACCCGAGCCTTCACTCACTTCGTTCGTTCATGTGCGGGTAGCGAGAATCGAACTCGCGTCTCAGCCTTGGGAAGGCCGCATTCTGCCACTAAACCATACCCGCAATGCCCAGTATCTTACACTCAGAGTCCGAATGTACGCAACAGACGACGCCAAAAACCTGGAGTAGAGGTGGCTTGAGTGCCTGAAGCCGACTGAAGTGCATTTGCCGCCTGGGATCCATCAACAATAACAGCCACCTGTTCACCCTCTTTTATCGCATGATATTTGGTACGGATCTCCGCTTCTACACCCTGATCGGTTGAAAGATAGTCTACCCTACGAGAAATATCCTGCTGACGCTGTGACAAACGGGCATATTCGGCCTGAGCCTGTTCGAGTTTGACCGCGCTTGTCTCAACTTTACCTTGAATATTGATAGCTGCGCGAGCAAGAATAAAAACGACCACGACAAGCGCGACTGCAGAAAATGGGGACGAAATGAAGCGGCGCCACAGCGACCTGTTGCTGTATTTCATACTTCACAGTATACTAGATTCGCTATGTTATTTCATCAAAATTCGCAGAAATTCATGCGTGTTGCCATGATTGTCGTTGGCATTCTTGTCATTATAAGCATGGTTCTGCTCTATATTCCTTTTTGGAGGCAATAGGCGAGCATTATTCGCCCGCCCTCATCATTTTAACAAAAACATCCTGGGGTATGGTCACCGTGCCATGCTCCTTGAGTCGTTTGCGACCCTCTTTCTGCTTTTCGCGAAGTTTCATCTTGCGAGTAATATCACCACCAGAGAGCGTGCCGGCAGCATCTTTTTTCTTGCCTGAAATAGACCGCGAGGAAATAATACGACCGAGAGCTTTGGACTGAATCTTATAAGTAAAAAGTTCGCGTGGCATGATTTCGTATAATTTTTCTACTGCTGTCTCAGCATCCTGCTCAACACGGCGACGCGAGACCACACGGGCAAATGCAGGAACGGGTTCGTCTGCAACCAAGATATCCATACGAACCACGTCAGCCGGACGATTTTCGGTAATATCATAGGAAATAGATGCGTAGCCTGAAGAGACACTCTTGACCTCATCAAAGAAGTTGCGCATCAACTCACGGAGCGGCATACGCATGGTGAGCATGGTACGATTGTCTCCAAAGTTTTCTGTACCGATAACCTCAGCTTCATGGTCATACAGAGACTTCATGAGACCGCTCAAGTATGCTGGAGGAGTAATAATCTTCATGGTCACAATAGGCTCAGATACACTGGTCACATCATGTTCATCAGGAAATAGTGATGGTGAATAGACGGTGCTTTTTTTGCCATTTTTCAGTTCGACTGAATAGGTAATGCTTGGGTGGGTGACTACGAGATTGAGACTAAACTCGCGACGCAAACGTTCGGTAATAATCTCGAGGTGAAGCATGCCAAGAAAGCCGCAGCGATAGCCCTTTCCAAGCGTCCCTGAAGCTTCCTCTTCATAGGTAAACGAAGAATCAGACAAACGAAGGCGGCCAAGTGCCTGACGTAACAGTGCAAGATCATCTTGGCTCTCAGGATACAGCGATGCCCATACGACGGGGCGTGGGCTCTTGTACCCCGCCAGAGGTGGCAATGTATCCTTGAGTGATGCAATAGTGTCACCAACCGATGCAATGCCTGGTTCCTTGATCCCTGTCACAATATACCCAATTTCTCCTGCACCCAATGATTCGGTAGGCGTATTTGCTGGTGCAAAAATACCCACTTCAATTGGCTCGAATAATTTGTCGGCAATTTTAAATCTAACTTTCTGGTGACGGCTAACTGATCCATTCATGACACGTGTATAGACGATGACTCCCGTGTGGTTTGAATATTGAAAATCAAAAATAATAGATCGGAATTCGTTGGTCACATCAGGAGAACTCGGAGGCGGAACACGGCGAATGACTTCGTTTAATAAATGCTCTACTCCCTCTCCTGTCCTACCAGACACCTTGAGGACATCTTCTGGTGAACATTCGAGAAGCTGACACACTTCAGCAATGACTTCATCAGTACGAGCTAGCGGAGAATCAATCTTGCTCACCGTCGGAATAATAGTGAGGCCGGCCTCACGTGCCATATTGAGTGTGGTGAGAGTCTGCGCTTGAACACCTTGTGTCGCATCTACAAGAAGGATCGAACCTTCTACCGCTTTGAGTGAGCGGGACACTTCATAGGAGAAATCGATGTGGCCTGGGGTGTCGATGAGGTTTAGGATGTAATCTTGACCGTTGCCGGCCTGCTGGCCGTCAACCGAATTTCCACCTAACGTGGAAATTCGCCACTTCATGCGGACTGGCTGCATCTTGATAGTGATTCCCCTTTCGCGCTCCAATTCCATACTATCGAGAACCTGTTCCTGCATTTTGCGTTTTT
Source organism: uncultured Candidatus Saccharibacteria bacterium (assembly GCA_964412585.1). Classification (GTDB taxonomy): domain Bacteria; phylum Patescibacteriota; class Minisyncoccia; order Phycocordibacterales; family PALSA-1337; genus C7867-002. The sequence goes on along the minus strand of CAYPPJ010000003.1, from coordinate 106,368 downwards.
CGATGGTACCAGTTATCTCAAGCAAACGATCGGCAAGTGTAGACTTGCCGTGGTCAATATGGGCGATAATGGAAAAATTGCGTATATGGGCAGGGTTCATGTGGGGTCAATATAGCAGAAAACCTACATATGCTCCACCTCTGCTGGCGGTACCGTCGCCTTCCAGATCTTGCGATGCAATGTAGTCCAAACCTCCTGCAACTCATTATTTTTCAGCAAAATAAGCACAATTACGCCAACCACAAGCCCGATGATACCTGCACAGAAACCTTGGAGGAAAACTCCCCATACTTTGGTGAGTGGAAACACATACGAGAATAGGCGCAGCCCCAGGAACGCTACATACCCCATGATAACTGATGCGGAAAATGCGTGGAAAAATGTTGATAGTACCGGCTTGGTAAAACCTTTGAACTTTTTTGCAAACATCCACCAATGTAAGATGGTGTTGAGTACAACACCAATAGAATATGCCAGCGCAAGAACCAATGAGCTCGTGCCTGGTTGTCCAGTCACCTTGAGAAGCTCTTCGAGGAAAAGTCGTGCCAAGGGGAAAGAAAAGAATGCTTTAGTAAGAATATATCCAAATATAACAATACAGGCAGCGGAAATGACGTTAATCAGAAGAGGCTTTGTTGTTTTGCCTTCTGCATAAAATGCGCGCACGAAAAGTACTATGAGGCCCTGACCGACCACGGATACCATAAATAACGCGAGCGAGGCAGCGGTCAGACGTGTATCAGCCCAATCGAAGGCGCCCGCACCAAGCACCGTACGGACAATCTGGGCGCGAAGCACAATAAACAAAACCATGATTGGCGTTGACCAAAATATGATATGACGTGCGGCTGCAATCATTTTATCTAAAAACTCTTTGGTTTTCCCTTGCACATACAACTGTGACAACTCGGGAAATACCGCCGACGAATAGCTCGACGCAATAATGGTGAGAGGGACTGATTGTAAATTGAATGAAAGAGTGAAGACCGCAATAGAACCTTTGCTCATGAGCGACGCAAGCGCCGTCAAGAAGAATGTTGCGAGCTGATTGGCTGACATTGTCACCGTACGCGGCAAAGATAACAAAACTGCTTTCCGAATATGGACCCAATCAATGCGTGCGGTAAATTTTGGCAAAAGCTTGGTCTCTGCCATAAACGGAATCTGAATAGCCATATGGAGGAGTGCGCCCAAGGCAACGCCGATCGCCAAGCCAGAAATGCCAAATAGCGGATAAAACGCGACAATACCAACAATGATACTGACGTTATAAAAAAGCGGACTCGCGGCATACACCAAAAAACGGCGATGCATCTGCGTAACACTCGAAAAAAGATTCGAGAGACCGAGCAAAAATGGTGACAACAACATGATGCGCGATGACAGTATCAGATCTGGAAGTGACGGATCGTCCGCGAATCCCGGCAACAATACAGGAATGATGTATGGAACTAATATATAGGCCACGACGCTCGTGACAATAATGGCGACAAAAAATACGGTAAATATTGAATCTGAAAACCGTTTTCCATCGGCTGAACTTTTGCTAAATCGTTCGACAAAAAATGGCAACAATATAGATGCTGACACCAGCGATCCGACTGACACGAAGATCAGGTCCGGGATACGGAACGCTGAGTAATAGACATCGAGAGCATGCCCTGCTCCGAAACTATACGCGAGAAGCTTGTCACGCACCAGCGCAAGTATTTGAGATAAAAAAGCAAACCCAGCCAGAAGATACGCAGCCTCATGAAGGCCGCGTATCTCTTTTCCGATGACTGAGAATAACCTCTTTACCATATGATGTCGCCCACAGTGAAGCGGCTATTTCTTTTTTTCCTTTATAGGGAGTGACGAGCGCTTTTCAGGGGCAGAGGTGACTGGAGGCTTTGCGTCAGCAAATGGCGACTTGCCAGACTGGAGATTGGTCAAGATAAACGAGATCTCTTGATTGTCAGGATTGGTCTGGGCCAAACGTGTGAACTGCGTAATCGCATTTGCAGTATCGTTGAGACGTGCATACGCAAGCCCGAGGAAGTATTGAGCATTGGCATAGTCAGACTGAAGTTCGACAGCTGTAGCGAGTGCTTTTGCCGCTGACGCATAATCCTTGTTGTTGTATTGCAAGAGACCAAGCTGGAAAAATAGTATTGCGCTTTGCGGATTGAGCTGAGTCGCGACTTGCGCAGCAATGATCGCGTCCTTGAGATTACCTTGGGCAGCAGTGACTTGTGACAGCAAGAAGATAGCGTCCAGATAGTTGTTCTTGACCTGAAGTGCTACACCAAGTGTCTTGAGTGCATCATCAAGCTTATTTTGTGATGCTTGAAGCTGTGCGAGATTGAGATACAACGACGGACTCAGTGGATTGCGTTTGATAGCTTCGGTGTATGAATTGACTGCATTATCATATGCCTTGTCCATGCGGATACTAGATGCAAACTCAGAAACACGAGCTTCAGAGACGAAGTTGTAGTAATTGGTCGGATCATATTCTATAGCTGACTGAGAATATTTGACTGATTTGTTGATGATATCGTACACACTCGTCAAAACAGCCTGAGACGTCGAAGCGGGAGAATTTGCAGTAATAGTCGATGCCAACTTGGTTGCCTGCGCAATGCCAGCCTCCGCACGTGCCTGCAAATAGGCATCTGATGTGTTAAGCGAATACGCACGAGCAAAAGCAGCATCTGCGGCATCAGGATTATTGTTGACGGTAAGTGCTTTTACACCCGACCCAAAATACGCGAGTGCAGCTGCGTCCTTTATATACACAACACCCCACAAGATGGCTACAACAACAAGGGCCAGCGTGACAGTTGATAAAACTGCCCGAGATTTTTGGCCAACACGTGGCGCAATAGTGAGTGATGGGAGAATGCCATACTTGGCAATGCTCGCAATAGCGATCGCTGTTGCTACGTAGGTGTAGAAAATAATGACGTGAGATGGTACAGAGAAGACGGACATACCCCACAAGAAGGTTGCTGTAAACGATGAGGATACAATGGCGAAACGAGCATGTGGTTCTGATGGTAAGCGGCGTAAACCACGGACAGCGGCAATACCGAGGAATATCAGCAATAATGCCCATGCAATGGTACCGAGAATACCTTGCGTAGCGACGAATGTCGCAAGCAGACTGAATGCGTAATTGAACTCAGCATTCCATGCATAGGTTGGGTTGATGACGGCTGGTTTGAATGCGAGGTATGCCTGGCTAAAGTGGTTAGGTCCGATACCGAACAATGGAGCATTTTTGAGTGAACCTGCGTCCACATCAAGCGTCAATTGCCATGGAAGAGTCAATGTCGAGTATGAGGCATTGAACTTTTCGATCACTGGTCGTGCCATCGTCGTTCCCCAAAGTGCAAATATGCCCGCGATGATAAATAATACCGTCGGGAGCCATGCGATGCGCTTGAGCACCCCAGCAACACCACCAGCCGCCTGTCGTCCGCGTGCAATGCTCGAGGCAATAGCTAGTGCGAGGAACGCAAGAGCGCCCAAAGTCCAGACGAGTGAGCTATTGATGATAAAGGCTGATACAAATGCAATCACTAACAGTATCCAGTAGATAATACGAATGCGACGTGAGAGCGGCAGAAATACCAACGCTGGCGCAGCAATAAATGCAATGATGAGTGCGTAGGTTGCCAGATCATACCAGGTACCAACAAGAGTCGAAGTAACCCCAGATAATATGCCGAGTGAAACAAATGTTGGTCCAATGAGAAGACGGAGTGCATGAAGTATCGCAAGAATAATAAATGGTACGGTAATAGCCAAATATACAACTGGGGCACGTTCAGATTTGCGATATATCGCAGTAAACACTACCAAAGCAGCTAGGAAAAATATGAGTGTAATACTTGCCGTCGTCAATTCGAAACCTTGACCGAAGAAAGATTTTCCAATATGAACACTCGTGAATGAGGAAATAACTACTGACACACCGACTAGAATACTTGTCCACGTGATGCTGCGTGGAGGAAGAGTCAATGAGCGCTCCTTGTATGCGAGGACGCCATAGAGAATAGCGGACACGAGTGTACCTATAGCGATGAGAATCGTCTTGACTGCATCAAGAACAATGTACGGCGTCGGTAAAAAGGCCAACGGTGCTAATACAATGGTGATGATGAGAATATAAAATGCAACTGATTCGAGACGTGAAGACGCTCGTGCGGGAGCTGAAGCGGCCGTAGAAGCCTGCGTGCCTCCGGAAAATGTTTCGGGGTTCATACGTAGAATATGGCGATTATGATAACAGTGTTCATTATAGCAGTAGAAACTCAAATGCCAACCTGTTTATAGCCTGTTTATAAGAAGTGTCTATTTCTGAAATAGAGCCATGAAAAACACCCCCGAAGGGGTGTTTTTCTGGAAGCTGTACCATAAGCCGAATTCTGTTTGAACAATCATTTATCTAGGATGCGTATTGCTACACACCTCAAGCGACTCTCCCGCCCTCTTTTACAAGGGGGGCGCGGTCTTGCACCGATGTAAGGGTTTTGCCGTTGCACTCCTGTGTTACCACAAGAATCGCCCTTCAGATAGTGAGGTCTTTTTATTCAAATCCAAATGACGCGTGTATGCGGAGCATAAATGAAACATACTCTTGTTTTGAATAAAAAGACCTCACTACCTTCAGGGCGCCTTCACCTTTCGGATCAGGCGTCACTGTTCGCACCTCTGGGTATTACCCTGGCAGGCGTTACCTGCTACATGCTGCATGATGAAAGCGATCGCTCATTCTCACCATACCGGTGTTCGGACTTTCCTCAT
>CAYPPJ010000003.1:0-101474 GCA_964412585.1 uncultured Candidatus Saccharibacteria bacterium | reverse complement strand
CACGCCAACTCTTTTTTGAGATCAGTCTCATTTTGCTTTTCGTATGTCAAAATCTTTGAGTAGTCGATATGCTCAAGACGCTTTGCAAGCTCTTTGTAGCGCTTTTCATCGATCTCTTCATAAGGAGCAAGTTTGTAGACATGGTCTTCGCGCGGAAGGAATGAAAGTCCCCCAACAATGTTCCAGTTCTGATAGACCCAGTTCCCCACTTCGATCCACTCATCATTGCCGACAGAAATGGTCACTGAAGGATTGTGTTCGGTGAAATTGACCTTGACCATCTTCCAGTACTCGAGTTGTTCGATAGCCGTCATGTTGTTCTTGAAGGTCGTAGTACCCTGAGGAGCTTTGACGGGAAATTCGAGAACAAACGTGGTGGCATTCTCCATCGTCTGACCAACCTCCGGGAAAAATGGAACTCCTTGGTCCTTGAGCATGCGGAAGAGTGAATCAGTCGAGGCGATGCGAGCACGGCGGATATAATACTTTGCATGACGAGGGTGCATACCTGAAGAACAGTCGAAAGTCTGTGATCCATTGCCTGAAGGTTTGACACAGGTGATGGCTGTCGACTCACTAATACCAAAACGTTTTGCAAACTCTTTGTTAACCTTGATGGCCTCGTCGCGGAGCTTCCTCATCGTCTCTGGCTTGCGTACAGCAGGACAGTCCCACTGACCTGTAATCGAAACTCCCAACAAACGCTCACGTTCACAATGTTCTTTCCACGCCTTTGAAAGATACGGGAAATTGGTCAACATTGACTGATAGGTTCCGAGGATAGCAGCAACACGCATCTTTTTCATCAATGTTTTTTCGGTATCTTCAGCACGAGCGACGATCTCAGAGAGGTTGCAGAACTGTTTTGACTGGAGAATGATCTCACCACATGGGTTGGTACCTACTGGACCGACAATATGCTGGCCACTGGCATCAAAATAGCCTTTGTATTCCTTGAGTGCCTTGATGCGGCGTTCAGGAAGGCTGGTGGCCAAAGAACCACGGTTGAATATGCCACGCTCACCGGAACGACTCTCAATAAGGGCCATCCATTCTTTGAGGAATTCCTCATTTGAAGGCTTATTTACGTATACGGCTGAGTTATTGGCCAACATACGATGCGGATGAGTGTTATAGAAAGTACCCTGTTTTGCATCACGAATCTCTTGATCGTCGAGATCTGAAAGTGAGATGAGAGCGCTGCGGCGAACACCTCCTGCGACGATACACTCGCCGATCATACAAGTGATGTCATGAACATCGATATTGCGTAGACGCTTGCCCTGACGCGCAAAAATAGTACGGCGGGTAAAGTCCAACAATCGGCGTAGCGGCTCAGGACCAGAAGCTTTACCACCCATAGTCTTGAGACGCTCGCCCAACGGACGAACTTGTGAAAAATCAAAATCAACATCCTTGCCCGATGCCCAAGTTGTAGAACCGAGCACAAACGCGTTGCACCAACCTTCTTTTGAATCTTCGACGACATGTGTACCAATCTTTTCGCCAGTCTGCATCATGAGTTGTGGAAACTTCTGAACATTAGCACTCTCAGCCGAAAATCCAACACCTGTTCCACACATAGAGATGTACATGATCTCAGAAAGATCTTGGAAAGATTCTGGAGCAATGTATGAACAATTGTATGCACAGACATTTGTCTTGCGAGCCGCATCACCAGCGAACTGCAGCAAACGCATCGATGGAATCGCTGACTGCGTCAAAATAGATTCGCGAATCTCTTTGTACTCAGTATCCTTGAGTTTGTTGCCGAGATTTTCTTTCATGAAGGCAATGTATCGATCGACTGTTTCGATCCATGTCTCACGTCTGCCATCTTTGTCCATCCATCGCGAGTATGTGCGATAGTAGACAAACTCACCGAGAGCGTTACGGAAATATTTTTTGGACTCTGCAGCGAGCTTGCGGACATGTGGAGGAACCTCGATACCGACCGCACGCTTTTTTGCGTGCTCTTCACGATACAAGACATAGTGTTTTGCCGTCTTTACGTAGTCAGATCTCATGAGCTCTGCCTCAACAATGTCCTGAACACCCTCCACTGTTGGAATAAAGTTGGTGAACTTGCGTTTGATGCGGGTCAACTCCGAAAAAACCTGTTGTGCAACAAGTTGTGCCTCCTCCACGGAGCCTTCACTCACTGTATTCATGCCCTTCCAAATAGCATTGGTGATCTTTTGTAGATCAAAAGGGACGATACGTCCGTCTCTCTTTATAATAGTCGGGATGGAAACAGCCTTCGCCGCCCCCTTTGTGGCAGTCTTCTTATTTTTTGGCATACTCGTTGTATAAACAGCTCTTGCTTTTAAATGTTTCTTAATAATGCGAACCGATGTACTGGTCTTCATGATCGAGACGGGCGTGTCACGCGATCAGGAAATGTATATTTGTATCTATTGTACCTCCGTTCTAGGGTGAATGAAAGTTTTTTTAGGACTTTTGCAAGAAGTTTATCACTTGAAATGATATTTCGAACTCTGTGAAGTCCCTCCGCCAAAATGAGACGTATTTGCAAGCATTATTTGACCTAAAAAAAGTAATTTTGGGCTTGTTGCTAAATAACATTTTTATTTTTTTAAACATTGATAAGTCTGGGTAGCTACTTATCCACAGTTTTTGAGTAAAAAGAAGCTCTACTTCCTGCAATCATAAAGCTTCTCAAAAAATCCTACTCCTTTATGGTATAGGTCGTCTATTTTTTAGAATGAAAGAGCTACACCTTTCCTCAAACCAAATGCGGTAGCAGTATTCGCGTTAAGTTCGAGGACAAATTGAACGTCGCCTGGAGATACAAACGATTTTGGATATGTTTTTGGGGAAATATTTTCTGTTACTCCAAGAATTTTTCCGTTTGAAGCGATCCAAACTATGTCGAGGGGAAATTTCATGTCCTTCATCCAAAAACTAACACTGCCAGCTCGTGGAAATATAAACAGCATGCCTTGATCCGCCGGAAGAGATTCGTACCCACTCAGGCCGTGTTCACGTGATGAGGGATTTTTTGCAATCAACAACTTGATCGTACCTTTTGGAGCCTTGAGGTACCCATCTAGTAGAGTTGAGCGTGCAGACACTATAGAGGTGGTCGGTTTCTTGGCGGGAAGAAGAGGAGTTGTTGATGGCAAGGTGCCGACATCATGGGCAACAGTAGCCGTCGATGTGCCCGATGTGTCAGACAAAAGCATATTAACAATAGTCGATGATGCCATCCAGACCGATGTTGTTTGTTCGGTCGATGTTCCATTTTGCTCGCGAGTGCTCGAGGCAACGTATTCGCTGAGCGAAGGCACCACGTGCATCGAGACACTCGATTGTCCGACACGCCACAAAATGATAACCGCAATGCAAATGACGATTATAATGAAAATTGTCCTAAAAAATCTCATGTGCTAGCATTCTAACATACAAGCATAATCATACTACGATCATGGATATCAATATCTGGTCAGTCATTGTGGCAACAGTCGTCGCGTTCATCATCGGTGCAATCTGGTATTCGCCTGTTCTTTTTGGCAAAGAATGGATGGCACTCTCGGGATGTACCGACAAAGATATGAATGATGCCAAGAAAAAAGGCGTCTTCAAGTTCTATATTATCCAACTCATCACGACCCTCGTCACCTTTGTGGTACTTGGATTTGCTATGAGCTTTGCAGGGGTTGATACAACCAGTGATGGTGCGCTCATTGGCATTATCGCGTGGCTTGGATTTATTCTACCTGGACACATTGGATCACTCATGTGGGAACGCCGCCCTGTCAAATTGGTTCTTATCAACACCGTGTGTTCCCTCCTCACACTTGTCGTTGGTGGAGCAATTATAGGTGCGTGGTAATTGAAGAAGAGATTAGTAATTAGTAAATAGAAAACAGAAAATAACGCCCGTGCAGGGCGTTATTTTCCAGTTACTAATTACTATTTACTAATTACTTTGCCTTGAACATCCCGCGCGGCCTTCCTATATGAGCAATAATCACATGCCCTGGCCGGCGTCGGCGGTTTTTCTTGCATCAAGCACGCACGAATATCAGTGAGTGCCTTCTCTACCCAGCCATCATCACCGGTATATGGAATGAGATCAATATCAAACTCCAATTTTGCATCAAAGGCCACACGATCAGTCTTGCCGTTACAATAGACGAAGTACCCAGTCTTAGAGACCTTGAAGCCATTCACGCGGAAGAGCCACTGATACACTTCCATCTGCCGCTTGTATCCAATCTGCCATTCCTTGTCAAGCGAGACCTTTTCCTCTTTGCTCGTAGATTTGTAATCAACAATGATAACTTCACCATTTTCTGTCACCCAAATATCATCGATAGCACCGGTTACGAGAAGATTACTCGGCTCATGCACGTATCGAATGCCTTTGAAATTGCTCCGCCACATATCCAGATCTTCGTGCTGAAACGGCACCACATCTTTGAGTCCATACGCACTCATCAGTGGATGTGCACGCTTTTTTGCACGATGAATATCAAACTCTTTTTTGAGTAGTGCATCAACTGCCGAGTTGAGTGCAAATGGAAATCCTGGCGGACGACCCACTCCGAGTCGGCAATCAAGATAAAAACAGAGCGGACAGTTCAAAAACAAATCAATCTTTGAACGACTGACCTTGAACGCCTCATCGCTTGATGGGTCGAAAATATTTTTGGTGCGTCGAGAATTGTAGTAGTCAGACATACAAGAAGTGTACAGCTCCTCAGGAAAAAATCAAAGTGCACCTTCTTTTGTGAGTATTTCTTTTTTGCGCGTGGCACCACGATTGTACCCGCCCGTTTTTCCATCGCTTCTCACAACGCGGTGACACGGAATCTTCGGATCATAATTTGTGTTCAATATATTTCCAACCGCACGGAATGCACGAGGTCGCCCTGCTTCATGAGCAACTTGCTTGTAGGTCAGCACTTCCCCTTTTGGGATTGCTCGTACAATCGAAAATACTTTTTCCTTGAAAAGGGTCATGACCTGGTTATACTCACGAAGAAATTATTTCGTTGTAACTGTTGCCTTCTTGATAACGATATCAGTGACTGGACGATCAGCTTGTCCTGTTTGAGTTGTCGCGATCGCATCAACAACTTCTATTCCTTTGACGACATGCCCAAAGATCGTGTAGTTGTTTGGTAATGGATAATCCTGGTGCATAATGAAGAACTGACTGCCATTGGTGTTCGGACCGGAATTTGCCATAGCGACAGTGCCACGGACATAGCCCTTCTTGTATGAATCGGTTGCCGGGTTGAGTTCGTCAGCAAATTTCTTGCCTTCAAACCCTGCCCCGCCCATACCTGTACCCGTCGGATCGCCACCTTGGATCATGAAGCCCTTGATAACTCGGTGAAATATGACGCCATCGTAATATCCTTTCTCAGCAAGCTTGACGAAGTTCTCAGACGTTTTTGGCGCATCAGCGTCATAGGTTTCAATGACAATAGTTCCTTTGTTGGTTTCGAGTGTAATGGTGTGCATACCGTTTTTTGTTAGTGTTGATGAATTGGTAGTAGTAGTTGGTACTTGATTTTGTCCTGTTGAAACTGGCGGAAGTGTGATTGATACGTCTGTACTCGTTTCCTCTTTTGGTTTTTCGCTCTCAGGACTGGTCTGTAGCCACTGCGCGAGGGCGAGAACAATAATCACAATAATAATGACGATCAGCCACGGAAATTTTTTGGTTTGGGGATTTTCCATATCAAAAAAGTTATTCGGTAATTCAGAAAGTATACAGTTCCCCGGCCTTGGCGACAATAGCTACACGAGCCTCATCAAGCGACATGGATAATTTGATACCGGCCGCCGCACGATGTCCTCCACCACCGAGTGCTACTGCCAATTTTGACACATCATATAGTTCTGGATCACGGCTGCGCATGCTGACTTTGACTTTTCCTGGTTCAGTTTCAATCATGATGACACCAATGTTCCACCCGATGACTGACTTAAGTCTATTGGCCATATTATCTCCACCGATCGCCTCGAGAGGAATATGTTTTGATTGTATTGATTCGTAACTGACAGATGCAATAGCTACGTGATCTTTGCAGAATGTTTGGATCGAATTGAGCGCAAGGGCAGCAAAATATAAAGATTCCTTTCTATCACTATTTTCCATTGTAAATATGCATTTTGTATAGTCAGGAACAATCTTGGCCAATTCAGCCGCTGCTTCGAACACCCGATAATCGGTTGGTGGATACTTGAATCCGCCTGTATCTGTATACATTCCCATAAACAAATTAAGAGCAATATGTTTATCAAACGTGATGTTCCATTCCTTGAATAGTTGAAACAACATAAACGCTGTTGCTGGCGAAGGAATTTCGACTAGATTTACGTCAGCAAAAGATGTATTCGTCGAATGATGGTCGATAACAACCGTCCTGATCGGTAATGGAAATATTGGCGTATTCACAAATGAAATCATGCCGGGAGTTCCCGCGTCCAGAATGATAAATAGATCGAAGTCACCAAGATTAATTTCAGCAAATTTTTTCCTAACAATCTCCTTCGCCCCCGGAAAATGCATAAAAGCCTCAGGTATTTCTGAGTCCCCTTTGATCACCGTCGCCTTTTTGCCAAGCTGTTCTATGGCAAACTTCATGGCCAAAGCCGACCCAACAGAATCAGGATCAGGCGACGGATGACAATGCAACAAAATAGACTTCGCCTTCTGTATTTCGGTGAGGATAAGTGGGGCTTTTTCTTTAATTAGAGGTGAAATCTCAATACTCATAGAAATGACTATATCATATTCAAATACTTTTGGCGTTCTGTAGGACCAAATCTCTCGATTGAATAACGAAGCATAGTGCGTGGCATATGGTGAGCATGTTTTTGTAAAAATCTGACCAATGTCGCCTTTTCCTTTTTACCCATTTCTCGGAGCATCCACCCGACCGCCTTGTGAATCAAATCGTGCGGGTCATGCATCAATATTTCAGCAATCTTGATTGTATCCGAAAACTCATTTCTCACAATAAAATAATATGTTGCCACTATTGCGATTCGTTTTTTCCAGAGATCCTTCGATCGTGCGTACATGTAGAGGATTTTTCTGGACTTATTACATTCGTATACATAAGCGCCGAGAATGTACGAAGCTGATGTGTCGACGAGATCCCAATTATTAATATATGTCGTATGGCTACAATAGAGCTGAACTATTTTTTTACATAAAATATGATTGTGCGCGTTCAAAGCGTCTTCAAATTTCGCAACAAGAATTTCTAGTGCAGTAAATCTGCATTCATGTACGGCAACTGTCAAAAGTGTACCGACTTCTTTGAGAGGCATGAGCTTGAACTGAAGTGCGACTCTTCTCTGTTCGGGAACGGTAATCCCCAGAAAGGTGTCTCCTTCTCCATACTGACCCTTCCCCGTCTTAAAAAAACCAGCCAGTATTTTTGCTTTGGCAGGATTGGCACGCGCGCGCAACTCTTTTACTACTGACTGTGCGGTCAATAAACGCATAGTTAATTGAACAGAATAGGAATTTCTACTGCTTGGTCACGACTCGGCTCCCCAGAAGGGTTATCTTTTTTGAGAATAATAGTACCGCGATTGCCAAACGCGGCAGCATTTTCGGGAACATTGAACGTAAGCACTGCTTCAAACGGCACAAAGGCTTCAGTCATCCATTCGCCCTGTGCCTGGCCATGTCCTTCTGCAATAATACGACCATCACCATCGGTGAGCACAATGGGAAAACTCGCTTCGAAGTACCACGGACCACGAGCTGTACCGCGGATAACTACCGGAGAATGTATCACCTGTTGAGGACGCGGTGAGTCAATAGTGATCAGATCGTCGATACCGACCCTGCCCTGCGGCGCACTATCGTAATACCACAAGCCTGCCCACACGAGGCCCACAACAGCAATTAACAATAATATGCTGTTAATCTTCATATATATAGTGTAGCACGGAAGGATATGATATAGTTCTTTCACTATGAAACGCACATATATTCGTGATGTAAAGGCCTCAGTTGGCTCTGAAGTAACCATCTCAGGATGGGTAGATATCCGCCGCGACCACGGCAAGCTTATCTTCATTGATTTCCGTGATATGACCGGCAAAATCCAGTCTGTCGCCCTGCCAAACAACAAGGAGGCTCACGAAGTCGCCAGTAAAGTTCGCCCTGAATGGATCGTCCGGGCCACAGGCATGGTCAACAAGCGACCAGAAAAAATGATTTCGAAGAATAAGGAGACTGGCGAGATTGAACCAAACGGTGACATCGAGCTCGAATTGAAAAAACTCGAGATATTGAACGAAGCAGAAACTCCTGCTATCGAAGTTCGCGGTGATGGAAATGATATCGGCGAAGAAACACGTCTCAAATACCGCTACCTCGACCTGCGCCGTCCACGCATGCAGACAAATATTCGCACCCGTCACAAAATCATCAAATACATTCGTGACTTTATGGATGCTGATGGATTTACCGAGATCGAAACGCCGATCCTCACCAAATCTACTCCGGAGGGCGCACGCGACTATGTTGTTCCATCTCGCCTTGAGCAAGGCAAATTCTACGCACTTCCCCAGTCACCTCAACAGTACAAGCAGCTGTTGATGACTTCCGGTTTTGAAAAGTATTTCCAGATTGCCCGCTGCTTCCGCGACGAGGATACTCGCTCTGACCGCCAACCTGAGTTTACACAACTCGACCTCGAGATGAGTTTTGTCGAACGAGAAGACGTTATGGCTATCAATGAAAAATTACTCATTGAGATTGTGTCAAAACTTTTCCCTGAAAAGAAAATAAAGGCAACCCCATTCCCTCGCATTTCCTACCAAGAGGCAATGGCAAAGTACAAGACAGATCGTCCCGATATTCGCACTGAAGAAGAAAAGAAGGACCCGAACCTGCTCGCTTTTTGCTGGGTTATTGATTTTCCATTCTTCGAAAAGACAGAAGAAGGTGGCTGGACATTTACCCACAATCCTTTTTCTGCCGCAAAACCGGAACACCGCGATTGGTTGATGAACAAAGAAAAGATCGGTGAAATTCTCACGACACAGTACGACGTTGTTTTGAACGGTTTCGAGATTGGTGGTGGCAGTATACGCAACCACAATCCAGAGGCACTCAAACGTGTCTTCGAGATTATGGGCTATCCGGAAGAACAGATTGAGGCCAACTTCGGCCACATGCTCCGCGCACTCGGATCAGGTACACCCCCACATGGCGGTATTGCATGGGGACTTGATCGTTTTGTCGCCCTTCTCACCAATAGTGCATCCATTCGCGAAGTTATTGCTTTTGCCAAAACTGGTGAAGGTCGTGATCTTATGATGGAAGCTCCAAGTGAGATTTCTGAAAAACAGTGGAAGGAACTTGGGATTGAGACCAAGAAAAAGAAAAAGTAATACGAGCAGCCTATAGCAGGTTGCAATACACCGATTCTTCTGTAAGATGAACCTTGAACTTCAACCAAGGTCTTTTATGGTAACTGAATTACATGATGCAGATTGGCGAAGCGGCATCGATGCTCTCACCTTGCCAGAGAATCTGCGCGCCAAGCTCCGTTCGGCAGTGGTCGCCTTTCATGGCAACAGCGGGTTCCCTAAGGTCACCGAAGAAGAATTCGTAGCGATTACCAAAGTGGTATTCTTTCTCCGATTTAAACCCTCGGGAGTTGCATGTATTTTGGAGTACAAAAACAAGCGGCTCAAACTGACAAAAGAGAATGGTCACGACTGATCTCTGCACCCCATCCGGTGGCCACGGCGCCACCGGGCTTTTTATTTTCCCTCTTCCAAATCCAAGCACACCGAGTTGAGACAATAGTGTTTGCCTGTCTTCGTTGATTCATCATCAAATAAGTGTCCGAGATGAGATCCGCATTTTGCGCACGTTACTTCTGTTCGATGCATCCCAAACGAATCATCAGGAGTCAGCGCAACCGCACCAGGAAGAGCCTCCTCAAATGAGGGCCAACCAGCCAACGATGCGTGACCAGTACCAGGCTGTGATTTTGCTTTTGAAGAAAACAAGGTATTACCGCACACTTTGCATACATATGTCCCATCGCGGGTTTCGTTCAGAAACTTTCCCGAGAACGGCGCTTCTGTCCCCTTTTCTCGGAGCACATGATATTCCTCTGCAGTCAGTTTCTTTTTGAGTTCTTCTTCGTTCATCCACCAAGTATACGTTTTTTCTTACAAAAGAAAAAGTCGCACTCAGGGGTGAGTGCGACTGGCGCAAAGACTCGTTTTACGGACTCGCACGTAATCAAAACGAGTGTCCATTCATAAGTTTACGAGCAGCTTCCGCCCCAACATCGTGTAAGTCCTCGCAGAGATTTCCCGGCTGAGCAATCACGATGACTGTCGCCGGATTCTCAGGGTCGAGTGACCATGCGGCATGTGGTTCGTTCTGGTGGACAGTTACCGAAACCGGGTTTACCTGGTCAGCCGCAATAGTAAACCGATTTGGTGCTCCTTCTGGGGAGAGCCGATTGAGTTGGAGTTTCCCTGCAGTGAGAATGTACGTATGTGTGAGACGTTGATGTACGTGTGGCGGAATACGGTCTACCAGCATCGCAAACACAGCAACAGGGCCATCAATATTTCCACCTACAAGTAAGGCGTATACTGCATCTGGAGATGCGTTGGGCAAATCGACAGTCGTACAGCCTGGAAATTCCCGCCTGAATGCTTCAATGTGCTTTGGTGTTATCACGGTAAACCTTCCCTTTGTTTATCCGAAAGACTACTCTCCTAAATCACATAAATCAAGTACGATTGTCGAAATTGAGGTTTAGGATTTCAACAGCTCAGCAAAGCGTTTCTGTAGTTTCTCCAACTTTGGCGCAATAACAATCTGACAGTATGGTTGATCTGAATGATGGGTATAATATTCCTGGTGATATGATTCTGCAGGATAAAATACTTCAAGAGGCCTCACTTCAGTAACCACCGGCTTATCATATGCATGTGAAGAATTTAATTCGGCAATGAGCGCCTCAGCTTTTTTCTTCTGCTCATCATCGGTATAAAAAATCATCGAACGATATTCCGTACCAACGTCATTTCCCTGACGATTTAACGTGGTCGGATCATGGGTATTGAAAAATACGTTGAGCAGATCATCGTACGAGATAACCGCTGGATCATATTCGATCCGTATCGATTCAGCATGACCAGAAGCACCATCGTGAACTGATTCATAGGTAGGATTAACAGTCGTGCCCCCAGAATATCCTGAAACAACTGAAGACACCCCCTTCAACGATGAGAAAACCGCCTCAGTACACCAAAAACAGCCGTTGGCAAAAACAGCAATTGCGGTATTCGGCTTTGATGATGAAGTGGACATCGTGGTTCACGCGGAAGTACATACCATTGTATAATAGTTTCCAATGGATACAAGACACTTCATATGGATCGGCACGCTAGTGGGCGGTACCGTCGGCGGCTATATTCCCTCGTTGTGGGGCGCAGGCATGCTCTCTATGTCTGGCATCATCTTTAGCACCATAGGAGGATTGATAGGTATCTATCTCGGCTATAAGATTTCAAACTGGTAACCTGTACGCACGAACTGAGGGCAACAAAAAGGCACGCAGGAAGCGTGCTTTTTTGACCTGTACGCTTGATTAATAGCCGCGACGCTTTGCGAGGCGGGTACGCTTTGCCGCGAGACGCTTTGCTGTCTTGCGAGAACGCGATGATTTCTTTTGAACTGATGCTCGTTTTGCCATAGTAGAAACTACTATATCACATGAGAGCAAAAATGTATATGTTGAAATGAAAAACGCGCGAGAGGCGCGTTTTTCAAAACTGAGTATCAGCGCTTATCGGCGCTTCTTTTTGCCGCCAGCACGCTTCTTTGAAGAAGACTTCTTCTTCGCGACCTTTCTCTTTTTCTTTGCCATATGAGTTTGAGCTATTGTATTACGGCTGCCAAATGCTCGACCGCTATTTATTATACGTTACGCAGGTAGAATTGCGAGACTTTTTTTCACAAACTGTGTATAACTCAACTCTACTTTTTACGTGGATAAAAATCCGACAGACGCATTTTGTAGTATGATAAGACTATTCCATGAACGAACACCCATTTTCAGAACTCATGCACTCATCTCTTGTCGCGGTCTACCATTTTGTCCGCCCGTATGCACACTCGGACGATGAAGCTGAGGATATGGTCCAAGATGCATTTGTAAAAGCCTGGAAAGCCTTCAGACATTTTGATACTACAAAGAAGTGGAAACCGTGGATTTTTACTATTGCCCGCAATACCGCACTCGATCATATAAAAAAGAAGAGAGCCGTTCCCTTTTCTGAAATGAATGTTGCGGAGGATGACACTGAGTTCGTTGACACCCTTCAGGATACAGAACCCCTCGCCGCTGAATTATTTGCACGCACTCAAGACATAGCAGCCGTGACTGATGCGATACGCCGACTCCGTCGAGAATACAATTCTGTGCTTATGTTGCACTATCATCAAGAATTAACTTTTGAGGAAATCGCTACGATTATGGCTATCCCGATGAACACCGTCAAAAGCTGGCATCGTCGGGCGCTTATTGAGCTCAAGGTATTACTCAAGAGCGGTGCACCAAAACACTACTAACCATCGTATATACAACACGTATGAAGCATTCATACAAAACCACATTTGATGCGCTCTATGCGCACAGACCATCAGCTGATCTTGCGGACCGCATCGAAACACGTATCCTCAAGATAGAGGCCCAGCGATCACGTCGCAAAGCCTATAGTTTTGGCGCACTTGCACTCGTGGCACTGGTAGCCCTTGTACCTGCTATTCAATATGCGTTCAGCCAAATTGCACAATCTGGTTTTTACGAATACGTGTCATTATTTGTTTCTGACAGCGGCTATGTCTTTACTCACCTGCGTGAAGTGATGATGACCATCATTGAATCAATGCCCCTTACTGGGATTACCTTCACCCTCGCAGCACTTCTCGTAACAACCTATGCCCTTCGCAAGAGTGCCTTATACATTACGTCGTCACGTCAGCATATTATTTCATTATCAATATAATACAAACCATATGACTACCACTGAACACTCATCACCTACGCTAGTTCGAATGCCGAAAACTTCAACCCTTATTCGTATTATTGCCATTCTCCTCGTATTGGCACTCGTTTTCTGGGCCGGCATTGCAGTCGGCTATCGCAAGGCCGAATTTAGCTATAGGTTTAGCGACAATTATTTCCGCACATTCGGCAACGGACGCATGAACAACGGCGGAATGGGATTTGGCAAGCAAGACGAACTTACGAGTGGCCATGGCACAGCCGGCAAGGTTCTTTCAGTTTCATTGCCAAGGATAATCGTTTCAGATCGAGATGGCACCGAAAAAACAATAACTCTAGATAACAATACGATCATTCGCAGTGCTCGCGCTGATGCCGCATCCACAACGATCAAAGCTGATGATTTTATTGTAGTTATTGGTTCTCCGGATAGCACAGGGCAAATCACTGCAAAATTTATTCGTGTTATGCCAAGCATGATGTATCCCCGCTAATCTCCACTTTATATGAAAAAAATATCATTCGTTGCAAAAATAAAAAATTGGGTGTCAGCTCACAAGATTGCGAGCATCATCATCCTTATTCTTGTCATTGCATTGGCGTATTACATATACTCAAAAACATCTGCGGCCAATGCGGCAACACAGTATGTCATGGCTCCCGCTCGTATCGGCACCATCACCCAGACAGTCACGGGCAGTGGACAGGTCTTGGCAGAAAACCAGCTCGATGTTACCAGCGAGACGTCTGGCAAAATCCAATCGATCACCGCAACAGTCGGCCAACACGTCAACAAAGGCCAGCTCCTCGCGACCCTTGATGCCAAAGATGCGCTCATCACTCTCGAAAGTGCACGACTTGCTTATGCAAAATTAGTAAAACCCGCAAAAGCTGGCGACGTTATCAACTCCCAAAATACGGTGATCAAATCATACACTGATGGATTCAACGCGGCCTCATCACTCTATCTCGACCTACCTACTATCATGTCAGGTGTCAAAGATATGTTCTATGAATCCGACGGATTTATGTCTGATAAAAAAGTATCCTATATGATCCCAACGGCACGTGCATATCGTGAAACCGCGCTCAATAGCTACGACCGAGTCGCTATCCAATACCAGCAGTCTGTCGATGAATACAAGAGTCTCTCTCGCTCGAGCGCAACAACGAGTATTAACCTATTCATCCAACACAGCTCGGATATGGCAAAGGCCATCTCGTCAATGTTGCAAAATGTCCAAAATACACTCACGTTTATCGCGACTGCGCAACCTGATTATTTTCCAACAGCACTACCTGCTGCAGCAGCAAGTGTTTCTTCATGGTCAGGGCAGATCAATAGTGACCTTTCATCGATCGTATCATCACAAAATTCCATTACCAGCTCAGAAAATAGCCTCAAGACACTCATCGAAGGTGCTGAGGATCTCGACATCCAGAGTCAGCGACTATCTCTTCAACAAGCAGAGGCGACCTATGCAAAATATTTTGTTCGGGCGCCGTTTGATGGTATCGTAGGCCGCATTCCTGTTTCTCAATACGGTCAGGCGAGCGCAAGTACGATTATCGCTACCATTATCGGTGATCAAAAAATTGCGAACATTTCACTCAATGAAGTAGATGCTGCAAAGGTTCAGGCCGGCCAGACAGTCAATATTACCTTTGATGCGATAGATGGACTCAATGCTATTGGAACTGTGGGCCAAGTAGATTTGGTAGGTACTGTCTCGCAAGGCGTGGTGTCGTATAACGTCAAAGTTATCATCACCACTGTTGATGAGCGCATCAAACCTGGTATGAGCATCAATATTAGTATTGTCACCAAAGAAAAAGCTGGTGTTCTCATAGTTCCTTCAAGCGCCATCAAGACTCAAGGAGGCAAGAAGTACGTAGAGACCCTCCCCGTTCCCGCTCCTGCTAGTACGAGCGTCGCATATACTCGCGGAATGAACGCTACCACAACATTTATGAGAAATAGCGTAGCTACAGGAACAATGATGAGATCTGGCTCATCGACTCAATCACGTACAGTAACCATCACCTCTGCAACAGCTCCAACACAGATCCCAGTAACCACTGGCGACACCGACGACACGAATACCGAAATCGTGACCGGACTTGAGCGTGGACAGTTTGTCGTCACAAGGACGATAGCCGCGGGGACTGCCACAGCAGCCACGCCCAACATTTTGAGCAGTATCGGTGGCAATCGAAATGCGGGTGGAGCTACTCGTGCCGCAGTACGACCAGCCAATTAGTCTCGCCTATACCCATGATAGAAATCAAAAAGATTACAAAAACATATCAAAGTGGTGATAACGCTACTCACGCGCTCCGAGGAGTCACCTTTACTATCAAAGATGGAGAATTTGTGGCCATCATGGGACCATCCGGATCTGGCAAATCAACATTGATGCACATCCTCGGCGCTCTTGATACACCTACTTCAGGTACCTATAAACTTGACGGTAATGACGTTTCGAAATTATCAGATGACGAGCTTGCTGAGATTCGTCGCAACCAGATCGGCTTCGTGTTCCAGGCATTCAACTTACTCCCCCGCGCGACCGTGTTACGTAATGTGACATTGCCGCTCATATACGCCGGTATTCCGCCACACGAAAGAGACAAACGCGCTCATGCTGCTCTTCTCAGTGCTGGCATGACTGAAGACCGATTTAACCATAAGTCCAACCAATTGTCGGGAGGTCAAATACAACGTGTCGCTATTGCACGTGCTCTGGTCAACAATCCAACACTCATTCTTGCCGATGAGCCTACGGGAAACCTGGATACGCAGACGGGAAATATTGTGCTCGGCACCTTCCAACGTCTCAACAAAGATCTCGGCCGAACTATCGTGCTCATTACACACGAAAAAGATGTCGCTGAACACGCTGATCGTATTATTCACATTCGTGATGGTGAGATTGTAGAAGATAGTGGAAAACACACCAAACGCATCATCAAACAAACGGCTTAATGTATACATCATGACCACTTCAGACATACTTCATGAAACATTGTCCGCGCTGACCGCCAACAAAGTGCGCACCTCCCTTACCATGCTGGGAATCATCATTGGTATCAGCTCCGTCATCACCATGGTCTCCATCGGCCAAGGTGCACAAAGTGCTATCCAGACGAGTATTCAGTCGATCGGATCAAATCTCATCATTGTTTCTCCTGGTGCAACACGCAGTTTTGGATACGGGGCATCTACAGGACGAGGTGCGGCAAAAACATTAACCATGAAGGATGTCGACGCCATCTCAGCTGAAGTCGGAAATATCAATGCGCTCTCTCCGGAAATAAGCAGCCGTTACCAAATCACCGCAAAAGGTACCAACACCAATACGTCGGTCATCGGTTCTGAGCCTGCATATATTACGGTACACAATGTCACTATGGATGAAGGTTCGTTTATCTCGAGCCAAGATATTTCCAGTCGTTCAAAAGTCGCCGTCATTGGTCCTACCGTCCGAGACGACTTGTTCGGTGTTGGTGCAGAAGCTATCGGCCAGAGCATTCGAATCAATGGTATGGAGTTCAAAGTTATCGGCATGACCAAATCAAAAGGTAGTGGTGGATTCGGTAACCAAGATGACACTGTGTACATTCCCCTTTCGACAGCTCAACTATTTCTCCTGGGCGACTCGACGTATGTTACCTCGTTGAGTATTTCTGCCAGCGACTCGACGGTCATGAGCCAAGTACAAGCAGACATTACCGCACTCCTCATGTCTCGCCACAAAATTTCCGCTGCCGCCAATGCTGACTTCAACGTCCTCAATCAAGCAGATATTGTTTCTGCAGCATCAAGCGTGACCGGAACATTTACTATCCTACTCGCTGCAGTTGCTGGTATTTCCTTGCTCGTCGGGGGTATCGGGATCATGAATATGATGCTTACCACTGTCACTGAACGCACCAAAGAGATTGGGCTTCGAAAAGCTATCGGAGCAAAGCGTCATGATATTAATATTCAATTCCTAACGGAGGCGGTTGCTCTGACTCTTATTGGCGGAACTATTGGCGTCATACTCGGATGGTCAGCGTCATATATTGTGACCTCGCTTGGTATTCTTGAAACACAGATTTCCGTCACATCAGTCCTGCTTGCTTTTGGTGTTTCAGCGCTTATAGGTATCGTATTCGGATATTATCCAGCTCGCAGAGCTTCGCGACTCAATCCGATAGAGGCACTCAGGTATGAATAAAATGGGCAGTTTTTTGCTATAATCTGTCCATGAAAACCATTCTCATCACCGGCATCAGCCGAGGCATCGGCAAGGCAGAGGCCCTCAGATTCCTTTCCGAAGGCCACATAGTTATAGGGACATCCATAGATGGGACCCTCGAATTTTCTCATGAGCATCTGACCGTATTCCCTCTTGATTTGAGTAAGCCATCATCGATCATCACCTGCGTTGATCAAATCCAAAAAACGGGCGTGCATTTCGACATTCTCATAAATAATGCTGGGGCACTTTTTGATGATGAAATAACAGAACTCATTCCTGAAAAATTGCGCCAAACTCTTGAAGTTAACCTTATTGGTACGGCAGATTTCACTGAGCGCATAATTGGTTCTATAAATAAAGGCGGGCATATTATTTTCACCTCGTCATCAGCCGGCTCAATCAGCGAGACAGACTATAAAACTCACTCACACCATCCTGGTCAATACCCTGCCTATAAGATATCGAAGGCGGCACTCAATATGTACATGAGAACATTGGCCATGCGAATGGAGCATAATGACGCCAACATCATCGTGTCCTCAGTTCATCCTGGTTGGGTCAAAACTGACATGGGCGGCGAAGAAGCACCGATGACGCCTGAAGAAGCAGCAGCGCACATTTGTACACTTGCACTTTCACAACCTGAGAGCGGTCAGTTTTGGTTCAAAGGAGAAAAGTATCCGTGGTAACTTTGGAAACCTATTTTCCTTGCAGTGCAACATCCACCACATCGCCCCTATCATGAGGACGATACGTAAATTGGCGAGCACCAAAAAGGATCAAGAGTGAGCCAATAATATACACAATGTAGAATAATACCTGCAAAGGCAACTCGTAGAAAAAAAGCTGCAATCCCTGCTGTTCTTCGTATGATATGAATGCAGCCATAAGAACACCGATCGCAATCAAAAATATCCCCGCAGCAACCCATTTGATAGGACGCTGAAGAAGATGAAGATGTTCAAACGCTCCTGTCGAAAGATAGAAATAAGCTGCAGAAACAACCCCTACGATAACTGAGAAGAATATGAAGATGAGTTCGTATTGAGCGGCCATATGTACAGATAATTATAATACTAGATGCTACAATTTCCTACTATCATATCCCCAGTGTAGCAATGCCTGGCGTTGCCTCGTGTGGCATGAATAATCGTGGGCTCTGCATGAATGAGCAACTTGAGCCACGTGACGCACCATAGCTTTCCAGCGTTTGATCTGACGCGCATCGTCAGGGTGTCTCCGGCCCATATAATAGCGGCAATACCACTGAAACCAGCCTCGTGGATCGTCAGGATGAATCCAGCCTTTTGCACGCCATACAGATAGTGGCTGACTGGCATTCACACCAAAAAAGTTGAGATTTTTGTCTCGTTTCTTGGGCCACTCTTTTCCCTGTTCGACAGGCTGGGCAAGTTTTGCATGTATAAACCATTCCCGCGGGAATTCGTTCACGCAGTCAGTCATGTATTTCCCTCCGAAGACACCGAGCTCCAACATCTCTTGTGGAGTAAGGTGAGGTTTAAATTCTGGGTCAAAATTTTTACCAACCGGTTCCGTAAGTTCGTAGGTATAGCCAGATTGCATGCGATCATTAACCGTAATAGTTTTCATGGCACTATTATATATCAAAAAGGCCGCCCTGAAGTGCGGGGCGGCCTGTGTGGTTAGCGACTAGAGTGCCTGCTGAATAAGTTTACTGACAGCTAATAGTTCAGCTTCAGGTGTTGCTTCGCGCTCGCCAGGACGATAGAGAAACTGCCGTGGCTCATACTGGGTGATGCCCGTGTCACCTTCCTTGCGCGGCAGGACGTGCACATGGAAATGCGGAACCGACTGCCCCGCCAATTTACCTTCGTTCCAGGCAAAGTTGAATCCAGTGGCGCCGAAGGTTTTCTTCAACGCCTCGATGATTTGAACACGAAGCGCTAGTACGGCTTTGAGCTCCTCACCTGTCATGTCTTCCATCTTGGCAACACATCTGCGCGGTACGATGAGCACATGCCCAGGAACAATAGGAATATTCGTCGGGAAAACCCAGGCAAGATCATTACCCACTATTTCGCGCGCTTTGATTTCGGGTAGTTCACAGTAGACACAGCGCATACAATTTAGTTTAGCTTATTTTTAATTACACGCCTAATCAAGTACAAAACTTCAAAAGCCGAACAGCGACTTCACTACTGCATGGTTAATTATTTCTTCAACATCTCTCGAGGGTAAGTATTCTTGTTGTGGTAATTTAGGAACCACCTCTCCTAAGACCTCTCCCGAAATGGCAGTAATATCGACGTCCTGTGCGCGAGACTTTTTCCGAAACTCAACACACCATTCATGAACCTCCTTCCAACCCTTAAATGGTCCGACCTTGCCCCATATTCGGGCAACCGAAAAATTGATGACAACGGCGTATGGTTCTTTTTGTTTCATATAATTCCCTTTCTTGTCCCAGTATAAACATCACGTAGAAACAAAAAAGCGAGGACGTCCTCGGTAACATTCCTTGAATATCTACGCTCTATTTCTTCGAATCCAAAATATTCACAATCGTTTCAGGATAGGAGACAAGCGCACGCATTTCCGCATTCCAGCCAATAATAAACTTCTTCAACGCTGTCCGTGCAATAGGATCAACCATACCAGCCACCATGCGTTTTATCTTGCTCGCAACAAGATCAATGTCTAACTGAACAAACCTTCCAATAAAGAACTTATAATGTGTAACCTCAAGATAATCAGCCACCTTCACAATACGAGCTTCATCAGATTCAGCATCCATAATTTCATCTGACAAAGCACCAAAGCGCTTTGAAAATGAGCCGAAATAACAGCCGATGAAACGTTGATTTTCAGCTTCAAATACTTTTGCATATTCCTTGGCTTGTGGATTGACGCGAGCATACGGCATAGAAATATCTCCGCCGAAAAGCTCGCCCACATCATGTACTGCAGCAAATTCAAAAACTTTTTCGAGATCAATGCGGGCACCAGCATCTCTCATCAATACCGCCAACTGCCAAGCAATCATCAGCACCAAATAATGATGTTCGGCCAAATTACCCATACGCGTCTGACCTCCCCAAATCATATAACCGGTTTGCGGCTGGTTGCGTGTCAGCTCCAACAGATGAAATAAGTTAGTGAGGTGTTTCATGACCTCCCTAGTGTATCCACTTCACTAAAGCTCGAATAGTGAAGACTCCTCGGTAACTTACATCAACTCCCCGCTCTGCACATCTTCATCATAGAAAAAAGGCATCTTCAAGATAGTGCCTGCCTTTATGGCGCGCAGCACGTCACCCAGTTTTTTGATCGAATCAAAAGCGGCTGAATCATTCTTGATTGCCTCATCAATGCCCACCCACATGTTATGGCCATATTCCGTATCTTCGATGAGTTCGCCGAAACATTCATCACTATAAGCGATCGGAAAAAGGACATCAGAAAAAAGTTCGCCCTTTATATACATTGTACGGCGCTGAATACCAATAAGTTTGAATGAAGCCTCAAGACCCGTTTCAATTTTGAGTTTTCGCGTGGCTGCATCCTCGATCGATTCTCCTTTACGAACCACGCCTCCCATGACACCAACTTTCCCATATGACGGATTCGACTTGCGCAGCTGGTTCAAAATCTCGATCTTTCCTTTATTCATGCGAGAAACCACGGTGAGAACATTGACCTTGAAGACATTGATTGCACCGGTATCTTCGGTGGGCGGATTGAAGTCAGCCACATGCTTTACACCCGATGGAGAAAGCGAGTAGCCTTCTTCATCTTTGAGAACATAGCCCTTTTTGACCAAAAATTGCAGGTGATAATTGTAGAGATCGTTGGGAACACCCTTTGGCTGGATTTCGCTGTAGCGCAGCGACTTGGCGTTCTTGAGCTTGCTGATGATCTGATTTTGGATCTGAGAGACGATTTGTGACATGAAGTAGGTATATCTTTTTTGAAAAGAAATTGCAATCACTCAATAATTTCTCGTACAAAGCCAAACCGGATTTTCATTTTTTCCCAGTAAAATACTTTTACAACAATTACTGCGCACCACACGAGCAAAACAGCGAGGGAAATAATCGTTTCATTATCGATGAAAAACTCACCTACGAAGTACACGACAAATCCCCAGACGGTATTCCAGACAAGTATACCGATAGTCGAGTAGCCCAAAAACTTACTGAAGGGCAATTTAAGAACTCCGGCGGCCGTAGCCACAACCGAAGCCAGATTGGTATCCCAATAATTGGCCATAAAAGCAAAGAAGGCGTGCTTAGCAACTTTCTGTTCCGCCTTGTCCATTGACTCCTTGAGGCCAAATTTAACAAATAACTTATACCAACCGTATTTGCCAGCCACATAATTGACGATATAGGCAATAAAGAATGCCAGATCAACAATCAGCACCACTTCGATGGCGCGCGGCACATCTCCTCGGGCAGAAATGACGCCAAGAAAAATCACAAATCCTCCTGGAAAATATTGACCAAGAAGTAGCAACCCTTCGATAAACGACGCGCCGAGTACAATCCACAACCCGTACGTATCAAATGAGTGTTTGATAAGTTGGGTAAGTTCCTGAACCGACGGTAAACCAAAAGCTCTCCACAAAATCGTGTAGGTTATATAAATGACCAGAAGCGTAAGCGGTATTGAAAGTGCCTTCAGAACACTGTTGAAAGTCAACTTCATACTACGCCTTTATCTTCGAGAATAACCATGCGCCAATACCGACAAACACCAAGGAAATGGCTACGAGAACACCGAGGTCAGTCCACACAGAGAAATGAGAGGCGCCATTCAAAACCGCACGAAGGCCATCAACGCCATATGATAGCGGATTGAAGTATGCAATCCAACGAAGCACAGTCGGAGCAGAGTCCAGCGGGAAGAGTGCGCCCGAGAGGAAGAAGACCGGCATGATTACGAGGTTCATAATAAGCTGGAAGCCCTGCATATCTTCAAGCTTGGTGCCGATCGCAGTGCCAAAAGCCGTAAAGACGAGCGAAATGAGAATCATGAAGACTAAAGCCGGAATAATCATGGAAAGATGCGGCCTGAAGCCAAACAAGAGTGAAATAACCAAGACTAGAATGCCTTGAAACGATGACGTTGTTGCGCCGCCAAGCGTGCGGCCGAACATGATAGAAAATCGAGAAACGGGTGCCACCAATGTCTCTTTGAGAAAACCGAACTGACGATCCCAGATAATCTCGATACCAGAAAAAACTGCCGAGAACAAAATACTCATAGCGATAATACCTGGTGCCAAAAATTGTAGATAATTACCATTTCCTGAAGCTGCAAAAGTCGAGTTCAATCCAAAACCAAGCGCCACGAGAAACAGGATCGGCTGACCAAGCGAGCCGATGATGCGCGAACGGGAACGGAAATAGCGCTTGATTTGACGGAGCCACAGTATGTACATTGCATAGAATTCGTTTGATTTCATGGTGATGTATTGAATGAAAATTGGCTATCTTACCTGCGCCCGCCTCCCTTCCACACCTTGGCCATCTGGCGGAATCCATCTACCGCGCCCGCTTCTTCGGCGCGAATCGTGTGCCCTGTCAGCTTAATGAATGCATCTTCAAGTGACGTCGTTCCCGCTTTTGCGATAAGGCCTTCAACGGTGTCGAGCGCAATCATTTTTCCGTGATCAATAATAGCAACCTGGTCAGCCGTGCGCTCCACTTCTTCCATATAGTGAGTGGTGAAGAAAACAGTCAATCCGCGTTCCTTGTTGAGCTTTTTGATGTATGACCAAATGTGGTTGCGTGTCTGTGGATCGAGACCAACTGTCGGCTCATCGAGAAACAAAATCGCCGGCGTGTGCAAAAGTCCGCGAGCAATCTCAAGTCGTCGCTTCATACCTCCTGAAAATGTTTTGACGAAACTGTCCTTGCGATCCCAGAGCTCAACAAACTCAAGCATTTCTTTGATGAGACGTGCCGTATCAGCACGAGGCACACCATAGAGGCCTGCATGAAAAAACATATTTTCGTACGCTGTCAGTTCATCATCGAGTGAGGGGTCCTGGAAAACGATGCCAAATGAGCAACGAGCATCTTTTGGATCCTTTACTGGGTCAAAGCCATTGACTGAAATAGAACCAGAAGTCGGGTGAACCAAGGTGGTAAGCATTTTGATCGTCGTAGTCTTGCCGGCACCGTTGGGGCCCAAAAAAGCAAAAGTGCTCCCCGCAGGCACATCAAAAGACACGTCGTTGACTGCAATAAAGTCACCAAATTTCTTGGTGAGGTTTTTGACTGAAATGCGTGAATTGGGATTCATAGGAATTGATATAGTAACATATATAAAGACGGTGGGGCTAACGTTTTATTTCATAAAGAATATGGCTTACTTCACCACATGCTCCATAGCATATTCCCAACTCCCATTCACCTTCTTTCCTGGATTGAAAATCCCCTTTGGATCCCAAATCTTCTTCACTTCTTCAAATAATTTATACATCTCATCTCCGTACTGCATCTTCACAAATGGTGTACGAATCATGCCATCGTTATGTTCGGCCGTGATCGTGCCCCGATATTTGTGCACCAGTTCATAGACCTTCACGGATAATTCTTTGATGACATCATGCGAATGAACTTCATGTAAGTCCATCAATGGAATAATGTGGAAGTTTCCGTCACCTATGTGGCCCGCAATCGTGTAGGTCAATTTGTACTGATCTAGAATCGTATACAATTCAGGCAAGAATTCAGTGAGCTTTTCTGGAGGAACAGCAAAATCATCGATGAATGGTGCGGTGCGCAACTTCTTTACATGATGACGAAGCATATTGAAACTCTCGCGGCGGATAACCCAATATTTGTGAGCATCAGCTGCGTCTTGTGTCACACGCGATTCTTCATGCAACTCTTTGAGAGAATCCTTGGCTTCGTTGGCCATACGCAAGGCCTCCGCTTCAGTCTCTGCGGTAAACTCGGCCATCAAAACCAGTTTAGGCACACCACCACGAAGAACAGCCAGTACTTCAGGGATAAATGAAAAGCCAAGCTTGAAAATATTTCCCCCCATCTGCCTCATCAATTGTGGCAAAAACTTAAGTGCAACTTTGAAGGTATGGTCGTCGTAAGACTCAAAACTCTCCGGCTTGAACTTCATGATGTGCGCAGCGGTCGGAGCGAGTAATTTCAGGTCTTTGAGAAAGACAACGAGGAGGCGCGAAAATGGTCTGGGTTTGATGAGTGCAAATTCTATTTCAGTAATAAGTCCCAGTGTGCCTTGCGAACCAACAATAAGCTTCGTCAGGTCAAATGTTTCATTCTCCTTGTCCATGACATTCCAAAGATAATAGCCACAGGAGTTTTTTGACACGACCGGACGTGCTGCTTGAATCTTGTCATAATTATCCATGATAAGTTCGTGCATTTTTCTATACACTTCGCTCTCAAAAGTAGGAAATTTTTTGTATTGCTCGAGCTGGGAAAAAGTGAGTGGTGTGAATTCATACTCTTTTCCGTCGGCACAGACCATATTCAAGCGCTTTACATATCGCTCAGTCTTGCCGTAGGCCAGCGTTTTTTCTCCTCCGGAGTTATTTGCGACCATACCACCAACCGTACAAATCTCACGTGAAGCAGGATAGCTCGGCATGATCTGACCAGTCTTCAATGTCTCCTTATCAAAATCACGATAAAAAACACCGGGCTGGGTAACCGCACGCCCCTCTTTAACACTTTTGACTTTATTGAAATACTTAAGAAAATCAACAACAATAGATTGAGTCAACGGCCCACCAGTCATATCCGTACCTGCAGAGCGCGCGGTGAGCGTCATCCCTCCTCTATCCGATACATAACGCACAAGCTTTTGGACATCAGCAGATGTTTTTGGCCGCACGATAAGCTCGGGACGGACTTCAAAAATACTGGCGTCATGGCTATAGGTGTAGAGTGACCGCTCATCTAGGTCGATGTCGCCGTCAATGAGCTTATCGATTTCATGAGCGTTGTGCATGGGAAAAGTATAGCATGCCAATTGCGGCCACAGGGGCATATAATTGACAAAAACCTTGGCCGAGGTACTATCACTATGAACAATCTAACCTAGAGAAAGGGCTATTATGATTTGGAGAGAAGTACTTGGAGATCAACGCTTTCAGGGTGGGCACATTGAAACCGACACAGGGATAATGCGGTATGGCGGCCCCATTGCACGGATGATGATGGGAGATACCGACAATCAATTCACCTTTATGCTTGATTGGTGCGCACAAAAAGATTCCGGCGGCGGACCAGCATGCACTCGTAGGTGGGAAATCTGCGAAGACCCAAAACGTCTGACAATCGCATTTGATTATACTCTGAGCGGCATACCCCGTGAAGCATCAGATGCCAATTCATTCCGCTTCAAAATACCTGGAGTTGGCAGCGCGATTTTGCTGCCACGAGGATATGTTGGGGAAACGGGAGTAGTTCTCAAACCAGAAATGGTCAGGGGCTTGCGTATGCCCGAACCGGCATAATTTCCAAAACATCCGCTCACCATACCACCCGACTCTCACGAGCCGGGCTTTTTTTATCTGAATATATTTTACCCCAAAAATTGATTACACAAACGTCAGTGCCTTTCCCTGCTTTCCCGCACGACCAGTACGGCCAATACGATGAACGTAATCTTCATACGTAGCGGGAATATCAAAGTTGATCACGTGAGTAATACCAGAGATATCAAGACCACGTGCAGCAACATCAGTTGCCGTCAAAATCTTGACCTGATGATCCTTGAAGGCTTTGAGTGCGCGCATACGCTGACTCTGACTCTTGTTGCCATGAATAGCTTCTGCGGTAAATCCACGCTTGATGAGATCCTCAGCGAGTCGTTGAACTCCGTGTTTGGTTTTGCCGAAAATGAGAACCTTGGTAAAACCAGGCTGATTGAGGAGACCTTGGAGAACATCGAGCTTATTCTGCCCTACTGGAACACGGATAATATCCTGTTCGACTGACTGAGCGGTGTCCGCAGTTTTCACTGAGATGCTGACAGGATCTTTGAGGAAATGAGAAATGAGCGCCTTGATTTCTGGAGACATAGTCGCCGAGAAAAACAATGTTTGGCGCACCTTTGGCATACCAGCCATCATGAACTTGATATCGTTGATGAATCCCATATCAAGCATACGATCAGCCTCATCGAGAACGACGGTGGCGTATTCGTTGAGACGGATCTTGCCGCGTTCGATAAGGTCACGAAGACGTCCGGGCGTACCAATGACGAAATTGTATTGGCGTCCAAGCGCCTTGAGCTGAGGTACGATAGATGCCCCACCGACGCAACAGACTGACCAGAGTGCCATATGCTTTACAAAGCCCATGAACTCCTGCTCAATCTGCTGAGCAAGTTCGCGTGTTGGCACGATGATCAGCACTTTTTCTTTTGGATTGGTGAGGATCTTGTTGATGAGAGGAATCAAGAATGCGGCAGTCTTTCCAGTACCAGTATTGGCAATACCAACAAGGTCGGCTCCTCGGAGAACATGTGGTATTGCCTTATCTTGGATTGGTGTTGGGACAAAATAACCCTTTGTCGCAATGTTTGTTTTGAGACGATTGTCGATCTGGAAATCAGCAAAATTGTGATCTGGCACAAAGTGCTCAGTCTTTTCGGTAATGACCGCCTTGTTCACAAACTTTGAGACGTCGATATATTTGGAAAAACCACCGCCTGGTCCGCGACCACCGCGTCCCCTGCCGCCTCCATGACCTCCTCGGCCACCTGGTTTCCTATAATTGAACTGTTTGGCGGCGCCGCTATGGCTTCCGCCTCTAAAATGCTTTTGATACATACATATTATGTGCGCTGATGCGCACGACATGCCCGATGGGCGTTATCCCATCAGAATGCCTATAGATTTCAAAGGCGAACAATGAGAGATTGATAGGTAATCACTATAAACTATTTGAAGGAAAAAGTCAAATAAAAGCCGCCCAGAACCTCCGGGCGGCGCGAAATAGAGTAGCTAGCTTAGGCCGGCTTACTCTGCAATCTCGTGAAGTAATCAGCCCACGTATCGAGGACACGAACGGGCCAGATTGGCCGCGGCGGCTCGAAATCCTGTTCGATCGCCGGCACTCCTTCAAGAAGAACCAAGCGCGATGACATGTAGGTACGACAAACCCAATCGAAGATGGGAAATCCGAAAAATCCCCCGACCGCTTCATTGCACAAAATGTTGGCATGATGACGCAGATGAAAGCAGTAGGCGATTTTCCAACATCTACCAAAAACAGGGTGTTCAATACGCGACTTCCAAAACGTCTCGTATTCCAAGTGCTCGAGCGCGTGGATGAGTTCATACAGAATCATTGACCACGCGATTGCCAGGATGCCACCGTACAAGATGGGCAGACTGGGCATGAGTAACTGCGCGATGATAAGTACCGGCGAGCTGACGCCGATAAATGCACCAAGCGAGAACCACGGAAAATACGAAGCTTCGTGCTGTTTTTCTGTGACGATGGCGTATCTGTTGAAGACTCTTTTACCATCAGCAGACCGTATCAGTTTGACGTTGGTCAGGCCGTGATGAATCGTGTGTTGCGTATAAAAACGCTTCAGAAACGGAATGGGATGTTTATGGAAAACATATCGGTGAAAAACAAACTCAAATCCCGCCGCAATAACATGCGTGACGAGAAAAACTTTGAATATCATCCACGATGACGAATGGATCTGCGTGGCCCAAATGCTGGGAACACACAGCGCCAGCGCCCCGAAAATTGCGAGCAGAGTGAGAACAACGGTTACGATAAACAATACCGGGGAAAAGGGCTCTTCGACCTTCCTCCCGTTCGACATAGAAGCATCCATAGTAAGGCCTTTGGGTTGTGGGTGATTACGCTCTCAAGGAACGCTAGTTAGAATTATACCGTAGTTATGCTACTCTACCCACATGAAGAAAAGCGTTACCGCTACAACACCGCCAAAAATTCGCCCCGAAATCTTCGATCAGATTTTCGACGTCGCCGTGATCGGTGGTGGACCGGCTGGTATGATGGCTGCAGGACGCGCAGCTGAACGCGGACTCAAGGTGATCTTGATCGAGAAAAATGACACACTCGGCAAAAAACTTCTTATTACTGGCGGCGGACGATGCAATGTCACCAACGCTGAATTTGACGACCGAACACTTTTGGCCAAATTCAAAGAAAATGACAAATTCCTTTTTTCAGCTTTCTCACAGTTCAGTGTTAAAGGGGCGTTGGATTTTTTCAACTCACACGGCATGAAGACAAAAGTTGAGGCAGAAAAGCGTGTCTTTCCTGTTAGCGATTCAGCACAGTCGGTCTGTGATGTGTTGGTTGAATATATGAGAAAAGGAAATGTTACGATGCTCTCAAATTCTACAGTTACCGGATTCAATGAGACCGTTGATGAAGTCACCAAAGCTTCCCCGCGACGCATTCAATCCATCCAGCTCAAAGGCGGCAAAACTATTAACGCCAACTCATTCATCCTCGCAACTGGTGGCAAATCCCGTCCAGAAACCGGTTCGACCGGCGACGGCTTTGCCTGGCTCAAAAAGCTCGGCCACTCGGTGATCGAACCAGATGCGGCCCTCGTTCCCGTGAAAGTAGCAGATGAGTGGGTGAAACGAATTTCTGGCCTCTCATTGCCGGAGGTGAAAATTACGCTCTTCCAGAATGAAACCAAGCAGGCCGTGAAGAAAGGTAAAATTCTCTTTACTCATTTTGGCGTCAGCGGTCCGACTATTCTCAACATGAGTAAAGACATCCGCGAACTCCTCAAATATGGAGAAGTGGTTATTTCAGTGGACGTTATGCCGAAACACGATTACTCAACTATGAATGACGCACTGCAAGATCTTTTCAAAAAAGAGAGCAACAAAAAGTTCAAAAATTCACTCGGCTCACTGGTCCCGTCATCGCTCGCACCTGTTATCGTAGAGAAATCTGGTATCAATCCCGACACCTTCTGCCACAGCGTGACCCGCGAAGAACGACTCAATCTCGTAAGACTCCTCAAAGATCTGCGTATGCAAGCAACGGGTTTGCTCGGCGTAGAAAAAGCTATTGTCACATCAGGTGGCGTGGTACTGACTGAAGTTGATTTCAAAACCATGCAATCAAAGCTTGTTTCCAATCTTTATTTGGTCGGCGATATTCTTAACATTGATCGTCCGTCGGGCGGCTATAGTTTGCAAATCTGCTGGACGAGTGGGTATGTGGCGGGAAATAGCGTGAAGTAACAACTCATTCGATCCCCTTCAGCCTTTTTCTCAATTCTGTATACTTCGGAACCTCTTGTGCAACTAACTCCCAGAATGCCTTTGAGTGGTTGAACTCACGAATATGACACACTTCATGGACTACCAAATAGTTCTGCAATTCCTCGGGCAAAAAGACAATGCGATAACTGAAGCTCAAATTCCCTTTCCTCGTACAACTTCCCCAGCGAGTTTTCTGATTTCGAATAGTAATAGTGCCGAACTGTACGCCATATTTTTCTGCAACATGACGGACCTTTTCAACCGCCAAAGCATACGCTGCTTTTTTGTGCGCTAGATATTCACGACGCTTTCCAGTTCCCCATTGAATTCGTTTTGGCGCGACTGGCCTCGACTTGAATTCTGCAACCTTTCTCGAGATCCATTCTTCCCTGCTCGCCACAAAACGCCTGACTACAAATTCAGGGACCAGTCGTGGCGCCGTCACCTTGACCTCACCGGTCGGATAAATAGTGATGCGCATGCTACGAGCACGCGAACTTCGGATACATGTGTAAGGAATATTCATTTCTTTGCGGCGCGTTCGATCAATTGAGTTTTTTCTGCCCGACTTAGTCGTTTGAACTCTCCTTCAAGGGAGCGCACCTTTGAATAGGTTCTGCACTTTCTTGAGTAGACCAACGTAACAGGTCGGCGGATTTTCGTATAATGTGCGCCTGATTTCAAATGATTATGCGAATGTAACCGCTTCTCCAAATCATTCGTTGAACCAACATAGTAGGTGCCATCGGAGCAGTGGAGAATGTAGACGTAGAACATGCCCTGAGTATAGCAAATGACTTATCAACTCACCTTCCTCTTCACATACCCCAACAATACCCGCGCCAACTGAATATCTCGAAACGAGACATTTGAGCCAACAATCCTCTTCACTGGCGTGAGTAGCGGCGGCTCATCTTTTTTTTGTTTTTCGGTAACTTCTTCCAGCGCTTTTTCAATTTTGAGAAAATGAATCGGTGAAATCTCCTTTTTGAGATATGAAATCTCATTCAAGGTCAGCCCACCGCTATCCGGACCCATCTCAATCAATTTTTCGATATGACTGATGATGGTCTCGACAATCATGCCTCGCTCCGCCGCGATTTCCTTGAGCGACATCTGATTGCGGATCAACACGGCCGTCTTCTCAAACGTCGAAAGCTTCTTTTCCTTCACGCGCTTCTTTTTTCCATCTTTTCCTACAGAATAGAGCGGTGCAACTCGTGCCAAGAATCCATGCTGTGCAGCAATTATTTCCTTGCTATCCATGCTGTCCATAACCCGCTCAGCTTTAACTGACAATTCTTTGAGATGACAATCGTACTCGAGAACTTCCGGATGAACATGGAGAGCTCCTTCATTCATACCCAAAATAGAAAGCCCTGCCAGCGTACGCACTCGTGACAGAGCCACATACCCCATACCCGGCTCAAAAGCTCTCGATAGATCGACTTCGACCGCGTCGAGCGACATGCCCTGGCTTTTGTGGATGGTAATCGCCCATGCCAGCCGAAGTGGATACTGAGTAATCTGCGCCAACACTTTTCCATCATCTTCTATAGACCAATCGGCAAGCTCTATGGTCACCAACCGTCCATCAGGAAAATCAGGCATACCCGCAGTACGAATCACCGGGTCAACACCATACCCGCAGGAAACAACCACGCCGAGCGTGCCGTTGACATAGCCTTTATCAAAATTATTCTTGACGCACATGACTCGCGCGCCTTTTTTGAGACGGAGTTTTTCTGGCGCCAGACAGGATTTTTTCAAGGCCTCGACCAGTGGCTTCCTACCATGAGAGGTCATTTCATAGGTTATTTCGTGCTCATCCACTTTATCGAGCTCAGTGTCGTTGATCGTATCGACATCGACGTTATGCGTATACAAACGAGTCTGTTCGCTTGCGCCAATCCATTCTCCAAGGTTATGTCGGCTCCGCAACTGTTCACGCGCCTCTTCGGATACTTCCCCACTGCGAATTTCGTTAAGTACAGAAACGATCGGGTCATTACCTTGACGATAATTTTCTTCGAGGTAGCAGACGGTGAATGTGCCATCACGCCAGGCTTCGGACCGATAGATGAAATGGGTATCTGGCTCGCCGTATTTCGACACCGGCGGTAGCTGGAAAAAGTCGCCACACAAGACAATCTGCAATCCACCAAATGGCTGAGTGCTTTTGCGGATATGCTGGGTGATTGCGTTGAGTGTATCCAAGCGGAAGTGATGGAGCATAGAAACTTCGTCGATGATGAGTACAGCCGATTCGCGAATGCGTCGAGCGACGTGGGGCTTGTCGGCGAGTGCTGCTAGATCATGGTCACTCATATTATTTTTGATACCCATACCCGACCACGAGTGGATCGTTACGCCACCCATGTGCGTAGCGGCAATACCAGTCGAGGCTGTAATGCCAATCGAGACCTCATGATCTTTCAAGTATTTAATGTACTGATTGATGACATAGGTTTTACCTGAACCTGCCGGTCCAGTGATGAACACATTCCTCCCCATTTTGAGAATATCGAGTGCTTGAGATTGGGTCATGCTGGTGAGTATAGCAGATAGAATGTGTCGACCGCTTCGCGGAACTGCGGATTTCATGGGGACAATATGATCGTATAAAAAGAGAACGCCCGGGCAAAAGCCTGGGCGTTGTAAGAAAGAGGTGTGGGGGGGGTGAAAAGAACAAAAGTGAAAAAATTGAGTGGGAGTGGGAGTGATAGTGTGGAAATTGTATCGGGGCGGAAAGCTGTCTGGCGACTGCGTACGTAGAGTTAATGCCATAAAGCCGATACAACCACTATCAATCCATTCCCTATTAGTCACACCTCAAAGATCTTACACCTGTATTATAGTCCCAAAAAAGGAAAAAGTCAAGCCCTTTAGGAGCTATTCTTTTTCTAAATCCAGCACCTCATCAATGCGAATCTGCTTCACAAACTCTGGCACGTGAGAGACGAGAATCATTGCACCTTCATATTCATCGAGCGCTTTTGCGATCACAGGAATGTGGCGGAAATTTATATGGTTGGTTGGTTCATCAAGAATAAGCAGTCCCGGGCGCTGGAGAACGAGACGCGCAAAAGCAACCAAGCCTTTCTGCCCTTCTGACAGTGAAGCGATCTTGGTATGAATTGCATCAGCACCGATAAGGAATGAAGCAGCCGCGGCACGGAGTTCTGTTTCAATGAGACGTCCTTCAACAGAGCGGATAACTTTTTCGAGAGACTGATAGACTGTATCGTTAAAATCCATCATTGAGAAATCCTGACGATAGTAGCCGATGCGAGTGCCCGGCAAAATCGTCACACCTTCGGCACCATTCACAATTTTTTCCAGCAACGTACTCTTCCCTATACCGTTGGGACCAGCGAGCAGCAAATGGTTTTTGCGGCGCAGACGTACTGAACAGGTGCGCTTGACCGGTTTGTGTGTCTTGGGATTGAGAATGGAATATGAATTGATGGAAATAATATCACCGATAAGCTCCGGCTGGGCAGGAATCTTGAATGGTTTGATGGTACGATCTTCTTTACGCACCTCAACAATTTCCTCTTCAAGTTCCTCCGCTTTTTCGCGCATACGCTTGGCCACCAAACGCATCTGACCTCCTTTTTGGGCAAACAGTCCGGCCTGATATTTCTTTTCTGCAATCTCCTTTTCACGACGTGCATTATCCATATTTTCTTTTTCAATACGTGCTGAGATCTGTTCAACTACATCATGATAGTCACCAACATATTGTTCAATCTTCTTGGTGTGCACATCGAGATACAAGACGCCGTGAGTAAATGCATTCAAGAAATCAGCATCATGGGAAATGACCAAGCAGGTTTTTTTGTAATCAATGAGGAATTGTGTGAGATGCTCGATGCCCGCTTTGTCCAAGTTATTGGTCGGCTCGTCGAGAAGCAAGATATCAGGATCCTGAATAAGTGCTGATGCCAAGAGAAGACGAGCCTGCTGACCGCCTGAAAAGGTTTTAACGATACGATTTTTGGTATCAACTACGCCCTTTGTTCCGGCTTTTGGCGTGCTCAGATTGACCACCTCGAGAACGGCATCAATGCGCGGATCAATATCATATACTTTCTCTGAAAAACAGTTGGCGAAAAAGTCACGAACGGTGAGCTCAAGTTGGTCGCGAGGAATGACTTGGCGTGCAGTGGCAACTGTAGCACCTTGAGCAAGGTGTATTTCTCCCGACTCTGGTTTGTAGTCTCCAAGAATGAGGCCGAATAACGTGGTCTTGCCCGCCCCATTCTGCCCCATAATGGTGACCTTAGTGCCCCGGCGCACGCTGAAGGAAACCTCATCGAGAATGGGCTTGTTGTGACCCCACTCAAAAGAAACCTCGTCAAAACGCACAACAGTGTCGCCAGTAAATGCCTTGGTTGGTGAGGTGGATTGTACGGATTTCTTGGCCATAGTTGAAGATTCAGAGTACCTTATTTTTAACAAAATGGCGAATTTTCATTTCTTAAGAAAATTCGGATCGAGAGAATTTTTGGCGCGTAAGCGCGGAAAATTTCGAGACGAAAATGTGTGCTATCGATTGAATTGACATATATAGTATTATGTTTTAATATCTTACCGAACACTCTTCACAATTCAACCCATCATAGTGCACAGAACATTATGGCTGAAAGAACCTTCCAACCTGGTGACACGGTAAAAAACCGTAACGTCAACGTTTATCTCGTCCGCCGAGGCCCAAATCCTGGCGAATGGGTCGTCAAGCAGTTTTCAGACGGCCCTGGCGCCTGGCGACACAAGACAGGGATCAAAGAGACCATTATGACCGAGAGTTCCTTGCTCGAAATGGCTGCGGACGCCGCGGTCCGCAACATGACTCGTGTCAGCGACTCCGCAAGCGTGAGTCCAAAGCCAGTGCGTAAACGCATGAGCGACATCCTGCGTGCGCAATTCCGCCTCGCCGATCACCGCGCAAAGTTGATGCGCGCAACCAACTGATCTTTTCCTGCCGAGTCCATTTCACCCCGAACCGCTGCGTATGCGCGGTTCGGCTTTTTTATACACACCGGGCTATTTTCATACTGTGCAGGAGGAGTATAATAATGACAGGAGAACCCAACACATGAACCTGTACATCGTCATTGCCGTGCTCTGCGTCGTGTATGCCCTGTATTATTTCACCCACAAAATACAGCGCGCAAACATCAAGCAGATAATTTTCACCCAGCTCAAGAGTGAATCCTGTACAACAGCGTCAGAGCTGTACAAAAGATTTCAGGAGTACGAGATACACATTTCGCCCCTCCGTTTGTGCCTGACATTGTGGTACTTCACACTACTTGGACACGTGAAGCATCGCCCGCAAGGATGGAAACTGCCACAACCTCAGTCTGCCCCTCTCAAGCTCGAAGCGAGCTAAATGTGGCCGACTGGCCTCTATCGTTCGTCGAATAGCACGTTGGTTCGGCGAATTTTTATCACTACATATAAACACATAACAAACCGCCATGAGGCGGCTTTTTGACGTCCCAGAAAGGCAATTCCGTCAATATTGCGCATTCCCTGCAGAGCGCTAGTATTGCGGGAGCTTTGGCTCTTCTGAAGCTTGAAAACAACCAATACCCAAGGATGGTAGTCATGAATATGCCTTGCATTGCAGTACTCATTAGTGGGCTGTTGTGCACCGCACCACATGCCCAGGCCGGAAATACCAACGCCCCAAACGACGCTCTGTCACCTTTCACCGTTCGCATCATTGACGAGTGGGTTGCGGCTCAACCCGATCCTCATTGGCACCTGTTTGACTGGATCAAATACGAATCCGGTAGAAACGGGCAGGAAAATCTGGTGCGTTTCTTCGGACCAATGACCTTGTTCGACAACACAAAAGCCACGCTCGGTACCAAACACCGGGGCGGACAGGACCGAGCCGAGTCCAAAGGTGAGGAATGGTTTGCCAACACCATTGGCGACACGTTCATAGATGCGTTCACCTCATGGTACGACTTTGATCGGCTCAAGCGACCCGAAAATTCGGCGGTCAACTTTGGCGTCAAGTTTGTTCAAGGTACACTCAACACCGACGAAGGCAAGCTGGAGCCAGATTCACTGGCACCAGACAGTGTCACGATCAATGAAAACTGGGTGGAATCCTTCATTCATTCTGACCAGACAAAATATGGAATAAATCCACTCAACGCCAATCCCTACTGCTATTTTGCCCACGCCTTCGGGAAGCGAAAGAACGGTCTGCCATTATGTATCACGGACACCCGTCTGCGGCTGATGTTCCTCTCCTCGCGGGTAGGCAGTATTCGCGGCGATCAAGGCGTCACCATTCCCTTTGATCGCTACACCCTGGTTACTATGGGGTACAGATTTTACTTCACCGAAACCATGGGTAATGACACATCACCATCGTTGACGGTTCGCATGACGCACATACTCGATCAGAGTGGTGGAGACGTAAATCTCCTCTATGGTTCGGCTCAGATCAATGAACAAGAGCAACAAGTGCTCATTGGTTTTTCGTGCGATGCTCCTTTCAAAACTCTTCGACGTATCTTTAGGCGATAGTCGAGGAGAAACGTGGGACAGGCGCGACCGCCTTCGGTGGTCGCGCCTTTTTATATATACTTACGACATCTTCACACATCACCTAAGTGAGCTTGGTAATATCGCGAGGATAGAACATGTCGAGCGTCCATTCGAATGCAATACGTGTACGTTTTTTCCATGATGCAAACTTGAACAAATAAACCGTGCGCCACAGCCACCACGTCAGACGGCCAGACCATGCGGTCGAAAATATTTCACCAATAGCAAACCACTGCCCCACAGAAACCATGCTGCCTTTTGAGTGATAATGAAAATCAATGAGCGGTTTGTTCCGTATTGAAGAAATAATATTTTTCGCAAGGATACCTGCCTCTTTTTGGGCAACCTGAGCCAAGAGCGGAAGCATAACTGTTTTTGTCGGATCACTATTCAAAGCTCGACGATCGACATAGCCCGCATTGTCCCCCAAGGCAAATATGTGTTCATCACCATTGACTCGGAAAAATTCATCGACTGCGAGTCGTCCCATGACCAGAGCCGGTTGCATTTCTTCAAAATGCGGAATGATCGGCTTCACGCCGGCTGCCCAGATAACCGTTGACGCCTGAAGCATCTCCCCCGTAGCGAGCTTTACCCCTTGTGCAGATACTTCTGCCACTGTACTCCCGAGGTGAATATTCACCTTATTATGACGCAGACGCCTCTCGGCGGCCGCACGTAGATTGGGTTTGAACATCTGGAGCAATTCGGGACCCGTATGTATAAGAGATACACTGACCTCTTCAGGTTTGCAGATGCGCTTGTCCATGGGATCGCACCCTGGACCGCCGTTGTAGTAGCGATTGACCATCGCGTGAACAAATTCGGCCAACTCAGCC
The DNA here is from genome assembly GCA_964412585.1 of uncultured Candidatus Saccharibacteria bacterium. Classification (GTDB taxonomy): domain Bacteria; phylum Patescibacteriota; class Minisyncoccia; order Phycocordibacterales; family PALSA-1337; genus C7867-002. The sequence continues at coordinate 64,507 of CAYPPJ010000003.1, read as the reverse complement.
GCCGTTTCTACGCCCGTGGCACCACCACCGACGACAACAAACGAAAGGAGACGGGTACGTTCGGTTTGATCGGTAGTCAGGATCGCCTGTTCAAATGAGTCAATGACTTGAGAACGAATGCGCGCGGCATCAGCCAAATTTTTGAGCGGATACGAGAATTTTTCTGCACCTAGAATGTTGTAGTAATTTGTTTCAGCTCCTGTCGCAACAACCAGGTAATCATATGACACATCACACCCACTTGCGTGACCAGAGAGTTTTACTTTCCTTGTTTTTCGGTCAATAGTCTCTACTATCCCCTGCGCAATTCGTATGCCAGTACCTGAAAAAATTTCTCGAAGTGGCTCAGCGACACTATTCGGCGAGAGGGCCCCTGTAGCAACCTCATGCAACAACGGCGTAAAGAGAAAATAGTTGGTGCGGTTGATGATGGTGACATCAATCTTCCCTTTTCGTACGTACGGCACAAGTTTCTTGGCCACATATGTGCCGCCAAATCCTGCACCAAGAATAACAATGTGAGGTTTCAACATTGATATTATTTTACCATAAAAGAAGCGGTGCCCACAGCCATTACCGATAAACATTGACAAAACAACGTAATAATTCTATTTTAATCTGAGCGTAGCAAACCCACATACCACATACTATGTCACAGCAAACGACACTCCCTTGCGGTACCTGCCAGGGAAAAGGACACAGCCATTGCCCTGAATGTAACGGCAGTGGCAGATCAGACCAACACGTCATCACTCACGACCGTTGCCCGAAACAAGGCTGCCCCGGGACATTGTTCCCGGTTGACCCGCGTGTAATCACCGGCAGGTCCAAGTGCTCCATCTGCAGTTATACGACTTCGTGATTACACTCACGTACCGTGTGAGATCCGGCCGACATCCTGTCGGCCATTTTTTATATGAAAATCACTACACTCCCGAACTATGCACAATCACATACAAAATAGCTGCACCAACCAGTGTCATGACTGTCGTTAATATCTTTGAGTGACTATGATGCCCTTCGGGAATAAGATCACTCGCACCAATGTAGAGGAAGAATCCCGCAAACAAAGCGAGTATCGTTGCGAGTACTGACTCAGACACAGAAACAGCAAAGGTAAGAACTGTACCAACAATAGGAGCAAGCGCCACGGCTGTTAACCACCCTTTTGCCACAGCATGCTTTCCACGATGTTTGAGGATGACGCCAATTGTGTTGATACCATCTGAAAAACGATGGGCGACGACTGCAATAGCCACTACTGCCCCAATAACGCTCGATACCTGAAATGCCAAGCCGATCGCAACACCGTCAATAAGACTATGCAAACAAAAACTTGCAGCTCCGAGCGAACCTCGAGACGACTGCGCTTCTGACGCATGGTCATCAACATCATGGTCGTGACCATTGTGTACATGGAACGAAAATGCACGATCGAGAATAAGGTAGACAAAAAAACCTATGGCGGTGAGAGACAATACTTCACCAGCAGAATATACTGACCCACCAAGTTCGATCGCCTCAGGAATAAGGTCGAAGAGGGCCGCGCCAATAACCGCACCCGCAGAAAGCCCGAGAATGATGTGTAACTTATCCCGAAAACGGAGCGCTATAGCTCCGCCCGCAAATGCGGCTACCGATGCGAGAATAGATATGAGAAATGGGGATAACATAAGACTCTATAGAACCATATTGTATCAAATATAGCCAATTTTCAACATCAACTTTTCGCGGTACAATAGAGGCATGTCCCTTCGTACTTTCGATGTTGAAATTATCCATGCATTCAGGACATTGAGTATTCCTGTGGCACGTATTGGTCTCTTCATCGTTTTCTTCTGGTTCGGTTTTCTCAAAATTCTCGCTCTTTCTCCTGCTAGCCCATTGGTACAAAATCTTTTTGAGCACACGATGCCAATCATGCCATTCGATACGTTCATGGTGGCATTCGGCGCCTTTGAGTGCATCATCGGTATCCTATTTTTAATAAAAGGAATGGAGCGCGTGGTCATCCCTCTCCTATTTATACATATGCTGACCACTATACTCCCCCTCTTTCTGATTCCTGAGGTAACCTGGTCCAGCTTTTTGGTACCAACACTTGAAGGTCAGTATATTATAAAAAATGTGGTAATCATCGCCGCGGCCATTGGCATCGCTGCCCATGTTCACCCGATGAAGATGAGACCTGTCCGCTCGAAATAATTCATGAGACCCCATCGATCCATCATCAACTCATGTGTAGTGTTGATTGCAATATACAGCATTGGTATTTTCATCGCACCACCACGGACCCTGGACGCGCAGACAACAGTCAACATCAATGCGTCTGACGCCATTCCAAAAACTGAGATTTCTATATCACCTCCTTCGGGTACATTCACTCAAGGATCAACCTTTGAGGTCCCGATCTACCTCGACACAAAAGGAAACAGTGTTGGAGCACTTGAACTGCATATTAGCTTTGATCCCAATGTCTTGAATGTCATAAAACCGTCCGGAGGATCATCGGTCATCGGTCTGTGGATTGAGGCCCCCTCATATGACAACACCAATGGTACGCTTACCTTTATTGGAGGCATTCCCCGCGGCATCACGACCAGTTCTGGCCTCATCGCCACAATCACATTTGGGGCAAAAAACGTCGGAAACAGCGAAGTGAGTATCCGAAATAATTCCCGAGTCCTCATAAGTGATGGCGTCGGATCGCCAGCCATATACGAATCAAACCGTGCTCGTTATACCGTGGTAGCTACCCCACCTGGTGGAGTCACCGTAACTTCCGAGACGCACCCATTTCACGATCACTGGTACAACAACAGTAGTCCGTCCTTTACCTGGAATACGGAATCAGGAATAACAGGATATAGCACCTCATTCGACAACAAGCCAAATACTATTCCCGAAAATACAGTCAACACAGCAGGTGCTATCCAGTCATATGAGAATGTGGGCGATGGCACCTGGTATTTCCACGTCAAAGCCCTCAAAAATAATGCCTGGGGAGCAACAACGCACTATGAGTTTAAAGTGGATACGGAGCCCCCAGCACAATTTACTCCAGAAATAAACTACATCACTGCAGCTGTTATAAACCGCGCCTTGGTATCATTCTTCACGACCGATGCACTCTCTGGTGTGGACCACTATGAAGTCGGTGTCATCGATAAAAGCAAGCCCGCAACCGAATCACCTGCTTTTTTTCGTACCGAAAGCCCCTACCAAATACCGTTTGAAACCATCCAACACGCTCGCCTGATCGTACGAGCCTTTGATCGTGCCGGAAACGTACAAGATGCATCCATCGATGTGAGTACGCCATTTGAGTTTACTTTATTTATAAAAAATCACGCCACGGCACTATTACTCATTATCATACTTCTATTGATAGCGGCCGGTCTCGTCCATTACTTCTACGGACACCATATCACGAAGCACATCAAAGCTATTTGGAAAGTTATTACCAACAAAAAAGAGTTGGAAAAAATTGAGAACGAGACGCTATCTAACCCACCTGAGGGTAATAGTTCTGACTCGAATACGCCACACCTGCAGGACTAGTGAAGTCCAATCTGATAGTCATAGAGCTTGCGATAGACTCCGCCTTCTTTCTTTACAAGCTCATCATGAATGCCCGACTCAACAATCATTCCCTCTTTGAAAACAAGGATGGTGTCAGCCTTACGCACTGTACTGAGGCGGTGCGCAATGATAAATGTAGTCCTCCCCTTCATAAGTTCATTGAGAGAGTCTGTAATCACTTTTTCTGTACCCGAATCAAGCGCCGAAGTCGGCTCATCGAGAACCAGTATGTGCGGATTGCGCAAGATAGCACGTGCGATAGCTACACGCTGTTTTTGACCCACTGAGAGTTTGACGCCGCGCTCACCAACCATCTGATCCCAAGTATCCGGAAACTTTTCAATAAAATCGACTGCATGAGCTTTGCGTGCCGCTTCTTTCATCTCTGCATCAGTCGCGAGGAAATTACCATATTTAATATTGGTTTTGATCTTATCATTGAAAAGTACGATCTCCTGTGGAACGACGGCAATCTGGGAGCGAAACTTCTTCAAGTCCAACTGCCTGATCGGATGTCCATCTATGAGAATCTCACCCTCAGTCGGAAAATGGAAGGCTGAAATAAGGTCTATAAGTGTACTCTTGCCCACGCCCGATTCTCCGACCAGCGCTATCACATCTCCCGCATGCACCTCAAATGATATATTCTGGAGGACTGGTTTACCTTCATCATAGTGGAAAGATACATTCCTAAATGAAATATCCCCCTTAACCGGTGCACTGATAGCATTTTTTGGGACATAGTTCTCTGGTTCAGTTTTTAATATTTTTTCAGTCTGCTGAATATTAATAATGCCATTTTGAATTGTCTGCCACTGGCGAGCAATAGTGACGAACGGGCCAAACATCATCGCGGCATACGCATTGAAAGCAAGCAGTTCTCCAAGCGTCATCGAACCTTGATGAATATAGGCAACGGATAGTACAAAAATAATGATTTGCGTTCCAAGGATAATAAAACGTTGATAGAGAGTCAGCGATCCCCAAATGTTGGTCATTTTCATCCAGAGCGGTACTGCCTGACGGCTATTTGTGAACAATTTTTCTCGCTCATATTCTTCAGCTGTCGCTTGCTTTACCGCCAGCGTATTGCCGATAGCATCATAACTGTCACCCCAAAAACCTTTCATGAGAACGCTCCAATATTCTTTCTGAATCTTGCCGAGCGGACTTACTTTAAGCAAAAGTACAACAACATAAATAATCAAACCAATAATTAGGAATGTAGCCAGTATCGGCTTGACGTAGAACGCGATACCAAGCGCAATTACAATTGAAAGAATCTGTGGGGCCAAATCAATAACGATCCTGCCAGCAATAGTTTCGAGTGAGCCAGCGGCTGTATTGATATTATTTCCTATTTCACCAATCTTATTCTTCTTATGAAAAGACATGGGCAGCAATAGGAGGTAACTAAAACCGTTTGCCAAATAGTCGAGCCAGATGGTGTTCGATAGATATTCGCTCAAAATCGTACTTCGCCAGTCGAGCACATACGTTATGCATTGAATGACGGCCCACATCACTAACAAGCTTACAAAAAGAGGTAAGGTATACCCAAGGACATGGACAACACTCGGACTGATGATGGAATCGAAAAAACGCCCAGCAATATACGGAATAACGCCATTGCCGATAGCGGACAGAACACCCATGATACTCAAAGTGATAATCCTTCCCTTATATTGGCCGAGGTATTTTAATAGGACCTTGAACCCTGTATATATGCCTTCTTTAGTTATTTTGTCTTCATCTTGTTGGTGTTCCATGTGTGCCATTTTACCTGTTTACCCTATTTATGTATACATATCTGCGTAATGAGCAAAATAAAACGAGTCGCGGCAGTGCCACGACTCGTGAACGATGTTGAAATTAACTGGCAGTCGCCGCCTCTGCGAGACCATGCACACTATTTGTGCCCAACGAAACGCCAGAGCGTACCCCAACAGTCGCTGCAGACAGCGGGCGTCGAGACCCAAGTGACGACGAGCGTGGAGCGGGAATGTTCAAGGTATCCGGTAGCCGAGTCTTTGTGTTGAACATTTCAGCACCAGTGACGATGGGCTCGCCGAGAAGTGCACAGAGCTCTTCGGCCAAACGTATCGGACGAGCTGATTGCGGACGATTTTCGACATCGCACGGGACCGCAAGACAGTCAACATCCTCCGCACACAAGACTTCTCGCACGAGCGGCCGCGGCACCATCAGGAGTCCAAAACCGTTGGCCGCATACCCCAATGCGAAATGTTGCATCTTTGCAATAAGATTGCCGCGAGACAGTGCAACAAGACTAACAACATGAGATCCATTGATAACTTCCCTCGAATCAGCACACTCATGTGCACTGGCACGGAGAAATATAGTCGCTCCCTGTATGATCGCCCGAACGCGCTCGGACCACTCAGTGCGACCTTCATTCGAGACTGGTACCGACACCACAATAATGAATTTCTTAGTCATTTCAATGCTGGGTTGAGGTTCTACCATAGTTAAAAACCAAAGGACACTCGCATAAAACTACTCCCCGCCACGACACATGTCAATGTGGATGAATAGTACCCAAATGCAGGTACTTGGATTATAATGCCCCCATGTCTCTCAAACATAATTTTGTGCTTTGGTATGGGATTCCTTTACTCTTTTTAGTGGCCGTTATTTGCTACAGTGTTATTGGTCTGTACAGGACAAATGCACGTACTTCAACATTGGCAGCGCGAGTCAGTACACTTGAAGGTGCACTTGCGTCAACAACTGAAAGTCTCCGCCAGACGATTGCCTCATCACAAATGTATATCAATGACCAACTCCATTTGCAGCAGCAAAATGTGGGCACAATCAAACAGCAGCTTGGTACATATCAACAGCAGGTCGGTACCGTTTCAAACACAGTTGAAACACTCCAAAAGCTCAGCAAAACCGATCCGCAATTACTTCAAAAATATTCAAAAGTATTTTTCCTCAACGAATACTATGCGCCCGCACGACTGGCCGAGATTCCCGATCAATTCAAGTTTATTGCGACACGAGTTCTCAAAATACATACGGATGTCCTTCCCCGCCTCAAGGATATGCTGACAGCTGCTGATGCTGACCAAGTCAAAATATATGTGCAGTCAGCCTACCGTTCCTTCAATGAACAACAAGCACTCAAGGGTGTCTATACGATTACGTATGGTGCAGGTACTGCAAATCAATTCTCTGCAGACCAAGGGTACTCAGAGCACCAGCTCGGTACAGCACTTGATTTCATTACTTCAGGACTTGGCGGGCAACTTGAGGGATTTGATGACACCAAGGCATTCACGTGGCTCATGCAAAATGCCTATCGGTACGGCTTTATTCTTTCCTATCCGAAAAACAACAAATTCTACGTCTTTGAACCATGGCACTGGCGCTATGTCGGCGTAAAGCTTGCAACATATTTGCACGACAACAACATGAACTTCTACGACATGGATCAGCGCAAGATTGATGAGTATCTCATAAATGTGTTTGAGTAACATGGCGCAATAAAAAATCGCGTGTGATTCCTTTCGGAACCACACGCGCCGTTTGGCGTACAAGCACACACGGACATCTTGCCCGCCGCACGGAATTAGTACTTCGCCTGCGCACCCTGAATGTCGCGCTTCTGCATCCAGGGCATCATGGAGCGGAGGCGGGTGCCAGTCTGTTCAAGGAGATGGCCCTCGTCGGCCTTGAGAAGTCGGCGGTAATTGGGCTTGCCGGCCGCGTATTCAGCAGCCCACCTCTTAACGAATTTGCCAGACTGGATATCCTTGAGAGCTTTCTTCATGCGCTTCTTGACGCTCCCATCAATGATCTTTGGTCCGACGCTGACATCGCCCCACTTGGCCGTCTCGGAAATCGAGAAGCGCATGCCGCTAATGCCGGCTTCGTTGACCAAGTCAATGATGAGCTTCATTTCATGCACGCACTCGAAGTAGGCCATCTCAGGTGAATATCCCGCCTCGACGAGCACCTCGAAGCCCATGCGCATGAGCGCGGAAACTCCACCACAGAGCACCGTCTGTTCGCCGAACAGATCCGTCTCCATTTCTTCTTTGAAGTCCGTCTCGATCACGCCTGCGCGGGTGGCACCAATCCCCCACGCCCACGCCAGGGCAATCTGCTTTGCGACTGCCCCACCCTTTGCCACCGCGATCAAGCTGGGCACGCCTTTGCCTTCGAGATATTGACGGCGGACGATGTGACCGGGACCCTTGGGCGCGACCATAATGACGTTGACACCTTTTGGCACACGCAAGAGGTGCGAATGGACCGTCAGCCCGTGCAGGAAGACGACGGTTTGCCCCGGTGTGAGGTTCGGCTTGATGAGCTGATTGAACACACCCGGTTGAACCATGTCCGGCAAGGAAATCATGATGACATCGGCCGTACGGACAGCGACATCAACAGGAAAAACTTTGAGTCCCTTTTCCTCAGCAACGGGAATGGATTTGCTGCCAGGATACAGGCCAATGATGACCCTGAATCCAGACTCCACGAGGTTGAGTGCATGGGCGTGGCCTTGTGAGCCAAATCCGAGCACAGCCAACGTCTTTCCTTTGAGAACCCCCGGGTTGGCATCGTCGTTTGTATAGACGCGCGCCGGTTTATAGGGCATTTCCAGGATTGACTGTTTTTTTCGACTCGCCGATTTTTTCATGATGTATCTTGGTTGAGGTTTCTCTACTGAAAGTCCGCTCAGACACGGTGTCGAGACAACAAACTTTCTGCAAAGACCCTACCACAAAAACTATAGGTACGTCAAAAGAATTGCTGGATTGTGGTGTAACAAAAAAGCCGTGTCGATACCGGCTTTTTTGGGTACACTGTAATGAAAATTATGAGAGGTGCTTTGAGACGAGCTTGGTCATCTCGAACATGTTGACGACTGCTTTGCCACCAAAGACCTTCTTGAGAGCTTCATCAGCATTGATGTTGCGCTTATTCTTTGGATCCTGGAGGTTCTTGCCCTTGATGTAGACCCAGAGCTTCTTGACGACTTCTGAACGAGGCAACGGACCCTTGCCGACAATAGCAGCGAGATCTTCACTGACATTGAGAGGCTTCATAAACGCTGAATTTTCTTTTGCCATAGGTATATGATTATGACTTGATAACGTGGATATCATAGCATTTCCCTTTCAAGAGGGAAACTAGATGGCAAGGTATTGACATTTACCAGATAGTATTTTAATATCTAGTCAAACTTGAACCAACCAACTGAATACAAACTATGAGCACACATGCAGTCCATGCAAATGTCATACCAAAACTCGATGACGCCTTCTGGCAAAAGATGTGGGAGACGGCACAATCTGCAGCCACTTCACCTGACGCGGTACACCTCGCCATGGCGAGTTTCCAAGGCGAACAACGTGAGCACTTCGTGGCTGGCGTTCTCAAAAAATTCGAACCGATCCATCGGGAGATCTTCGACCGTGTACGCGCCGAACTCGAACCGCAAAACGTCCTGTACGCAAGCCAACCGACGAAGTTCCAGCTCCGGTACCTGGACGCTATGAAAAAACACAACGCCGAGGTCAAACGTGAGTTCCTTGGGCCGCTGGCAAAAAGGAAACTGCCGGACCAGAAGAGCTACGCCGACTATGACGTCGAGGCTGATATCGCATACTGCGAGAAGGCCTTTGAAGAAAAGCGTCGTGAACTATACGGTCGCGAAGTTGACTTTCTCAAGGCTTTTGATGAAGGTCGCCTGGAAGACGCTGAAGCTCTCTTGCGCGCAATCATGGTGATGCGCAAAAGTAATGCTTCCTCAGCCAAGCGGCAGGAAGCTACTAGCTGGCTGAGTATGCTGGCCCTCAAGCAGAAGAGCCTGCCACTCTTCGTCGAGAGTCTCAATGCGCGCGAACCTGATTCCAGCATGGTCATCGAGTCTCTAGCAACTGCCTTGCAGACGATGATCTATGGGTGCATCGTGCACGCCTTCGCCACAGTGCCGTCTGGCTTGGGAATCCGGGAGATTGCCACCATCGGTCAGCCGGCATTCAGCGACAAACATATAGGGCCCTATGTGAAGGGTGCAATCCTCGAGATTGCCGAACTCATGTCGGTTCCAATACCGACCACCGAAAGCGGCTTTCGGGAATTGGTAAAACAGGTCTTCGTGCGCCGGATACCTGATTATCTCAAAGTCAATCCTATGCTCCTGGTGATCCAGCCTGTTTGGAAGTAAGCTCGTGATTGCTTCCCCACCCTGTTCCGTCCCCACGGAGCAGGGTTTTATTTTTTCTATACATGGCTCCATGTTACAATATCTGCATGGAAACCACTGAAACTTCTACCAAACTCCCTGTCGCCGCCCCAAAGTCATCCAGCTCACACATCAAAATTTATTTTATTGCCATCGAGATGATCGGCATCATCGTGCCTATCATTATTTCAACCCTCATCTACAAGATCCCCTCATGGTTTATGTGGATGCCTGACCCTCGAGCGGCCTGCATATCACTTTTCGCGATCGGTATCGCACACGCCACTCTTTTTAGCCTCCACGAATATACAAAAAAGAATGTTTACTACAATGCAGCACAATATGCCTATGCTGCTTTTTTCATTTACTTCATTTTCATAACCGGAGGCGTGGATAGCTCATTTGTCTTCTTGCTTGTATTCCCCCTACTCACGTCTGCGGTCTATTTGGATCGCACCACAACACGCGATGTCGGTATTTTCATCACCATCGCACTGGGTGCACTTATTTTTACGTACCCTGAGGCAGAGATCACCAGTAGCCTCATCACCCACCATGTGATCCAAACAGCGCTTGTTGGTATGATCGCATATTTCATGCATCATATCGTCATTGAATCGTTGCGCCAAAAATCTGAAAAGGAGGAAGCAAGCAAGCGGCTCACTGAACTCGCGCAAGTAGACGCACTCAAAAATGACTTCCTCAGTATCGCCGAGCACCAGCTTCGTACACCACTCACCGGCATCAAGTGGGCTCTTGAGTCCATCGGTGACAATTTATCTGCACCTGATGCGGGCTCCATCCTGAAAACGAGTATCGAACGAGTCAACGACGCTATCCGTATTGTGGGCGATATGCTCAAGGCAACCGAAAGTACCGAGAAAGCTCTGGCTATCAAAAAAGCACCTTTTGATTTTGCCCTGTTGGTGCGAGATATTATCAGTGACCTGGAATTTCTCGCCCAACGCAAGGAAGTCACCCTGGTGGTACGCGTTCCTCAGCATATGGAGATTGTGGCTGACAAAAAACTACTCCGGGCAGCTATGAACAATCTGATTGATAACTCTCTAAAATACTCACCGCAAGCTCGTGTCGAAATTACGCTGACCGATGAAGGATCCGGGATTAGACTAACTATTCGAGATACAGGCATCGGCATATCACTAGTTGATATGAAATATATATTTGAACGTATGTATCGCGGTAAAAACGCCCTACAAATAGAACCTGATCAGAGTGGTATTGGTCTTTATACAGCTCGAAAGATAGTGAACCTCCACGGAGGCACAATAAACCTCACTTCGGAGCTCAATAAAGGTACAACCGTGACGGTGGTACTACCAAAGGAGTAGGACCTACTCGTGTAACCTCAAACTATCACGTATCCGGTCAAACTCATTGAGCAGTACCTGTTCATTAAACTCACTGACTGCACCTGGTTCATAATTCTGAATCGCTCCGTAGTGCACGAAATAACGTACTGCAATACATAGATGAGACCGCGGAAACGCATAAACTGTTTCGTCGTATCTGTTCCCTGCTCCCGCACCAGATGATGTTGCCACCGTAACGGTCATGCCACGTATCTGTTGAACTGAGACGCTATGGACGCCATCAAGAAACACACCCGCGGTACATGTATCCACTGCTGGCGCCATTTCGACGCTCACATAGGTATCATGAGCCAAATTTGTACCATCGGCACGATCTTTCGGTATGGTAAATTTGACGCCCTCAAATACCGTCTGTGGATCTTTTTGATACTGATAGGATTCGTCGACGACATACCCTGCAGGCAAGTTGATAGAAAAGCTCCCCGAGGCATCCGTATAGAGATTTCCCTGAGCGACTTCAGAATCGTATTGCATGGAAACATACCCCGCAATAAATGTTACGAGAATGAAAACACCAAGTACAATGAAAATCCGTATTCTTGTAGTCACTGATATATGAGTTACCAAACTACCTCCACGCGCCAATAATCACTCCCACGACAAACATCACGACCAGTGAGCAGGCGCTCTCAAAAAGCCAGAGTTTTGCCTTTCTGCCCATCCAGATAACTTCAATAGATGAAGAGGTGACGAGAAAGCCAAGCCAGACAATCAAAGAAATAAGGACGGCTCCCCACAGACCGCAATCGCTCAATGATGGCGATGTAACTGCGAATGCGTAGATAACCGCAACACCGAGAGTCATGACCACGTTCGATATGAGATTCCATATCATTTGTGGGATCATGTCCCCAAGCTTCTCATTGCCTGTTGGATGAATATCGGCAAGTTTCATCCACAGTTTGCCAGTGACCGGACCATGGAACAAAAAACCGAGAATAAAAGCTGCGAGCGCCGCCACAATGACGGCTAAAATATTGATGGTAAACATAGAATTAAGAAATTATGGTAAAGGAGGTGCTGCTAGGAACAGTATAGCAAATGAATTGAATACAAAAATAGCGCATCAGGTCAGTTTGCCACAGTACATATATTATTGTAATGTGACCTTGGATTCTGAGAGACGCTTTCGGGCGTCAAAACAACGAAAACAAACAGCCCCTAGACATAATGAAAATACCCCTCCGTAGCAATACAGTCACCATCGGCTCACTCATGGCCGGTGCCCGTTCCCTGTGGAAAGCCAACGGGATGAAACCAAGTCAGCTCGGAAAGCCCATCATCGGCATCGTTAATTCATTCACACAGTTCGTCCCTGGGCACGTGCACCTGCACCCCATCGGACAACTGGTGAAAGCTGAGATCGAGAAGCTGGGATGCTTCGCCGCTGAATTCGACACGATCGCCATCGATGATGGCATCGCTATGGGTCACGGCGGGATGCTCTATTCCTTGCCCTCTCGCGAACTCATCGCAGATTCAGTCGAGTACATGGCCAACGCGCATTGCGTTGACGCCCTGTTTTGCATCAGCAATTGCGACAAGATCACACCGGGCATGCTCATGGCAGCCATGCGACTCAACATTCCCACCATCTTCGTTTCCGGTGGTGCAATGGAGGCGGGCACTGGTCGCACCGACTTAGTGACCGCTATCGCCGCAGGAGCAAATTCTGAACTCACTAGCGAGCAATTGCAGGCCGTTGAGGAATCTGCTTGTCCGACATGCGGCTCCTGTTCCGGCATGTTCACTGCCAACAGTATGAACTGCCTCAATGAAGCCCTCGGTATGGCGCTTCCTGGCAACGGAACAATCTTAGCTACGCATACAGACCGAGTCGGCCTATTCAAAAAAGCAGCGGCTGTGCTGGTCCGCATGGCCAATGAATATTACAGCGACGGCAACACGGATGTCTTGCCACGTTCAATCGCAACCCGTGAAGCCTTCGAAAACGCAATGACACTCGATGTCGCCATGGGTGGCTCGACAAACACGGTCTTGCACATCTTAGCGATTGCCCATGAAGCCGGAGTCTTCTTCACCATGATGGACATCGACGAGATTTCTCGTCGTGTTCCCGTGCTCTGCAAAGTTGCCCCAAGCTCGTCGTACCATATCGAGGACGTCAACCGGGCCGGTGGCATTATGGGAATCTTGGCCGAACTCAAAGGCGCGGGGCGCATTAAAACGGAAGTCAACCATGTTGAAACGTACGCATGGTCAGGACGTACACTCCGAAATATCGGTGACGTCATCCAGGCGTACGACGTATTACTCGAGCGCAAGAACTTGTCACACGAGTCTGACCCCCGGAGGATCTACTTTGGGGCACCTGCTGGCGTACGAAGCGGAATAATGGGCAGTCATTCATCTCTCTATGAATCACTCGATTGCGATCGAGAGGCCGGATGTATTCGTCGAATCAATCACGCATATTCCAAAGACGGCGGTCTGGCCGTGCTCTACGGCAATCTAGCTCCGGAAGGATGTATCGTGAAGACAGCGGGTGTTGATTCAAGCATGCTGGTCCACGAAGGTCGTGCAATCGTCTTCGATTCACAAGAAGTAGCCATGAAGGCAATTCTTGACGGCACAGTCAAACCTGGACACGCCGTCATCATTCGCTGGGAAGGGCCCAAAGGTGGTCCGGGGATGCAAGAAATGTTGTACCCAACCACCTACTTGAAACAACGTAAGCTCGACCTCTCGTGCTTCTTGGTCACTGACGGACGTTTTTCGGGTGGAACAAATGGGCCATGCATTGGGCACGTGTCACCCGAAGCAGCCTCTGGAGGTCTCATTGGTCTCATCCGCGACGGGGACATCGTCTCGTACAACATTCCCACCCGAACGATTTATGTAGATCTCACCGAAGCAGAAATCTACGAACGCCGGTTTGGGGAGAAAGCGCCAAAACGAAATCGCGTGGTAAGTCCAGCACTCAGGCGCTATGCACATTTTGTCACTAGCGCAAGCAGGGGCGCCATTCAAGAAGTCCCGTAAGTTCTATCTCTCAATCACCCCACTCGGTTTTCCGTGGCGGGGTGCTATTTTTTTGTTATCATTTTATTTGCTACTATACTCCCATGAAAGCAACCAAACCTCGCAAAGCTACATCAACATCTCGCATCCCCGCCAAATGGCTCCACCCCAAAATGCCAGCCGACCTTCGCAAAGCTCTCGATGCTACCCCGCTCGCCAAGGCACAGTGGGATGATATTACCCCGATCGCACGTCGAGATTGGATCCTCTGGCTCAATACTGCAAAACAAGAAAAAACGCGTAAAACACGCATCAAAAAAGCGTGCGACATGCTCTCATGTGGCAAGCGCCGCGTCTGCTGTTTTGGCGGCATAAACTGGCTGATAAAGACTGGGGAGCTGCGCTAATACTCAGATATTACTCCCCTTTTTGATCTTCTATAGCCTGATCGACTTCGTCCAAATCACCCTCTATTGCTTGTTTGATATCTTTTTCTTCCTTTGAAAGCACGCGTTCATGTCGAGTGCGCTGCAACAATTCTAGATGCCTTTCAAGGCGTTTCTTCAGAGAAATGAGTACTTTTATATTATCCGCTTTACCCAATGCAGCTCTCGTCCTTACTTTGTGATAGAAGGAGCTGTAATGATTTCCCAGCTTGAATGCACCAAGAACGAGCAATAGTACGATTGAGATGAGAAGAACGACGAAATACAAGACCGGCATAGCAAACGAGCCGATAGTGACAAGCATCTGTTTGTCCGTCGATGCGACCGGCTGAACCGACTGCGGTGAATCATTTATTATCGGAGTCGCATGGAATGTTCCAAGAGCGTCTACATTATTACCCGCACGATCAACTGCAACTAACTTTACGGCAACATCCCCAGAAGTTGATATTGGGAGATCATAAGATCCCTTTACAAATTCTGCTGCAGGAACCTTCTTTGCAAGAGTATCGTTGAGATACAGTTCGTAATAATCAACACCTGATGTTTCATCTATGATATCAGCATTAATATGCAGCACTTTTGCTCGATCGTCGTAATTGAACGCTACGCTATTGTTTTTTGGAGCCACACTATCTATGCGGGCAATATAGGTACTGACCGGACTCCACTGCCCATCCTTGCGGGCACGAACTTTGAAATACCAAATACCATCTTTCAAGTCAGTAACGGACTTTTCTGAAATAGCTGGACTATACGTAACCCGTGGTAACCCTGAGGTCGTCGCGTCTATACTTGTCTGGACCGCATCTACACCAGCAGGAATTTTCCACCTAAAGAGCGGACTCGCATCCTTATACCACGATTCCTGAGAAGGATGAGTTGGTGAAGTTATGACAAGAGAAGCAACCGAAGATGAGGGGGCAGGTGTTTGAATTTCATCCGCAGGTTGTTCCGCCTTTGCCACAACACGGAGTGTGGCACCTTTTATGCCCGTGAGCACATTGGTACCCAGACCATCATTGGCCCGAACAGCAGCATCCGAGATAAGAATATCTGCCTGCCCCGCCTTTTTTGCTTTCACCACAATAGATAATGCTGTGCCATATGGACCGTTGAATCCTGGCGTGGGGATGCCACCATTAAAGGCAATGATGCCAGTCGAATTTGAATACGATGGTTCTTCCACCCACAACGTGAACAATGAACTACTCTTGTTTATTGAAACAACCTCCAGCATATCTGCGGGAAATATAATTTTTGCTTCGGCATTGTTGATGGCAACGCCTTCAGAATTCAACGAAACCGACAGAGTCAAAATACCTCCAGGCGATACCGTCGTTGCACTTGGACTGACCTGCAAGGTGGCGGCATGGATGTGCGCTGTGCCGAAAAAAAACATACCAACCGCAAGAATGATTGCGTAGTATGTTCTATAATTGCTTCTCTTTATGTCTAAGGCCATAGATAAAAATTCCTGCACACACAACAATAATCAATACGATAATAATACCATAGGTGTAGGTGCTCGACCTAGAAGAATTGTCCGTCGAACCAGATACACCAGCCTGAATGGTGAGTGGCGTCGCCTTCATTGGCTCCTTTGTTCCCTTTCCGTCATTTATATATGCACTTCCCTCGGTATATGACATCGTAAAATCACCTGTCACGGTCGAGGAAATCAGCAACCTGAACAACAACCCTTCTGATTCAAAACCATTGGGCACTCCCCCGGTAAACCGGATTGATTTTGTCCTCGGATCATACTGCGGAGGTGTCGGCCACATGGGTAACATTGACTGACCATTTTCAACCTGAACGGTGAGGTTGTCAGAGGCGGGGCCACCAAACTGGATAACACCCTCGACGACGTTCAACCTCTTTGACTGCGGGTCAATGCGGACATCAACGCGTGTTACCGAGTCAGCGACTCCACTCACGGGCACTACGTTAAACTTCAATTCTGCTGCATGCATACTAAGTGGCATGCATGTCACCCCAAGCGTTAGCACGCCAATTACCCAATGTTGTAAAGATATTTTAAACATATTTATGGTTGTTTAATAAAGATAGGTTTTTTACCCCACTGATAAAGCAAAATCGAGAAATCAATTGAATTGACATGTCCATCATGGTTTATATCTACACCAGGATTTTTGAATGGAGCGGCAGTCTTCCAAAATGCGAGCATGATAGAAAAATCAACTGAATTTACTTTACCATCACCATTTAGATCCGCGCCGACAATGACACCTGATGTAGCAGGTGCTGCAGGCGCAGAAGCTCCAGCGCCACCCCCGCCTCCTCCACCACCTCCGCCGCCACTTGGTGCTGCCGGTGTGGCTGGCGTGACCGTGTTGCTTGAGGCAGATGCCGAACTCGTTCCGATCGCATTTGTTGCAGTCACTGAGAAGGAGTACGCCGTACCATTGGTGAGGCCCGTTATAGTCACCGGCGAACCAGCTGTATATGAGATAAATCCTCCAACGTTCGAGCTTACGGTGTAATACAAGATTGCGGAACCACCATTACTCCCCGGGGCACTAAAAGTGATTGTTGCCTGACCATTCCCTGCGGTTGCGGTTCCAATAGTAGGTGCATCAGGAACGGTTGCCCCGGCTGTAGTCGCAGTGAAAGATTGGTTTGCGCTCGATGAATCTGAACCGAACTGTACATTAATGTGGAAGTAGTAATTGCCTGCAACCGAAACCGTCGAGTTGAGTGCGGTGTCAAAATTCTCTCCCGGCTGAATGAGCTTTGCCGCAGTTGAACTGAACACGTCATCGCCACCACCACACTGGTTGAGTGCCGAATCCGTCACACACCAGGTGTACTGATATTCATATGCAATAGAACCTTCGTTAGTAATACGTACGTTTGTTGAGATCGTCGGCGTCAGCAAATTTGAGAAGCTCTGAATCAAGACCTGCGCAGGAGCTCCGGGTGTCGCACTGACTATCGAAGAAGCGACGCCCGTTCCAATAACATTTTTTGCATATATCCTAAAGTCATATGAATTATCGTTCGACAAACTCGTTACCGTAGCGGCAGGCGTAGTACTGATGCCATCCGAGAATACTGACCAGCTACCACCGCTTGAGAGTTTATACTCAATAACATAATCCGTAAGAGCTGATCCTCCGTTCGAGGCTGGCGCAGTCCATGAGAGATCGATACTGCTATCTTGAACCGTCGCCGCGAGGTTAAGCGGAGCACTCGGAACAGTTGCAGGGGTTATACCATTACTTGTGCCCGATGAAGTGCTTGTACCAATCGCGTTCGTTGCTGTCACGGTGAATGTATAGGTGACGCCGTTAGTAAGTCCGGTAACAACGGCGGATGTTGACGTAGTTGTTGTTGAGTGACCGCCAATATTAGATGTCACCGTGTAGTACGTAATCGCCGAACCGTTATTTGCTGGGACTGAGAAGGTAACGCCGGCAGATGTATCGCCGATAGAAGCCGCGACATTTGTTGGCGCGTCAGGAACGGTTGCGGGAGTAACTGAATTACTTGCTACTGATGCGGTACTTGTGCCGAGCGCGTTCGATGCAGTCACGGTGAATGTGTATGCCTGACCATTAGTGAGGCCAGTAACAGTGATTGGTGATGAACCGCCTGTCGCGGTGATACCCGTATTTGAAGTGACAGTGTATATAGTGATCGCTGAACCACCATTTGAAACTGGTGCACTAAAGGTGATTGTTGCCTGACCATTCCCTGCGGTTGCGGTTCCAATAGTTGGAGCACCAGGAATAGTTGCTGGCGTGACCGAATTGGTTGCGCTCGAAGCTGTACTTGTGCCAACCGCATTTGTAGCAGTCACAGTGAATGTGTATGCCTGACCATTAGTGAGGCCAGTGATCGTGATCGGTGAAGAACCGCCATATGCGACAAATCCGCCGACGTTTGAGGTGACCGTGTAATATGAAATAGGCGAACCACCATTATCTCCTGGTGCGTTGAAGGTAATCGTTGCTTCCCCGTTACCGCGAGTTGCCGTACTGATAGTTGGTGCATCTGGAACTGTAGCTGGGGTTACTGAGTTTGTTGTAGCAGACGCGGTACTTGTACCAATTGCGTTTGTAGCGGTCACCGTAAAGGTATACGCAACACCATTTGTTAGACCAGTAATCGTGATTGGTGAAGATCCCCCAGTTGCACTAAGACCAGTATTCGATGTCACGGTGTAATACAAGATTGCAGAACCTCCACTAACACCAGGTGCGCTGAAGGTAATAGTTGCCTGGCCATTGCCACGAGTTGCTGTACCAATAGTCGGAGCTCCAGGAACTTCTGCTGGCGTAACGGAATTTGTTGAAGCTGATGCAGTGCTCGTACCGATCGCATTTGTTGCAGTAACGGTAAATGTGTAGGCAACGCCGTTAGTGAGGCCCGTCACTACGATCGGTGATGAACCGCCCGTCGCGGTGATACCCGTATTTGAAGTGACTGTATATGTCGTGATTGCAGAACCACCGTTAGAAACTGGAGGAGTAAATGTAATCGTTGCTTCCCCGTTACCACGAGTTGCTGTGCCGATAGTTGGCGCGTCTGGAACTGTAGCCGGGGTTACTGAGTTTGTTGTTGCAGAAGCGGTACTTGTACCAATTGCGTTTGTAGCGGTCACGGTAAAGTTATACGAGGTACCATTTGAGAGGCCTGTCATGATGACTGGTGACGAACCACTATACACCACGAACCCTCCTGTGTTTGATGAAACTGTATAATATTGAATTGCTGAACCCCCGTCTGAAACCGGTGCACTAAATGTTACAGTTGCCTGACCATTCCCTGCGGTTGCGGTTCCAATAGTTGGAGCACCAGGAATAGTTGCTGGCGTTACTGAATTGGTTGTTCCCGATGAAGTACTGGTTCCAACCGCATTAGTCGCAGTCACGGTAAATGTGTAGGTCGTTCCATTTGAAAGGCCGGTAATAACGATTGGTGACGAACCTCCCGTTGCGGTGAAGCCGCCTACATCAGACGAAACTGTGTAGCGAATGATCGAAGAGCCGCCATTGTCTGCTGGTGGAGTGAACGTGATCGTTGCCTGGCCGTTTCCTGCTGTTGCCGTGCCAATGGTTGGAGCGCTCGGAACTGTCGCAGGAACAACTGAGTTTGTCGTTGCAGAAGCCGTACTGGTCCCAAATGCATTACTTGCAGTCACGGTGAATGTATATGTCGTACCATTTGTGAGTCCGGTGACAACAATCGGCGAAGCCCCTCCTGTTGCGGTAAATCCACCAACGTTTGATGACACAGTGTATGTAGTAATTGCTGATCCACCATTTGAAACTGGAGGCGTGAATGTGATGGTTGCCTGACCATTACCTCCAACCGCACTCACCGATGTTGGCGCCCCAGGGACAGTAACTGGCGTGACCGAATTGGTTGCGCTCGAAGCAGTACTTGTGCCAACTGCATTTGTCGCGGTAACCGTAAAGTTATACGTTGTACCATTTGAGAGACCGGTCACCACGATTGGAGAAGCTCCTCCATAGACCACAAATCCGCCAGTATTTGAAGAAACGGTGTAGTACAAGACCGATGAATATCCGTCACTTGATCCTGGAGTGAATGTAATTGTTGCTTCCCCATTTCCTGCGGTTGCGGTACCAATAACTGGAGCATCAGGAACAGTTGCAGGAGAAATAGAATTGCTTGCAACTGATACAGTACTTGTTCCAAACGCATTCGTTGCTGTCACGGTGAATGTATATGCCTGGCCATTCGTAAGTCCCGTCACAACAAGTGGAGACGATGCGCCGTATGTCGTGAGTCCGCCAACGTTTGAAGTAACGGTGTAGTACGTGATTGCTGATCCACCATTTGATGAAGGAGCGCTGAATGTAATTGTTGCTTGACCATTTCCACGAACAGCAGAGACGCCAGTCGGAGCATCAGGAACTGTGGCAGGCGTTACCGCACTCGTCGCGCTCGAAGCTGTACTTGTTCCGACCGCATTTGTCGCAGTCACGGTAAATGTGTATGCCTGACCATTCGTAAGCCCCGTCACAATGAGAGGAGACGAAGCGCCATAAGTAGTAAATCCGCCGACGTTTGAAGTGACGGTGTAATACGTAATCGCCGAGCCGCCGTTATCACCTGGCGCACTGAATGTAATAGTAACCTGTCCATTTCCTGCTGTTGCAGTACCGATAGTCGGAGCATCTGGAACTGTAGCAGGAACTACTGAATTACTTGTTGCCGATAGCGTACTTGTTCCAACACTATTCGTTGCTGTGACGGTGAACGTATACGGGACGCCATTTGAAAGTCCAGTAACGACGATCGGTGACGCCCCACCATAAGCGACAAATCCTCCAATGTTAGAAGTAACTGTGTAATATGAAATGGTATCGCCGCCATTATCAGCAGGTGGAGTAAAGGTGACTGTAGCCTGGCCATTTCCACTCGTAGCACTGATGCCTGTTGGTGCATTTGGAACTGTTGCAGGCGTTACTGAATTTGACGTTGAAGAAGGCGAACTTGTTCCCGCACTATTTGTCGCGGTTACGGTAAATGTGTACGCCTGACCGTTAATAAGACCTGTAATAGTGATAGGTGAGGAACCACCATATGCGACGAATCCTCCGATGTTTGAAGTGACGGTATAGTATAAAATCGATGAGCCTCCATTATTTCCTGGCGCACTGAAGGTAATTGTAGCTTCCCCATTTCCGCGTACGGCAGAGACGCCAGTTGGAGCATCGGGAACGGTTGCTGGAGTTACCGCATTACTTGTAGCCGAAGAAATACTCGTTCCATTTGCATTCGTGGCAGTCACGGTGAATGTATATGCCTGGCCGTTGGTGAGACCGGTAATAGTGATTGGTGATGATCCTCCAGTTGCGGTAAAGCCACCGACATCTGAAGTGACGGTGTAGTATAAAATCTGTCCCCCACCTGTATTTGCGGGAGGAGTAAATGTGATTGTTGCCTGACCATTGCCACCAACGGCAACAACTGTAGTTGGAGCATCTGGCGCTACCTGGTAGTCAAAATATGGATATGTAGAAGCTTCGGCAATTTTCCAAATTGGGAGGATGCTGAAATCCCAGCTGGTAAATGTTGCCTGCTGTTTCATCTGCGTCGTTGTTTTTCCGGATGTATTGGTTGGTGTTGTAGCGTTTCCTGCACCGTCGGTTTTTCCTGAGGTTGTCGTATTCCAATAGCTTGAGGCCCACGTACCACTCACTGGGTTACCCACAATACCTCCTGCATACTGAAGCGCTGATGAAGCACCAGTTGAACCAGTGCTTCCGTTGCTTCCTCCGGTACCGCCAGTACCTTTGACTCCTCCCGCACCGCCAGCAACACCAGATGTTTTTGTTGCACTCGGCGTCCCGACCGAATATGCATTGGTAACGAGTGACGTCGCATGACTGCCGAGCAATCCTCCTACATACGCACTCGCGCCTGCACCGCCAGCACCACCGTTTGCTCCGTTTCCATTTGTACCAGCACTTCCCCCACCAGCTGTTCCACCGTTGCCTCCATTACCTCCGGTACCGCCAGAGGCCGGCGATCCGGCTGTTGCAGTGATGTTGCCGAGCGCATACGCATTCGTAATTGCGCCCGTGTTATCACCGACGAGACCACCACCAGTCACCGCACCACCGGTACCACCCGCACCACCAATAGTACCCACTCGTCCTGTTCCACCGTCTCCCGAACCTCCCGATCCGCCTGCTCCTCCATTTCCTCCAGCACCACCTGTTCCACCCATCGCACCATCTCCTCCAGTCATTGTGACTGTTGTCGACGCGTAACTATTATTGAATGATCCTGTGTTTATATTAGAGCCGATAAGTCCGCCAGCAATGCTTGCACCACCAGCACCACCGGCACTTCCCGCAACACTGGTTCCACCGTTGCCTCCCGCAAGAGTCCCCCCATTTCCACCTGTTCCTGAAGTTCCACGCACTCCTGCCGCACCACCAACACCACCAAATGTGGTAACGCTTCCTGCCGTCCATGAGTTTGAAATAACACCAGCAGTAAAGTTGTACCCGATAAGTCCTCCCGCGTGCAAAACTCCGCCGTTACCCGCATTGGAAGTTGCACCTTGGTTGCCCCCTGTTCCACCCGCACCTGACGCACCACCATTACCGCCGTTACCCGCATTTCCGCCATTACCAGCTGCTCCACCAGCTGCACCTGTTACCGAAACTGTTCCGACAGAATATACGCTGGTAATAGTACCGAGGTTGTACCCAGCAAATCCTCCGCCATATTTAACACCACCAACCGTACCCGCACCACTTGCTCCAGCATTACCACCCGTTCCTCCCGTTCCCGCTGAAGCACCATTTCCACCATTGCCACCGTTTCCACCTACACCACCAACACCTCCAGCGCCACCAGAAAGAGTGAGTGTGCCAAGAGCATACGAATCCTTGATAACGCGCGTAGTTTCATTTCTTCCTACAAATGCACCGCCGTACGCGATACCACCTGCACCACCTGCAGTTGCCGCACCACCTACGCCACCGTTACCACCAGCTCCAGAAGTTCCAACTGCGCCATCTGCCCCATTACCTCCCACACCACCTGTGCCTCCTGTTCCCGCTATACCAGTCACATTCGCTGTTGAGTATGAATATGCCTGGACAGTTCCATCATTTCTTCCGATAAGTCCACCAACATAGAGTGTACCTCCCCCGCCTGCCGCAGCACCTGCTCCCGCAGCTCCGCCAGCAGCGGCAATACCAGGGGCACCACCATTACCACCGGTACCACCCTGTCCGCCATTTCCACTCGTACCTGTCACTGTCGGACTCGTCGAATAACTTGTCGTGATCGTGTTCAAGGCACTCAAGTTGTACCCAATAAGTCCACCAGCATAACTATCACCACCTGCACCTGCTGCACCACCAATAACTCCTGATCCTCCGGTTCCCGTACTCAAAGATGCATCTCCACCCGCACCACCGGTACCGCCCATACCGCCATTTCGCGCAAGCGATGTCACATTTCCTCCTGCATACGAATTGAGAATCACGCCTGTCGCGCCGTTGATCGCCACAAGTCCGCCGGCATATGCAGCGCCGCCTGCACCAGTCGTACCTGCCGTTCCACCACTTGCACCCGTTGTTGCGGTACCACTATTACTTGCACCGCCGGCACCCGCATTTCCCGCAGTCCCAACATTACCACTTGTTGAAGTGACATCTCCCGTTGCGTATGAGACATTTTCGATAATACCACCACCAGCACCTGCTGATGATCCATTTGTTCCAATAAGTCCGCCCGCATATGCGGCACCACCAGCACCAGAGACACCGCCAGCGCCTCCCACTCCACCGATCGCAGATGTTCCTCCCGCGCCACCAATAACACCGTCCGCTCCATTACCACTCGCACCACCAATAGCAACTACGTTTTTGGTTGAATAGTTTGTGGTAATCTGCAAGTTACTACTTGCTGTCGCACTCGTCTGAGCAATCAAGCCGCCCGCAAATGCGGCACCGCCAGCAGCACTTGCGCCACTAGCACCTGTTGAACCACCTGCACCCGTACCACCTGACATTGAGCTTCCAGCACTACCACCATTTCCTGATGCACCACCAGTTGCGGTGGTAGTCCCTGTAGTAGAGTAGTTATTCAAATAGTGAATAGCCCCTGTACCGGCGCTGGTCAGTCCAACAAGTCCGCCAGCATCAGCTTCACCGCCAATACCTGACGCTCCGCCCGCACCGCCTGCACCACCGATCGTTCCCCCAGTTCCACCGTTGCCTCCCGTGTTTCCGAAAGCACCGATTCCTCCTTGCGCACTTACGACACCAGTTGCGTACGAATTGATAACACCGCTTCCTGATGGAGCAAGAGTTACTCGATGAATACCAATAAGTCCGCCGGCATATGCAGCGCCCCCAGCAGGAGGAGTCAATACTGCACCACCACCTGCCGCTCCTGCTGCACCACTTGCTGATGCGCCACCCGCACCGCTTGTTCCTTGTATCCCACCATTACCACCTAACGCACTCGCGTTTCCTGTCGCATTCAATGCGATAAAGTCGATAGACCCTGAAGTGAGGCTGCTCATACCTATAAGTCCTCCAGCACCAGCTTCACCTCCAACACCTGCAACACCTCCCAAAGCTCCTGTTGCTCCTGCATGCGTACCACTTCCTGTTGATCCATTTCCTCCAACACCGCCTTGCCCACCATTTCCCCCATTTCCACTAGTTACAGAAATATTTCCCGTAGCATTTGAATTCGAAACGCGCATGACTTGCGTCGTACCTGAAATACGTCCAATCAATCCACCACCATATGTAGCACCTCCAGCACCACCTGCACCACCCACACCAGCTATTGCGGCTGTACCAGATGACTGGCTGGCTCCAGATGTTCCACCTGTTCCGCCCATTCCACCATTACCACCATTGCCACCGGTTACAGAAATATTTACGCTTGAATATGAAAACCCTTGAACAGTTCCGAGCGTTGAGAGAAAATCCCCTACAAGTCCACCGTATGCTCGGACACCACCTGCACCACCTGCACCACCAACAGAACCAGTACCTCCGTTGTTTGCCCCTACACCTGCACCCCCACTACCTCCATTTCCTCCCGTTCCACCTGGCTGTTCAATTCCAGAAATGGTCAATGTGTCTGCATATGAAGAAGTGACTATTCCTGAACTAAATCCAACGAGTCCTCCGACAAAAGCTCCTGATGCGTTGCCGCCCGTACCAGCAGTTCCCAAACCTCCGGCACCACCAACACCTCCAGCCGCAAGTCCTGAACCACCATTCCCCGCATTGCCACCATTACCAGGTGTGCCACCATTTACCGTGATATTGCCTCTTCCCGAACCAGCGTCATAGCTGGCATAAGAAGAAATAACATCTGACGTTGAATACCCCGCAAGTCCTCCTGCATAAATAACTCCCGACGCACCACCACCACCCGGCACACTTCCTGCCGCACCAGTATTTGCTGAAGCAGAAATACCAGCAGATCCATTTGCTCCGGACCCACCAGTAAGAACAAGTGATGTCTTTGAATATGAACCAGCTTCAACGACACCGGTGGTATATCCCACAAGTCCGCCAGCATAGATCGCACCTCCGGCACCTCCTGCTGCACCTGCGCCACCAGCACCATATACTGCAGTACCAGTTCCAATACCACCTGTTCCACCGAGAGCTGCCGTTCCGCCATTACCACCGGTTGAGCTCGCAATACCCGTTTGAGCGTAACTTGCAGTAATTGTTCCGAGGACATTTTGACCGACCAAACCACCGATCTGTATTGCAGTACCAACACCTGTTGCCGCAGCACCTCCGGCACCGCCCGCACCACCCGCACCACCAATGTGGTTTGTTCCTGATGATCCGTTACCGCCAAGTCCTCCCGCGCCTCCATTTCCGCCATTACCACCGACCGCAGTGACACTCGTCGTCGCGTATGAACCAGTGATCGTCGCAGAAACAGCTGTGACACCATTTCTTCCAACAAGTCCTCCGACTGAAATAGCTCCGCCGACACCGCCGGCCGCGCCCGCACCGCCGGCAACTGCAGTACCGTTGGTGATACTTCCTGATGCGCCGCCATCGCCACCTGCTCCACCATTACCACCATTACCACTGGTTGCAGACACAGCCCCGCCAACGTGATATGAATTCAAAATCGCAGACGTGTTATCACCCACCAATCCTCCTGTGTAGTTAACACCACCGTTTGCCCCCAAAGTTCCTGCAGTACCGATAGTACCCGTCACCCCCGATCCACCTGCACCACCAGAACCGCCATTACCAGAGTTTCCTCCATTTCCAGAAGTTCCCTGAACAATTCCTGTTGAAGATGAATTAACAATATCTCCAGAAGTAACGAGACCGATCAACCCTCCAGCATATGATGCGCCACCGAGACCTGCAGCACCTCCCGCACCTCCAGCTCCACCAACCTGACCCGCACCACCGAGTGCGCCAGCGCCACCATTTCCCGCGTTACCACCATTCCCTGCAACAACTGTCACATTTCCCGTTGCACTCGAAGATGCGATAGCCACCAACGTGTTCGTAAATCCGACGAGACCTCCCGCGACGGCAAAACCTCCCGCACCACCAATACCACCAGCTGCTCCCGCGCCACCAACAACAGCACTGATTGCTGCAGCACCCGCTCCACCTACTTGTCCGGTACCACCATTTCCTCCATATACCGTAACATTTCCTGTTGCAAAAGAATTTGAAATATTTTGTGCAGCGCCAGAGTTGTATCCTTCAAGTCCACCTGCATATACCGCAAGACCACCGGCCGCACCTCCACCTCCTCCGCCACCACCCGCACTTCCCGCAGCACCGTTTACTCCAGCGACACCAGCACCACCAGTTCCACCATTACCAGAAGTAACAGTGACATTGTTGCTTGATGACACTGTATCGATAAGGACCGAGACGAGTGAACTGTATCCGATAGCTCCACCCGCATACACTGGACCAACAACACCTCCCGTTCCACCTCCACCTCCAACACCATTTTTTCCACTACCAGATCCTCCCGAGCCACCGGCAGTTCCCGCACCACCCGTTCCGCCATTTCCTCCAGAAGTAACAGTGATTGTACCTCCGATAGCGCGAGACTTTTGAATATTTCCGTTTCCTTGACCAACAAGTCCACCGATATACACGGCGCCACCTGATGATCCGTTACCTCCGGCACCACCAATACCGCCCGCATGACCGCCAGTACCAAGTGATCCATTCCCACCAGTTCCACCGATACCACCATCCCCCCCATTTCTTCCGGCCGCAGTCAAACTTCCTGTTACTACCGAATCAACGATGACGCCCGAGTTATCACCGGCGAGTCCGCCGATATATGCTGCACCACCAACACCTCCAGCACCACCTTGACCACCGTTTGCACCAGCACCGGCAGCGACGTTTCCTGATGCTCCCGCATTCCCACCCGTACCACCAGTTCCTGCGACTCCACCTGATGCGGTAATCGAGGTAATCGTATATGTCACATCATGAATAACTCCCACGTTTAGCCCGAGGATTCCGCCGCTAGCCGCAAGCCCACCGTTGCCACCCGCGCCAGCTGCTCCGCCTGCACCTCCGTTACCACCTGAGACACTTCCTCCATTACCACCGTTTCCTCCATTACCTCCATTACCACCAGTACCTCCGAGTGACGCAACTGTTCCTGTGGTATTTGGAATTGAGATTGTTGTACCAAGTACGCTGTCGTTACCTATCACACCACCCGCGTATGCCGCACCACCAGTGAGTCCTACACCGCCACCAACACCCGCGACTCCTACAACGCCACCACCACTCGCTCCACCGTTTCCACCATTTCCTCCCGAACCCCCGAGACCTCCGTTTGCATATGCATTTCCGCCTGCGTATGAATCAGATGCAACTGCTCCTGAATTGAATCCAACCAATCCTCCAGCTGCAGCAACGCCACCAGAAAGTCCTGGACCTCCCGCAATTCCTAAGCCTCCCGTAAATGCACCTGTGGACGTTCCACCTGAACCGCCCGTAAGACCATTTCCTCCCGCACCACCTGTTGACGTTGCATTACCACTTGCATGCGACGCACCTTGAATACTTCCGTTTGTTCCGTTAAGACCAACGAGTCCTCCTGCATAGGCAACACCGCCAAGGTTCGTTGTCGCGGCACCTGCTGCCCCACCCGCGCCACCAGCCGAGGTACTACTGTTTCCCCCATTTCCACCACCACCGTTTGCGCTGCCCGCACCTCCCGTTGCCATCGCGTTTCCCGTAGCGTAGGTACCATTGATAACGCCCGTGTTCAACCCAACTGCTCCACCTGCATAACTAGCAGCACCAACTACGCCGATACCACCAGTACCGCCAGTACTTCCGTATCCGCCTGCGCCACCTGTGCCACCAACACCTGATGTTCCTGATGTTGAACTTGCGAGAATAAATGCATGTGAATTGTTGATGGTACCTCCTGTGTTAAATGCGACTAGTCCTCCAGCATACCCGACCGCTCCTGCACCACCCGCGCCACCCGTACCACCAATTGCACCAAGTGCACCCGTACCTGCGGTGCCACCTGCACCACCAGTTGCACCAATACCACCAGCACTGCCGATAACTGTTGCTGATCCTGATTCTATATATGTGTTCGCAATAATCGCCGTGCTCAAACCTGCGATACCTCCAGCATACGCAACCGCTCCCGCACCTCCTGCACCACCGTTTGCTCCGGCTGCGCCCGTGCTTGATGAACCTCCCGTTGCATTACTTCCTCCAAGTCCCGCAGCGCCACCATTTGCTCCCGCCGATGCAGTAGCAAGTATGACACCACTTGCATATGAATTTTGGATGGTGTTCGTATTGTTACCAACAATACCTGCGGCATATGCAGTTGCACCTGCACCACCAGCACCACCCGCTCCACCTACAGCACCCGCGCCAACAAATGTTCCCACCGATGCGCCTCCATTTCCACCAACTCCTCCGACTTGCGCAGCGCCCGCAAGCGCAGTCACATTACCCGTTGAATATGAAGTTGCTTGAATCACACCCGCACTCTGCCCTGCAATACCACCTGCAGCTGCAACACCGCCCGCACCGCCGTTACCAGCAACTGTACCTGTACCTCCCGCAAAGTTTGTTCCACCAACGCCGCCACTGCCACCATTTCCCGCCGTACCACCATCTCCCGCATCGACAATAATATTTCCGGTATTATAACTTCCCGAAACTGTTCCCAAAATAATAATTCCCGCAACACCTCCACCAAAGGCTGGGCCACCAGCACCACCAGTTGCGCCGGCTCCACCCGCACCACCCGTGTTCGAAGTCCCTGCTCCGCCATTTCCTCCATTTCCTCCTACGCCACCCACACCACCTTGCGCAGTAATAGTGCCTGTTGAATACGCATTTGAAATTTCACCGTTCGTCATGTATCCCACAACTCCACCAACATATGCAGTACCTCCGGTAAGTCCGACACTGCCCGCAACACCCGCAACTCCCGTTGTGTTTGTATATCCGTTTCCACCGTTTGCACCAGCGCCCCCAGCACCTGATGTTCCGGTCACATCAACGGTCGAGTACACATTGAGCAATGAGGTACCTGTGTTGTTGCCGACCACACCTCCGGCGTATACGACACCTCCAATGATCGCCGTACCAGCTGCTCCTTGCGTTCCACCAGTCCATGCACCGCCAGCACCACCAGCACCCGCTGCACCACCAGCACCAGCAGTTCCATTGATTGCTCCTGTAGTGTGATAACTATCAGTTATAGAAAGCGTGCTGTTACCAGCGACTCCACCGATATAAAGAATTCCTGCTGCACCTCCAGTTCCGCCACCAAGACCTGCAAGACCTGTTTGCGCGGCAACACCAACACCACCTGCTCCACCCGCTCCCGCTGTTCCATTCACTGCATTTGTAGAATATGAATTACGAATAGTTCCCACATTACTTCCAATGAGTCCTCCTGCATATGAAGCAACAACAGCAGCAGAACCACCTGAACCCGAGGCACCTCCTGCTCCCGATGTTCCCGCAGATCCTTTTGCTCCACCAGCGCCACCCGTTCCTCCGATACCTCCCGCACCACCAAGAACAGTAACGAGTCCAACTGATGAATTAGTAGTAAGAAGTGATCCCATACTTATACCAATAAGTCCGCCTGCATACGCCGCTCCGCCGGCACCGCCGTTTCCTGCGGCACCACCAACACCTCCAGTTCCTGATGTAGTAAGTCCAGCACTACCTCCAGCCCCACCGGCTGTTCCATTTTTTCCTGTTGAACCAATAGCAGTAACTGCCCCTGTTGCATACACAGGAGATACAATACCGGTAATAAAACCTGGGGTGTTATTTTGCCCAACCAATCCCCCAGCATATGCGATTGCACCGGCACCGCCCGCGCCACCAGTTGCGGTTGCACTTGATGCCGCAGCAATAACTGACCCTGCCGCAGATGCACCACTGGCACTACCAGCAGACCCATTTCCTGGTATACCTCCACTTGCCAACACATCGCTCGTAGCATAACTTCCATTTCGAATTGTTCCAGAATTGTTTCCTGCAATTCCACCTGCATATGCAACACCACCAGCGCCACCGGCAGCTCCTGCACCACCAATGCCACCAAGAGCGGAGCCGCCACCGCCAACACCTGCATTTCCACCCGTACCAGAGGTTCCTGCATTTCCGCCGGCACCTCCGCGCGCCGTCACATTTCCTGTTGCAAACGAACTAGAAACCGTTCCCGTTTGTATCCATCCGATAAGTCCACCGACATACGCAATGTTACCTGCACCTGGAAGAGCGGCCGCACCACCTGCGCCACCAGCACCCGTTCCAACTCCAGCCACCGATCCATTACCTCCATTACCCGCATTACCACTTGCACCTCCTGCGCCGCCAACGCCAGTTACTGTCGCCGAACTTGTCGCAGTCGTAATACTTCCTTGTTGAGAATACCCGACAACTCCGCCGACATAAGCGATACCACCCGTTGCCGCCGCGTTGCTCACCGCGTTTCCACCCG
Organism: uncultured Candidatus Saccharibacteria bacterium; assembly: GCA_964412585.1. Classification (GTDB taxonomy): domain Bacteria; phylum Patescibacteriota; class Minisyncoccia; order Phycocordibacterales; family PALSA-1337; genus C7867-002. The sequence continues at coordinate 33,371 of CAYPPJ010000003.1, read as the reverse complement.
CACCTCCAGCGTTCGAACCACTGGTAATATTTCCGCCATTTCCACCGTTACCTCCCGCACCACCTGCGCCTCCAGTACCAATAATTGTCCCGTTCACGCCAACGTTGGTAATAGTTCCGGTGTTGTATCCAACAATTCCTCCCAGATACAATGTACTTCCTGCTGTCCCTGCTCCACCCGCAGTACCGTTTGAAGTCGCTGAGCCATCAGAACCATTGGCACCAGTCGAACCTGCAGTTCCTGATGTACTTGTTGCAGCAATCGAAACTCCAGTAAGAGTTACATCTTGTATAATGTTCGTTGAATAGCCAAAGAGACCAACATAACTGAGCGTCGTTGTACTGATAAATAGGTTACTGATTGTGTAGTTGTTACCATCAAAAATACCCGTGAAGTTTGTTGTACTATCACCGACTGGAGCAAATCCTGCCCCAGAGTTCCAGCCAGAGGTAACTGATGCATTAATGTCATTGTTCAATTTGTATGAACTCGAAAGTCCTGTCTTCATACCCTGGAGTCCGTATACATCAAACACGATAAACGGATCCGAGCTATTTCCTATGCCTGTGTAACGACGAAATGTTCCCGCGTTCAACAAAAAACTACCCGTAACAGAAAATGTATTTGTACCTGGGTCAGTAGCAGTAAATGTCGCGGCTGATGATTGCAGGTAATTTCCTGACTGTCCGCCAGAGTTGGTAATCGTCAGGTTGGCACTTTGTACAATGGTTCCGGTAAATCCGTTTATCGTCAGCGAGCCAATGCTGATAGAACTATCGATCGTAGCAGTCACTGCGGCACCACCTGATGTCGCATCAAAAAATACGTTCGTCGTTGCATCAGGCAGATTGCCTGCACCTGGGGCACCACCTGAAACAGTCGCCCAGTGGTTTGCCGCATCTGACCAGTTTCCCGAGCCACCGACCCAGTACGCGTTTGCGGGAGGATCAGTGACGTAATCAATATCTACATTCCCGATAACTTTCAAATCAAAAACATCTGTCGATGAAGCAAGTCCGGAAAGGACAATGCGATATCTTCCGTCATGATCGATGGTCGCAAAAGTTCCCACAAGTACGCCGTCCTTGGTATACACCTCAATTGTTGCGGGAACGTTCGCATCAGTTGGTCGCGCATACAGCGTAATATCGTTGGTATTACTGAGCATTCTCTCAAAGGTAACTCGAACATACTGACCGTCGAGTATGCTTATGTAATTTTGGTCCAACGTACCTACCCCAGCAAAGATATCTTCGAGGGTATTCTTGTTCGCATCAAGACGCAACGCATTTGAGATCAAAATAATCTCAAATGTTTGCGTCGAGAGGTGCGGTACCACCCATGACACGTGGTCGATAAATCCATCTCCATCATCGTCATACGTCACAAACTCCATCTGCTGATTGTCGTTGTTGGACCAGGTGATCTTGATCTGGCTCTCTTGGCCTACTCTGAAAATCTCAGGAATCTCGGTACGTACGGGAACATTGATCATAGGGCTGATCAGTTCCTGCTCCGGCGTAGAAGAAACGACGACTACTTTTCCCGTATCAGTAAGCTGCTCGGTGATTGTTGGCAACGATGAAGTCGCCACAACAGTCTCCGGTGTTGAACTTGCCAAAACTGTTGTCGGGGTTGTTGTCGCAGAAACAGAAGTTGATGTTGCCTGAGTCGAAGTTGCAGTCGTTGAAGTCGACGTTTCCAGAATACCCTCCGTAATGGTCCACACCGTGCTGTATGTAAAATTATAATAGTTCGTCGAAGTTGCCGTTGTACCAGTCGTCGTCGCAACTGTTGGTGTCGTAGTGGTAGAAATTGAACCACCACCTGACGCATGTTCAGTTATTGTTGAACTGGCGGATGATGTAGGAACAGTACTCGAAGCAACGACTTCGGTTGAAGTTGCCATAGGTTCAACCACTAGCGAATCGGTCGATGTCGCAACCGATTCCCCCACGACGGGATTCGTCGAGGTTGCAACATCACCTGTCAAAACGACGACTACTGGAGCCGTCGTCGAAGCCACTGTATCCGATACGGGCGTGACGGGGGGCTGATTATCAGCCGTAGGAGTTTCTGGTTGTGGTTGAGGTTCAGGTTGGACGACTGGCTCAGTAGGAGGCACTACTTCAGGCGTTGGAGTTGCCTCTGGAGCAGGCGTCACTGGCGCTTCTGGCGCAGGAGCAGTAACCGCGGGAGCACTCGTGTCAGCGGCAGGTGCAGGCGCATCAGCTTCATCAGCCAATGCGGTTGAAACAAAGCCGCAGAACATGATCATAACGATCAAAAGAACAGATAGTTTTTGGGCACTTCCACGAAGGTTCATGTGTACTCAATATTGTACCAAAAAACAGCCCATTTTTTACGAAAAAAAATGTGATTTTTACGTAAATCTGGGGATAGAATGGCCTGATGTAATGAAGTATAATACTCAAATGCCAATAAATGCCAATAAAGTTGCTTATAAAGAAAAAGAGTTCCAAACGTATGTTTTATGGAAATCGTTGCCGGCATATTTTCGTGGCATGAAAAAAGAGCAGCTTGTTTCGTATGGATTCACCGATCCCCTGATCATCAAGATCGCCAAAATAAAAAATCAAACTGCTTTTGCAAAAAAATTTAACATAAAAGATCTTGGCACACTCACTGATTGGAATTCAAAAATAAAAGAAAACAAATTGGAAACAAATACGGCCGATGTTGTATTCAAAAAACAAGTTACGAACATGAGTAACGTGCTCGAAGCCGAACCAGACAAGCGTCTTGAAAAAAAGATACACGATCAAAACAAATTGATCATGTCACTTCGAAAAGAAAATAATCTGCTCAAAAAGCAGCTCGGTGTTCATCCTGTTGAGAAGCCAAAAAAAGTGGCAACAGTCCCTCCCCCTCCGTTACCATCTCCTTCTCCAGTTTCCCCACCAGTTCCTGCACCAGTCCAAACACCTACGCTAATCATTCCTCCGTCAGAACCTCCGCGCAAGCAGAGTTTCTTGGAAAAATTAAAAAATGCCGTTACAAAGTGGAAGGTGTAAAAAAATTATTTTGAATTTTTTGCATCCTCCTTTATCATCTTCACAATCTCAGGAAATGTCGGTACATTAAAATGACCGTTCTTCCCATCGAAAATATAGATCTCTGTTTTGTCTAATTTTGTGGCGTATTTTTTAGCATGAGACACAGGAACCACCTCATCATCTTTTGAAAATAGCATTCTGACATGTGTGGCATTGTTCTCAAGCTGAACTATCTTCGGCTTGAGTTTGAATCCTCCTACCAAATCTTCGGTAGGGACCGTGTCATCAAAAGGGGTGCAGACCATGTAAACCGCATGTGCTTTCTTGGCCAGCTTGTGTTCTGAAAGATATTTAGCAAGAAATATGCCACCCAATGAATTGCCTATCAAAATAAACTTCCCTTTCAGTAACGGAAGATATCTCTCAAAAAATATTTTCCAATCGCTATATTTTGCATCATCTCGCTGCGGCATCCGAGGCCTGATAACCTTGAACTTGGGCCCAAGTTTTTTCTCAAGATAGTCGCCCGCCCAGTTTATTCTCGGCTCGATAGAAACCTTCTTCGTCTTGAGATAGTGGAGATAATCCTTCCTATTTCTGAAGGTCATACCGCCATGGATGATGAGGACGTGGGTTTGGGTCATAGAAGTGAAGCTTGTTTATTAGGAATAATAAATTACTTTAACCTCATACTCGCGCAACAATAACGTCTCCAGTTCTGGCTTAATCCCGACAAAAGGATCAGGTGCACCTTCTTGATGATGAGCCATAATCTTAAGTGGCACTATTCCCAACCCTTCTCCGATAATCTTAGAATTCCGACTGTAATACAGTTTCCCCAGTGCATGAGCTCCGGCTGAGTCGCCAGACACGATTTTACCTGAAAAAAGATCTCTGATATTGGGATACTTGCTCAACGACTCAACTAGTTTGATAGTTTTACCACCATGGAGATATATCACATCTGCCCACGTGCAATCTTTTTCGAACGTGTCTGCCGTTGCAACCTTAATCTCCAATTGTTTTGAACCACGATTTGCATTCAATTCCTCCGTATCCTGTTGAGTTCTTAGGAAAACCTTCTCATCAGCTTCGGCAAAATAGACCAAGAGTACCTTCGCATTCTCGGGTGTGTCCCTGAGCATCTCTTGAAAGAAGGCGTTGCTCTGCTGTTTTATTCCTGCTGCAAATCCTCCATGGAGGACAAAAGTGGTTTTCATATAGATACTATGTAAAATCTAATTAAATTCCAAATACTTACCCTCACTCACCACCTCAACCTTACCATCAACAACCTTGAGAGCACTCTGATCATCGAGAAAATAAATCTTTCTTGATATTTCACCAGCGACCTTCCGTGCATTCTCCTCCATTCGAGCTGGGAAATAGGGTGAATTGAGATGTGGAAGAATATAAAAATCGACGAGACCGAGCCCATTCATATTTTTTTCTTCCATATCTTCACCATAAATTATCTGTGAAAGTCGTAATGCGAGGTCTGGACCTGTAACCATGCTTCCCGCACTCAAACCAACGTACACTTTATCCTCAAGTAATTCAGGTAGTATTTTTGCAAGTCCTGATTTGTTGATCCACCTCATCAGGTGATACGTGTTTCCGCCTTCAAAAAATAGAATATCAGCCTTCTCCATTTGTGGTCGCCAGACATCTTCAGAAACCGCAGAGATATCGGTAATATGTACTGATTTGAAGTTCTGCTTGTTGATATTAATTAAATCATTGATAAACCAGTCCTTGTCCCCCATTTCCACATTTGACGCGGTGGGAATAAAACAAAGGGATGTCTCCTCTGGTTTTTTACCAACCAATTCAAAAAGCGCCTTTTCTATAGACTTATTTGTTAGTCCGCCCGATGTCAGAAGTAATTTCATGGTATTTGTTATTTAATTCCCCTCTTTCGTAAATCAGTCTCGGACTCAAATTCAAGATAATTCTGCGTCAGTTCCTCGCCTCTTTTTATGTCTCGCACGGCGACGAGATACGCCTCTTGATGCTGTGAATCCTGAGTAACAGTACCCTCATACGAATGATTGATAAAGTGAGACACATCAAAATCGACATGCCATTTACCCGTCGGCTTATCAAAGAAGCCCCACCAGAGTATTTCCTTTTTCTCTTTTTCGTCGAGTGAATCAAACTGCTCCTGGGTGATATTTACATCAAGTAGTTGACTCGGAGTATAAATAAGCGCCCCTTTTTGAATGTCTTGGTCTGCGAAAAGACCAATGCCGTGCTTGGATGAGCGGTCTAGTTTGTAGTTAACGTGAATCATGAGACAACTTCTCCAACCTACTGAACCTTGAACAAACGACTCTGTGTCGTGATACCCCTTACAATGCCATCATCATCAAGCTTCAGTGTACCTGTTAAACCTTGAACGGAAGTGGTGTACAAATTTTTTCGAAACTCCTCGGGAGTTGCGCCCTGTGCGATGGTCTTAAGCACAAAGGTCATGGCGTCATACCCAAGTGCAACGAAGAGGGGTTGAGATGGTGCATCGCCATATGCCGCCGTATATTTACGTACAATTTCTTTGTACTCTTTTGAATCCTGGTCCCAACCAAGATAATACATAGGAATCGTTGTTTTTCCTGCGTTAGAAAGAAAGCCTGGGGCCGTAAAACTCGCCAAACCATACACACTCGGTTTGAAGCTCAATTCTTCTGACTCTTTGATGAAGAAACCCGACTCGTCCCAACCGATCAAGAGCACTGTATCAATACCCAGATTCTTCATCTTAGTTATTGTGGTGCGGAAATCAGTTGAACCCGGCTTATATCCTTCAACAAGCGCGATGTCACCCTTATACTGTTCCTTAAAAGCATTAACGATTAACTGCGTAAATGTCTCGCCTTGATTGTAGAATACGCCAACTTTCTTCGCGCCAGCTTTTTCTAATGTGCGAGCAAAATTTGCACCATGACCATCGGCATAATAACCGATACCCAATACGTATTCCCCTGCCTTACCGATCTCACTGCTTGCATCAATGCTATTTGCAACAAACATCTTATCGGCGTCAGCTCTTGGAGCAAGCGCCATGATGCCATTGTATGTCGGAGACATCATCATAAACACCTTCTCTGTCTTTAATTTTTCATATGCGCTCAATGAAGACTTTGCCGTAAACTGATCATCCTCGGTAAGCAAATTAATTTTTCCATTGCCGTGATCTTGTATGGCCAACTGGATACCCCTCAAGTTTTGTTCACCCAAAGAGGCCACTGGTCCTGAAAGAGGGCCGAACCAACCAATAGTAACTTTACTTGAAATTTCACTCGAGTTCTTCTGACCAAGTACAACGAGCAGTACAATTATTATGAGTGCTACTATTGCTATTATGAGTTTTTTCATAAGATGATTATACTATGAAATTTAAATTCTGCAGGACTAATGCTCAAATCTCCCTTACCCCCTTCGCGCCTCATCAATCTTGGCAACATCAATCTTCCTCATCGTCATCATCGCGTCAAAAGCACGCTTCCCCTCCGCGCCGCCGACCGCGAATGCTTCCATCAGCGTTCGCGGCGTGATCTGCCATGATACTCCCCAGCGGTCCTTGCACCAGCCACACTCGCTTTCCTGACCACCGTTCCCGACGATAGCATTCCAATAACGATCAGTTTCCTCCTGATTGTCCGTTGAGATCTGAAATGAAAATGCTTCACTTTGCTTGAACATCGGACCGCCATTGAGACCCATGCACGGAATCCCGCATACCGTGAACTCTACGGTGAGCACATCACCTTTCTTGCCGCTCGGAAAATCGTTCGGTGCGTGAAATACGCCGGTCACTTTGCTATCGGGAAACGTAGCTGCATAAAATTTCGCGGCCGCCTCTGCGTCCTTTTCGAACCAGAGACAAATGGTGTTTTTGGGTATGGTATTCATATATGAGTATCTTATAGTACTTGTAGATAATTTACCAAATACAGGACGATCACAATGACAATCTGAATAAAGAGCATTTCTAACTACCTCAAGCGCTCTCCTATATCTTGAAAAAAGCGCAGCAGATAGCCATCCGGATCCTGCACCAGAAACTGTCGATTGCCGACTTCAGTATCGTTGCTCCTATACCATTTCTCTTCCATGTCAAAAAAAATCGGGTATTCCTCTTTGGTAAGATTATTGTAGAGGCCTTGGACGTCTGTTACTTCAATCTGGAAATTGATTCCTTGTCCCAGAGGGTATTCCCTATTACCAACTGCCCACCGGTCTTGAGATTCGAGAAGTTCAATCATCACCAATGCCCCTTCCCTCTCGAGCATGGCAAACTTTTCCTCTGGCCTATCATATAAGATCGTAAACCCCAGTATGCGCGTGTAAAAATCAAGACTCTTCTCGAAATCTCGCACTTTTAGTTCAGGTATGAGTTTTGCAGGTATTTTTTTCATATCATAATCAGCAAGCGATGACCAACCAGGGTCTATGTATAATTAATCCTACTGAGGATACTATTTGCCGTTTCTTCAGGTGTTTGCTCCGAATTATCTATTATTTCTCCAAATGATGGACGGTTGATTCCTATCTCATAGTGATACTTTATCCTATCACGCTCCCAGTCATCCAGTTTCCTGCTTCCCCTATCAGTCAGAGCCTTCTCAAGTCTTGGTGCAAGGGTAAAAAAATATATTTTGGTACCAATATCTTTTAGGGAGCTAACAATGTGCTTTTGGTTCTCCTCAGAAAGTGGATAAGGGACCAGAACATTTAGATTGTTTCTTGTAAAAGTGCGAATTACAGATATTGCATTCTCCAGGTTTATTGGCACTGCCTTATCGATCGTCATCCATTCGATCATGTTCCTCAGTACATCAATTTCTACTAGTGCAACATTAGGGATTTTTTTGGTTAGTAGTTGAGCTACAGTACTTTTGCCTGAATTAATCGAACCATTAAGAAAAATTATCATACAACTATTATACCAAACCTACTGGCTGGCCGTGTGGGACGAAGTTGGAACTATCTTTTCTCTACCAACTTCTTAAGCTCGTTTATAACGCCTTTCTCCCATGCTTTCATCGAATACCATTTGATAAGCGGTGTCGCAACTATGCGCAGCCATGCCTTATGGATTGAGACCTGATAGGTATAGTCAACTAAAGTTCCATCATTATGTTTAGAGAGTAATAATTCTTCATGTCCAGAAGTTCCGAACTGATAGCTATCATTATCTGAAATAAATCCTTTTCCAGGAAGAATTTGTGTTTTCATCTTTACTTTAAAACTTCTACCGAATGATCTAATTGTTGCTTCCATCTCTAAATTATTTCCGTCTCTTTTGGTAATCTGCACCGACTCTGCAACTTTCGGAAAATATTCTGGTAATTTTTCAAAGTCGGTCATTATCCTAGCTACATCTTCGATTGGAGCTTTAACAATCCATTGTTTGTGGAGTCTAATTTCTTTCATGAACTTAATGATAGCATGATTGGTTGGGAGGCTTGGACGATGTTCGGGCCTTTGGGCCAAAACACAAAATCCTTGTAACAAAAGTATACCACTTCTTTCGAAGTGTCTGCATGTCCCCTTCTTTCACTATGGCTGATTGGGTTTTGTTATTTTATGGAGACAGTGTGGATGATTGGAAGAATTGGGGAAAGGATGCGGATGTTGCCGGGGCTGGTAACTTTTAACTACCTATTTTCGCAAGAAATGTATCGATATCACTAAGATCGTACACTTCAGTAAGATATTTCTGATCCAACTTTTCTTTATATATGTAACCTTTCATTGCCTTCTCTGTAATCATGTAATCAACGTAAGGCAGAACAATTGTAATATTTTGAAGATCTTGTATATCGTTTTTTTGCGGCTCCTTGTCTGATAATAAAATATTAGTAACCAGACGCGTGTGAATATCTTCAAAAGGTATATGTTCGTAATAGTCAGAGTTAAAAAAGGCATTAATAGTTCGCTCTTGTTCCTCTTTACCAAAGACCCTAAGCCAAGTTTTTAGTAAACTAAACTTCTCACCTTCTAGCAGAGACTGAAAATGCATAATGGTCGCCTCAGGATTCATTTTCTGATACATTGCCAGACTACCTTCTATTGGCCGGTTATACGCAATTTTCCTGGAACTGAGTTCACTCTTTCGAATCTGTTCGTAGGACAACTTCAAATCTCGCACCTCTGTCTTACGTCTTTTAAAATCTGTAATTAAATAATTATCAATATCATCTTGGTTAGGAGCAACGTATCCGGTAGTTAAAACCACAACTTGAAATGGTGCGCTCTTTTTAGAAGTGTCTTCTAACAGCACATCGGAAGCTTCTAACTCAAATTCATTTTTCTGATCTCGGTATACTTCAAGCATCCTCTCAAATTGACGTATGAAGATGTGCTCAGTCACCATTGAAAACTTTACTCCATGGCTAAGTTCAACAATTAAAGTATCACAAGAATTTTTTTCTGACTCACTATGATGCCTACTATATTCATCTCTCTGATAAACAATGGGGCAAATTAAATCACCTCTTTTTTGTGCATTTCTGAGGCCTTGGTATAAACGATACTCTCTTAGTTCCTTGTTTCCAGATTTCAAAGCGTTTTTTATTGAGACAACAACATTTGTATCCAGCCAGACTAGCTTTGGTTTATTTAATTGTTTTTTGACTAGAATCGACATTCTGAATATTGCACCTTTCCAGATAATATTTCTTGCCACTTTTGGCAACTTTTTGCTGCGGGACTTGGACTCGAACCAAGATACCAGCTTTCAGAGAGCTGTGTCCTACCATTAGACGATCCCGCAAGGGATTACGAAACTATTGAGTTGTCCATACAAAATACGCTATTTTGACCGATTATTCAAGCTATGCTGGAACAGCGTGGAGACCGTCCTTGCACAGCATCCCCTCTTTTTTGCACCCATCACACACCAAAAAATGCTTGTGACAGACATCATCTGCGCAATTGATATACGTCTCCGTCGGTGTAGCGCAGAAGGAACAGGCCCCAACCACCGGACGTTCAGTTGGCGCCGCATACGCCATAGTCACGCGGTCATCAAACACATAGAGCGAACCGAGGAAGTTCTGCGCGGGGCGCGAGCCGTCAGCACTTTTTTCGAACTGTTCCATGTAGGTCACGATGCCTCCCGCGAGTTGATAGACGTCTTTGAAGCCATTCTTGACCAAATACCCCGAGGCCTTCTCACAACGCACACCGCCGGTACACACCGTTAGAATTGTCTCGTCCTTAAGAGGTTCAAGAGTCGGCAAAGCCTTTGGTAAGTCACGAAAATTATGAAGTGGTGGTAGAACCGATCCTTTGAAGTGTCCAACTTTGTGCTCGTAGTCATTGCGCATATCGATAATCTTGAACTTTTTACCTGACGAAAACCACTGCTGTAATTCTTCGGCTGAAAGATACTTCCCCGTGGTGGTACGTGGATCGACATCATTTTTTGCTGGCAATCCAAGTGTGACAATTTCTTTACGAACTTTTACTGATATTTTCGGAAATGCCTTGCCAGTGCCTTCACTCTTTTTCAAATGAACATCAGCAAATCGAGTGTCGGCTACCAATTCACGGCAATAGGTTTCTATGTTTTCAGTGGTTCCTTCAAGTGTCACATTGACTCCCTCATGTGCGACAATGATACGACCTTTGAGGTTGAGGCGTTCACAGGTAGAGCGTTGGGCATCGGCCAAAGCCTGTGGATCAACGATTTCCACGTATTTATAGAAAAGAAGGATGGTGTAGGTGGCTGACATGAATATAGTTATAGCATAAATTAGGACATAAAAAAGTGCCGCTTCGCGAGTTGCGAGAGCGGCATGTGAAAGAGACCAGCGAATCGAGCACTTAGTGCGGTGCGACGTAGTAAGGCGACAGGTGAATATGCGCCCGGGAATATACATAGGTCTTTATCAAGATGACCATAAGTATAAAGAAGAACCCACTTAGATGAATCCCTCTTTTGCCCTCTTTCCGAAAGAGGAGGAGCAAACCAGGAGCAGAAACCAGGAAAAACATTGCAATAAAGGCTCCCGTCGTACTGACCAATTTCTTCAGCGTCCATTCAGACCCGATGCCAAAGTATGATTTTACATATCGCTTGGCATGTTCGATCCCAAAAAGATCGCGCTTGAACGTGTCGTAGACGAGCACGCAAAAGAATGTGATGACCATTTCTGCGGAGAAGAGGATCCAGAACGCCTCCGCAAGTTTGTGGTGATTGAGCACTTCTTTGAATCCGGCCACATAGAACGTGGGCCAAAACACCCATTCACACACGACAAATGCCACCCAGCCGAGAATCACATGAATCGTTTTAATTTTCCCTCCGATTGGTTGACCGAAATTGACTAAAGTTAACTGCCAAAGAGCCAGCCACCCATACTACACGAAAACCCTACTCTTGACAAGTGGCTATACTGATGTCGTAGAAGCGAGAATGATGGCCGCAATAATGGCTCCAACTAGCCCTATTTTCTGATGACGCTGAAGCTTCTCCTTGTTCACGAACAGGCCAAGAAGCACCGCAATGATGATATAGCTTTCTGAGAGTGCCGTGGCCACTGCGATAGGTATGAGGGCCATAGAGGCCACGTAGGCCAGCCAGGCGACCTTGTCAGCAATAGACATAGGAAGAATTGTTCCATAACCATGACGAAGGTCAGAAAATGCCCTCCCGAGACGACCATTATAGGCCAAATAGAGTCCGCAGATAATCATGAGAACCGCATCGGTGAAGAAGTTCACCATGAGTGGATCAGTCACACGACCTCCCCACCCCATGAAGAAATTGGCGCAACCCATCACCAGTGCTGAGATAAATGAAATGATCACGCCACGCTCAAGGAAAAATCGTGCGGAAAACTTTTTTCCTCGAAACGAGACCATGGCCAAACAGATGATCAATATGATGGCAAGAACTATTTGAAACGCAGTAATATGTTCATTCAAGAGAAAATAGGCCAGGAGTGCAGCGGCCGGAATTTCAAAAGACCAAATAGGTTCAACAACGGATAGTTTACCTCGACGGAGCGCTTCAAATTCGAGGAGTGCGGCGAGCAACAGGATAAGCGCCGCGCCAATCAACACATATAGACCAGGGCCAGTGCTGGCAAACAAATCAGGCAATGAGTGCCAGACAAAGGGCAACAATACAATCGCGCCAAACGCAGTGATCAGAAACAGTGTCTCCCAATCACCCAACTTACGCGTTGATTTTTGGATCAGAAAATCGCCGAAGCCCCAGCAGAGCATGGCGACAAAAGCCAATCCTATTCCAATACCAATAGTCATGAGACTATTTTACCTTATTTCCGCTTTACAAACTCGTCAAAGGTCATGGAAATATAATCCTTGTCACGAATACCATGCATCTCATAGATCTGCGTCGTCGAGAAGCGCTTACAATCCTCAGGTTTGATCCCCAACAGTTTCATACCACGTTTGAGTGCAGCGTCAGTCTTCCCTTCTATTTCCAAATAGGTTGGCAGCTGCGGACAGGTATCAATGTCAAATTCAATGTCCCCTTTAACCCAGCGCGTACGCTTCTTTTCTTGGGCAAACTTGAGGATAAGCCCAATCTTATGCAGAAACTGCCGAGTCTTGTCATAATCTTCTACCTCAAACTCGATTTCTTCCATGCCGGCATCATTACCGGCACTTGATGTCACCCCGAGGCGCCTCTTGTATGCCAAACGAATACGATCACCTTCATCTCGCAAACGTATCCATGACATCTTTTTATCAAGTGGAAATCCTTCATAGTCGAATGAACACGAGCGATAAAAGAAGTCACCGACTTTTTTAGCCCCTATTTTCTTAAGCTTTTTTGTTATGTCCGCAACGTTGATGTTGAGAACTTTGACTTCGTGTTCTTGGTTGGCAGTTTTTGGCATATTATTTTTTATAAAAAAGCTTTTTCTCCTTTCTTTTTAGTTTTGGGACCAACTCTTTCCAATATTCGTCTATGAGAGGATCGACCTTAATCTTGTGGTCTTTCATCTCACGAGCCATCGCAAGGGTAATCTTTTCTCTTTTCCATGTATGTCCCTTATCAAGATAGATAAGAATGACCGGATGAATCTTATCGAGCGCATACATAAATTTTGACTCTGCATCTTTGCGAGCTTCGTACTGTCGAATATATCGATGAAGTTCTTTAAACTCAGAAAATTCTTTGGTGATTTTCTGCAAAGCTTTGTATTCCCTCTTCTGTTTCGATTCATGTACTCTTTTATTTTTATGATAAAAGAATGTGTCACCGGCATAGACTTCGACGAGATCGTGTGCCAATGCATACATCAATACTTTATGAAGATCGAGCTCTGGCCTTTCAATTGAGGCAATATACCAGCCTAGCATCGCCAACATATAGCTATGCTCGACATCATTTTCGTCGCGCGTTAATCCATTGGCCCGTAATACACGATTAACTTTTCTGAATCTATTCAATAAATCAGTAAATCGCTCGAGATTATTTATTGTTAATTTTTTCTTCATACGAACAACATGCCTTTACTCCCCCATATCTCCTACTTCAGCCTCGATATCTCTGATCAAATCACCTTCAACAGGCGTCACTACTTCTGTAATAGCTGTACGATCAACCTGTTTATTGCGCGTTTTGGCCGCCTTCATAAACTGCGTGAAGAGTGGATGTGGCATCAATGGTCGCGCGAGAAGCTCTGGATGAAACTGTGTGCCCAGGAAGAATGGATGAACCTCGCGCGGCAGTTCTGCAATCTCCATCAACGTACCATCAGGCGACTTGCCAGAGAATACCAACCCCGCTTTTTCAATACGATCAATGTACTTTGGATTGACCTCATAACGGTGACGGTGACGCTCCTTGATACTGGTCGTCGGCTTGTCGAGCTTCTTGTTACAGAAATATGAATACGCTTCTTGCGCAATCGAACCTTTGAGCAATTTTGCTGGGTATGTGCCGAGACGCATACTGCCACCATAGTTCCCTTCGGCAATCTTCTTTTTCTGATCAGGCATAATGTCGATGATAAGATGCGGTGACTTTGGATCAATCTCAGCCGTGTGCGCACCTGCGAGTCCAAGAACATTTCGTGCATACTCGATGGTCATGAGCTGCATGCCGTAGCACAAGCCAAAATACGGAATCCCCTTTTCACGGGCATAGCGGATGACGTTGAGCTTGCCTTCGATACCGGATTCACCAAATCCTCCAGGAACAATGATTCCGTCCATTTCTTCAAGCTTTTCATATGGAAATACCGCATTCTTTTTCTTTGACCCCTTTTCAATCTCAAAATCCCTTGAATTGATCGTGTGTATGATCGCCTTCATCCCGACCGCATACCCAGAAAACTTCACCGCCTCAAGAACTGATAGATAGGCGTCGGTAAGTACGAAATCTCCGGTATTAAAATATTTTCCTACAATAGCTATGTTCAACGTCTTTCCCTCATGATTCTTAATGCCACGCGCCATCTTCTTCCAGTCGGCCATAGACAAAACGGGATGAGCTGAAAGTCCTTTGAGCACCTTCTGATCTACATGGAGAACCTCGAGCAATATCTCGGCGAGCTTGTCATGTTCAAAATTGACCGGTACATCATAAATACTCTTAATGTCAGGCGCTGAAATAACGCGCTTTGGCAAAATGTTACATGCCACGGCAATCTTTTCTTTGCGACGATCATCGAGCGGCGTTGAGGCTCGGGCAATGACAATATCTGTGGTCACTCCATAGGATGCCAGCTGATTGACGGCGTTTTGTGTCGGACGAGTTTTCATCTCTCCAAGTGTCCCTGGAGTCGGCAAATACGACACCATCAAGAATGCCACGTCTTGTGGATGACGAATCTTGAGCGCACGAGCCGCCTCGATGAACATGATATTCTGATAGTCGCCGACAGTACCGCCAATTTCAATAATTGAAACATCTGACTTATTTACTCGTGCCGAATGCTCGTAGCGTCTGACGATCTCATCGCGAATGTGTGGGACCGCCTCGACACACTTGCCACCATAGCCGAGTGCCCGCTCTTTTTCGATAACATGCTTGTAGACCATACCACTCGTGATGTAGTCATCAGCCGTGAGATCTCGATTGAGAAAACGTTCGTAGTTACCCATGTCCTGATCAGTCTCCAGGCCATTATTCAACACGAAAACCTCACCGTGTTCGATCGGGTTCATAGTACCCGCATCCACATTCAAATATGGGTCAACCTTCACGAGGTTGACCTTAAACCCTTTTGCCGCGAGTAGAGTTCCAATAGATGACGTAGCGATACCCTTTCCGACGCCGGACATCACGCCTCCGATAACGAAGATATATTTGTGAGCAATGGCATTCTTCCCAGGCTTCCGCTTCATACGCTCATTCTAGTGAAGCGGGCGTGCTTTGTCTACTTGAAATACATCTGATATCTGTGTTGAAGAAATAGCACTCAACAAGCAAGTATTACTGTCCAATATCTCTCACTTCCTCTTCCACTTCTTCCTCTACTTCCTGGATGCCTTCTCGAACGATCGCCATCATGCGCTCTTCTTCAGCAGTGAGCTCGCGCTTGCTGCGAGCTTGGTCAAGCAGCTTCTTGAATTGAACATGGACAAGTTGATTGGTGCGCTTGATATCAGCACGGACTTTTCCGCGGAAATGTCGAGCGCGCTGGATCAGATACCAGACCCACAGCACACAGAGAACGATAACACCCGCCACAAGCGCAACTATCGTTGCATAACTGATGACTGGCTTGGCTACGCGTTCGAGCGCAGTCGGACGAACAGTAATAACGATGTCAGAACTGCGTGAACTCTTGAGGCCACGGCTATTTACCGCTTCTGCATTTAATGTATAACTGTCGTTATCGAGTTGCGTACTCCAGACGGCCTGGAACCTTCCGTCTTCACCAGCTTTGGTAGATTGATTGAGTATGTCACCGTCACTATTTTTGAGGAACATCCGGACAACGGCGTTCTTCGGGGCCGAACCGGATACAAGGAGAACATCGCCTTCCGTCAATATTGATGGGAACTTATCGAATGTCGGCGGATTGACTGCTGATGAATCGATATTTATTTTAAAACTTGATACTGTACCCCACCCGGTTGCATCCTTGGTCTGAAGGTGAAAATACCAGGTCCCATCTTCGAGTGTAAGTGTTGTCTCTGAAATAAGATGGTCTGCTACTGTTACTGGAACCGATTGACGATTGTGATCAACCCCTGTACGTACTGAAGTTGCACCGGTCGGCAGATCCCAAGCCACAATAACCTTGCCATTCGTATACCAGGCATTCTGGTCAGGATGCGTTGTTGACCTGATCGGAATACCTGCAGGCGGCATCGTCGATTCAGGCACAGTTTCCGGCGCTGCCGTACCAATGGTCGTACGAAGCGGGATGGTTCGTTCAAGAATATTTGTACCTTGGCCGTCATTTGCCAATATCGAAGCTCTGGCAAAAGTCAGATCGGCGACACCAGCCGCTTTTGCTTTGAATAAATAGGTGACGACTTTTCCTTGGGACCCACTAAACCCAGGATTGTATACTCCCCCTTCAAAAGTAGCTTGACCAGTAGGATTCGAAAAAGCCGGTTCACTGATCCAAAAATTGATAATGCTGTTTGTTTTGTCGACAGAAACAATCTGGAGCAAGTCTGTCGGGTACGATAAAGACCCCGAGACAGCATTCAATGGTTCTGCTCCAGACGATGAGACTGCAACTGTCACCGAGAATAGCTGACCAACAGCAAACGAAGAAGTTCCTCCGGCTGAAACTGCAGAGACTGTAGCGGCGTGCGCTGGGGCGCGAACTCCCCACAACAATGCAAGGACCACAACTGATAGCACTATCCCGCGACAGACGACACTGAACGTCTGTTTGAACTTATTCACGTTTCCAATGTAGGCGTCGGCTAAGACCATACAGAGCAAGAAATAGGCATAATGCTATAAGTATATAACCTCCAGGCGTTCGATACCATGAGGGTACTGAGTGCGGTGCCACGTATGCGACTCGAGTATTTCCTTTACCATCAGTCGCTCGAACATAAATATGAGAGGATAACTCCTGGTCAGAAAGAATATAGGGGCTCGATGCAGTACGCCATTTCAAATGAGACAACGAACGTGTACTAGACTGATCAAATTTGGTAAATGATTCTGCAACTTCGTACGAAGAAATACCGGAAATCTTATCTTGCGCAACAAATGAGACTGCCCAGCTCCCCTTTCCACCGTCAGGGATTTCGACGAGAACCGGAGTAAACGTCTCAGGAGCAACCGTATCTGGAATGATATTCATAATGTTATCTTTACCCGCAACAACATCCAACCGCAATGGACGAGAGACAACACTTTGGCGAGTCGCCAATCCGTCATTTGCATAAATACCTGAAGAAGGGTTGAAAATAAAATCAAACGAGCCGCGTTTTTTTGCGCGCACGGTAAGTGTCACCAGTTTTCCTTTGTTTCCCACAAATCCGCCCGGAATAATGCCGGCAAATACGAGCTGATGCGCATCGGTGATATGCGGGCGTTCTACCCAAAAATTGATGACTGAGTTTCCGTCAGATGCCTCAACGATGTCCATGGATTCAGGTACGTCGATTACCGCGCGAATTGTATTCACCGCCACATCCGAATCAATAGTTATACCAATAAGGAATGGCTGAGCCGTACCGACGGTCGTCTCCTGCGGATCAAATGCAATAGTTGCCGCACGTGCAGCGGGCGATGCAAGACTCAACACTGTCATAAAAGCAACAATGCCTAGAGCACAGAGAACCAACCTCGTTGTCAGTGTATGAATAGCCATATTATCCTGTCCAGTTATAGGCAAAGATACTAAAATCGACAAGATCAACTTTTCCATCATTGTTTAAATCGACCCCCACGGGTGATTTGTCAGTTAGTTCACGCTTGTACCAAAACAGCATAATACTAAAATCCGCCAAATCGACACGATCATCACCATTGAGATCAGATTTTATCTGAGTTGTAGCCTGCTTTTTTGCAGCAATATTCTGCGTACCCACCTTGAACGAAATCGTCTTTGAGAGCGTACTTATATCCTTGTTTTTTATAGATCGAGCTTGAGTAGTATGATCGCCATAGTCCAATCGCAACGTATCAAGTACATACGTCCACAATCCTTGAGCGTCAGCTGACACATCTTCAACTATCTCCGTATCCGAATGAAAAATAACCGAAACCTTCGCTTCTGGCGCCGATTGACCAATAACCCGAAGTGGCTCGCCCCGTTTGACTGTTTCGTAATCGAGACTCAAGGTCGGTGGTATGAACACGCCACTGATGACCGTCGTCGCCCCTGGAGTCAGGGTGACGGTAAATGGATAAAGCGTCGAACGAACGCCATTCTTATCCGTCGCCCACACACTGAACGTGAATGTTCCCTCACCTACTCCCGAGAGCTGGATTTCAAATCGAGCGTCAGGGCCAGATTGAGTGCTCGCCGCTGTTTGACCATCTTTAAGAAGAGTCACCCGACTGCCTGGATACGCGATACCGCGCACAATAACATTCACTGGATTAAGCGGTAAGGCCGGCGGTGCCCCTGCCCCGCCACCTCCACCCCCTCCACCACCGCCACTACTCGATGAGGGTGAAGCGATGGAAAACGAGATAATGTAGTCACTAGTCATCGGCACGTTCGTTGAGCTTTGACAGCGCACATACAGTGTCTTGGTTATACCATTGGCAAGTCCGGTAACTATTGTTGAATGTGACATTCCGCCCGTCGTAGAAAATGTATTTGGGAGACTCGAATACGCCGTATTCGCTGTTGTGCCATATTTACAGGTCGCCGCAATATCAGTATCCAACGACATCGTCGTCTGTGTTGTCCCTGCGGCAAGAGAGCCCGCCGGCAAACCATTTGATGCTACGGGCTCATTTGATGGTATGGAAAGTGTAGTTGTTGATACAGTCGAGCTTTGTGCACTCTCATTCAAGACAACGTCATACGCAAGGACTGAGTATGAATATAGAGTTCCTGAACTAAGTCCCGTGTCAGAATATGAAGTCCCTGATGTAGTAGCTACTGGCGACCCTCCCCCATTACGGTATATTGAATATCCCAGCACACCACTCGCGGGCGATCCAGGATCGATCGATGCATCCCACGAAAGATTGACTTGGGAGGTAGTGACCGCAGTCACTACAAGGTTTGTCGGAACTGAAGGTGGTGTATCATCACCACAATCTCCCCCGTTACACACAGTTATTCGTAGATTAAAGTTTGAAGTAGCCGCGCCCAGAGCTTGAGGAGCGAGAATAATGCCTATAAGAATAAGTAAGACGATTTTTTTCATTCATAATCGGAACTATTTTTTCAAACTGACGGTAAATTTAACGCGGCGCTTCAAGAATCTGATAACAACATAGAGTACAATCAGAATAACGATACAGATGACAGTATACCAAACTGGGAGAGCAAGGAAGTCTGTAGAGGCCGTACTGATCACTTCACCCTCTGTATTATACACATTGGCAACAGCGTGATACTTACCCAAAAGCAACCCAACCGTATGCCAGGTAAACGACATTTTTTTGATACCAGTCGGTAGTACTGCATACCCCTCGATCGGCACTGACCCAACCTTACTGCCGAACATATTTGTTACTTCAATAGTTCCCTTTGGCTCAAAGTGGACGGTACCCGTGTTTTCGAACTGCATGTTGAATACGACAGGGCCGGTCTGGAGGAATGAAGGAGAGGTAAAATCTTTGATTGTTCCTTTTTGCTGGAACTTTCCGGGAATAGTCACGAAAACAAGAACACCAACCTGTGTACCGACTTTGAATGATGCATTGGCATCTGCCGTACGAACCGCCTTGAAAAACAACACACCAAAGTGACTACCTGGTTCTGCGTCCTTCGGTGCGGTTATCGTATATGGAATCTCGCGAATATCCCCTTCTTTGAAGGTAAACGAATCCTTGGGAAGATCGAATTTTATCCAATCACGAACAGTGGTAACACCCTCTGCACGTCCGACGAAATTGAAAGAATCGCTCCCTGGGCTTGGAACGAAATCTTGGATAGACAAATCAACGGTAACATCCTCTGGGCTCGCGTTAGTCAAAAGGACCTTGCCAGAGACGGTATCGCCCGGCTTCATGGTCTGTGAGATCTTGATCGGCTGCACCGTAAGACCAGTGCCAGCTGATACAGTAGATGGTGCCATCAACAAAGCCACAGATAGGACAGATAGAACTCCGGTGATTCCTACACCAAGGATAAAGCGGCACGATTTCATATGGTGCAGTTTAGTTCGAGGTGGCGGTATATGTCAATGGGGCACTATAGGCACCCGTTGGCTGTGTGATTGATGCCAAGAGATAGTATTGGACTGTATTCAAGTGAGTCGAAGCGCTGTATGAACCTGCGCCAGCGTTACCGATATATCGTGGTCCACCTGTCGTACTTGCGATACCTGCCCACTTTGCAACACCGTCAACATCTGTCGCGCCCCACCATGAACTCGATGTGAACGCTGCTCCGTTACTGCTCGATGCTGTCATGACACGAAATGCCAATACGTTGCCTGAGTTAGTGAGAGAGCCACGTACAACAGCATTTCCAGTGGTAGTCGTTGCATTGCCTGCGGGCGGAATCCACTCGGTCTGATCTGGGATAGATGCGGTGTTACCTGCGAGCTGGAGGTTGTTATTACTCGTTGTCTTGTTAGTACCAAGCAATGTTACATTCCATCCATTGCTTTCGTTAGTTGCAACTGCAAGTGTTGTCGTCGCATAAGCGATGGTGCCTGGGTTAATGGTTGGAAACTGGTCAGTCGAAACGGTGAACGTAAGAGCCGCTGCAACTGTCGCCGTCAGTGTAGGTGACGATGAAGAAGATGCTGCCTGGAGACCATACATGCCTGAGTAGGTCAGAATCACCGTTGCCAAAAGCGCGGCTGCAAACGACTTGAGGCGATCGTTCGACTTGTTTTGGACACGCGAGAATGTGCGCATGATTGTGTACTTAGTATATATTAATAAAATAAAAGCAGGTTTTGATTCCTATAACCCATATTATATCACGACACCACTGTATGACTTATCCACATATCCCAACTACTTAATGAATCAAATATTTGTCGTGACAGTATAAATAACATCTCCTGAATACGCCCCAGTTTTCTGAGTAGTCGGAACATTGAGGTTATACAGGACATACGCCGTGGTGGTAGATACCGCTGATGAACTACGGTCAATAATGTTCTGATTACTTACAGGAAAACCGGCAAATAAGGCCGAAGCTGTCGTATCAGCTGTCCCCCACCATGCTGATGAGTAGTTTGCCCCATCGGTACCGGTTTGGCGCACCCTAAACTGCAATGTTAGAGGTTCAGTGGTTGAGGCAGTCGCATTGCCCGCCAGAGAGGTGTTGGCACCCGGAACCCATGCTGTCTTATCTGGTATGTACGTGCCACCTGATGACATTGTACCAGTCGCGTCTGAACGTCTAACCGCCACAAAAAATCCTGTGGAATTATCCGTTCTCACCGTCAAAATACTCGAGGTTGCCGCCACGGTACCTGGTGTCACAGTACCAAAACCTTCAGTTGTCCCATCGACAGAGAAATAGAGATATCCGCCAGATGAAACCAACGTGGCCTGCGGATATGTTGCATATAAATAGTTTGTCGGATCGCCCGCATTCGTGACACGGAAACAGTACGCACCGCCATCAGTGGCCGCAGCCAATGCTTGGACAGAATACTCGAGCTCAACAAAACGTTCACTGGTCACGCCAATCGCAGAGACTGTGCTTGAAGTATCTTTCACACCGCTATTTGGTGTCAAGAATGTGTGGTTCTCATCGGTGACACCACCGGTTGATATAGCTACGTTAGTCGTATCCCCTCCTTCGGTAAGATTGGATGAGTCGTACATGTCCCAATCGCCCGCCACCGCTCCGACATCCGTCCATGAGACAATCGCCGCGCATGTCGTAGACTTTAACCCATATTCAAGGCGAAACTGTTGGGTTGCATACGACATCTTCGTTCCTCCTTTGTTGGCAATTTCAACGCGTAAACGTACGCCTGTAGATTTTGCCAATGAAGTAATATCTGTATCCGGAGCACCACTTGTTTTTGAGGTTGCTGCCGCTTCTGATCCATCATCATTACGCCAGTGATAATGAGCTTGTGTATACAAAGGTGCAGGTCCGTAGTAAAGGCCTCTCAAAAAACCACCCAGTACACCAAAAGACGACGACGTCGAAGTTCCAACAGCCGTTTCTCCGCCAGCGCCAAACAGTTTGAATGATGTCGAGGTGCTAAACGGCTCGGCACGAGTTGATCCAGAATGGAAAGTTGAGCCTACTGGTAAAATATTTTGTCGTATAAAAAAACTTGTTGAAGACGCATCTAGTGCCTCTACCGGACTCCACCACAACATGCCAAAAATCCCTGCGACAACAAATAGCAGAGCAAAAGAACCGGCGAGAATCAATCTCGATTTCATTGAATATATTATATCAGATATCTAGTATGGTCCGTACCAACTCCCCTTTTTTCCTTGGTGGGCCCGGACAATGTAGTACTCCATACCTATTTCAACGCGAACTTTTTCAAGTGAAATAACCCGCTTCTCTGTAGCTCCTTTCACGCAAGCGGTTGCTCTATTATAGAGTGAAGAAAGAGGATACAAACGATAATCAATAGAAATCGGATAAATTAACGCCACGTCATACGTGTCTGTACAGGTAAATGAAGTCTCGACAGTCGATTGGTCTTTAAATGTAAATGATGGCAATTTTTCCGGAGCTGGCGCATTTCTATATGGGGATGCCGCCAGAGATGGGACTATTTCATCGCCATTTGCATTGACCGATGGATTTGATCCTTGCTCTGTTCCCACGATTACTGGAGCTGCGACTGGTTTGGCGGCATCATCCCGACGAAACAATATGACCAGCACACCAATTGAAATTACACACAAAAAAATAAGGGCTGTGTTAGTACGAAGTAATTTTTCTATGTTAGGAACAATTTTCGCCATGTGTTATAAGCCCTATATCTTCTTGACCTTCAGTTCGACCAACATATCCGAAACCACATTCCAGTAATGTTTAATAGCAAACTGCTTGGCCTCGTCTGATTTTTGATTCCAAGGTTCATTGAAAAACAAAATCATGTTAGTTACTTCGTAATCGCAGACGATTGGGTAATGGGCCAACTTATTCATTTCACGCCACGGTTTTTGGTAATACAACCACGTCGCCTCTGACAGTGCGCGTGTATGCGTCGGATCCTGCCAACACCTCATCGACGTGTAGTACGGACCCACGATAGTAACCTTGGCGCCATCTTCACAAATGCGCCACATTTCATTCATGAATTTCATCAGATCTTTTGTATGTTCGACGTAATGACTGATATTAACTTCCTTCACCGAATTATCCTTGAATGGTTCCCAGGGGTATTGTTCCAAGTCCCACACAAAATCAACACCAGGTCCCGGTGCTATATCGACACCAACGAACCCCTCCTTTTTGTTCTGCCCGCAAGCAATATCGAGCTTGATTCCTTTCGATTCAGCTTTGTCTTTCTTGAATATATTCATATTAGTTCTTTATAACATATTCGTAGACGGCTTTGGAAACTTCTGCCATGAAATTCCCCGCGGTTTTTTCGTTGACTCCACCTGATCCAAGACAAAGAATATAATGACGGTTTGGTACATACACAATGCCACAATCAGAAAACGTATTATCGCTAGAGGCTGTACCGATTTTATGACTTACCATGACGCCCGAAGGCACGCCGGCAACGATGCGATCAACGAAAGGTGTGTCAGTCAGATACTCCAATATCTTGGACGAGTCTTTCACACTTATATATTTTGCATCATAGAGCGCCAGAAAAAGATTGGAAAGGGTCTTGAGATTGATTTTGGAATAGTCCGGCAACTCCCCGAATTCTGGAAGCTTCTGAACAAAATCCCAACCTAGAAATTCGTACACATTTGCCAACGGATCAACTATACCGACACGATCGAATACCTCAATGATTGCTTTCATGGCGGTATTGTCAGACTGCTTGAGCATGATTGACATCAGCTCCTCAACAGTAAATTCCTGATCCGCGCCGACTTTATACAAATCTCCGAATCCTTTGTCCAAATCGAGTTCAGCCAAAGGGTACGAATCGGAAAGCTTCAGCTTCTTGTCCTCTACTGCCTTCATAATTGCCATAGCAATAGGCACTTTTATGGTGCTTGCAGCGGTAAAGTCGTCTCGCTCATTGATACCAACCCATGCAGCATTGTTAAGATACATAAAATAGACATACGTTTTTGCTGAATATTTTTTCTGTATGCTTTGTATCTGAGTCTTAAGTGGTTTGAAATTGATAATGAAATGCTTGTCGATGCCTGCGCCAATAATCGGATTTATGTATGAAAATGTGGATGTGCTGACCGGCTCAGCTTTTTGCATCACAACCGGAGCAGATATGACGGATACTGCACCCCGTGATTCAGGTGTGCGCATATATACTACGAGTAGTACCGCGAGTATGACGACAAAGAATATCTGTGTGATTACAAGTTTTTTCATAAATGACATTATAGATTACCAAACTACATCACTCTGTGGATCGAGATGACCGACTCGCACTCTCGTGTCACAAGCAAATGTATAACCAAGCTTTCCAGCATTTTCATAAAAATACAGATCCTGTGTGTATACCTTTGCTCCGACACCTGGAATAAATTCATTCTTGGTTTCAAACCACGGCTTCTTAAGCCGTTCATCTTTGAACATCTCAATCTTAAACAGATTGAATCCCATGCCAAGCCCTCTCGCCTGTTGAACAGTATCAGGCAAAGGCTTCTGTGGAATAAAATTGATCGGCTCTACCGTAGGGTCTCCATATATCATCGGTTGTCCTCCCTCACCTTTCGTCCAATAGAGTCCTCCAACAACATCATATTTCTCCATGCTCTCATAAAGCTTGATCATCCCATCTGGTGGCGGCAAATTATCCTCCTCGATCGTAAGCATATATTTCCATTTTGAGAGTTCTGGATTACTCAATATCATTTCCACCGCCATGTTGTATGCTTGGCCAACTTCATAGCCGCGGATGAACAATGGCCCGATTATTTTCTGATTCATCGGCCGTATCATACCCATCCACGACTGCACCACACGATCAGGGATCATGCCGCGGGTCGGGCAAACAATAATGGTCGACAAATCCTGATAGGTCTTGCTTTTGTTGAGACGTTCAACAGACGCGGCCAAATCGGCATTGTGTAGGCCAAGATTCAGATTTTCGATAATGACGGCAGGTTTCATGCTATGAACTAATGAGGTTTATATACGGCCACAAATGCTGACTGGTACCTCCAGTGTTTGTTATAGCACTCGTATGGATGGAGCCCGGCATAAATACCGCGGTAACGACGTTCGTATTTGTAGTAGATGAAAATACACCAAGGTATCTAAACGGTGAAATTGTCGCTGCAGAACCAAGTTGACCGGCGGTTGTTTGAGATTCACCATAAAACATATTGTTATATGCGGAAACTATGTTTGATCCAGCGGTAATATTGTTTTGTCCGTACACAACCCAATACTGACCAGCTGAAAATGAATTGGCTCCCGTAAGAATTGGGATAGCGCGAATACCTGCATAGTTTGCCGAAATGTTACCGCCCGATGATGAACTATTTGAGGTACTATTGGTCCCCCAATAGAACCTATGACTCACCGCAGTCACGCTGTTTTGCGTAATCTCATGACGGAACATAAACGATGAGAGAAGTGAGAGCGCTGTTCCGCCATTCAATGTATATACGCCAACATAACGATTCACCGATGCTGTACCTGTACCCGCAACAGTAATGTTTGAGACCCACACATTGGCACGATTGTAGGTAACTGGATAATCAAGAACCATAGGTGCTACACGGAAGACTGCGGAAAATTGCGTTGAACCACCCGTCGCTCCAGAGGTACCAGAGTTATTAGTGTTTGACGCAATACCCGTCGGTAAAGTTGGCCAATTCGACAGAGTTTGTGCTGCACCACCTCCCGCATTGACGCTCGCAGTAACTGTATTGCCGTTGATGCCAAAGGTCACGCCGTTTGCGTTATTAAAATTGATAGTACCAACTGAAGCTGGTGTACCACTATTTGCATTGATTGCCGCAATCGTCGTCGTCCCTGTAGTACCCAATTCTTCGATAATACCGTTCTCACAAATCAGTGCTTGCGTCGTCACCGAGTTGTACCACATGTACCCGCTGGTCGAGCATGACTGTCCAACGTATTCAGCTGTTGTGTTATTGGTATCAAGCGCTAGTTCAACCGGATTTGCCTGTCCGCCCGCGCCGACTTGGACAATACCCAGAGTTGGATCAGTTTTGAGCAATGAGCCATACACATTTGCCGACTGCATGGCATAGCCCGATGAAAGAACTTGCTGGCGTGGGAGCAATGCTTCCCATGAACCTCCGCAGGTCGACGTTGTCGTGTTTACTTCGACCTGCAGATAGGCTGTTGAGGTCGTCGAAAAATCAAACACCGAGGATGTCAGCGTATCTGCTTGACCGACAACAGCGTTGAAAACTCCATCAGTTGTTGTCGCTGTTGTGTTTGATGGTGTGCCGGCAGGCCAGAGTTTATTGCCGCCCGTCGATGAGTCATAGATGGAAAATCTATAACAATAGAGTGTACCGCCTCCACCAAGTGCATTGCCAGAACTATCAGTCAAACGTCCTTCGTAGGCGATTTTGAGCGGTGCGCCCGCAGCTGCAGAGCTACTCTCAGGCCAGATCAGGTTGCCTGCCAGGGAAATAGCCAAAACAACCGATAAGGCAACCTGCACAACCATAAGCACGCCAACAACAAAGGCATTACGATGTTTCGATATGTAGAGATAGACTTTTCCGTCTTGGATGGACATAAATTAAATAAAATGGAAAAAATCCTTATACGGTTATATGAGCGAGGCTTTCATCAGCATCGGCATATTTGCGTTCGAATGATGCCTGCAAATCTTCACTCTTCGGCATTACCGATTCGTTAAAATGAAAATTTGCATGCACACCATATTCTATCGGCGACGCCATCTTGAAAAAATACGTCTCGGCACGCTTCCCTTTGTCCTTGACGAGGGTATATTGCCAGCCAAACTCCTTCACATCCTCAGTTGAAGATGGTTTTAGGAAAGACCCCATGATTTCTTTTATGGGTATCACCGTATCTATGCGGTAAATCATATCATAGTTGAATCCGTACGCACTTGGTATTTGTTCTGGATACAATGCGGCCAATACACGACGCATCTCGTGAGCAAGTTTTGCATCCTTTGGTGAACGACTCAACTTATCTTCAAGACGAATCTTGGTTGGCTCAAATACCCACTGGAGACCAATCACTGGAAAATCAAAGATACGTGTCGCCATTGACGGTGTATCTGAGAATGTACTTCCCTTTGCCTGTTCACCTGTGTACAAACCAAAAATCTGTGATGCTTCAGGCAACAATATGGTCCCTTGCGGAAAGATGACGATAATATTTGATCTCTGTATATGTTTTGCGGTGATGTTCATGGCGGTTTACTTTCGTTCAGTTAGTTCTTCCTTATTGAGTGATGATCTCTACGGTCGTCGTCGCTACTATATCTATCGGGAACAAATCACTCACCACATCCCACGTACCCTCTTCTCCCTGTTCTCCGACAACAAGATACTGTGCGCCACCCCGGGTCTCGGGTGAAAGTGTGGCCATATCAAACGCAAATTTCCCTTGTACACATTCGTCGGCACGATTCACCACGAAAGATCGCGGCTTTTTGATATAATCCTCGAGATTACGATACGTGAGAATCACAAAGTATTTTTTATCACAGGTCCCCGATATCTCTAACGAAGAACCGCCGCCCGAAGTAGAAACGTTAATCTTCTTTGATGAGATTTTTCCTTTCGCTCTACCCTCTTCATCAAAAGTAGTATGCATAATGCTGATTGGTGTACCAATAGTTGGGAACATCAATTTTTTCGTACGAACCTCCGTTGTGTGCGGAGGTGCTGGGGCATCAGCAACTATATCATACGTATTTTCTGCACCATTACCATCTCCGATCAATCCATCTACCGCATTACTGACCGCTGCAAGCCCTTCTGCCGCCAATTCTGTAACTGTTTGTTTGTATTCTGCCCGCATCGACATGCTATCGAGGTATATATCCGGCTTCTCATCGATAGTTGGCAACACGGAGACCATGATTTGTAGGCGTTTTACCTCATCCCACGAAGTGACTGGGATTTCCACTTTATAATCCTTCCAATTGTCTTTGTTGACTCGACCAATCGCTGTCCAACGAATGCCGTCGAGACTGTAACTCACTTCAAGATAATCCTTGAATGAATTGGCCGAAATCGGTGACTGTACAACCACATCATCAGTCTCAGCGGCATGCACTTTTGAGACAAGGAGTGACGAAATGAGCGAGCCTAGATTGTGTTGGGTATTAAATGATTGAGGAGCATCACTTGATGGGGCGGGCGCCGGTGTTGGATCAGGGGCTGGAGCTGGGGCGGGCGCCGGTGTTGGTTCAGGAGGTGGTGGAGGAGGAACAGGTGCCGAGGCTGGTGCTGTGTCTCCCGAAGAAGGTGTCGCGCTAACAGGACTTGAATCTGAATTGGAACCTGAAGGCGTATCGCCTCCTGTCGAACTTGATGAAGCTGGTGTTTGATTGGCGTCAGAGGTACCAGATGTTCCTGCGGTTCCTGCGCTATTGTCCGAGTTCGATGCGCCACCTGCATGCTCAGAACCCGTGCTTGATGCCGGTGGCACCACAGGAATCTCCGTGGTTGTAGATGGTCCGCTGTCAGTTGCAGGGGTGTGTGTGACAGGCGCATCCCCTACTGCCGCAGCGTTTGATCCTCCCGAACCCGTTGTAGATCCAGTAGATGTTGATGTGACCGGAGAAACAGTTTGTGGCGATAATACTGGCGCCGTTGATGTCGTGGGTATAAATCCTGTTTCAGGAGAAATACCTGTTGGATTGCTGCTTGTACTGGTATACGAATCCGCATCACGATGATTCGGTGTTGAGTCTTTGAACGCCAAAAGCCAGTTGAACGAAATAACTGCCTTTGTTGGGGGATTTTTTGCGTTTCTTATGGAAAAATAACCACAAAACAACTGTGAAGCAATGGAGGATTCGAGATATGCAGAATTTTGTACATTGAACTTCTCTGGATCGAAATCCCCCGTGACTGCCGCCGGACCGCTCGCGTGTTGTGGATATTTCCACCCACCGAGACAGAAATTTGGGTAATATATGACACTTGCAGCTTCGGCTGGTTGCGTCGTATGTGCCATAAGACGCACCAAAACAAGTATGGCAAATGCCACAACAGCTGCTCCTACGGCTATCGCAAGAGTGCGAACTACTATGTGTTTTGCTCGTGCATATACACTCATGACGAATACCCATATTCTATCATGAATATCAAGCTATTCCCTGTGGAGAGAGTGCCTCTAAATCTTGAGATATCGGCGTGCCGCGATGTAACTTGGAATTGCTCCCAGAATAATGCCTGCACCTATGATGATAATGAAAATTTGACCAAAATTTTGGGTAAAGTAGCGAGAAAGCATATTTACCGCAAGCTCAAAATCAGATGCCACTTGGACGCCTGCAAATTTGAGTATAAGTGCATCACTCCAGTAAGCAAATGCAGCCATCAATATCAGTGTTATGACGCCAGAAATAACACCATACATGATACCCGAGACAACCAATGGTCCCCGCACGTAGGTGTTGCTGGCTCCGACAAGTTTCATAACTGAAATCTCATCTTTAGCCGTATACACAATGAGTCGAATAGTATTCCAAATCACAATAATGGCTACTATCACAAAAATAATGCCCGCAATAAGACCTGCCTGTTCAACTGCAGGAATAATACGGCCAAGACGATCAATAATGAGTTTATTTTGCTGATAATTGATCTTCTCTATGAGAGGCGTGCCGTCCGCAGCTGCAGGTGGTTTATTTTCAAGAAAATTGACAATGCTCACATACTGACCAGGGTCTTTTGCTTTTATGTTGAGAGATGCGGGAAATGGATTTGATCCGATCTCATCGAGACCTTGCATAATGAGCGCATTATCTTGCCACTTGGCCTTGAACTGGGTCAGGGCAACATCTCGCGATACATACTCGACACGAGACACTTCGGCAAGATGCTCAATATCTTTTTTGAGGGATAGAATGTCTTGTTCTGGAGCATCTAGAGTAAAATACACATTGATATCAACCTTGTCCTTAACATCCGCAATAGTTGCTCGCCCGGCGGCACCAGCAAAGATAAGTGCGCCAAACGAACAGAGTGATAATGTTATAACCACGACTGCAGCAAACGACAAAAAGCCATTACGCCAAAAATTGACGAATCCGGTACGAGTTATGCGTCTAAAAGTAGTAAAAATCATGTGTAATTTGATTATAGCATGATGAGGCCAGGCGCAGCAGTGGCACAGGTGTGTCTCCGCGGAAATAGTAGCTACCACTCAAACCGCATACCGCATCTTTTATTGTAGCGGTGACACACCTGTGCCACTGCTGCGCCACCTGTTACAAAATATATTTTCCCGACTTATCATCACGAACCACCTTGCCTTTGTCCATAGTAATCACGCGGCCTTTGATGGCATCAACAACGCCTTTGTTGTGAGTTGTGAGAAGCACTGTAGTTCCAAGCTCATTGATCTTTTGGAGAATACGTATAATCTCATAGGTGTTAACTGGATCGAGGTTACCAGTCGGTTCATCAGCAATGACAATATCCGGCTGATTGACGATGGCGCGGGCAATAGCGACACGCTGGCGCTCCCCTCCCGAAAGCTCGTGCGGAAAATTCCAAATCTTATGTCCAATATCGACGAGCTCGAGCACGTGCGGAACATCTGCAGCTATCTCACTATCATTGCGGCCAGCTGCCTCCATGGCAAACGCAATGTTTTCATACACAGTCTTGTTTGGGATCAGACGAAAATCCTGGAAGACTGTACCGATACGTCGTCGAAGCTTGCTCATCTCGCGCTTGTTGAGACGACTTATGTCGGTAGATTCAAAGAAAACAGCACCGTCAGTGGGAAAATCTTCAGCAATCAAAAGCTTCATAAGCGTTGTCTTTCCAGCGCCCGATTGACCAACAATAGTCACAAACTCCTTTGGCTCCACCCCAAAACTGACACCTTCAAGAGCGACGGACTTATCTGGGTAGATTTTGCTGACTTTATCGTAATAAATCATGTATACAGTATAACGTAATTGAGCATAGAAATCTAAGTCAAAATTCAAACTACAAATCATAAACTACAAACAAATATCAAATTCAAAAACTCAAATAAAACAGTTTTTTGGCCTTTGAAATTTGAATTTTGTAATTTTTTGTAGTTTGGAATTTGTAGTTTAGGATTTATCCCTATAACTCTTTTTCAGCTTCGATGAATTCATCCAAATCCCCTTCCAGTACTTTATCAACTTGGGCAGTTTCAACATTCGTCCTATGATCTTTAACCATCTTGTACGGATGCAATACATACGAGCGGATTTGGTTGCCCCATTCAATGGCGGTTGTCGAAGAAATCTGCATGCCACGTTCTTTGGCAATACGTTCTTCCTCCATACGCTTCCACAGTTTTCCCCGAAGAATATCGAGCGCCTTCTCGCGGTTTTGTGCTTGTGACCGCTCTGATGTCACATGAATAGAAATACCTGTTGGTTTATGCACCAAGCGTACCGCGGTTTCTCGCTTATTGACGTTTTGTCCACCCGGACCACCTGACTTGGCAATTGAAATTTCCAAATCACTTTCTGGGATAACGAGATCGCTAGCTGATGTTTTTTCAAATTTCGGAATTACCTCCACGAGTGAAAAAGAGGTATGCCTTTTTTGGGCAGAGTTGAATGGCGAAATACGTACCAATCGATGTACGCCAGATTCATTTTTGAGTGATCCGTAGACATTCTTGCCAGAAACTTCAATCGTAATATTGCGATACCCACCATGATCATTTTCATTGCTATGAATAACTGACCACCCCCAGCCTTTGTTGTCGGCATATTTTCGATACATGCGCACGAGAATCGCCGAGAAATCTTCAGAGTCATCACCACCTGCACCAGAGAGAAGCGTCATGATTGCATCTCCTTTGTCGTACTTCCCTACACCTTCGAGTGCAGCTTTCAATTCTTGCAACTCTTTGACAGCAGCCTGCGCTTTTACTTTGTCATTCCAAAAATCAGCCGCGCCCATGGCGGTTTCGAGTTCTTGGATTTTTTGCTCAATAACTTCTTTTTGATTAGTGGACATAATTCGTGAGCCAAAGCCCGGGATCGAACCGGGGACCCTCGCTTTACGAAAGCGATGCTCTACCAACTGAGCTACTTTGGCACGCTCCGTCTCGAAATTTCTCCGAATTACCCAGTCGAGAATCATACTTTCGTCTCGAAATTCTCATGGCTGACGCCAAGAGAATTCTCTCGACGCGAATTTTGTTAGAACCAAAATTCGAAAATTCGGAGCCGATGTCCGGGATTGAACCGGAGACCTCGCCATTCGTTTACACCTCTCCTTGCGGGAGGACTAGACTGTATCTTTCTCCAATACTTGGAGACCCTTGTCAGTCGTTCGGGCGCACATTACTGGGCGCCACGGTCTTAACCCAGAGGGTCTTTAACCGTTATTCGGGATTCACCTACACGTTACCGCATAGATGGGCAGGGTCTTACGACCTACCAATGGCGTGCTCTACCAACTGAGCTACATCGGCATATCCAGGTCAATTACCAAGACAGCCAAGTAAGAATAGACTATTTAGCGGATATTTTCAATCAGTGAACATATTATGCGCTTACATTCTATACTACAAACATAAACTTCAGACGACTTCTGCGCGGCCAAGCGGGCTCGAACCGCCAACCTCTCGCGTGACAGGCGAGTGCTCTAACCAGTTGAGCTATGGCCGCAGCTATATGAATATATGGCCGCAAGTGAGGAACGTAACATATACTCGCAGGTGAGAGATACAGAGTATGTAGCTGTCACCTACCAGTTGCATTAGTCTAGCAAAAAAGCATGAAAACGCAAGAAACTCCTAATCTTTTATGTGTCGGCGGAAGGGATCGAACCTTCGACCTTGGGCTTATGAGTCCCACGCTCTAACCAACTGAGCTACGCCGACGCAGGCTTTAGAATAGACGAAAAACCACTATTGTGCAAATCATTACTTGCAGAAATGAATTTTCTATGTGATACTGTATTCCTCATCGCGGGGTAGGGTAACGGTAACCCGTCAGGCTCATAACCTGAAAATTAGCGGT
>CAYPPJ010000002.1:155704-167873 GCA_964412585.1 uncultured Candidatus Saccharibacteria bacterium | reverse complement strand
ATGATGGATTTTTTTGATTCAAAAAGATATTCGATCGGATCCTCAATGGTCATGATATGCTCTGTACGCGTCTGATTGATCATCTCAATGAGCGTAGCTAATGTTGTTGTTTTTCCCTGTCCAATCGGACCAACTACCAGAAAGAATCCTTGGGGTTTTCGTGTAAAAGATTCGAGTATCGGCGGCAGGTTGAGCTCTGAAAGAGTGCGAATCGCCTTTGGGATGAGACGAAGCGCGACCGAGAGCACATTTTGACGATAATACACATTTCCTCGGAAACGAGCGTGCGGCAAATTATATGAAAAATCGACATCCTTTGCAGATTCGAGCAGATCGAGGTTCTGCTGACTCAAAAAAGCTTTGACGAAACCTTTCATGTCCGCATCGGTCAGGACCGGCTTTTTGACGAGAGGAATAAGGCCACCTGATACGCGAATAGTCGGCGTACGACCAGAACCGAGGTGAAGGTCGGAAGCACCTTCCTTGAGAAGCAGGTCGACAAGCTCTTCGATTTCTTTTTTATAGTCCATGCGAATTAGAGATTAGTAACTAGTAATTTGAGAGGTTGTTTACGTGATTTTCTAATTACTAATTACTGGTTACTTCTTACTGCTACTAATCCTCTCCACCTCAGCCAAGACTTCTGATGGTATCGTGGTCGCCTTTACTATGTATCCGTCAACGCCAAGTTTTTTTGCACGAGAAATATCATCTGATGACCCTTGGTTCGTAAGCATAATCAACACAGCGCTCGGGGCGAGACGTTCCTTGCGAATCGCATTTACCAGATCAAGTCCATCCATGCCTGGCATAACAATATCCACGAGCATGACGTTGGGTACGTATCCCTCACGGACCAATTTGAGTCCCCCATCTGTTGAATCTGCTGTCTTTACCTCGTATCCAGCCTTCGAAAACTTGATCGCGTACATATCGAGCAAAAACTTGTCGTCGTCAACAAGCAGTATCTTTTTATTTGAAGATGATTGTTCAGCCATGGCAGTATTATACTACAACTTGTTGACCTCTTCTATCGGTATTTCTTGTTTGAATGCCTTGATGAGCGCGTCCTCCTTGAGTGAAATCATACCCTTCGAACGAGTGATACGACGAACTTCAGCCTCTGTTGGATTTTTGAGGATTGCCTGCTCGATATCTTTATCCATCATGAACATTTCCACAACGGCCATACGACCACGCGTACCTTTCGGCAACTCCGGTGATGTTTTGATCTTACGAACTGTGTCGGGGAATGGAATTTCCTTTTTGAATTCAGTAGGTAGATCGGCAAACTCCCTGTCAATCATGGCTTTGAGACTTCCATCGACTGGAACTGGCTCACCTGCCCCCTTCGGCAACACGCCAACAAGGCGTTGTGCCATAGCCAAGATGAGTGTTGGTGCAATCAAGTACGGATCGACTCCCATGTCAATAAGGCGTGGAATAACACCGGCAGAGTTGTTGGTGTGCAAGGTCGAGAAAACCAAGTGACCAGTCAAAGCTGCTTGCACTGCAAGCTGAGCCGTCTCCTTGTCGCGGATCTCACCCACCATGATGATATCTGGGTCCTGACGCAACGTCGTACGCAATCCTGATGCAAAGTCGTAGCCGATCTCTGGACGAACCTGCGATTGGCTAACGCCTTCCATTTGATATTCAACTGGATCTTCGAGGGAAAGTACGTTGTAACTCTCGCGATCAACCTCGCTCAATACCGAATACAATGTCGTAGATTTACCGGATCCTGTCGGACCAGTGATGAGGATAAGCCCGTACGGCTTGTTGATAGCCTCACGTAACATGCCAAGATTTTTCGTAGAGAGACCAAGTTCATCGAGTGGACGCACACCCTTGGCCTGATCGAGAATACGCATTTCAACCTTTTCGCCATAGTATGACGGGAATGTTGAGACACGGAAGTCGATCTTGCGGCCATCAATACGCGCAGAGAAGCGACCATCTTGTGGTTTACGCTTTTCGTCGAGGCGCATGTTTGAAAGAACTTTGATACGCGCAACAACCGCTGAGTGGACTTGTGGCGGCAAGATGAGTGACGTATTCAAAATACCATCAACGCGGAAACGGACGCGAATACGGTCGCGCATGTGTTCAATGTGCACGTCCGAAGCCTCCCCTTCTACCGCATAACGGACAATAGTAGCCACAATCTTGACGACTGGTGCATCTTCAATGATCAGTGTCTCCTCACCAGGCTTCTCAGTTGATCTCTGTTGAGACTGCGTACCCGCGTCATCTTTTTTTATTGTGTCGCGTGCATCAACAGATAGTTCGGTTTCGAGCTCGGAAAGCGCCTTGGACACTTCCCCGGTAATACCCTTATACATTTCGATGACTTTCTGAAAGTCGTCGATCGTAATCAAGAAAATCTTATAGGGAATATTCTTTTTTGCAGCCAAAAAGTTGAGAGCATCGCGCGCTTCCATATTGTCCGGATCGACAATACCGACTTCGAGGGTGCCGTCATGTACCGCTATCGGCACAAAACGGTAGTGTGCAGCGGACTCTTCAGGAATATATTCCAGCACTTCAAAGGGCACCGACGTTTCAGTCACGGCACGAACCGGTATATTGAGGAATTCTCCGCGAGCAATAACAATCTCATCCGGCTTTACCCCACGTGCCAACAATGCGTCATCAAGACTAGTACCCGCGCCCGTTTGTTTACGGATATCGCGGATATCATCCTTGGTTATGAGTTTCTTCTGTAGAAGGATATCGAGGACGGACATAGTATGATCAACATCCGCTCGGATTATCGAGCGGTATTAGCTCCTGTAGGCGCTGTCTGTACCCCTGGCAATGGCGCAAATGGATTTGGGCGACCGACAGGAAGTTCAGGAATCTCAACCGCATAATCAACAAGCGTCTGATATGCCTGGTCTTTGAAAATGGTTGTATCGATATGCAACGACTTTATCTGGTTGAGCAAGCTCAGAACACGTGTGCCGACAACGTTGGCCGATTGTGTCTGCAAAGTAGCAGTAGGATCAGTAACTGTACTACCTGAAAAATAGAAATATACGATTGCCAGCACAATGATGGCAATAATACTGACGATAAGAGTTTTCTTTGAATGAGGTTGCGGTTTCATAATGGATAATTATTGTTGACGGAGCCAATACGTCTTGAGTTCAACACCAAAGTCATATGAGCCTGGAACAGTGCCCGCGGTGACAGTCAGATGAGTGACGTCCATAATACGCAAATTTGCCTCAAGATCCCTCAGCAAATCAATGAATTGTTGGTATGGCGCACTCACACTGAACGAAACTGTGACAGTATCCAGGATAGGTGTTGGTATCGCTGTATTAGCACCAACCCTCCCGCCTGGAGCAATGTTGGCATCTTGAGCCTGTGGTATAGATGGCGCAGACTTTCCTCCCGTCAATGATGAAGCCGCCGCTTTTATATTTCGCAATGGAAAACCGTGACGGAGTGCGACGCTATTAAGATCAATAATCAACCGAATATTATCAACAGTGTTCGGAAGCATCTTGGAGAGTCGAGTACGATCTTCGTCCGAGAGTGCATTGTAATCCTTGAGCACTGAGTCACGCACCTTCACCAGTTGGCTCGCATTGGCAATGGCAGAAAGATATTCCTTGTTAACAGTATTAATGTCCTTTATCTCAGCAATCTTGGCATTGGTAAATGTCAGGTAGATACCAATTGCGAGAACTATGAGGATAAGTGCGGTAATGTTGCGATTCATACAAGTATATTATGGCGTCGTAGTGGTGGCCGTACTCTGTGGCTGCAGACTTTTTACGTATGACAAACTCTCTGGATCAATGGAAGCTGAGAAGCCAAATGAGACCAGTCCTGCCTGATCAAGCGCTGGGTCTGAGAGGATAGGATTTTTGACTACTTTTCTGAGGCCATATTTCTCAAGTTGACCGAGCACATCTGATTGCCATGCGACCGCGCTTAGACTGGTACCGTACCCTTTCATAGACACCTTTATGCCTTCATTCTGATTTTGTCCAACAGTAAGGTCCATGCTTGTAAAACGAACATTCTCAATAGTAAGGCGTCCAACAATATCGAAAATTTGGGAAGCGGCCAAGTGATTTTGAATCAGCTGTTTGCCGAGATCAATCTTGACATTTTGACGCTTGAGCTCTTCGATAAGATCCGGGTTAAATTGTTTTTCACGTAGTCCGAGCTCCTCCTTGTATTTTACCTGTGAGGACTCGAGATAGGATTTGTAAAAATAGGTTCCCCCAGCTACACCAATAGAAGCTATGAACAACAAAACCGCGATAATCATAAGGAAACTAACGGAACGGTGTGGTGCGGACTGTGTCAGACCGCTGACAGGGATCAACGGCTTCTTAGGTATGAATGAGGTTTGGAATTTTGTCTCCATATTCCCTCAGATTATAGCAGGAATAGGTAACTATGGGATAGTGTGTATAACGGGCCTTATTCCAATTCGGATAGACGACGCAGGGCGACACCGATAGCAACAGCGAACTCTGGGCCCGCTTGGGCAAATTCCTCGGCAAGAAACGCTGGTGTCTCGAGTTTGCCAAAAGGATCAGCATAAATAACGTTGGTTTGGAAGCTTATCTTCGCCAAATCAGTGAACCCTTTGAGGAGCACTCCCCCGCCAGTCAAGATAACTTTACTCACATTCTTGGCAAATTTCTTTTGGTAGTTAAGAAGTGACGCATTGGCTTCATAGAATATGTAGTCGAGATTCACGGTGATAATCTCCGTGAGCTCACGATACTCTGGACCACCTTTGAGTCCATAGGTACGCTTCATACTCTCTGCCTCATTGACAGTAATACTCATCGACTTTGAAAGCGCCAGGGTAATGTCTTGCGAACCCTTGTTGATGATGTGAGACGCACGCAAAATACCTCGTTCGACGATATAAAGCTTGGTTGAGCGGGCACCCATATCGACAATCATGACTGTACTCGTACCTTGATCAACAACTGCGCGGATGGAACTAAATATTTCTATCTCATAAAAACTTGGTGCCAAACCACTACCAGCCATGATGTTCTGATAGTCACTAATGTATTGATTGTGGATAGCAACCACCAACACATCGCTACCCTGTTTTTCTGGTTTGACTGATTCTTCCTCATTTACGTAGGCATCTTCTTTGGGAATAATAGACCAATCGAGGAGAACCTCATTCAAAGGGACAGGGATATATTTACGCGCCTCAATGGAAATAACTTCGGCCATCTGTTTTTCTGGCACTGGAGGAATCGAAATAAACGAGATAAGGCTTGATGACAGCGGAAGAGCCACGCCGCACAGGCCGGTAGTGGTTTTTGCTTCTTTGAGAATATCTCGGATAGCTTCAATGACCTTATCAGCTGGAACGCTCGCCGCACGTCCAACTTCAATACCCGCATAAGGACCAAGCGCGAGTTCGCCATATGTCTCAAGGACCGCACGGCCGCGCTTCTTTTTTATTTGGACGACTTTTATTGCAGAAGAGCCGATGTCCACACCCAAGACACTCGACTCTTTCTTGAAAAATGAGGAAAAGAGACCCATGGGGTAAGTTTACAGTGAAAATGACAAACTGCAAAGCGGTAGACACTGATTAAACGGCTATATACACAGATTATCAACGTTTTTAGTAACCGGCAGAATCAACGACACATTACAATACGTGCATGTTTCTTATCTCTACACTCTACAAAACCGTTCTCGACGCACTCTTCCCTCTTTCTGATGCCGAACAAGAGATGCTTTCATTGTCACCAAAAGAAGCATTAGAAAAATTGCCGGTCGCGCCAGACTACTCAGGATTGGCAGTCAATCTGTCGAATACACAATCGGTGTTTGCATACAAGGATGAGCGTGTGGCAAAAATGATTTGGCATATTAAGTATAAGAAATCAGCTCATGCGGTGCGGATTGGTGGGTATGCGTTGTGGAATAAGTTACTGACGACCACAGATGAGGGGAACAGGTTTTCGGGACGCTTCGGAGGCCGCGAAGGCGGCCGAGAACCAGCCGCGACCTCAGCAGAGGTCGACGGCGTGTCCCGCAAAAGCTCGTTCCCTGAACCTGTGGTCGTCATACCTATGCCCATAACAAACCGGCGACGCAAAGAACGTGGGTACAACCAGTGTGAATTACTTACAGACCAGATGGAGGAGCTCGAGAAAACCAGTGGTTGCTCACGATTTGTCGTACGAAAAGATGTTCTGTTTCGGGCGCATCATGCGTCGAGACAAACGCTCAAAGGTCGACATGAACGAATCGAAAGTGCCAAGGGAATTTTTGAAATAAAGGCAGGCGTAGTTTTACCTGAACTACTTCAATCACGCGTTATCGTGATTGATGATGTGATTACGACAGGAAGTACGATGTATGAGGCAATTGAAACATTGAAAAAAGCTGGATTTTCTAATGTACGCGCAATTTCATTGGCGCATTAAGACCCTGCGCTCGAACTCACAGCTTAACCCTAGGTGCACACCATATTCAACAATCAAAAAAGTGACTACTTTTTAGTCACTTTCGTATTCGAGGATGAGTGGACAGTGGTCAGACACTAGATCCGACTGCACATTGAAACTGGTAACTGAAATACCTTTGCTCACAAAAACAAAGTCCGCATATTTCTCTGACTTTTTGTAGAGTGAATTCCTTGTTGAAGTAATGCCGTATTCACGTATGAGATTGCGCGCCTCCTTCTCGATCATCCGAGTACTTTCGGTCTCGAGCGTCATGTTGAAATCTCCTACGAGAATATATGGCACATCAATACCCCTAAGAAAATCAACGATGATACGGGTCTGGGCCGAGCGTTCTGGACAATCAGTCTTTGTTGGACTATGAAAACCATGAAGGCTCATAATCATCATTTCCTTACCTGACGCATTTATTCGGATCCATTGCATTTTCCTTGTGTGGTCCATGATGGGATCATTCCAATCCATCGCATCATTTCGATGGATATACACTTCTCCTAAATCGATAACCTCAATCCCCTTTCGGACAAAACTGGCGATACCATATATACCATCGTGAACCGGACAAAATATACTTGCGTGATTCGGTAACAATTTTTCTAGGTCCTGCAAAATATTCGGATTTGGGTTGGTTATATTGGTAAGATTTTTGTATGCTCCAGATTCGCCATTGCTAAATATTTCTTGGAAACAAAAAATGTCTGCGTCTTTGTGAGTTACGACAAAGTCAGTAAAGGCTTTGCCCATCCTACCTCCCCAGGCATTGAGACACACCAACTTCATATTAGACAATCACCTTCACAAATCTCCTCTTCCCCACTTTGAGAATCATGGTTTTTGCAGGATTGAAATGAGGATCAGTAATCTTTTCATCATCTTCTGTTTTGATGCCACCACCGTCAATAAGACGCCTCCACTCCGCCTTCGAAGGGACCACACCCGCTTTGACCAAAGCATCCGCAAGTAACTCTCCTGCAAGATTAACCTCCTGGACATCATCAGGAACACCACCTTTTGCAAAAGTATTTTCAAATGCCGCTTCAGCTTCTCGTGCGGCTTTTTCTCCGTGCAATCTCTTTACAATATCGAAAGCTACGCGCGCTTTGGCTGACCTTGGCCCGGCGGCCATGAGCCCATCCTTTTCTGACATAGGGATACGAGTGCAATTCAAGAACAATGGTTCAATCATGGGATCGGGCAAGGCCATGAGCGCACCGAAAAGTGAGTTGGCTGGTTGGTCAATAAAGACCCCGGTGCCATTGGACTTGGACATCAGCTCTCCTGTTTTTGGATTGGCGACGAGATTGAGCGCAAGGACACATTTGTCTTTGTTCTTGTAACGTTTGAGCAAGGTGCGACCAGCGAGCGCGTTGAAAGTCTGATCGGTACCGCACAGTTCGGCGTCCACATCCATAGCGACGCTGTCATATCCTTGCATCAGCGGGTACATAAACTCATGGACATGAATCGGCGAATTATTTTTGAGACGCTTTTGGAACATGTCGCGCTCGAGCATCTGTTGGACGGTAAAATTGGATGCGAGATCCAACACGTCAGCAAAAGTGAGCTTTGAAAGCCAGGTGGAGTTGGTAACGACTGTGGCTGGATTGGTTGTATCAGTAAAATTGACCAGTGGCTTTATTTGTTCGAGCCACGTCGCCATATTTGTTTTGACCTGTTCAGGAGTGAGTGGCTTTCGTGTAGCCGCCTTATCTGAAGGATCCCCTATCGTCGCAGTAAAATCACCAAACAGAATAACAACTTCATGACCAAGCTGACGCAATTCTTCCAAAAAGATCATGTTTTTTGCATGCCCGAGATGGATCGCCGTGTGTGTCGGATCAAGACCATAATAAATCTTGATGCGTTCGCCAGATAGCAATTTCTTTATGAGTTCCTCTTTTGATGGATAGGCTTCAACGAGAGTTCCACGGGCAAACATCTCTTCGATACGTGTTTTGTCAGTGATGGTCTTCATAGACACTATAGTAGCGTTATTTGGCGGAAAAGAAAAATGCGGAGGGAGCGAGATTCGAACTCGCGGATCTTATGCAGATCGGCGGTTTAGTAAACCGCTGGTTTAAACCACTCACCCATCCCTCCAATGACAGTATCGAGCATCATACCCAAGATGCGCTCGAATTGCGAGGTTTCGTTGATACGAGCACGTTTTTGTGCAAGAATGGCACAGTATCGTTTTGGAGACGTGGCTGAGTGGTCGAAAGCGGCACCGTGCTAAGGTGTTAGGGGGGCAACTCCCTCGTGGGTTCGAATCCCACCGTCTCCGCCAATATGGTACAATCGTTCGGTTACTACGTTATTACATAATATATAATTTCATGACCCTATCACCTACCAGCAAGAATCTCGCATTACTCGTCATCCGCATTATTATTGGCGGTATCTTCATTTACACCGGATGGATGAAGATCGCTGACATGACTTCAACAGTTGGTTACTTTGCCTCAATGGGCATCCCTGCCTTCCTCGCCTATATTGTCGGATATGCAGAATTCATTGGCGGCATACTCCTCGTCATCGGATTGTGGAATTGCCTCGCCTCAGCCGTTCTCGCCATCATCATGATTGTTGCTGCCATCCTCGTTGCGCTCAATGCACCACAGATGGTTTCTACACCGCTCGCTGTATTGGCCGCTCTCCTCGGACTCATTGTTTCTGGTCCTGGCTCATGGGCAATCGGCAAGAAAAAGAATACCGTTTCGCCAATGTAATCATCAACACATTGATACCAAGCCGCCCCACTGGGGCGGTTTTGCGTGGAGTGGCACCCGACTGATTCATCAGATATGATGCAGCTATGAAGAAATTCATCAAAACGATATGGACATATTATCGTACGCACGGCCGCGAAATGCCATGGCGCGAGGACACGCGACCATATTATGTGGTGGTTTCTGAAATAATGTTGCAACAGACGCAGGTTCATCGAGTTCTACCTAAATTCGAATCGTTCGTGAGGCGGTTTCCTACTTGGAAATCACTTGCACTCGCTTCGACCAAGGAAGTTCTGCAAGAATGGTCCGGCCTCGGCTACAATCGTCGTGCACTTTTCCTGAAACGAATCGCTGAAACTATTACACGAAATGGAAAAACTGCTGGCACCTTGCCCAACACGCTCGAAGACTTACGCGCGCTCCCCGGCATCGGCCCTAATACCGCTGGATCAATCCTGGCCTTTGCCTATAACCTTCCCCACCCTTTTATTGAAACAAATATTCGATCTGTATTCATTCATTTCTTTTTTCCTGAAATAGAAAAACGCGAGGGCAAAAAGGCATGCAAGAAAATTAGTGACGACCAATTGATGCCTTTCATTGAGGAAGCTTTGCACGACCCAAACATAAAAAAGAATCCGCGAGAGTGGTACTACGCGCTTATGGATTATGGGTCATATCTGAAAAAGACTTTGCCAAATCCGTCGCGAAGGAGTGCACATCATACAAAGCAGAAGCCGTTTAAAGGATCGAATCGAGAGTTGAGGTCAAGGATTTTGAAGTTGGTAATGGAAAATAAAAGAACTAAAAAAGGAATCACAGACTGTTTTAAGAAAGAAAAGGTTCCACCTCTGCAAATATTAAATAATCTCATTGATCTACAAAACGAGGGATTCTTAAAAAGACGTAATACTTTCTATTATATCGGATAATAAAAAGCGGACACCGAAGCGTCCGCTGTGAAACTGAAAACATGCTCAATCGCCGATTTCAAATCGTACTCGCTGTAGATACATTCCACATTCATGAAGGGGGCCAGCGAGAGAATCTTCGACCATCTTGCGGAACACTACTTGCTGCGACTGATCCAATGGATTATAGAGGACGGCAAGCTGTTTACTGTTCTTCTCATTGAATTCATACAGTAGATAACGGACACGTTCTGCAACCCACGGCTTAATTGCGTCATCGGAATAGCCTGGGTGCGTGGCGACACGACCTGATGAATTTTCAAGTGCCACCAAATCTTGGGGGGAATCGCCAGTACTCGCACTGATAACATACCGAAGTGAACGTACTTTCGGATTATCAGTAATCGGGTGAAAATTCATTGAGATATCAGCCGTCCGAGAATTGTAATCGACCACGCGGGCGCGCGGGCCTGCCATAAGCTTATCCCAATCCCACTGCCACATAATCGTCGCACTCTGAAATGACTGGGCCACGCGCACACCATCATTACGTTCTGTGTGCACAACGGCGCGTTTTGCGGGCACAATCTCAACGAGCCAGATTGGTGTCGCCAGAAGCACACCAAGTAGTACGTAGAGGCCGAAGGCCTTAATCAAGACAATGAAACGCACCTCGATTTTTCGTTGCGACTCCGAAATTCCCGTAATGGCAAAACTGACAAGGTTGTAGAGGATAAATCCCCATCCAACGATTGTTGACAATATCAATAACAATCCAACGACCATATACCACGTTTCTGACATACTCATACGTTATCCTTTCTCTTGACGAGGTTAATTTTCAGGGACCGAATTTATATACAGAGTAACATATATATCTAAAAAGTCAAGGATGGTACAGAAGCCAGCGGGTCAACTTTTCACTTTGCATTTTGCACTGTAAACTTACCC
This sequence comes from uncultured Candidatus Saccharibacteria bacterium, assembly GCA_964412585.1. Taxonomy (GTDB): domain Bacteria; phylum Patescibacteriota; class Minisyncoccia; order Phycocordibacterales; family PALSA-1337; genus C7867-002. The sequence goes on along the minus strand of CAYPPJ010000002.1, from coordinate 156,803 downwards.
CATGCCCCTCTCCCTCGACATTCCTGTCTCTGATCAATTCCGCATTACTCCTATTCAGAAAGATGCGTTAAAGAAATTAGGTATTCATACCATTGAAGATCTGCTTTATCATTTCCCCGCACGCTATGGTGACACGGCAGAAGCACGCTCAATAGACTCTCTTGCCAAAGGCGACACTGCGGTCATCTACGGAAAAATCACCGGCCTCAAAGCAAGTAAAGGTTTCCATAGTCGTATCACCATGGCCACTGCCACCGTTGAAGATGAGTCCGGCCGCATCCAGTGCGTCTGGTTCAACCAGCCCTATATCGCCAAAATGACCCCCGAAGGTGCCCTCGTCCGCATTGAAGGTAAGGTGAGTGAGCGTCGGGCAAAGAAACCTGTAAAGGAACCGGTCCAAGCCGACATTACGGAGCGCGACGGCGCGAGTATAGCGCAGGGCGAGCACGCCCTGACGCGCGTCGGCGAGGAGCGTGTTCCGCCACAGGTTTCTTTGCCCGAAGTTCCCGCCAAACTTTATTTTTCAAATCCTAAGTTAGAAGTGGTAGATAAGTTACCAACTGGCGTCGGCGATTCCCTTTTCGGAAACGATGCCGAGACTCATTCACTCTACCCCGTCTACCCCGAATCCCGCGGCATCACTTCTCTCTGGGTCTATCATTCACTACAAAAAATATTCAAGAGTGGCGTTCTCGATACCATTGAAGATCCGATCCCTGATGACATCCTAGAAAAATATCACCTACCCAGCATTAAGACTGCTTTCATTTGGATGCACAATCCACTCACGCGTGACGACGCTCTCTCTGCACGCAAACGTTTTTCATTCCAGGAAATATTTATTATCCAGCTCGGTCGCCAGCGCGCACGACGTGAGTATGAAAAACATCCATCATTTACCATAGAAACTGATCTCGAACACGTGCAAGAATTCGTTCGTCGTTTCCCCTTCGTCGCCACCGACGCGCAAAATCATGCCGTCGAAACTATTCTCGCCGACATGAAGCGTGGTCACGCCATGTCACGCCTCCTCGAAGGAGATGTTGGATCGGGAAAGACGGCAGTCGCCGCCGCAACAGCGTATGCAGTGATGACATCG
>CAYPPJ010000002.1:0-155604 GCA_964412585.1 uncultured Candidatus Saccharibacteria bacterium | reverse complement strand
TGGATCGGGAAAGACGGCAGTCGCCGCCGCAACAGCGTATGCAGTGATGACATCGAAGCCGCTGGCGAGGAAGATGTCTCCTGAAGAGACTCCGCAGGAGATTTTGAGCACAAAATCGACGAGGACAGAGGGAATTTCAGTGCACGGAAATTCCCGTTCTCGGAAGGAGACGTCTGACTCGCCAGCGGCTGAGATAGTTAACAATGCCTTGCGACGCGGACCACTCCAAGTCGCCTACATGTGCCCCACCGAAATCCTCGCCACCCAACAATTCGAATCATTCGTGAAATATTTCTCCTACATGCCTATACAGATTGGCCTCATCACCGGTTCCGGTTGTTACAAATTTCCTTCAAAAGTAAATCCAAAAGGTTGGACCGATATTTCTCGCGCCCAACTTCTCAAATGGGTTGAGGATGGCTCCATTTCTGTCCTCATCGGCACGCACGCACTCATCCAAAAATCAGTAAAGTTCAAAAACCTCGCCTACGCCATTATTGATGAACAGCATCGTTTTGGCATTGCTCAACGCCGCAAATTGGTCAGAAAAGATACGATCGCGCCCCATTTGCTCTCCATGACTGCAACACCAATCCCGCGTACGCTCGCACTCACCCTCTACGGCGACCTCGATCTCACTCTTATTGATCAATCCCCTGCTGGCCGCAAACCTATCATTACAGAATTGGTACGCCCAGATAAGCGCGAAGAAACCTACGCCAAGATTCGCTCGGAATTGGAAGCTGGTCGCCAACTCTATGTCATCTGCCCTCGCATCAACGAACCCGATCCTGACAAAGAAGCAGCCGTTATCGCCAAGTCAGTCAAAGAGGAAGCCAAGCGACTCAAGCGCTCCGTATTTCCCCAGTACGAAATCGACGTACTCCACAGCAAAATGAAACCCGACGAAAAAGACGCGGTCATGAATGAATTCAAGGCCGGAAAAATCCAAATACTCTGTGCAACTTCCGTCGTTGAAGTTGGAGTCAATGTTCCAAATGCAACCGTCATCATCATCGAAGGTGCTGAACGATTTGGTTTGGCCCAACTTCATCAGCTCCGTGGTCGTGTTATGCGCAGTTCTCACCAAGCGTACTGCTACGCATTCACTGAAACAAATTCAGTAAAATCTATAGAGCGACTCAAAGCACTCCAGCATGCAAAAAATGGCTTCGAACTTGCGGAGCTCGATCTTGCACAACGTGGCGCGGGAGAGTTATCGGGCATGCGCCAATGGGGCATCTCTGATGTAGCCATGGAAGCACTAAAGAATTTGAAGATGGTCGAGGCGGCGAGAACTGAAGCGGTTAGATTGGTGTCCGAAGACATGAATCTTGCTCATTACCCATTACTCAAAAAAGTTCTCGAAAAACACACAACCGAATCACACTTTGAGTAGTGCTGGTAGATTATCAGTGTGTGCACACTTGAGGAGAGAGGTCTGAGCCATTTGGCCCGGCATCATAGTCAGAGTCACTCACGCGAATCTGCCAACACGCAGGACTCCCCCAGAATCGAGAATATGATACTGGCGACTCTGCTGAATACACTGTGTAGTTTGAATTAAATACCCCATCCTTATACAGAGAGAAATAAATCGGAAAGTATGGATTTTGACCATATGCATACTGCCACGAGAAGTTGGTATTTGGGCCAGCCAAAGTTGCTGAGAAATTTGTCGGTGGCGATAGTGCAAAATAATACGGCACATCAATGCATGAAGCAGGAAGAGCTGCTGATGCCGCCGAAGCGTTACCCTGATTATCATAAGCTACGACTGTATAACATATATGATACCCCTGCCAAAAAAGCGGTATATTTTGGGTTCGTGGTATTGCCGGATTCGGTGGAATAGGATTGCCATATTGATCTTGATATCCTTCAAGGTCAATATGTTCGACTTTATACCCCTGAAGCCCAGAACCTCCCGTGTCAGTCGACGGGGTCCAAGATACTGAAACAGTGAGTGATGGCCAGGAGCCGACCAGTGTCGCTGTGACATTGGTTGGTACACTTGGCGATAGAGTATCTGCAACCGGCGGATAGTATGTACCCGAACTAGATGATGAGCCTCCGCCGGATAATGAACTTGTGGTCTCCAATGCAGCATATACTTGGTATGAACTATCATCGGCGACACAATCAGATTGGCAGAAATATTGCATGGCAGCCGGCGCAACGTAGGTATACCCCACTGGATAACCTGAAGTAGATGTGCAATTTGCACCACAAGGATCAGAAGGCAAGGAGGAAATGTAGGGGGCCAGATCAGACTTGAGACGTGACCAGGGGGTATCACCTGCCACTCCTTGGGTTGAGATCGCCACACATGCAGATACCGCCTGATCATGTTGCATAGCTTGTTGCTGAATTTTGCATCCCGCACTAAGGTCAGGTGCATGCCCTGTATTAGCCTTGTACAATTGTATCGCCAAATCAAGCTGTCGAATCTGCTGTATGCGCGCAGTGTCGCGGGCTCGAGCACGGGCAGGAGTTATTGTGGCAATGACTACACTACTCAACATACTAATGATCGAAACGACCACCAATATTTCAACGAGAGTAAACGCCCTTTTCATAAGCTAAGTATAATGCCAATCTGATTTCAAATCTACTGGAACAAAACGGCCTTCCCCTCAATACATATTCAGCGCTCGAACATTCTGCAAATACTTGTCCGCCCTCTTGGATTCGAACCAAGGACCCCAGAGGTATATTACATATAGACTGTTCGTTCGCACCTTGTGAAAATATCCGTCCGCCCCCTTGGATTCGAACCAAGGACCCCAGAGGTATAAGCTCTGTGCTCTAACCAACTGAGCTAGGGGCGGACACATATTTCCACAGGTACTCACTCCAGTCCATAAGCTCTGTGCTCTAACCAACTGAGCTAAGGGCGGGTACGACAATAGTAACCAGTAATGAGTAAATAGTAAATGTGCTTACTGTTTTTCTAATCTCTAATTACTCATTACTGATTACGTGCGCCTTCCTACACCTTCTCTTGTTTCTTTTTGAGCACTATCCCCTGTCCGGCAATAATAGACTCATACTCATCGCGTTCTATCGTTTCTTTTTCAATAAGTCTCTGTGTGACGAGTTCAAATGCTTTTTCATGTTGTGCCAATGTCTGCTCGGCAAGAGTGCGCGCCTCAGTCATAATGCGGGTAACTTCGGCATCTATTTCCGCTGCAACTTTTTCAGAATAATCACGATCTCCGACACCTTGTCCAAAAAGGACTTTGCCTGTTGGACTCTCAAGCGCTACTGGACCAATCTTTTCCGACATACCGTATTGAGTAACCATGGCTCGCGCCAAAGCGGTCGAAACCTGCAGGTCATTTGATGCCCCTGTAGTGAAATCATCATAAATCATGCGCTCCGCCACATATCCGCCAAGTGAAACCGCGATGTCATCGAGAAATTCTTTGCGCGACTGAAGTTTGCGGTCCTCGAGTGGAAGCTTGAGCGTGTACCCTGCAGCACGTCCACGAGAAATAATAGAGATTTTGTGAACAGGATCAGCGTGTGGCAACACCGATGCGACAATGGCGTGCCCTGCTTCGTGGTACGCAGTAATCTCTTTTTCCTGTGTTGAGAGGATGTGGCTGCGACGCTCTGGTCCGAGCATGACCTTTTCGATAGAGCGGATAAGGTCAAACTGACCAATCTTGGTACGATCTTCACGTGCGGCGAGAATAGCGGCCTCATTCATGAGAGAAGCCAAGTCAGCACCAGAGAAGCCAGGTGTGCGCTCGGCAACAATGGCAATATTCACATCTTCAGCTAGCTGCTTCTTCGCGCTGTGAATCTTGAGGATTTCTTCACGATCACCACGGTCAGGCAGATCAATAACAACACGGCGGTCAAAACGACCTGGGCGAAGCAAGGCTGGATCGAGGACGTCAGGACGATTTGTTGCAGCCATGACAATAACCTTTTCATTTGGCTCAAAGCCGTCCATCTCAACGAGAATCTGGTTCAAGGTCTGTTCACGCTCGTCATTACCCCCGCCCATACCAGAACCGCGGGCACGACCAACTGCATCTATTTCATCCACGAAGACAATAGCTGGTGCCGTCTCTTTTGCCATTTTGAAGAGATCGCGAACACGAGATGCGCCGACGCCGACGAACATTTCCACAAATTCAGAACCCGAAATCGCGAAGAACGCTACGCCCGCCTCCCCTGCAACAGCACGAGCAAGCAAGGTCTTACCAGTACCTGGTGCACCCATGAGGAGAACTCCTTTTGGAATTTCTGCACCAATTTCAATAAATTTCTTTGGATTTTTCAGGAAGTCGACAATCTCGGAGAGCTCCTGCTTTGCCTCTTTTGCACCCGCAATATCCTTGAAGGTCACTTTCTGCTTCTTGTCATCGGGCATAGTGATACGAGCCTTTGATTGTCCAAAAGAAAGAGCTTGGACGCCAGCGCCTTTTACTTGTCGCGAAAGAAGCCAGATGAAGAAAATGAGAAATAGAAGTGGTGCCAAAAATGGAGCAAGCTGGCCAAGCCAATAACCAAAACCACCCGGATCACTGACCATGATTGTTGTAGATGCCAATTGTTTTTGCGATACACCAAATCGAGAGAAACTCTCAGTCAGAGATGCGTCAGTTTCTTTTTGCGTAGTCCGAACCGACTTATCGGTGTAGCGAGCGGTAATACGATCACCGCTAATACTGAGCGAGGATACGAGGCCCTTTTCGACATCACTGGCGAGCGTCGACAAGGAGACAGAGGTCGAGTCTACTTCCTTTCCTCCAAATTGTGAATATACGCCAGCAATCAAAAGAAATACCAATATAATAATAAGAATGACATTGATGAAATTCATTCGCGGAGGCATCCCACTGCGACCATTTTTTGACGTAGGTTGTGGATTTGCGGGGTTTGTTGACATAGGACTGATTATAGCTACAAGTGAGGATTTGTAAATGCTTGCAATAAAAAATCGCGCCACAAGGACGCGAACTGAAATTGAACTCATTACTGTCTAGAACAGTCGATGCGCAGAAGGATGCTTACTGGGTCTCAAGAGGATGGGACGATGAGACTTTCGAGCAACCGACGAATTGACCAGTGTAACCTCGGGCGGACCATCCAGTCGTGCCTTTAGTCGGCCGGCACGTGCTCGCGCCTCATCCATGGCTCTTCTCACTCGCTCCGCATGGGGCTCAGTTACCACGGCGAGAATACCTGCTCGGACGAAGAGATCATCGCCATTGGAAAACTGTGCCGGGTCACTCAGTCGGCGCGAGGCAATCTTGAGTGAATCAAAAAACTTAGTCTCATCTGGTCCACCCTTCACCAGCTTCACGTGACCATGCGCTTCGCACTCATCGAGAACATACCAATGAAACCACACGCCCCACCGACTATGTGGCCGACTATCGTCCGGCACCATCCTGTAATGTCGGAACGTGTATGACCCACAGGGTCCACCACTACCATCGGCATTCCGTGGACACGTACAGCGTCTGTCCTCTTTTTTTCGTTCGCGGTCTCTGGCGATAATGCCGTAGGCATACAGACCAATCAGCGCACCAATAAGGCACGTGTTTTTTATCAATTCCATATCAAGCTTTCCTCTCGCATATCATCAATGGACCATCCATTAATGATATGCAATAAATTCCAAATACAATATGCTGTATTAATCGAGAAAAGTCAAGATGCACCCTACTTCTCCAATGGAATCTTCATGTGGAATGTCGAACCTTTACCAATACCCGCCGACTCCGCCCACAAATCGCCGCCATGTCGCTTCATAATATCGCGAGACACGAATAGGCCGATACCCAAACCTTCAGTATGTGTCTCAGAGGCATTGGAGGCGCGGAAAAAACGTGAAAATAGGTGCTCCATGTCCCCCGGCGCAATACCGATACCCGTGTCACGCACTGACACATAGATGAAGGACTTGCGCTGTTCAACTTCCACGTCAACACGACTTCCCTGTCGCGAATAAATCACGGCATTTTCAATAATCATCTGCATAACAAACTGGACACGTTTACGATCGACAAACACATTCGGCAAATTCTCTCCAATCTGAAGATTGAGACGAATCTTTTTTGTGCGAACCTGATTTTCTATGGCCGCCAATGTTTCATTGAGCATATCAACGATGTTTTCTGCCTTATATACATACTGGTATTCAGTCTCACTCGAACGCGACAGGCCAACGAGGCTATTGGTCATCTCAAACAGACGAACATTGGCATCCTCGATCGTCGAAATAGCGCGCGCCCGTTCCTGAGGATCAGCTTCCGAACGAAGCAATTCCGCCGACCATTTGATATGCGTGAGAGGCGTGCGGAATTTATGTGTCACGACATCAACAAATTGAAATTTAAGATAGTCTGCTTCTTGGATTTTTTTCCAGATAAAGAAGCCGACCGCGACACCGAGTATTCCCGAAATGAGTGGCAAGAGCCACTGCGGAAATCCTGGTATAACCAATGCCACATAGTCGTTGGCATATCCAATAAACAAGATAAATAATGTGATGCCCGCAGTACCAAGGGCATATATGAGTGCGCGACGAGCAATGATATTTATATCAATAAGATCATATTTCAATATCGCGTAAGCAATCGGAATTGTATAGAGACCAGAAAGTGAGGCGAAAATCGGATCTATTGAAATGCCATACAACAAAAACTCTGAGGAAAGTGCCATTACGTACGCATAGACAAGACCTCCAATAAAATATTTAAGCTTATTTCGAGCCTGCAGATCTGACGAACGATATGCGAGAAACATATTGACCATCAAGTATAAAAGTATGATGGTAAAGAATGCATCCTGAACACCATACAACGCTCCAGGCACAAAAAAGTTTGGTAGGTACAATTGAGGATGTGATGGTAACAAAAACAGATCTGGGTTGAAGGCGAAAAATGCGATAAACCCTATCGCGACTGCGTAAAAAAACATCATAATCCGCTTCTGTCGAGCAAATCTCCCTGTCACCACAAGTACCAAGTGCGTATTAACTATGAGAGTCATCAATGCTGCCAAGTTGAACATGAGCGCAAATCGCGACCATAGTGGATCGACTAGATTGACACCGATCACATATGACAACTGCCAAATGCAAAAAAAGACGATGTTAACTGCCATGAGCATGTTGACTGAGGCATTGTCTTTTGGTCTACGTATATATACAAGCACTCCCATTGCCAAACAAATAAAAAAAGTAACGCCGAAGGCAATATTATTGATGAGAAGCTCGATGTGCATATGTATATAGTATATCTGAAAACCTGTTAGCTATCTTGGGAATTGGAATGCTTCAAGGTAAAACTGAACGTACTGCCTTTACCCAGACCACTCGATTCCGCCCACATTTTTCCCCCATGTCGCACGATCACTTCCCTTGATACAAACAGAGCAATTCCCATCCCTTCGGTATCTGCCCCCTGTGCAGACTCGCTCCGATAAAATTTATTGAATACACGAACGACCTCATCAGCACCCATGCCAATACCTGAGTCCCGTACTGACACGATTACGTCCTGCCCTTTTTGATCCAGAGACACTACTATCGTCCCCCGCTCTGGTGTATACACCAACGCATTATCAATAAGCGTCTGTATGACGAAGTGTATTTTCGACGCATCACAAGGCACGACAACCCCTGGCTTTAGATGACTAGAAAGATCGATATTTTTCTCCCGCGCGCGGGCGGTCGATCCCGCTACTGTTTCCAAAATCATCTTTGATATATTCACATTGGCCATAGCATATTCATGAGAGACGTTTTCTGATTCCGACGCCACCGTAAGTACATCAATGAGCTCAACGAGTTTCGTGTTGGCTGTTTCTATATATTTTATCTGCGCACGTTCGTCAGGAGAAAGTCGAGCCGCTGCCAACGCTTCGGTAGCCCATTTTATTTGCGTCAGCGGTGTGCGAAACTTATGTGTTACCGTGGTGATAAACTCGTATTTGAGCACGTCGCTTTCTCGTAGCTGTTTCCACACGACAAAACTGACTGTCACCACGATAACGGCAGACACGAGCGCGATAGTCCATGCAGGAAAATCCGGATAGACGTCACGTACCCAGATGCCGCCATAGGTTAGCAATGTCAGACCGCCACCCACAAATGGAATACTGATCGAATATATGAAAGCTTGTTTTGCGATGACCTTTATATTGAAGAGCTCGTATTTGATGGCTCCATATGCAAATGGGACCATGCAAATGACCGCAAAGAACATGCCAATAAGTGGATCAACATGTATATCCCCTACCAAAAAATTAGGAATGTATACGATGCAAAAACCACAGACCAGCGCCACGATAAAATACGCGTAACGATTTCTCAAAGCGATACTAGCGGCAGTCTTGTACTCACGCAAGAGCATATACAAAATGTAAGGGAAGACAATAATGTCTAGAAACACCAATCGAGTCCAGTTGAGAACGCCGGGAACATAATAATTTGGGAAATACATTTTCGACACGGAACTGAGCAGGAATAGATCTGGAAAGATGACAAAAAACAATGTGAGAGCGCCGGCCGCTATATAAGTGAAAATAATGAGACCCTTTCGCTCCGTGTCCCTACCCAACATAGCTAAAATAGAATGGAGCAAAAAAGCCCCTGTCGGGAACATGCACAAATTGAACAGCAGTATATTCCGTGAAAGAATTGGGTCCACGACATTTACGCCAACAACGTGGGACACAGAAAATATTGCCGCCCCAAACAGCATCAATGCAAATGTTGTATTGGCAACACTGTGGCGATCGTTCAGATAGGTAAACACCGCCATGCCTAAAATAATCACGGCAGAAAATATTGAAGCAACATTATGAAGGATAAGATGGAAATCCATGGTTCGGAAGGAACAAAAGGTATACCCTAACTAGTTACTGGTAGCAGTCAACGTTGTCGTGGCTATATATGTGTCATCAGGAATAACGGGAACTGGATTTGGCATAATCTTCACACGAAACTTAAGAGTGGTTGTTGCTCCACTGGCCGCAGTAGGTCCTCCCCTGTTGATTATGAGTAGCGGAGTCGATGTGGCACCAACCCAGCACGCATCAGCAGTATCATTCGATCCTGTACCACATGCACCTGAGCTATTATCTTTGAATAACTGTGTCAAATCAGCAGTTGTTGAAGCCTCGACTGTGTAGCCGAAATAAGCCTTGTTTGCAGGTACATTAAATACGTAGTCGGCGGCAAATGATGAAGAAGTTGCATATGCAGGAATATAGTTCGTCGAACTCGCGTTACCGATCATACCAAGTGACGAACTGGCCGTCAGTGTGACACTGTATCCAGATGAACTTCCTGCAGTAATAATAAATTGTGTACCTCCATTTGAAGTACCACCAGTCAAACCTCCCAATGATGGTGAAAGAGTCACTGCTGAGGCTGGTGTTGAAAATGCCAGCTCACTGTTGATGGTCTGAGAAATCGTAAACTGACTCGAGGCTGTAGTCGCCCCACTACTAATAGCCGGCTCTGCAAGCACAAACAAAGCAAGCGCGATACAAAGTATCGACACACCCTCTCGGACAAGGCTGGCAAGTGCCCGCGATTTCATTATCACTTGATTTTATCATGATACAAGAATGCTTCCTATGCCCTGTTGGGATAAAGTGTGGAGAATGAAAAACGCCTTTCCTGTACTGGCCAGGAAAGGCGTTCGGCGTAACAGCGTTGCACGCTATTGCAGATGAGTATTCGAAACCAAGTCGGCAACGCCCGGCTCCCATACGATATCGCCATTGTTGGCAGTCGAAGTGACCACGAGGAGGCGGACATGGGTGCCCGAAGTCAAAAGCGCATGCGGATGCCCGGGAGGCACGGCGACAGGTGGATCACCCATGACCAATGGGAACACTTGCGGCCCTTCGTCATTCCAAACGATGAGATCGCCGGCCCCGTCGAGGACGTAGTAGATCTTGCTCTTTTCGTAATGGACATGCGTCGGCGTGGCGGTGCCGAGTGCCATGGTCAGTTCGCGTACACCCATATCCCCTGCGGCAAGGGAGCGCTCAGAGTCATCGGTGCAGTGAGCCATGAGGCCGTTACCAGGTGACGGCTGTACAAATCGAGTTCCTTGCAGTTGTCCGGGGGTCAGAAATGACCTCATTGAGTGTGCGGCGGATATCTTCATAGGCGGTATGTGATTTGACTGGTTGCAGTTGTGCATATTTCTCTTGCGGAAATAATGCGTTGTTCGTGGTGAAATTACCACGTTTAAGAAAAGATGTAAATATCGCCTCATTTGTATAAGAAAAGGCCCTTACATGGAAGGCCGGCAAGGGTCTTTTCATGTAAGGGTCAGGATTATTTGCCCACGGGCTTCAGCGCAGCGAAAAGCGTCTCACGAAGTTTCGGACGCAATCCGATGTCCGAGACAAGAAACGCTTCGACGGCGAACACCGTCTGGAGGAGGTGCCATCCACCCGTCGGCCACGCATCACCCTGCGTACCATCCCCAAACGGAGTCGGCACGAAGCGCTGATGCTGACCATAATAGTGAAAGGACGGCACGGGTACATTTACATCGTAGTGCACAGTCACATCCACATGCCCGGTCGCCGGAGTTGTCTGCGGATGTAAGAGACGGATAGACGTGGGGTGCTCTGCCCCACCAACAGTCACGTCCGCAAGAATGTAGCCATCCATTTGGTAGTGCTGACCATTGTTCCGCACGCTTACCAACGTGCTGAAGTCTTCACCCGGGATTCGGCGCGCCACCATTGAGTTCATATCGATCATTAATTTCATAGTTCAATCAGTTGAATTGTTAATTTGAAACTGCCTGAAACCCTCGATACAAGGCCTTTAGGCAGTTTCAAATTATCTCTGTATATTATACCATATTTAACTATATAATGTCAATATCTCATCTTCACCTCAAACACAAAAACCGCACAAAGCGGTTTTTGGTTTTCGGTGGAGATGGCGAGAATCGAACTCGCGTGCAACTGATATGCGTCGAACGAATCTACGGCGGTAGAAAGCTTTGAAGTTTAATGACTGTGCTCTAAAGCGAACAAAACACACAGCCACGATCTCTTTTATTCGGGCAACAGGTCGAGAACTCCTGTCTTCCCTACATTCAGGTTATAACACCCGGCCCTCGAGTCAGAATCCCCCGAGGCGAGCGCGCTCTTTATGCAAGAGCGAATGCAAAGTCCTTAGCTCCGAAATACGGAGAAACGGTTGATTTAGCATTTAGAGTTTCCAGCGGATTTACGAGTCACTGGTGCTCACGCCGCACGAACGAACATGATCTGTTGTCTATGCCGATCATCCCCGTGCACATTTTCAACGATCACTGTACTCCCTCCTCACTGCTCGATCCGTCTCACGCTTCTTGATTGACTCGCGTTTATCGAATTTCTTCTTGCCGCGGACGACCGCAACGGAGACCTTGACGAGGTTGGATTTATTATATATTGAAATTGGCACTATTGTCAACCCTTTGCCACTATCAATATCCGCAAGGGTCCTAATATCTTTTTTTGTCAGCAATAAACGGCGATTACGGCGGGGTTCATAACCTTTTGGGGTATTATTTTCTTGATACGGAGGAATAAAGAGATTCATCACGTACGCTTCTCCCCCTCGTACAATGACATAGGCCCCTTCGAGCGAGCCTTTTTTTGATTTGAGTGCCTTTACCTCAAAACCGAGAAGCTCAATACCTGCCTCGTATTTCTCGAGGACCTCGTAATTGAAGTAAGCTTTGCCGTTTTCGACTAACGTTGTCATGGGGATATCGTAGCATATTCAAGAAAAGTAGTGATAAAATAGAGGTGAACCCTGTAGAGATAAGGAATGTATGAAAACGAATCTGACGCCCCTGCTTATCAGCCTCTTTGGCAAACCAACACGTCCACTTGGCCCATTCGGAAAAATCGGTCTGAGTATGTGCGGTATCTGTTTCATGACGCTCGTTGGTACCGCCACGTACCACTGCCTCATCCATGAATGGTGGGAAAAACCAACCGACACTGAAACAGCCTGGATGATCGGATCATTCATGGGCATGTTCTTCAGTGCCGCGCTCACCACACTCGAACCAAGCCGCAGACCAGACCGGCCAAAAGGCTTGCTGCTTCCTCCCCGTCCAACAGCCGGCATCCCAAGAGTGGTATGGAACTTGTGCGGCAAATGCTTTGTAGCAGTGTACTTGCTCCTGATTGCATCTACGGCACACGACCTTGTAGTGACCGGCATTGCGTCAGGACCATCTGAAGTTACCGCGATCATCATGATGATCGCCGTGGCAGCAATGTTCATCTGCGGTATCGTAATGGCAGTAGCATCCAAGATGGGTGGAGCAACGCAGCCAAAGCAGCGCCAATAACGTGGAAAGGGTCCTTCAGTCGCCAGGCATTTTGCCTGGCGCTTTTTATGTATCGTCTTTCCCTCTTTGGGATTTTCCATATATACTTACCAAGTCATGAATACCGCAACCTCCTGGACCCTATACGCCTCCAATGAAGAGGCTTGGAGCGCCATACTAGCCGACTGTGCAAAGGCTACGACGAGCATTTCCCTCGAACAATTTATCTTCGTAAATGATGAATTGGGCAAAAAACTGATTGCGGTCTGTGCCGAGCGAGCCGCAGCCGGTGTACACGTACGTTTTCTGTGGGACGCTGCCGGTAGTTTCACCATTTTTGGGTCTGATATGGTTGCTGAGCTCCGCGACAAGGGCATCCATCTGGTATTCTGGAAGACCCTCATCCCCGGCTACTTCCGTGTACCGAATTTCCGTTCATGGTACTTCCGCAATCACCGCCGCACGCTGGTCATCGATGGAACTATTGCTTATACCGGGAGCATCTCGGTCCGTGACAGTATGAAAAACTGGCGTGACACCAACGTCAGGTTCGAAGGCCCAGTCGTCAAGGAGATGAGTAACGCCTTCGACCGCATGTGGGGACGAGCCACTGACCAAAAGCCTCTGCCAAAACGCACCCACGCCCGTGACCGTGAGTTCCGCTACATCACCAACTACCCGGCACCTGGACGCCGTCATATCTATACCGAACTTGTTGACGCCATACGGAGTGCGCGCAAATACATGTACATCACTACTCCCTACTTTGTTCCTACGCACCGACTCCTCCGCGTCATCAAACTTGCAGCGCATCGTGGTGTCGATGTTCGGATTGTATTACCTGAACGCACTGACCATTACCCGGCTCTCGATTTTGCTGCACGATCATACTTCACGACGCTCCTCGAATCTGGTGTTCGTATTTTTCTCTATGAAGGTAATGTCATTCATAGCAAATCCGTCATCATCGACGGTGAGTGGGCTACTGTCGGTTCGATGAACCTCGACAGTGCCTCCCTGCTTTACAACTTTGAGGCCAACATTACTACAATGAACACAAAATTCACCGAGGAACTCGCCGCACACTTTGTACGAGATATACACCATTCAAAAGAGATCAAACTAGATGAATGGCACAAGCGCTTCTTTACTGAAAAAATAGTTGAGCGCCTGATGCGCCTCGTCAAGAAGTTTCTCTAAGGCCAGGCGAAAACAACAAAGAGGGTTAAAAATGCGACTGCGGCAACACCATTTCCAACCATACCAACGAGTGATCCCGCAAAACTTCCCACAGCTGCCTTGTTGGCCTTTTTAATATTAGCCGTGCGATACCATTCAGAAAAAAGGACTCCGAGAAACATGCCGGCAAGACTACCAATGATAGGTACGGGTATAACCAATGAACCAATAATCAGGCCCGCCAAGCCATAGATGATCGACGTCCAATGCGCACCGCCCCATTTTGCTCCGATAATACCCGAAAAGAGATCGAGAAGCATAGCGACGGCAGTAATAGCCGCGAGGATACCGAGATTACCAAGAGTTAGATGCGTAAACTGGTCAATAAATCCAAAGACAAGTGCAATCACAAGCATATACAAAAGCCCCGGAAGACCGGGGACTAGAGCCATCACTATGCCAGGGATGAGTAGAACGATAGAAAATATTAATGCAACACTGCTTAGCATGGGACAAACAGAATCCAGCGTTATGAATAAATTTGTTAAAATCAGTACATGGCAGCCCAGAACACCTTGTCGGCAGTACCTGGGTGATCACTACAATGATTCTCCCCCGTCGTCTGTACATTAATCTTAAATCCACTAGCTGTTACATTACTTACCCACCACGACGGTGCTTCATCGCCGCTGTAATTTGTCCAATTTGGAGTGATTATGACGGCTGAAGGAGCTGATGAAAGCACTGGTGAGAATGTTACAGTAACTGTCCCTATTGTTGGATGTTGATAGGATGCGCAAGCTAGTGTTGCTGAACCATACCTCATATTAGAAGAAGCTGCCGGTGTAGCCCACCCAGCATTACCGAGACTGTCGAGCGCAGTAAGCACCATACCTGCTGACGGAGTACCCGTAGCAAGTGTAAGGTCAGTTGTCACGAGTCCCTTCACCCCAAGCCAGCCAAGTTTGTTCTGCAATAGACTACCAACATTGATCGGGGCATCTGGATTGCCACCAGGAGCTGGTACGGTCGGAGCAGTCCATGTGGCAGCGAGTGCAGAGAACGCGAAAGCTCCAACAAGGAGACTGGCAAGTGTGACAACTCGGGTAATAAGAGAAGAGCGCATTGTAAATAAAATTAAGATATCACCAATAATTATTGGGCCAAGAACTTGACTCCGCGATCGAGAACACCGTCACCGACACAAATCAATGATGTGATATCGATAGACCCGTCGTCACCATGTGCTTCCGATGACCACGTATTCGTGCCCGTATTCCAGTAATAAGCAGTGTTATTGTTATCACTACCGTAGTCTCCACCAGTATACTGTCCTGAATACACAGTGGCAGTGCCGTTAGTCATAAAATATGAACAAAGTCTGTTGGCAGTATCAGCGAATCGTGTCGGAGAAACTGATGTTCGAATATACCATCCACGGTCACTACCCCCACTGGTAGGCATGCCAGAATTCCCAACCCATGAATAGAAAGTTGGGTCACTCATAAGTGTTGTGTACTTGGTCGTGAACTTATTTGCCACATGTCCACCAGAAGGCGCTCCGCTTCCCTGTCCTACTGCAACCCACATTATACCGTTGCCACCTGACGACGGATAACACGAACCGCTATTCGGCGTACCATAATTCATAGTAAAACCGGTCGTAGTGACATTTGTCACCCACCATGCCGCACTTTCATTACCCGTGTATCGTTCCCATTTAGGTTGAGTAATAATCTTAGGGGCAACTGCGAAAATCTTGGTGAATGTGACATTCTGACTCGTTGACCATGCGTACGCCTGACATGGCAAGGTTATTTCGCCTGTCTCCCAGTTACCCTCATTCCCTCCCGCCGGAGTAGCCCATGTTGCATTTCCCAAAGCATCAATAGCAGTCAACACTTTGCCAACTGCAGGAGTACCCGTAGCAAGTGTAAGGTCAGTTGTCACGAGTCCCTTCACCCCAAGCCAGCCAAGTTTGTTCTGCAATAGACTACCAACATTGATCGGGGCATCTGGATTGCCACCAGGAGCTGGTACGGTCGGAGCAGTCCATGTGGCAGCGAGAGCTGACAAGGCAAATGCGCCCAGGAGAAGGCCTGCAGTTGTAGCAACACGAGAGACAAATGTTGATTTCATAATAAAAATATTAACGTTCTTGTAACGAGCTAATAATGTCTGACTTTTGACTATTTGAAAGTGTGGCTCGACTTTTTTTCAATTCGTTAACAGCACGATTTTTTTGATCTACCGAAACTGACACATCAGGTGAGGCGTCCAATACTGCTACCAGACGTTCTTGTGGAGTCTGTGACCTAACTGATGTTTGCACTTCCTGCTGGGATTTGTCAGAAGACAAATAGTTGGCAATGATAATACCAAACACGACCACCGCCACAACAAGTGCTGCTACCGACTTGCGGTGATGTTTAGTTTGTGAGAATTGAACTGACTCGCCAGGCATGCCTCTATTGTACCCCCCACCCTCATATAACCGCAATGTGGATAGGGCTCGCGGGTTGCAGAATACAGCGCTGTATGTTATAAATAACCCCTGTAATCCCAATCACTTGGCCATTCGAGTCAAAATAAATCATCAGATAAAAGCGCCTGAGTTGCGCGTTATAACAGCCGAAGGAGAAAATCTCGGTGTTATCACCCTCTCTGTCGCCCTTGCAGAAGCCCAAAAGCGCACTCTGGACCTGATCGAAATCTCCCCGACCGCTATTCCCCCGGTTGCGAAGATAATGGATTATGGAAAGTACCTGTACGATGAAAAGAAGAAGGAGAAAGCTGCCAAAGCCAAAGTCCAGACCAGTGAACTCAAGATAGTTCAAGTCAAGATTGGAACTGGCGAGCATGACCTCGAACTCAAGGCCAAGCGAGTCTCAGAATGGCTCGGCGAAGGTAATCGAGTCAAGATAGACCTCTTCCTCATCGGACGATCCAAGTATATGGACCTCAACTTTCTTAAGGAACGTCTCGAACGCCTCCTCAAGCTCGTGACCGTCGAATACAAGGTCGCGCAGGACGTAACCAAAGGACCGAAGGGATTGAGTATTGTTATAGAAAAGAAGTAATCACATAGAGATTAGTAACTAGTAAATAGTAATTAGAAGGTACGGCTTGCGATTCTCTAATTACCAATTACCAGTTACTAATTACTAAATTTATGAGTATCAAAACCACCAAATCATATCTCAAGCGTCTCAAGGTCACCAAAAATGGCAAGATTTTGTCGCGCAAGGCTGGCCAAAACCACTTCAACGCACGTGAGCGAACTCGCACCAGCACCAACAAGCGCCGTATGAATACCATTCACATGGACAATAAGGCCAAGAGTCGATTCCTCGTCAATTTATAAACAATAAGAGATTAGTAACTAGTAATTGGAGATTAGAAAAACAAACACATCATTCTCTAATTACTAGTTACTAATTACTAATTACTTAACTACTACCATGACCCGTGTAAAGAAAGCAGTAAACGCCCTCAAACACCGCCGTTCCATCCTCAAGGCCGCAAAGGGCTTCCGATTTGGTCGCTCAAAGAAGGAGCGCATGGCTATTGATGCCCTCCAACACGCTGGGGCATACGCCCTCGCTCATCGCCGCGACAAAAAGGGTGACATGCGCCGTCTTTTCAACGTCAAGATCAATGCCGGCCTTCGTCCATTGGGCTTCTCATACTCAAAGTTTATCGGAGCAGCAAAGAAAAAGAACATCGAGCTCGATCGCAAGATTCTGGCTCATCTCGCAGAATTCAAGCCCGAGACATTTGCACGAGTAGTTTCAAAGGTAAAATAATTAAAAACCCCGGTCTTCCGGGGTTTTTAATATATGATGAAAACTTATTCCAACTCGTATCCAACTCCCCTCTCCGGCACCATCGCCTTTACTACCAACTCATCATTGAGCCGCTGCGCCAAATGCATCGAGGCTTTTGGTTCTCCCATGACGACAAATACCTTTTGCAGCCGATTTGTTGCTGTCGCCACGAACTCGACCATGTGATCGCTATCTTTGTGTGCCGAATAGCCGTACAGAGCCTCAACATGGGCTTTCACTTTGACCGTACGACCATGAATAGTGACCTTCTTTGCACCGTCTGCAAGTTGGCGACCAACCGAACCAGTCGTCTGATATCCCACAAGTAAGACTGTATTCTTTGGATCAGGTAAAAAGTCTTCTTCATGGCTCAACACGCGACCCCCAACGGACATTCCCGAACCAGCAAGGATAATCTTTGCCCCTTGGAGACGTTCAATGTCTCGCGACTCATTTTGGGACACAGTAAACTGGAGGTGTGGGAAATTGAAAATATTATCTCCGCCCGCAATCTGTGATCTAACATGGTCATTGAATAATTGGGTACTCTCCTGATATACCTCGGTCGCTTTTATCGCCATCGGTGAGTCGACAAACACTGGAACGGACGGGATCTTTTTTTGCTCAACAAGATTATTCAATTCATACAAAAGAACCTGGGTACGATCTATTGAAAATGCAGGGATGACCAATGTGCCACCACGCGCAAGAGTGTCATTTACTATTTTTTCAAATTGCTGTGAGCGAGTCGCCCTGTCTTCATGATTTCTATCTCCGTACACACTCTCGGTAACCATATAGTCGACATCTCCGACTGATTCCGTGTCTCGGAGAAGTGGCGCGGGTGAATTACCAACATCACCGGTAAATAGAACTTTGATTTCCCCGTTTCCAACATTTCCTTCTCCCTGCTTCCTAATGCGCGCCTCGATCATTGCAGAGCCGAGAATATGACCGGCATCCTTCAAAAATACACTCACATCGTCTGTGATTTGTGCATCTTGATGATACGGAATTGTTTTCCATAAAGGAAACACAGCCTCCACATCTTCAATGCCATACATTGGCACAACTTCATTTTGTTTGGCCTCGATTGCCAATATACCAACCGCGTCATTGAGCACCAATTCTGCAAGCTGTCGTGTCTCTAGAGTTGAATATATTGGACCCTGGTATCCATCTTTTACCAATTTAGGAATACGGCCAACATGATCGAGATGAGCATGGGTGATAATAAGCGCATCAATCGATGAGATATCATAGGCAAACGGCTGCGCGTTTTCTTCCATCGCAAATTTTTCTCCCTGGACCATGCCGCAATCAATGAGAATCTTAGATTTCCCCGTGTCCAACATAAAATTGGCACCAGTTACCGTTCCAACACCACTATAAAATGTAACTCGTGGAATAGACATGGGAATTATTTATGCGTAACTATGTGCACCGCCACCCATGCACCGACTGTGTCGAGCAACAAATCCTTTGCCGTATCAAGATAATACATCGTTGTCCAAAGCTTGAATCCGGTAATATTGAAATAAGCCTCAAATATTTCCCAAGCAATTCCTCCCCCGAAAACTATGAGCACTATGCCCCAGCGTGTGTGCCAGCGACGTGAACCGATCGAGAGAGTCAGTGCATCAAAAAAGAATCCGAGACCGACACCTGCCAGCAGATGGAGGACGCTGTCAAAATATTTCATACTAATATACGTTGCGTCAGGACCGAGAGAAAGACCTGCAAGAACAACCGCGAGGACAACCAGAGCGAGTATGTAAGAAAGCATTGGGTAAGTATAACTTTTTTTCTTCTAAATCAAAAATCATCTCACGAGGAGACGATCTTTGGGTAGGTTACGAAGTATTGATTAACCTAGAAAAACTAGGTGGGTGCTCTCAAGGTTAGCACCAAGGTGCAACCTAATGTGAACCGAAGTTCGTCGAGCTCCCGTATAAATTGGTATAGGGTTTAATACTCCGCAACCTGCATTCATTGTATTCCTGTTTGCCGTACGGTAAAAGTGGATAGTGAGTTATAACATTCGTTTTACAAACACGACAACTGTGTGTCGTGCACAAGTTAGAGGATTCCATCGAGACTGAGGTCGTACAACATGGCTTCATTGAGGAGTGTGTAGTCAAAAATCTCCTCTTTTTTGAACCAATGAGCTATCTCATCATTGGCGTCTTTGATAGATCCAGAGGCATGCACGAGATTGCGAACCGCTCGCCCATCCCCATCACTCATACTATATGAATCTAGGACAAAATCACCTCGAATAGTACCTACATCTGACGTGAGTGGTTCCGTACCACCAGTTAATTTACGCACGATCTGAACTGCATGAGCACCTTGCCATATCATGACTATAATGGGCCCCTTGGTCATGTATGCCACATTATTTCTTAAAATGATTTCGGTTATCTTCAACGGATCAGTTAGTGGGGGTGTAAGACCCTTATCTTCGTATCCTTTAATGGTTTTGAGCCCCGTCTTCACGCGCCATTCCGGATCAAGTGTGTAGTGTTTTTCAATCAGCTCAGCGGTAGGGACCATCATCTTAATTGCCACCAACTTGAGGCCAATCTGTTCATATCGTTTTATAATCTCAGCAATGAGTCCGCGCTGTATGCCATCTGGCTTGATAATAACTAACGTACGTTCGAGCTTAGGGTGACCTGTAGTAGAGTTTTTCATGGGATACAGTGTATCACGCGGTCAAAATCTCTGCGCCGCTCTTGGTGATAACTACTGTGTGCTCAAAATGAGCGCTCGGCTTGCCGTCTGCAGTTCGATAGGTATATCCATCGGCGTCCAACTTTATTTTTTTGGTACCAAGATTGAACATCGGCTCAATCGCGATGACCATGCCAGGCTTGAGGAGCTCTCCTTTGCCCGCACGTCCGAAATTTGGGACATATGGATCTTCGTGAACATGATATCCAACACCGTGGCCAGCCAGCTCCTCTACAATGCCGTACTTTTCGGCCACTCCAATGCGCTGAATTGCATTACTAATGTCCCCCACGCGAGCACCCCCCTTTGCGGCCTTTATACCGGCCATGAGAGCTTCCTGTGTCTTTGTGAGTAATCCGCTCAGCTCTGGAGAAATAGAACCTACCGCAACGGTTACAGCGGCATCAGTGATGAGTTCTTTATGGACGAGTCCAAGATCAATACTCACAATGTCTCCCTCCTTGAGGACCTTGTCCCCCTCCGTTGGAATACCGTGAACAATCTCATCATTTATAGAAACACAGAGCGTCGCGGGATATGGGCGAGAGGCGCCATAGGGTTGGTAGTTCAAAAATGCAGGCATGTCCCCACCTTCACGGATAAGCTCAGCCGCGCGTGTATCTAGATCAATCACGTGCACACCAGGCTTGGCCATCTTGACCAGTTCCTTGAGAATATAGGCATGACGTTTACCTCCTTCGCGGAGTATAGCGATGTCCTGCTTTGTCTTTATATTGACCATGGCCTAAAACTACACCAAGCCTAGCTTTTTCACAATGTCAGCGTGAACATCTTCAATGCTGCGATTTCCAAATATTTTAATGAAATTATAAGCCGGATTGCCGTCGTAATAACCCAATGTTGGCACCACATCTGTCTCGTACCAAGCAAGGCGCTTTTTTACATCTTCTTCTGTGTCATCCATACGCTTTCGGGCCATAAGACGGCGTGCGGATTCTTCTTCGCTAATATCAATATTAACTACCCATGGCTTGGTGAGGCCGTAAAAACCAAAACACGAATGGAGCACCCCGGCCTCGTGCATCTTTCGTGGCGTACCATCAAATATCACATGCTGATTGCCGACATATTTTTCCTCAAGTTCTTTGACCCACATGTAGGTAGAAAGGAATTCTGGTTCAAGACCGCCAACATCATAAATCTCCTTTGCTTTTTGGGCTGTTGCCCCCTTTTTTAAAATAAAATCACGGAATTGCTGGCCAGTCTGTATATACAATGCATCAATCGCAGGCATCTTGCTCTTGAGCACATCAATGAGGAGCTGAACCTGCGTGCCTTTTCCGCACCCTGATCTGCCAATAAATATAAACGCTTGTGGAGTATTCATGAGAACAGTGTAGCGTGTACGAAAAACCCCCGCAACCGGTAAGGTGCGGGGATTTCAGTTAAGTTTGGCACGATGTCGACCTGGGCACCGTGTTTGTAAATATGGTTATTGACGCACTGCGTCACGGCTTCCAGGTAGGACTGCTGCGCTGATATCGAATACGGCACTTTGCGCCATCACCGCACCTGAAAAGCCAGGTATGGATGATTTTATTTCCAGTGTGTATTGCCCAGCATCCAATGATGGAACCAAGAGCAGCACATCGCCGTTGTTTGGGACCCCTGAAGCCAGATAGTATTCTTGCCCAGTTGCTACACTACGCAGACGAATAACATCAAGGTTTTGTGATGATGGAATACCGCTACTGCGCCATTGAACCGCCATGCGATTCCCCACTTCATAGGCTTGTCCGCCAACTGGAGAGGTAATCGCAATAAATGGAGTTTCTGGTGATTGAATAGGGGCCGTTTGGGTAGTACAGATATACCCTGTCGGACATATTGACGTAGGTTCTGATGTCCCTTGTGGTGACGAACAGGTGAAATTTGCATACGCATTCCCCCCATCATTAGTCGTGTTAACAGAGCCACCGCAGGTGCTTTTCCATGTCATGGAAGAACCAAGTCTTCCATAGATGACGCCACCAGTTGACCCGGTACCGTTGAAATAGAACCTACCGTCTGTAGAATAACACTTCTCATTCTTCATCGAGCCATTGAACACACACTTGATCATACCTGACACATAGGGCTGTTCAGGAATCGATGAATTGGGCGAGCACGTATAGCCTGCCGGACACACTACCGCATTGGTAGTTTGACCAGAAGGTGTGCAAATATAGCCTGGCGGACATTCATATCGTACGCTTGTGGAGTTTCCTTGAGTTCCACACCCATAGAGCGAATTGAGCTTGGCGCGAGTCAGTGGCCCAACATATCCGGTGGTTGGAATACCGTATTTGTTTTGGAATTTGACTATAGCCCCAGCTAGATCCTCATCGAAAATCTTTTCAACATTCGACAGAACCCCGTCTTTGATGAGAGCCTGCGTAAGACGAGTGACATGTTCGCCTTCACTGCCTACACCAAAATTTTTGGAGAACGTGTAGCACGAATCTCGGGTTGATGACGTCTCAGCCGAGACCAATGCTGGGAGCATCGCTGCGACCGCGAGGGCCATCACCACAAGAGATATCGGTACAATTAATTTTTTCATGTGATAATAAATAACTTAATAATCCAGAGAGATGGTTAGCCTATAAGAGCTGCCTGCACTGATGGCAAGGTAAATGTTATCCATGCCAATAATGAAAGTGCGAGTAAATACTTAACATCTTCCCCGAACATTGATGTGTGTGATCGTGACATATTGTTTTGATTAAGAACGAACGCCAATAATAAGAAAAGACCTGCTCTTTCGAGACACGTCTTGGGTAGTGGGATAAGTATATCGTGTTTTATTTTTTTGCCAAGTGGAGTTATCCCCATAGAGGGGACGGCTCGGCTCGCAGCTACAATGGCTCGCCAGTTGTCCACAATAAAAAACTGCCCGCAGAACGGACAGTTTTTTCTAACGACTCCAAATCTACAATCCCAACAAACGAGTCAATGCGTTT
Source organism: uncultured Candidatus Saccharibacteria bacterium (assembly GCA_964412585.1). Taxonomy (GTDB): domain Bacteria; phylum Patescibacteriota; class Minisyncoccia; order Phycocordibacterales; family PALSA-1337; genus C7867-002. The sequence goes on along the minus strand of CAYPPJ010000002.1, from coordinate 132,564 downwards.
ATTATCGCTGCCCCATAATTTGATGGATAATATGACGTCGTCGTACTCGTTGGAGGTGGAGTTGACTGGCTCACAACGCTCACTGTCACACTATCCTGAACAGATTGGCCTGTTGCAGGATTTGTTGCGACGTAGGTAACAGTCCACGTACATCCTGCCCATTGTCCCGTGAGATAGGTATTGGATGTTCCTTGTGCATTGTTTGCAACCCACGCTCCCTCGCCACACTTCCCCACATCATTAGCTTTTGAATATGACGAGTATACCGTGCCACTTGGACCCGAGCCTAACCAAGCAATGTGATTGGTCTGACCGACAGTGTATGTGTAAGTATGCTGACCCTCTACCGTAAGACGTGCCGATAATGCAGTGACTGGTGGCGGTGTCCCATTACTATTCAAGTTCACTGACAACTTGAGATTATCCAATCCTGAGGAAATCTGATAGCCGTTCGGATTTGCCGCTGTCATGCCATAGATAATCGATTGTATCGAAACAAGTTTCTGACCTGTTGTGCCATTGGAATTATCAAGGAATGCGTTATAGGTAAATCGTCGTGATGTTCCTGCAGGTATAACAAAGGAAGAATTGCTATCACCACTCACACCCGCAGGTTCGGCAGTGACTGAATTGATTGAGACTGTCATGCCTACTGGAACCAACGTCATGACCCCTGAGGCCGTCCTACTGATGTATATTGGATTGCTGCCAGCAGTCAATGTGAAGGCAAAGGTTGCATTTCCCCCCGTCGTGCCATTTGGTGTCACCAACGGCACAAATGACGTAACTTGGTTGCTTATGGCCACAGGTGAAGCGTTCGGGGTGGCTGGGAGCAATTCTATTTTTCCTGACTTCGAAATAATGCTTGGCGTAGCCGCATCAGATACCGCAATCGTATAGATCGTATCGTAGTTAAAATCAATATTTGAAGGAACAGTCCAATTGTACTGCCCTACTGACGCAGTCGATGAGGCAATGAAGCGCACAACTGACAAGCCTTTGTAGTTCATCAAGTTGATGACGACATTGTTGACATTGGTTGAGCTCCATTTGATTGGAATAATATCGCCAACATGATAGCTCGAAGAAAGAACGAGTTTGTTGAGGGTAATACTCTTTGTTGCTGCAGTGGCGAAGGTCAGATCGCTTGAGGTAAGTTCTGTTTGAGCAACGGGAACCTGTGTAAATGTGGCATCGTCAGCATATACTGTCGAGTTACTTGCGAGAATGTTTACTGCCACTCGCGCGCCATTCATAACACCCGTGCGATCAGGAGCAACTGTGCCATACACAATTATAGGCACGAACTGTGAAGCGGGCATTGGTACAGCAAGATTTGTATATGTGACGACAGCGTATGCACCACTCTGAGCTATGCTGCTCGGATAGTATGTCGTCGATCCAACCTTGATCTTGATCGTGTTGAAAGTTGTCTGTACCGTTGACGTACTCGTCCATACTTTGAATTTAATAGAGCGCAGTGTAGCATCCTTGTTCTGTGACTTGAAATCAAATACACCAAGAACTACGTTATCTGTAACAGTCGTGGGTGAAATGATGGCGGTACGAGCAGGAGGACTTGAGGGGTCGAGACGGGAGACGATTTGGTTTGTACTCGTCGACATAACTATATTCAAACTCTGTGAATTAGAAATTTGTCCTTTTGAGTCAGTAACTGTAACTGCAACATTTCCATTAAACGAAGAATATTCATTTGGAATACTAAAATCTAGATGCGTACTGTCGGGCGAAAAAACTGGAGATATCGCTTGATATCCATTCCCGCTCGGTGAGGGGGTCAACCGAATCGAATTCACATCTGGAAAAACTCCCGTGAGAGTTACCTGCGTACCCACCAAGGCCAAAGTAGGTGTTATTGTTTTTATTGATGGCTTATTAATCGGTTTCGCATTTGAAGCCGGCAAATCAGCAGTAATTCTAGTGCCATCAGTGAATTCAACAAAAAGATTACCCCCCGTCCACGCAGGACCACTAGGTCCTACTGGAGCGTATAAGGTGTATGTTTGGTTTTGGATATTTGATATTGGTATAATATCTCCTCTTAATGACAAGGTGTAACCTCCAGAAGTAACAAGTAATGGGTACACAGGCATACCATCCAAGGGGTAAGCCGCAGCTAGTCCAGTCGACCACGCATCAATAGAACCATAATTACCGTGCCCCCAATTATTTGCGATAGTAATACGTCTTATAGATTTTTCCGAATTTGCCGCAAGATTGAAATTCAACTTCCAATCAGCCCACCCATCAGGACTAAAACCGTCCCCACTCACATAGTCTTCACTTGTACTTACTACAGATATCGCCGAAAGAGTTGGGTTAACATTAGTTTTTGGTGGGATCGTGCTACCAGCGGGATAAACTTTAATATTTATATACAAAGTAACATTGTTCCCGTCTGGTAATGAAGTGCCCCGAAAAAGATGTATATCAACTTTGCCATTATATATACGTGGCTGCGTACCACTAGCAGCAAGCACCGAATCAATAGCAGTGAAACCAATGGATGTCTGACCTACAATAACACCCGAACTTACATTTTTGCTCAGACCATATTCCGGAAACCCTGTGGGTTGCTCAATCTCATATCCTGTATATCCACCATATCCACTATTTTGATCCACAAGCATGACGTTAATGGGTACATTGCCCGCACCATCAACCATATCAATATTCACGGTACAAGGACTCAAGTGAACGAGCCCTGGTCCAGGATAGACATAGTTATCCAAACAAGGTGTTAACTCGGCCCGAACCTGATTATTGAACAGAAAAATAGACGAGAGTGCCATAAAACCCACTAATGCAATTCTGGTGATTTTCTTCATAAAAATAATTAGTTTAATAAATTCCAAGAATAATCTAATGCCCCCAGTATACCGCATCTATTTACATAATAATTTTCCTCTTGTGTACAACAAAAAAACCGCCCTTCATCCAATCTGGGCGGTTTTTTGTAAGCTTTTCTAATCTCTAATCACTCATTACGAGCGACTACTTCCTCTTCTCAACAATCTCCTTTTCTACGTTGCCCGGCACGACCTCATAGTGATCAAACTCCATCATTGCACTTCCCTGACCAGAAGTCATCGAACGAAGTGAGGTGGTGTAGCCGAACATTTCTGACAATGGAACCTTGGCATGGATAGCAATATTCTGACCCTTTGGCTCCTGACCCTCGATCATACCGCGCTTTGAGGCGATAGAACCATTGATGTCACCCATGTATTTTTCTGGGGCAACAACTTCGAGGCGCATGATAGGCTCGAGAATAACTGGCTTTGCACGCTTTGCAGCTTCTTGGAACGCTTGTGATGCGGCAATCTTGTAGGCAATTTCAGACGAGTCAACATCGTGATAGGAACCGAACGTGAGTTCACATGAGACATTCACCATCTTGAACCCAGCGACAATACCGCGGTCCATAGCTTCATGAACACCCTTTTCAACTGCTGGAATAAATTCATTTGGAATCACACCACCCTTGATCGAGTTGATAAATTCAAAATCATCGTAGCGCTTGACGTTCTTTGGCACCTTTTCACCTTCAACCAACTTTTCCATCGGCTTGAGAGTGATGCGAACGTGACCGTATTGACCCTTACCACCAGTCTGCTTGATGTACTTGTGTTCTGCTTCTGCAGTATTGAGAATGGTCTCACGATACGCTACCTGCGGTTCACCGACATTAGCTTCAACGCTAAACTCGCGCTTCATACGATCAACCATGATTTCGAGGTGGAGTTCTCCCATACCTGAGATAATAGTCTCGCCAGTCTCTTGGTTTGAGGAAACGCGGAACGTTGGGTCTTCGTTACCAAGTTTGCGAAGTGCCATACCCATCTTTTCCTGATCAGCTTTTGTCTTTGGCTCGATACGGAGAGAGACCACTGGCTCCATAAACTTGATTTGCTCGAGAACAATAGGATTGTTTTCGTCACAGAACGTATGAGAAGTGAGTGCATCCTTGAGACCGACAGCCGCAGCAATTTCTCCTGCATACACCTTCTTAACCTCTTCACGCTTGTCTGCTTGGAGACGGACGATACGACCGAGACGTTCTTTTTTGCCAGTTGTCGCATTGTAAATATAAGTACCCGCCTCAATCGTTCCTGAATATACACGGAAGAATGTCAGGGCTCCGACGAATGGGTCGTTTTGCAACTTGAATGCAAGCGCAGTAAACGGCTCCTCATCTGAAGCATGGCGCACTACTTCTTCACCAGTGTTTGGGTTGATACCCTTGACCGCTGGAATATCGAGTGGAGATGGGAGATAATCGACAACCGCATCCAAGACAAGTTGGACACCGACGTTCTTGAGTGCGGAACCGGTAAACACAGGGAAAATCTTGTTATGAATGACCGCCTTTCGAGTAAGAGCCTTGAGTTCGTCGATACTAAACTGTGTTCCCTCGAGGAACTTGGTCATGGCCGCATCATCGGTCTCAACAATCTTTTCAACCATCTCTGCACGGAATTTCTTCGCGTCTTCGAGCATGTCAGCAGGAATCTCTGCTTCATTGATATCGATACCCTTTTCGCCCGAGAAGGTATAAGCCTTCATCTTCATGAGGTCAACGACGCCGACGTGGTCACCCTCGGTACCAATAGGGATCTGGAAACGAACAGCGTTCTTGTTGAGACGCTCGAGAATAGATTTGTATGAGCGTTCAAATGAGGCGCCCATACGGTCCATCTTGTTGATGAAACAGAGACGAGGGACCTTGCCTTCATCGGCATAGCGCCAGTTTGTCTCTGACTGAGGTTCCACGCCAGCCACACCGTCGAAGACCACGACTGCACCGTCGAGCACGCGGAGAGAGCGCTTCACTTCTACGGTGAAGTCGATGTGTCCTGGGGTATCGATGATGTTGAAGCGGACCTTTTTTGAAGTGTCCGTCTTTGGCATATAGGTTGGGTTCCAGAAACAAGTAATGGCAGCAGCCGTAATGGTGATACCGCGCTCGCGCTCCTGTTCCATCCAGTCAGTGGTTGTCTCCCCTTCGTGCACCTCGCCGATCTTGTGGATCATGCCAGTGTAGTAAAGGATACGTTCCGATGTGGTGGTTTTTCCGGCATCGATGTGGGCGATGATACCGAAGTTACGTACTTTATCGAGCGGGTAGTCGCGGTTCATAGAATAATGCTAATAATTTGGGCCGTTAATTGATAAAAGTGGACCAAAATTTAGTGAAAATTAAAAAGCATAGTGTGCCTTTTTGTAGAGGTAATGTACAGTAAAATGGTGAAATAATCAAATAAAGTCATCACGCCTCAAACCCTATCGCACTCCTCAGTTTTTCCTTCTCTGCCAGTAACTTACTAACCATTCTGGAAATAATCGTAATATCCTTGCCTTGCTCCTTCTGTTCCCTTTCCAAAGCCTCAATCTTTTCTGCTAAATCCTTGTGGGTAGCCAGCATTTCGCGCAACTTCACGAATGCGCGCATGATGTAGATGTTCATCTGGACGGCCCGGTCGCTTTTGAGGACCGATGAAAGCATAGCGACACCGAGCTCGGTGAAAGCGTAGGGCAAGTGACGACTACCACCTTGACCAGATTTTGAAATCACAAATTGTGATTTCAAAGAATCGACATCTTCTACAGACAATTGAAACATAAAATCATCAGGAAACCTCTTTTGATTCCTTTTAACTGCTTGGATTAGGACACGCGGCTCGACCTGGTATAGTTCGGCTAAATCCGGACTCAGCATAACCTTCTTGCCACGCACCAAAAATATCCTCCTTTCTATGAATTCTGGAGTAACAGGAAGTACCAAACTTGTTTCGGACAATTTCTTTTCAACCATTCTCAAATGCTATCACCTATAAACAAATTTGAGGTGCCAATTTGGCACCTCAAATCGTAGAAAACCTGTGGAAAGTGATTATTACCACGCAAAGTGAGCAAACGCCTTGTTGGCTTCTGCCATCTTGTGCATGTTTTCACGCTTCTTGATTGCCTCACCTTCATTCTTGCTTGCAGCAATAATCTCGTCAGCGAGCTTTTCTGCGATCGGCTTACCCTTTTTGCCGCGTGCAGCCTCAACAATCCATTTCATTGAGAGTGATTGGCGACGTTCTGGACGAACTTCGCGCGGAACTTGGTAGTTTGCACCACCGACACGGCGAGAACGGACTTCCATGAGCGGCATGGTGTTCTTGAGCGCCGCCTCGAATACTTCGAGAGGAGTCTCTGTCTTCATCTTTTCCTTGATCATGGTCATACAGTCAGCGACAATACCGCGAGCGATATTTTTCTTGCCAGACTCCATAATGTAGTTAGTAAACTTGCCCAGTTTGAGTGACTGGTAGTTCATATCTGGTCGCAAATCTCTTTTGATGTTTATTTTTCTTCGCATTGTAGTTTGAAATTAAGAACGAAAGGGCTACTTAGCTGCCTTTGGCTTCTTGTTTCCGTATTGGCTGCGACCTTTGCGACGCTTCTCGACACCTGCTGCATCCAAGACACCGCGGACTACTGTATAGCGGAGACCGACGTCCTTGACGCGACCACCACGCAGGAGAACCACTGAGTGTTCCTGGAGGTTATGACCTTCGCCAGGGATATACGCAGTGACTTCCATGCCATTTGAAAGACGAACACGAGCAATCTTGCGAATAGCTGAGTTAGGTTTCTTTGGGGTCTTGGTAGTAACTTTGACACATACACCGCGCTTGAACGGAGCCGGAAAGAAAACCGGGTGGTTCTTGATGGTGTTGAATGTACGCGTAAGAGCAACCGACTTTGACTTTCGGGTGAAACGAGTACGATTCCGCTTCGTGAGCTGATTTATTGTAGGCATAAGTTAGTAAATAGTAATTAGTAATGAGTAATTAGAAAAATGCATCCTCTAATTACTAGTTACTAATCTCTTGTGCTTTAATGGCGATCCTGAATTCTTCACCGACACACACTTGAGTGGCCGAAGCCTGCGTGTATCGATTACTCATTCTCGCCGTAATAATGTACCGATCTTCCAAAGAAGTTCCCTAGAAGACAGTGGGGTTACCTTAGCATGGGAAATGTGGTTTGGCAAATAAATGCAAATAAAAAAGAGAGGGGTCGGCGAATGCATGCGCCTTCCCCCCTCCGGAACCGGGCGGAGTTTATACGCCCGAAAAACTTAAAAAAGCATTGTGCTAATGCCTCTCTATTATACCACAACTGGTAAGATAGTCAACGGGTTTTACCTTACAAACTAATCCCTGTAAAAACCTTGAAAATAGGCCATATTATTGGTGATATCAATTGCCACAAAAAGAAAACGAAGATAACGATAAGAAATGGAGCGTACATCTCCAAGGTACGGCGAGTCCTGCCATATTGCTGTGGTAATAGCGAGAAAAGAAGTTTGGACCCATCAAGTGGTGGGATTGGGATAAGATTGAAAACTGCCAAGGTGACATTGATAAGCACAATGTAGAGTGCAATTTCTATAAACGGTGTCATCACTCCCTCTTGGGTAAAACGCACAATAAGCCCAAAAATGAGAGCAATGATCAAGTTGGAAGCGGGGCCAGCAAGAGCAATCAAGAATTCCCCACTGCGCTTATTCTTCAAGTTATAGGGATTGTACGGCACTGGCTTTGCCCAGCCAAACGTGAAGCCGGCAATAGAGGTGATCAGGGGGACAATAATAGAACCTACCGGGTCAATATGCTTGATCGGATTCAGAGTAAGCCTCCCCTGCAAACGTGCGGTTGGGTCACCCAGCTTGTCAGCCATATAGCCATGAGCGACTTCGTGTACAATGACTGAGAATATAAGGATTACGATAGAAAGAATAGTGAGCATAATGTCTTGATTTCTTTGAAACCCTATGATACCATATCGTCTCACTACTTTTATGGCAAAAATCTGTGCAATAACTAAAGTCGGTTCAGTCGTCGGAGGACGATATTCGAACGCTACCCGTGCAACGCAGTTCAATCCCTGTGGCAAGATTCGCCGTTACCCAAATCTTCAGAAAAAGAGTATTTACATCCCTGAACTCAAGAAATCTATTCGTATCAATGTCTCAACTCGCGGCCTCCGCACTCTCCAAAAGAACGGCGCCTATCAGACTCTCAAGAAAGCTGGGTTGATCAAATAACCCACAAGAGCCTTCTCTCTTAAAATCCGGCACTGCCGGCTTTTTTAATTTCTACATCTTCCCCGTTTGAAGTAATGAGAGTAGTCCCCATCTCCTTCAGATTAAATCGGTTCCCGTTAAGAACTGTTGCCAACGGATCAACTACTTTATTTTTCTTCGAAGAAGTCTTCGAGGATTGTGTGGTAGATTTTGATACTGCTTTTTCATATATGAGACTCTCGGGTCGTAGAATGTCCATCAATTCGGTCGACATATGTGCGGACGCCGCCGCGTGTGAGACGACGAGGACATCCGAGTCGGCGATAATCTCACTGCTCGATGAGGTAATGTATTTTTGTACTTTCTTGCTCGCATCACCCATGAACGTCAGTGAAGCTGACCTATATGAGAGAGTAAAAAGAATTTCCGGCGCACTGGCTTTGGAATATTCAAACGCATGTGCGGGTGGCGGAAACAGAGCGTGCAACATAACTTCTTCACCTAGATGAAGTGTGTCCCCCGCTACAATCTCACTCGTTTCTATCTTTTTATCGGCAAGAGTTTCGATGAATGTCTCGTAAATTTCGTCAGTTGAAGTCGCAATCCCTAGATTTTCAAGAGTCAGCCGCGGGATATAGGTCCGACCGACATCATAACGACTAACAACATCAATAAGGCCCGACACATTCTTGCCATCTGTGTTGGTAGCAATGATTGCGTCGATACGACGTGAATAAAATGGCACAATCTGCGTAATCTGGCGCACAATATCAGCATTAGCACCGCCATCTATGAGAACACGGTAATCATCGGGAGTACGAATGAACATCGATCGGCCGCTTTTCAGTGCAAATACATACACCTCGAGCACTGGCTTGCGATGCTGTTCGCGCCACACGTACAAGCTGACGCCAGTACAAAGCGCTGTAATCGCTACCCCAATGAGGAGTGGCTTCACAAAAATAGGTGCTGATGTGGTCATGTCAAAACCATATCAAATGAAACTGAAGAAACGCTGAAGAAATGATAAAGATTCGCTGAAGATTCTATTCTGTTGTACAATTCCTTCATGAAAACATTCACCCCACAAACATTCAAGATTCCAAAACTTATTGGTATTTCAGAAAAAACCATCGAAGAGCACCTCAAACTCTACGAGGGCTATGTAAAGCATTTCAACCTCGTCCACGAGGTCGTCGAGAACCAAACGATCCCTGAATATGCGCGCCGTGAGACCTATCGTCGCCAGGCATTCGAGTTTGATGGTATGCGCAACCACGAATACTATTTCAGTGCTTTTGAAGGTGGGCCACAGGATATCTCCACGAGCTCGGCACTCTATAAGAAAATAGTCGAATGGACCGGATCCTTCGAAACATTCATGACCATTTTCAAAAATCTTGCAACAACTCGCGGTGTCGGATGGGCGATGCTTGGGTACGACAAAAATACCGATACCCTCATTCAGTACTGGGTTGATGAACAACATTTCGGTCATTTGACTGGCGTCAGTCCAATCATTGCCCTTGATATGTGGGAACACTCCTTTGTTGCTGACTATCAGCCATCAGGCAAGAAAAACTACGTCGAGGATTTCTTTAAGAATCTCAACTGGGGTGTAATTGAGGAGAATTTTGAGAAAGCTCAGTAGTATTGGCTGCATCAGATCAAAGAGGCGGCTTAGGTCGCCTTTTTTGTCCGCGCTTGAAGAATATGAATACACCGAAGAAGACCACGTAAAATCCCACCACCCACCAGCCCGAAAACATTGGTAGGGTTACTGATGCAAACGGAATGCGGGCGAACCACTCGACCATGTGTAGCTCATAGGTGAGTAATAAGTGCGCGATCCATCCGAATATTTGTGAAATATCGAGTGAAATAAATCCCGCAGCGCCAGTCAGGAATACTATGAGCATTGTTATTGGAATGACCGGCAGGACTAGAATGTTCACAACCATCCCAATGATAGAAATACTTCCCATCATATAGAGAATGTACGGCGAAACAAAAATCTGCGTGGCAATAGTCGCCGCCACAATCCCGCGCATACCAAACTTTTCCGGAATCTTGGTCAGGCGTTTTTCAATAGGGGTGGCGAGCAAAATAAGTCCAAGTGTAGCCAAAAATGAGAGCTGAAACGATGGATCATGGAGCAAAATCATTGGATTTTGTATCAGCATCAAAAGACCCGCAAAGATAAGCGCGCGAGTGACCTGATAGTCGCGACGAATAAGATCAGCGGATAACGCAATACCGGCCATGAAGCAAGAACGAACCACTGTCGCTCCCCCGCCAACCATCACACCAAACAATGCAATACCGATGCCACCAACCACAATTCCCCATACGCGTGGCACAAATGAAAGTAATTTTCTCATCGCATCCCCAACGATAGTGATGTTAAAACCTGAAAGAACAACAATGTGGATCAGTCCGACAATGCGAAAATCATTCAGCAAATCTTTTCCTAAGGCGCTTTTTTCGCCGACAACAAGGCCAGCGGCAAGTGCGGCGTGGGGTTCACCAAGAATATGTTCAAGATGTGAGACAAACCGACGCTTCATATAAAAAAGAATGCCAGAAATTCCTCCATAAGATAATTTCTTGGGCTCATCTGCCGGCACTGACGTGACCACGGCACTTTTTATTTCATAAAACACGTCGTCTTTTGCTAAATAGCCAACATAATCAAAAGCCCTACCCGTTTCACTCTTGAAGTTAAACGGTTTAGAAATTTTTCCTGAAAACGTAATAGTGTCATTGTAAGAAAAACGTGGATACAGTTTTGTTTTGAGTCGGATTAAAATGTGAGAACCGCACGAATCGCCAAGAGAGTGAACAGTTCTGTCTGCGGTAGTAGTCGCCACAAATAACTCCTGCACCGATACAATCATGACTTGCCCACCCTCTTTACGTTCAGGATCGGCAGTGGTGGTCCCGAGACCAGTTACGAATTGTTTCTCACATGCACCGATGTGTAGCGGGTCTTGATCCAATGAAAAAATCACACGCGTCACAGCGCATCCGATCAGCAACATCCAAAAAACGATGACCCCCTTGTTCATAGGGAGGCAGTGTAGCTAAATCAACTGAAGAAACGCTGAAGAAATGATAAAGATTCGCTGAAGATGTCTTTGCGTGTTCAAATTTCTAAACCAGGCAAAGCAGGTCTGCAAATATGGGGCTAAAGTGTGCTGAATTCCTCAATTATCGCTGCTTCATCCATGGCATTTAGAGACTTTTTGAATCGTGCACCTCGAGCACCTTTTACTCTCGCCTCACATTCTGTCCAGGTGTGATGTATCTTGATCTCGCTGCCAATAGAACTTATATATGAATACGCCTTTGCATTTGACCTTGAAGAAGACGCCTTCTTTGCCTTCGCCTTCACCTTGTCGTGTGAAGTATCGAGAATATTTTTTATTGAATAATTTGAAAGTGGTCCATTGTAAAGTTCAGTATTTTCTCCATCTGCAAAAGAAGTGGCAATGACATCGCAACGTTCATTGCCCGCAATGCCCACATGTCCACCCACATATTTCCATGAGACATTTCCTGAACCTACCACATTCAAAGCTTCATCGAGTTCCATCCACAAATCCTTGTTCTGCACATCATCTTTGGTTTTGGTGAGCCAGCCATTGCGCTTCCAGCCCTGGATCCATTTGGTTATACCATTTATCACATATGATGAATCGGTATAGACCTGAACGGGCATCTCTTTTTCGCCAGCGATCTCATCTGCCTTGGTAAGCCCGTGTATCACCGCCATCAATTCCATGCGGTTGTTTGTAGTATTGTTTTCGCCACCGCCAAGTTCAACAACTTTTTCATCAGTGACCACAACCGTACCCCAACCGCCAGGGCCAGGATTTCCTCGAGAAGAGCCGTCGGTGAAGATTGAAATAGTCATAAAACGAATTATAGCAGATTTCATTATAGTTGACTATAATTTATATATATGCCATAATGTTGACAACAGCACAAAGTCAAACTTGAAAACAGCCTATGAAATCTCGTACATGTGGAAAAGTGGAAATCACCCTTGGCTCTCGACCCAACTTGCCAGATTTATGTGTGATTATGACCATTGATGGCACCGAGGAATTCGTGATGCTTACCTGCAAATCTGGCATACTTGCAGAGAGTATTGCCAAACAATTAACACAAGAATTCGGCATTTCCTCGGTCATGCTCGGCATCGCATTCGACCTTAAAGCCAGTCGCGAGAAAGCGCTCCTGGTAACCGTGGAAGGGTATCGGTCTCAAGGCATCTACATCCCTCTGCAGGAATTCGATCTGCCCAACATTTCGTCATTCCTGGGGAAATAAGGCCCACCGTTTCTAACCTTACACAAACTGCGTCATCACAAGTGACGCATGTTTTTTTATTTCATAAGAACCTCCTCCACCCTCAATCTCAACTCCTTCCTCCCCCGAAACATCGACTTCTCAATCGAGGCGACCAGATCAACTTCTTTATTTTTATCAGCGAGTAGTTTTTGCGCCCATTCATTCTGTCCCGCAAAGAATGCGATAGCCGAAACGGGTGACCCACTATTTTTCTTAAATACGAGCTCAATATGATCTTTGGTCTTACCGAACAAGCGCACATCCGAGGCGCGCACTTTTTTGAATATGAATAATGGTTTTGGATTACCCATGCCAAAGGGTGACATGCGATCAAGATCTTCTTGCAATCTCCAGGTAATATCATCGAGCTTGAGTTCTGCATCAATAAAATCTGGTTCCGTTTCTACTTTAATTTTTCCTTTTTGAATAGCGTCTTGTGCGTCAATGAGTTCCTTTTCCAAGAAATGGACGTGTTCATTTGATACCGCAAACCCACCTGAATGTTTGTGCCCTCCAAACTGGAGAAATATTTCTGCGGGAATACCGCGCATTATCTCAACCACATTACTTTTTCCTTCAGAACGGCATGAACCCTTGATAATATCGTCACCATCGCGACCCCAAAGGAATACAGGACGATCAAATTCTTCGGCACACGAATTGGCAACCAAACCAAGTAATGATGGCTTCCAATCCGGATTACCAAGAACAATCGCCGAAGGAATCGTTTCTCCATATCGTTCGCGCACCTTCTTTTTGATCTCTTTGACGAGCACCGCCACAATCCCCTTTCGTTCATTATTTATCTCATCAAGATGAGTCGCGTATGTTTCTGCATCCTGATCATTGTCAGCCGCGAGCAACTTAAAAGCATCCATCGGTACTCCCATCCTGGACGCGGCATTGATGCGCGGCGTAATCATGAACGCAATATCATCTTCAGTTAGATGCGGTTGTGACATTTTCAACTTCGCCAAGAGACGTGTCAGACCTTTACGTGGACTTTTTCGCAAAACAGACAACCCATATCGTGCAAAAATACGATTTTCTCCAGTGAGCGGAACCATGTCAGAAAGAGTGGCAATACCAACCATGTCGAGTGACCATTTTTCATGACCATCTTTGAAACCGGCCTTCTGGATTGCTGTGAGAAATTCGCCCTTCAACTCGTTACCCTTCTTTATAATGGCCTGAATCAACTTGAATCCAACTCCCGATCCGCACAGATTTTTATCTGGATAGGCGCAATCTAGCTGTTTGTGATCGATTATAGCGAACGCACTCGGGAGAATAGCGGGCGGCTCATGATGGTCGGTGATAATGACATCAATGCCCAATTCGACGGCGCGCCTAACCGGCTCAACATCAGAAATGCCACAATCGAGAGTAATCATCAACTTCACCCCCTCTCTCGCCAGCTGTTCGACGGCCTCCACATTCACGCCAAACCCTTCATTGTGGCGATGTGGAATATATATAGAAAAATTGGTATAGCCAATACGCGCAAAAAAATCATTGTAGACCACGGCCGCTGGAATACCATCAGCGTCATAGTCGGAATAGACCGCAATGCGTTCATTGTTCTGGATAGCAGAAATAATCCTTTCCGCTGCCTTCTCGGCGTCTTTGAGGAGAAAGGGGTCGTGAACATGGTTATCATAGTCAGGCAGAAGGAACCTGCCAGCCGTTTCCGCCTCGGTAATACCACGATGAAAGAGGAGATGAGCCACGATATCAGATGCTCCGCCAATGCGGTTGCGTTCATCGAGAGTGAGTGGGCGGCGGATAGTGTAGGGCATGAATCGAAGTATATCAGATACGGCTTACTAAAATCGACAAATGCATGATTATGTACTAGTCTATTGACCAGACTGACACGTGATAGCTAGTCAACGTCTGACAAGCCGTGGCAGGAAGAAAGGGCGCCTATGTCACACAGGTCTCGCGCTAGATATCTCGAACACATCAACCGCGTTCGAAGTTGGTACATTAGCGGACAGGATATACCTGATCCGTCACAGCACAGGGGTGATGAATCTGAAAAAAGGTTTGAAAGCATAGTATCATCCATGATCTTGTTAGGAAACACGCCGTGGCTTCAAAGTATTTCTAGAGCAACAAGCCACGAAGATATCCTCAACGGCTTCGACTTTCGCCTCCGTGTTTGCGCCATGTACTCAGGAGGCCGTAAAGCTGAATTTTCGATACTGATCGATGTAAAAAGTTCCACACAATTCCTTGAAAGACCTCTCGGTACACCAAATGATCATGGCGTGTACACAATCGTCATGTTCCGCAATAGCAGCGAAGGACAGATTAGGAGAGTGCTGAAAACAATTTACTTCAAAGAAAAAGCTAGACACTGAAAAGTGCTGGCTGTACCATGCGGCACTTTAGGTGCCGTTTTTTGTTATATAATATGAATATGAACTCCTGCATCTTCTGCAAGATTGTCACCAAAGAAATCCCTGCCCACATCATCTATGAAAATGACGAATTCATGGCCTTTCTCGACATTCGTCCCCTATCACCTGGGCACGCACTCGTCATTCCAAAAAAACACTACCGCTGGGTTTGGGATGTTACCAATCTCGCTGGTTATTTTGATGTGGTCAGCAAAGTTGCACTGGCCCAGAGAAAGGCGTTCGGCCAAGAACATATTTTGAGCAAGATTGTTGGCGAAGAAATCCATCATGCCCACATCTGGGTATTTCCGAGTGATAAGACGGCGGGAGACAAAAATGATTTTGAGGGAAATAAGGAGAAAATGATTGCCGCACTACAATAATCAGATGAAAATTTTATTCGTATGCAGGGCAAATATTGGAAGGAGCCAAGTGGCCGAAGCACTGTTTAGGCACATGGTGCCAACCGCTCACGTATTTTCAGCAGGAACAAAAGTGGTAAGTAAAGATGGTATCAGTCGCCACGGCACCCTTCTCAAAGAAACTCCCGGCGCAGAAAAAGTTCTTTCGGTACTAGAAGAAATTGGAATTGACCATTCAAAAAGCCTACGGACCCAGCTTGAAGAAGGTATGCTAGCTGACGTTGATAGAATCATTGTCATGGCAGAACCAGAAAATATTCCTTCGTATCTTTCCTCTCATCCAAAATTCGTCTACTGGGAAGTCCCTGATCTTAAAGGAACAGATATAGAGTTCCACCGAAAGATGAGAGACTATATCAAAAATCTCATAGAAAATAACCCCGATTTATTCACAAAATAAAAGCCCCTCCTGGGGCTTTTATGTAGTTAATTTCCCGAACTCCCCAACGCCTCAATCCCTGGCAGAGTCCCCTTTGCGAGAAAATCAAGCATCGCGCCGCCTCCCGAAGAAACAAAAGTGAACTTATCTTCAATACCCAGATTGGCAATAGCCGCCAAAGTATCTCCCCCACCAACCATCGAAACAACGTCCTTATCAGCCTGCGTACGGTCGGCAATCATCTTCGCCACAGACTCTGTACCCTCTACATATCCATCTTCATAGGGGCCCAGCGGTCCATTCCAGAGAATGAACTTCGCAGCCATAATCTTTGCTTCAACCAACTTAAGCGTCTTTGGGCCCGCATCAAGAATGGCATCTTTCTCACCGATAGTACCGATCTCTTTTGCCGAATGATCCTGAATAGTGGCATCAATTGGCACAATAATATTCGACTGACTGACCATGACTGAAATATCAACGGTACCATTTGAAACCTTTGAGGCACCGACTGAAATCCCCTTTGCGAGCAAGGCGTCATTTCCCAAAGCTCCTCCAAGAAAAATGGTGTCTGCCATTGTTGAAAAACGGGCGATCAGCGGAAGTTTCGTATCGAATTTTGCACCACCAAGGACAAATACGAATGGGTGGCCAGGCGTAAAAGCTTTTGAAAGATGGGTGACTTCTTTTTCGAACTGCAGTCCAGCATAACTTGGTAAAAATTTAGGAATACCAACAATAGATGCATGCGCGCGATGAGACACAGGAAACGCCTCATTCACATAAATATCAGCAAGCGACGAGAGGTCATTGGCAAACTTTGGATCATTGTTCTTTTCACCCTCTGAAAAACGCAGATTCTCGAGGAGAAAAATAACACCGCTTCCGGCTTTCTTTGCTTTAATCCCCGCCTCAATAACCTGATGAGCATTTTTGAAGTCTTTAATAAAAGTTACGGCGAGACCGAGCTTCTCCAAATGCTTTGCAACTGGCGCCAGCGAAGGGTTTTCACCATCAATAGACTCGAGATGACTTATCAAAATAACAACTGCGCCTTTTTTACTCAAATAATCAATAGTCGGCAGTGCCGCACGAATACGAAAATCGTCTCCCACTGCCCCCTTCTTGATAGGCACATTAAAATCGGCGCGTACGAGCACCTTTACTCCATCAACATATTCAATATCGCGGATTGTTTTCATATTAATCAGTAATCGCATCAACCGCTTTTAACAACTCTACAAACCCAGGAATATTGACGCTCTCACGCCCAACCAAAAGCCCATCGACTTTGCCAATAGTCATAATTTCATGAGCGTTACGGAAATTGACTGAACCACCATAGAGTACCAGCGCCTTCATGGCCTGATTTTGACTAAATACATCTGAGAATGTTTTGCGCACAAAAAGAGACGTCTCATGAATCTGCTGTGATTGCATTGCCTCCTTTGCTCCAATCGCCCAAATAGGCTCATAGGCTAACACGATATTTTTTGCAAGATGCGCAGGTACGCCAGCAAGACTATTTTTGATCTGGTCTGTAAGAGCATTGAGATATGCGCCACCCTCATCGTGCACCTTTTCACCAACACACAACACGGCCTTCATACCTGCCTCAACGACTGCTTTAACACGCTTTGAGACCATCTCATCCGTATCACCGGCCGCACGCTCCTCAGAATGACCGACAATCACATAGCGAACACCGAGATTTTTGAGCATTGAAGCACTGACATCTCCTGTATGGGGACCCCCCTCTTCAAACGAGACAGTTTGGGCACCGACTTCGAGTGTTTCGGTATCTCGTTTTGAAATCGCGGCTGGAATGAACACATACGGAGGACAAGCTACTACTTGTGTATGCTGAAGCTTGCCAGCAGCTGCTCGCGTCTTACGAATAATATTCTTGGCCTCATCGAGCGTCGCTGGGTTCATCTTCCAGTTGCCGATAATAAGTTTTTTTGACATGCAGATATTGTACCAAACCTTGAGATAATTCTCCCGCTACTGTACTTCCTGCCAAGAAATGGTCTGATACTGACTTGAGGTCAGCGGAAATGATGGGGGTGGACCATACAACAAGTTGCTATCATAGATGATATTTCGCGTGTCGTAGCCAGTACCATCAGTATACGCAAACCCATAACGCTGATTGGTCGCAATCATGCCATACAGTGTCAACGAATTTCTGTTGTAGTAGTTGGTGCCTCCTGATTTGCAATCCGAATCATAGTAGAAGCGCCCCACCCTGCCATTTTGCGCCACAAGTGCCGCATCAACACGAAGATTGTCGTCACTGAATAATCCCGTAGTGACATTTCTCTGTGCAACAAGAGAAACGACATCAGTACCATCGTAACTTGTATAAGTAAGGTCATTATTTATCATGATGTCCTTTCGGGTCGAGGTGTTATCAGGAAACTTCCCTGCCGCAATCGACAGACGTGCCCCATTGACGGCACCATCAACCCACACATGATCTTCGACGAAAATAACGCCATTAGCAGGAAATGCATAGTTCTGTGGTGAATTATTCGCTCCCGAGACAGGGTGTACTTGCGTCTTTACACTCCACGTTCCCCAATCTGTCTGGTTGTTGCTATTCGTACAGTTGTTGGGGGCCGACTGCAAAGCGGTAACCTTGTACACATCAAACGTATCATTTGTTTTTAGCACAATATGGTAGCCTTGGGACCCTGACGCAGGAAGGTATACACCATTTGATTGGGCATTAGTTTTCATCTGCGACAGATCGATCGTTAGACCATTAAAATCATAGGACTGAACCGGAAATTGTCGCCCCGCCATGAATACATCAGGACGGCTCGGTACGGCAGCTGGCGGAGAAGGGTCATCTGGATTGATGCACGTATGTACGCCAAATGAATTGTTGTTGTTACAATCATCACTATCAGGGTCATTGTAGGAAGACACTGAACTTGTAATCAGGTTGTGACTGACACCGTCGAAACGAACACCGGCGTTCGAATGTATCGGCCCAAACACCTCTGTACCCTCACCAAAGCGCATATTCTGATTGGCAACAACGGCATACTTAGCCAGAGATGGAATAGCCAAGGTTGCCAATATCGTCCTCGAGATCGAAGGGTCAGATGTCAGAGTGCCCGTCGAACGGACTTTGACGATCGTCGATCCGACAGGTGGTGCCGTGATCGTAAGTGAGTATTGACCGATCGTGTCACCATCAGCATCTTTCACACTGTGCACATAAGGCCCAGATCCGTTGGTACCATCGCGATAGTCAGTCGGCGCATGAGCCAAGTGCCAACGATAGTATTCGATTCCCGCCTCGGCAATCTGAAATGCCTGTTCGCGAGAATCGAGTGTGCGAGTCGTTTTGAGCACCGTCGCACCCCAGCCTACCAAGCCACTCGTCACACTGATGGCGATCGCGGCAAATATAAGCACATTTACAAGAATGATACCTGTACTATTTTTTGTATGTAAATATATTTTTTTCAACAGATTTTGCTTCATAAATTATCTTTGAGGTTACGAAGCTCGGCCTGAGTAGTGAACACTCGTATAATAGGCGATCGATTTGGATCGGTGTCTATCGGAATAGTAATTTTTACAAGTCGAATTGATGTCAGGTTGAGCGGGTACGTCATCGGTGTTGATGTACCTGAATACATCCCATCAAAATATTGAAATAGTGGGGTTGTGGTGGAAGGTCGTACGCCGGTCACCAATATTTTAAAGGTCTCAGTATTTGCATTGTATACCGCAGGCGATCCTGTTGGATTTATAACTCCGCGATAAATTTTATTCACTGTTGATGTAGTGGTTCCTATGTAGTAACGAATCTTTTCTTTCAGATTGTCATGATTGACGTCGGCATAGAATGTAATCGTACTCGTAGACGCAGCAACAATAGGATACGCTCCATCGCCACCCGATTCCATTGAACGCAGTTCTCGTGTCATCGTCTTTAAAATGGCCTGCACTTCCTGGATATTTGTCAGCGTTACACTTCCTACCCTATTATAATTAAGAACATCATACTGAAATGCACCCACAGCAAGCATGATAACCGCCAAGATGGCAATAGTTGATATTACTTCAACGAGCGTAAATCCCCTCATGAGTAGTATTGTACCATTCTTTCACTTATGGGGTCATGACTGCCTGTACCTCCTGCCAATTTGAGGCGGCCGAGACATCATAATCAAAGTCAGAATACCCCGTCTTGGTGACGTGTACATGGTATGAGCCTGAAGATAATCCTGGAAATATGACCTGGCCTGGAGGAGTACACGACGAAGTAAATGTGAATGCAACATCGGTAATGCTCGGCGTTGATGTTGCCGTATCGGTGGATAGATAGGCCTTGTAGCGGAGATAACGATCACCTGAGTGTATAGAATGAATTGGTGTATTTGGGACAGTATAGTAGGTAGCCGATGTTCCATCTGGTCCAAAGTAGAGCCAGTCGTATGGTGAAGATGTGCTTGCGGTAGCGATTTGTAATTTTACTGAATTGGTTCCTGCGGCAACCGGCTGATCGGTTGGAGACCATGTCAGTGTATAAAAATTACTCGGTGAACCAGTATCGAAAGTTGATGACTGCAACGACCCGGATGGATTGTACGAGCCAAAAGCCAGACCGAGTGTCACCACTCCCGGAACCGTCGTCACATCGAGCCCACTGCTATCCGCCCAATATTTTGTGGTATTTGACCATGAGGCTTGACCGCTCCCTCCCGACCAATCTGTCTGGTTTATAAATCCTTTACCGGTGGTCAGGGTACTACTCCATCCCGACTTTGAAAGAGTCACTTGCGCATCAGATATCGGTAACTGAGTTGCACTATCCTTGACGGTAACTAGAATACTGCGAGGATTGCGCGGGATTGCGATAATTTGGATTTGTTGAGATGAATTTGCATTGAGTGTCGCCGGATTGAGCGGATTCAGACCAGCAATATCATATGCCGTATCGGTAGGAATAACTGTATACGTGTCCCATTCCATATTATTTGTAAGATTCAATAATCCCCCACCATCTGTAACCATATTCTGTGAAAACTTCGGCACATTTGTGCCAATAAGTTTTGACCCAACCAAGGCAAAATCGAAACTTGGCACGACGACACAGAGCGGCGTCACGCTCGCAACGGCCACACTACTGAGTCGGTCTATAGCAAAACTCACTTGAGTAACCTGCTGAAGTAATACCGTCGCATCCGGTTTTGATGGTGATGGATTGTCAGTGCCACCTTGTGGATATGTGCGATCTGTAGAATATCCCGATTTAGAAACAGTAATACGATATGCGTTGGTGCCTGGAGGAACATCAACTATTTGCAACATGCCGGTTGAATCAGTGACATCATCGATGATGATTGTAGTAGACGTCGCGACATTCACAATATGAACCGACGCTCCCTGAACCGGCTGACCATTGGCATCAAAAACACGGACGAAAAGTGCCCCATTATTAGAGGCAGTCTCAAGGTTTTTGGGAGCTACCTGACCGGTCAAACTGATTGGTTTGAAATTGACACACACGCTACAAGAAACTGTGATATCAACAAGTTTGTTATCTGCTGGGGACAAGTCATTTGGATTTCCTCCGATGGTGCCGTCGAAAGGTAAATCAAGGTTGCGTACCGTCGTCGTAACAGTAAAGTTTATTCCGCCTCGATTTAACGTCTGGACGTGTGACAACTTCCCTTTTGGAATACCACCTACAATACCTACGTCCGAATAAGGTATGTTGCGCGCTATTTCAAACTGCTCATTTGCGAGGTTCAGTGCAGTAATTTTTGTTTGACTGGCATTAACTAATTTAAAGAGACTGGCATATCCATTATATGCGGCCAAAGCAATGACCAAAAAGACAGCCGCACCGACAAGTACTTCTACGAGTGTAAATGCATTATATAGATTACGTCTCATGTATTAAACCGCGTCGACAAGCGAGTACATTGGTGAGATCATCGAGATAGCAAAGAACCCGACCGCTGCTGCGATGATAATCATCAAAAATGGCTCAATAACAGTCGACATGTCCTTGGTCTTTTGTTCAACATCATCCTCGTAATAATGCGCGACACCAATCAACATCTCTCCCGTCTTACCCGTCTCTTCACCCACGCTCATCATCTCAGACAAGAAAACTGGATACAGCTTGTCCGCCTCGGCAAATACTTTTGACATCAATTCTCCTTTTTTTATAGCTTCACGGGCCTTTTCCAGGACCGCACGGAAATGTACATTTTGAATAACTCCCGCAGTGATATTTACGGACTCCACCACATCAACTCCAGAGCCGAGAAGCGACGACAGAGTGCGCGCAGTACGAGCTGTGTTAATTTCTTGGACAAGAGAGCCTATGATAGGTATCTTCAAAACCGCAGCATGAAGAATGTGTTTCCCTGAGGCAGTTTTTGTCCACCATCTAAAAATCCCCGCTAGTATTAGTATGAGTAAAAAGACAATGATCCCATAGTTTTGGAATACATCACTGATACCAAGGACAATACGAGTACTCAAAGGTAGAGTCACATTGAGCTCGACGAATGTCTTGGTCAATGTAGGGACAACAAAGGTGAACATCAATATAGCGATGAGCACCATTGCACACATAATCACACCGGGGTAAATAAGTGCACCCTTAACTTTGCGCTCAAGTGTAAAACTCTTGTCCATCTGCACCGAAATCACTTTGAGCGAATCAGACAACGTACCGCTCTGCTCACCTGCACGAACCATAGATACGAAGAGTTTGTTAAATGCTTTCGGATACTTCGCCATGGAATCAGAAAGTGTTGAGCCTTTACTGATTTCAATGATAAGATCGCCAATTATTTTTTTGAAGGTTTTATTACGTGCCTGGCGTTCCAAGACCGACAGCGCGCGTGAGAGTGCGAGGCCAGCCTCAAGCATTGAGCCGAGATTGCGAGCAAAGTTGATCTTTTCAATCATCTTGACTCGACTTAGGAGTCCTCCAAATGAAATTTCCCTATGCAAACCCTTCGATGATGCAGTTTCGCGTATCTCAACAATCTCATCTCCACTCTCGCGCACGAGCTTGTAGAGTTCGTAGCGGTCAGCCACGTCCTTCTCGCTCGAATATATTTCGCCGGTAGATTTCTTGGCTTTAAAAACAAAATGGGACATTTGGTATAAGTTTACGCTATTTACTACTCTGAGACCACACGAAGCACCTCTTCAATCGTCGTCATACCCGCAACACATTTGTAGATACCATCTTCCAACATCGTGAGCATTCCCTCCTTCTTTGCCTGAGCCTCAATCTCTGAAGCCGTGGCATTCTTCATGACTAAATCTTTGATAGTTTGATTCACTTTGAGAATCTCGTGGATACCAACACGACCCTTGAACCCATCATCATCTCCCGCAGGAACCGCTTTCCAGAAGGTCAGATCCTTGACGGTATCACTTGGTTTTACAATTTTGTCAGCTTTCAACGCATCGAGCACACGATTCATGTCAACGATTTTCTCAAGCTGTGCATATTCAGCCTTGCTCAAATCATACTTTTCCTTCGAATCAGTGAGACGTCGGACGAGACGCTGGCCAATGACAATGTTGAGTGTAGAAACAAGCAAGAATGACTCGACTCCCATATCCAAAAGGCGTGGAATTGCTCCAGCAGCACTGTTGGTGTGCAGGGTGGAAAGCACCAAGTGACCAGTGAGCGACGCGTTCACTGCCAAAGCGGCCGTTTCATTATCACGAATTTCACCCACCATGATGATATCTGGGTCCTGACGAACGAGCGTGCGTATTCCCTGTGCAAATGAGAAGCCAATCTCCGGACGAACCTGGGTCTGATTGATGCGGCCGATCTGATATTCGATAGGATCTTCGATGGTAGAAATATTTACGTCAGGTGTGTTGAGCAAATCCAGCATCGTATAGAGCGTCGTGGTTTTACCGGAACCAGTCGGACCCGTAGTCAGAATCATGCCCGTTGTTTGCTTGAGAGCGTGATGGATGCGCTCCAATCCTTCGCCATGAAAGTTCAAATACTCCAGCGTAAATCCTGAAATACTCTCACGCAAGAGACGCATAACGATCTTTTCTCCATAATAGGTCGGCAAAATAGAGACACGGAAAGACACTTTTTCGTTGTTCATGTCCACCTTGAAACGACCGTCCTGCGGCAAACGTTTTTCATCGAGCTTCAAGTTGGAAAGCACCTTGATACGTGCAGACACAGAGGGGCCCGCCTGCTTCGGCAGTACCATCGCGTCATGTAGGAGTCCATCAATACGGTAGCGAACGAGCACTTGATTATCCATCGGTTCAATATGAATATCAGATGCATTCTGAATAGCTGCATGCTTGATCAAAGTATCAACAATACGCACCACAGGCAGATCCTCGGCCAACTTTTTCATGTCGGCTTCAGATGCCGGTTCTCCATTATCTTCCGCAATCGTCTTGAGCGTCGCGGTTTCCTTTTGGATAAGGTCGCCAAATTCCGCCTTCAAACTCTTTTGATATTGCACCAAGACTTCTTTGAGAGAGTCAGAATCAGTCAGACGTGGCTGAATCTTGAGGTTAACTTTCTTTTTGATGAAATCGATAGCTGAAAGATCGTTCACATCTAGCATGGCAACTTCCAAGGTAGTATCGGTCTTTTTAAATGGAACAATGTTGTGACCACGCGCGATCGGCTCGGGAATAAGCGAGAGTGTATCGAAATCTATTTTCTTTCCTTTGAGGTCAACGAAGGGGATGCCGAGCACGTATGCTTCCATACGGCGGAGATTGTCCGCGGTAATTTTGCCCGCAGTCACGAGAATATCACCGAGACGCTTCTCATTTTTGTCAGCCTCCTTCTTGGCATTCTCAAGATCCTCTTTTGAGACGAGGCCAGAGTCGAGGATGAATTTATAGAGCTGGGTGTCTTCGATGAGCATTGGGGTAATTGTAGCAAATTCGCCACACTGACGCATTCCCCACTCCCGAGACTATTCGGGCAGTTTCTCAAACTTTCCATCGTGAACCACCTTCAACATAATCTCCTTATACGTGCCCACTCCTCTCTCATCAAGTGACAAGCTTCCGTTGGCACCTTGATAATTCTTAAGCTGTGCAATTGAATCACGTACACATTCTTTATTTGAATAGCCACATTTCTCGATTGAAGTGACAAATATTCGCAGTGAGTCATAGGTATTCGAGGAAGAAATATCTGGATCCGCATCATATTTCTCGCGATACATGCGTGCATAGGCAGCAGCCGACTCATTCGCCGTTTTGTCGGCAGGATACGGATAGATAAGTCCCTCGGCAAGATCCTTCACGTTGAGAACCGCAGGAGTTTGAACCGCATGGATGCCAAATTTCGGCAGATTTCCCAGGCCAGCATCAGATAATTGCTTAAGTAATGTGTTCAATTCCCCTTCACGATACGCCATGATTACGATCGCGTCCGGCTTGGACTGCTTTACTTTCAGGACAAGATCTCGAAAATCACTTGCACCCTTCGGTGCCGCCTCGTCAGCAACAATAACCCCGCCCAATTCCCTGAAGTGCTTAACAAAATTGGAGTAGTTCTCCTCTTCCATTGCAGAAGTTATGTGGATTACTGCTACGCGGTGCATATTTTCGTCAATAACTTTCTGCGAAAGCGTCTTCATAAGATATTCAATCTCTGGAGAAAACGAGAAATGGTACGGGCCCATCTCGGCAATCTTATTTGAGGGCAATCCAATGCTTACTGAGATAACCTTGTTATCTTCAAATAAAGTTTCTGTCGCTAATGTCGATTCGTTACATAGCGGGCCAATAATATAATTGACCTTATCAACCTCTATGAGTTTTTTGACCGCGCTGACAGCATTCTTACCACTACACGCATCATCTTCTTTTATAATCTGAATGCGCGACTTCTGTTCATCGGTGAGCGATGCCAGTCCCAAATCCAACCCACGTTGCATCAGATCGCCAAAACTAGCCGCGCTACCGGTAAATGGTCCCACGACACCAATTTTTATGACCGTTTCCTGATTGGGGCCTTTCCAGATCAACACACCAATAATAATGATAGCCACACAGGTAATAATGGATATTTTTTTCATAACAAGAACATTATTACAAATTATGTCAATATAGTCCTTTAATTTTACACATATTTGCACTTATGATTAAAATAAACTATAGTAAGGCCATATTTTATGCATAAAAAGTAGTCCAAATTTTGGACAGTATTCATGTCAATACAAAATACCCTCAAAAAATGTGGTTTCAGTGAAAATGAGGCGACCATCTACACTTCATTGTTACGACACGCCGAAGCGACGGCTTTCATGCTGGCAAAAGAGACAGGCATTGCACGTACAACCGCATATCACACTCTCGATTCCCTTACAGCACAAGGTTACGTCTCTTCTTGGAAGAAAAACAATGTCATTTACTACTCTGCCGAGAGTCCAAATCGATTATTGAAAATCCAACAGGAAAAAGAAGCCCTTATTCGTTCTGCAATTCCGGAACTTATGAGCCTCCGTGGCCACGACAGGCTTATGCCTGCCGCAAAACTTTACATGGGATCAAGTGGCGTAAAATTCGTCTTCGATGACATCCTCGAAACCCTTGATCGTGAAAATATTCGTGAACTACATGCATTTTCTAACCTCGATATGTTGAGTATGCTTCCAAAATTCTTTCCTCAGTGGCTCAAACGCCGTGAACAGCTCAAAATTTTTTCATATCTCATCACTTCAAGCGCAGGAGATAGGACATCAGACCCTGATCTGGTGACAAATTCCTACCGAGAGACTCGTTTACTTCCCTCTGGCTCGCCCATCCATGGCACGATAGATATATACGCCAACAAACTAGCCTTTTTTTCCTTTAAAGAGAAAGAAGAGTACGCAATCATCATTGAGTCGCCTGCTATCGCAAACATGCTGCGTAATCTATTCCTGTCAATGTGGAAACTCCTTGAAACAACACAAATAAAAAAGGCCCCACTCCTATAGGGGGCCCTGCCTGCGTCATTCCTGCCGCACCATATCACTCTGGCAGATGTCGTAAGGCCATCCACGCCAAAACAATTCCGTAAACACAAAAAATGCTTGGCAGTACCGCGGACCTGAGCGAACGATACGAATGTAAAGTCGCTTGGATGCCGAACAAGGCGCTTGCGATAAGAATCATGACGGCAATCGTCGCAGCCAACGACCGAGCACTAACGTCGAAGTAAGGCAATCCAGCAATCGTTATTCCCACCAATGCGATCATGACCGACAACAGAAAACTGACAAGCCTGATCTTCTTGGTAAGCGGATCAACTTGCGGAGAAGCAGTGCACTGCCTTTTAAAGTGAGCTGTGACAATCAACAAAAATGCAGTCATCGCGACCAAAATCAAGGGTTCTGGGTGTGGTTTCATAGTTTCTAGTAGGATTTAACCTTACTTGAAAGAGATAGTCAACTCGTGTATTGCAAAATACCCCTACATATGCTATATTTACTCTCGTCATCAGTTCGCCCACCGGCGGACTTATTTGTTAGAAGAAATACAATTTAATAACAACAGAATAACAACTACATATATGTTTGACCTCAAAGTAATCAATTCAGTCGTTCAGCAGCTCGAAGAAGAGCGCGGTATTCCAAAGGAAAAGACCTTGGAAGCTATCGCCATGTCTCTCGCGACTGCCTACAAGAAAGAGTATGGCAAGAAAGGCCAGATCGTCCGCGCATCATTCGATGAGAACTCTGGTGCCGTCGAATTTTGGCAGGTGAAAGTCGTCGTTGACCGCAACCAAGTCATCATGGAAGGTGACGAGGAGGAAGAGATTGACCTCAAAGACGCCAACGTCGATGACATCAAGATCCGCTTCAACCCTGAGCAACACATGCTCATCGAAGATGCAAAGAAGATCAAGAAAAACGCCGAGATTGGTGACGAGCTTGTCTTCCCTCTCGAAACCAAGGCGGATTTCGGTCGCATTGCTGCGCAGACCGCAAAGCAAATCATCATCCAAAAGATCCGTGAAGCTGAGAAGGTTTCAGTTATGGGTGAATACGGTGCCAAAGAAGGCGAGATTGTCGCAGGTACCGTCGAGCGTGTCGAACGTGGCATGGTCCACATCAACATGGGTCGCGCACTCGGTATCATTCCTTATGAAGAGCAGATTCCAAGCGAGCGCTGGAAAACTGGCGATCGTATTCGCGCCTATCTCTACGCCGTCGAAGAGTCACCAAAAGGTATTGTCTTGAAACTGTCACGCGCACATCCAAAATTCCTCGCAAAACTCTTTGAGACAGAGGCTCCGGAGATCGCTTCGGGAACTGTTGAGATCAAAGCTATCGCTCGTGAGGCTGGTTCACGTTCAAAAGTTGCCGTTGTTTCCCACGACGCACACATTGACCCGATCGGTTCCATGGTTGGTCAGCGTGGAGTTCGTGTATCTACCGTTACCAGCGAATTGTCAGGAGAAAAAATTGACATTGTTGAATGGAATGAGGACCCTGCTCTCTTTATTGAAGAGGCACTCTCGCCTGCCGAGGTCGTCTCTCTCGAACTTGATGAAAAAGCTCATCGTGCCATCGTCACTGTTACCGAGGACGAACAGTCTCTCGCTATCGGCAAGGGCGGACAAAACGTTCGTCTTGCTGCAAAGCTTACTGGTTGGAAAATTGATATCAAATCAACAGGTGGCGAAGATCTCGCCGAAGCTGATGGTGATGAAGATGAGGCTACTGAAGCTCCTGCTTCAGAGGAAAAGAAAGCAGAATAAATCTATACGCAGAAAAAAAGAAAAACCCGGTCTACTCGGGTTTTTCTTTTTTGCTGAGTGCGGCCTTATTTTTCGGCGATGATTTGTCAGGATTCTCTGGCATTCGCTTTTCAGCCCACTCCCAATGGTCACTGTAGTCGCCTTTTATTTTAGTAAAACTAAGAATATTTTCTTTTGGGATAACAATCGAGCATCTCTGATCGAGTCCCTTGTTCATAATCTCACGCGTCACAATCGGGTCTTTCTTGTTGTAGCCAAGAAGAAAACCGACCGTCACTATTGCCTCAACAGAGTAATTGCCAAGCGCATACTCAATCGAATCCTGAAATCGATACATATTTGAGTCGCGCCACACAACACGAACTAGAGAGTATTTATTTTTATTAGTTTTTTTCATATTGTTTACACATTATATATTAAAGGGGGCGGCGTTTTTATTCGCCGCCCTTGTCACAGATCAGGCTTACTTTCCACCATTACCAGTGGACTCGCCATGGGTACCACTCGAACTGGTGTTGTTCGAGCCTCCATTGCCTGAGCATTCAATAATCTTCATAGGATCAAGGAGCTACTGTATTGCGGTTGTAACGAACCCTGGGAATCGACTACCCAGCGGCTCTGCTTCACTGAAGCAAATCATCGGCGGTCTGGCGGTTCCCTTTTTTCGGCTTTATGGGACCGGACCTGACCATCACCTTCACATGTGCCTTCTGGCATATGACAACCTTTCTCTTTATGCGCTACCTATGGGTATAGAATACTATAGTTAGCGCTAACTGTGAGTAGCATACAGATATACAAAAAATAAAACAAGCCCATTTTCTAGGCAAGGTGGGGATAACTATAAATAGCGTTCGATCGTCTCTGAATAATATACTCGCCTAAAAATCGATCAAATCCTTCACCTTCACATTGAGCGCCTCAGCAAATTTTCTTAAACTAAAAATAGTGACGTTTTTCTCCCCTCTCTCAACCATACCGACATACGTGCGATGTACGCCAACCATTGTGCCAAACTGTTCCTGCGAAATATTCTTGCGCTCACGAAGTTTGCGAATATTTTTACCAAGAAAGATAAGAAATTGTTGGTCCAGATTCGACATGATACAGAAACTATACCGCTAATTTGGAAAAAGTGAAAGCAACCCGTGAACGAAGTGAACGGAGCCGTAATATAATGATTGCGCCGTCCGAGGTTTCCCAGGGACGGCGCTAAGACTACTTGTACTTTGTCATTATTTTTTGAACTTTGGTCCAATATCCGATGGTGCTTTTCTTTTTCCATCCGGAGGGACCTCCATTCCAGATACGAGCCCGATCTTCGTCGGTCGGCTCGTGCCCTAGTAATTTCCGTGTTGCAAAGCGTTCCAGATATTTCTGGCACACCCACACGGACAGGGCTCGGTTACCATACATGTCCTTCGACGTGTAGCGAGTACCGAATCTTTCGTTCACATCCCTGACACAATCCTCTCGGATCTGCAGAGGCCCGTAGGCCCACTGGGTCAGGTTTGTATCGCCAAGCGCATAATCTCTTCCACTCGATTCCTTTTCTATGAGGGCGGCCACTAAGGGGCCATACGAGGGCGTTTTTGACGCGGGACGGACTGCCTCCACACGAGGACGAGTCGGCGTCGTGGCGAACACTGATGTGACGGACATCGCTGCGATTGCAACGAGCATACATACTGTTTTCATGGTTTTCTCAACTTTCTGTCGAGAGAGGAACCAATGTTGACCACGGTATGTTACCTGTATATTATACCATGTCTTATATCATATTGTCAAGTATATACAGATAATAAAAAGCCCAGCGACGCGAGTGTCGCTGGGTGGGTCAAAAAGAACAAAGGATTACTGGGTCACGGGAATCCAGGTGGCGGATTTGTGTCCGCCGGGCAATTGGTGCAATGTGGCACTGGTGGAAAATAACTAACCAGTCGAAGCGGTGGCAGATAGACACCCTTGGCCATGGCCGTATTAAAGCCTGCAGGCGTGTTGGTGAAGTCGGTTATTATCCTGAAGCCCGCATCGCCAACTAGTGGCCCAACATTTGTGATGGAGGTAACTGCGGATGTTGCAGTAACCGTTGCAAGGTTGGTAAGCGAAATGCCAGGCATTGGACCAGACAGGGGCGTATAGGTCTGCCCTGCCGCCGAGTCAAATGCAATGATGTTATTGCTCGGCGAATTCTCAATCTGCCTGACCTGCGTCATTTCTGGAATGGAAAGCTCGACCTTGCGGTAAATCGCGGGCGAACCAAGCTGGCGACGAACGCCATCATAGGTCCCTTTGAACAGATTGAGCACCAACGTAGTTGTTGAACCGCCATTGGTCCCATCGAAGTCAACAACGGTATTCACGTCGAGTGATGTGGTAAACCGCACCACATTACCGGTATGGTAGATCCCTCCGTGGTACGAAGGGACTAGGAAATCACCATTTCTCGTGCGCAAGGGTTCTTGCGGGAATGCCCACAGGGCGCCCATGGCAGTCGAATACTTGTAGAAGAGACTAAATCCACTTCCGTCAGCACTGATGGTGAAGAGTCCGCCCAACATGTAGCTATTGGTACCGGATGTACTTCCGTAATACCGTCCGTCAATGCCCAAGACCAGTGCGTTTTCAGGACCTTGTCCGCCATTACCACCGACCAAGTTGTAAAGCACACGATAATCAGTGCCGTTGGTGCTAATATCGAATACGACGCCATAACCGTTTGCTCCACCAATCGCCGTAGTACCGACGAGACGCGAACGGTCGGCATTGAATATCAGTCCACCATAGGGATGGCTGCCATTGGTGCCATGGAGCTTGTAGATCCAATTCGCGACACCGTTGGTTGAGTGCGATGCAACAGTTCCATAGTCACCCGCTTCGCCACCTTGGATGGTGGTGCTATAGACAGTCTGGTGACCGTCAAATAGCAGGCGGTCATTTGGACTGGCACCATTGGTGCCGTTGTAGGCCATGACCTCCTTGTAACCCGACCCGGAGGTCTTGATGGTGTACATGCAGCCGAGATTATTCGAGCTGCCAGCGATGGTCGTTCCCATGAGGGTGTCATCGTTGATTAAGATCACGCCGCCGAAAGCCCAATAACCCTCGCCCGACGTGTTCGTAGATGGCAGTGACCGCAAGGTCGTTACGACATTACTGGGGTCAATCTTGTACACCAACCCCAAGCCGTAATTACCGCCCGAGCGAGTCGCCCCGTAGGCATTGCCGTAGCGATCATAGACGAGCGCGCTTTCTTGGCGACCACTCAGCGTGGCGGCATTCGTAATCAGGATAAGGTTGGATGGTTTCATGCCACCTCCCCCACCCGACTTGAGACTCATCAGACTGAACGTCTTCGGCGATGCCGGGACGGCCTCACCGATAGTCGTATTCTGGTTGACTGATATTCCACCCCATGCCGCCGCACTCACCAAAGTGAGCGACATCAGGGTAACAAGTTTCCGTATGGATCGTGTCTTCATGTTGTGTCAGGTACAAAATGTACGCAAGCGTACATCTGTTTATTTTTCAACGTGGACATAAAAAACTGCATCGAATGCAGCCTTCTATCATCTCTTATAGGGGGACGTTGTGGAAATACAACAGTACTTTCTCCAAAATATTTTTAGCACATTTATTTTGTTTTGGCAATCTATCGAACAATAATAAACCCCACGTCTATACGCAGGGTTTATTATTATCGTTCCTTTTAGAACTCCAATCTCGCCGTCGTCTGCAATTCCCCGCCAACCACCTTCTTAACCACCATATCAGGGGCTCGAATACCCTTATCGTTGAACTTTATCTGTCCGCTCGGGCCTTTTCCGGTGTACGAGCGAAGGTTCGAGATCCAAGTTGCATTATCTTCGTCATACGACTCCATGTAGACCATGAATGTGTCGTAACCGAAATCCGCAAGAAATCCTGGTTCTTCATTTGGATAAAGCTCATGATATGCGTCAATGAAATCCTGACTACGCTCACCTTCTGGACTCAAGGTCATGGCACCCTCGATAGATGAGAAACCTCCGAGAATCTTTTTATAATTCGCGGTACCCGTCACTAACTGAATGTCGTAGATAAGCTTTGTCGACTTGCTTAA
Source organism: uncultured Candidatus Saccharibacteria bacterium (assembly GCA_964412585.1). Lineage (GTDB taxonomy): Bacteria > Patescibacteriota > Minisyncoccia > Phycocordibacterales > PALSA-1337 > C7867-002. The sequence goes on along the minus strand of CAYPPJ010000002.1, from coordinate 100,048 downwards.
CATTGGTACCAACGTCTTGGTGAGAAGCGCCCCATCATCCGGCGTCATGAAGAAGACAACCGTCGTTGGTTTGAATGCGGCAATCTTCGCAGCATCAGAACGGAAATCATTCTGTCCTGAAGAAATACCGAACTGAGTAGCTTTGCCTGCATAATTCAAGGCAAATGATTTGACAAATGATTCTTGTGCTGCCGCCTTGGAATACACGAGTGCGACATTACTCAAGTCATAGTCACCATTCTTCACAAGCTTTACAAACTTTGGCCAGACATCATCATTACTTGGCGTCATCTGAAAGACGAAGTCGTCAGCTACGTTATTCGCCTGAAATGCCACCATCATCACTGGATACCCTTGAGTCTTTGCTGGTGCGTAGATCGAGTCCATCGTCGTAGTAAAGAAATTAATCATGCCATCGACATGGTTGACCTGCGTAAGCTTGCTAAAGGCAGAAAGACCTTTTACACCATCACCTCCATCATCTTCGATAACAAGCTCCACTTTTGTGCCCGTCTTTTTCTCATATACACGCTGCGCGACTTTAATACCCTTTACTGTATTTTCTCCGATTGCGCCATAATCACCAGTCAGCGAAGAAATCACCCCTATCTTGAGCGAACCTGACTTTTTTTGTGAACTTTCATTCGTAACACCAATAATAATCACAACTACTATAACCACGATACCAATACCTATTTTTATATATTTATTCATAATGCATATATTTTACATGTTTAATAATCTGTTGTATATAAATATCGATTTTGGATGCAAAATTAGTATAATACCCTTATTTTAAGGCATTTTTTGTATTATTGATTTGACTAAAAATTAGTTATTTACTATGATAATGGCATGAATTGGTCTCAAGACTCAATGAAAATACTCGGGCTGAATTCCGTAGAAACCAGCGTGCTCAACGTACTTTCAACGGAGAAAAATGTACGCGACATTACCCGCGACAGTGGAGTATCGCGTACGGGAGTTACTTACTGTTTGGAAAAATTGACCAAGAAAGGTCTGGTATCCCCTATTCAGATCAAGAGGCGTAGAAACTATATTGCCGTAAGTGGAGATAGGCTCGCGCAAAAATTTGAACGGGTGATTGGCGACATCCGCATGTCAGCCAAAGAAAAGCGCGGCGTCCGTATCCGTACCTCGAAAGAAAACGAATTTATTATTCATGTAGGCAAAGAGGAAGTCATCCCCGCATATTTGCGTGTTGTTAAGGAAAATAAGAACCAGCGCATTAAAGCCATTCAACACCACCGCTCCTGGAATGCCATGTTGGAAAAGATTTCGCAGGCGCAATTGGTTGAATTTAATAAAACAGTTATCAAAAACCGGCTTATTATCGATGGAATCCTGAATGAAAGTGCTTATGCGCAATATAGAGAAGAAATAAAAAGTGATTTCAAGAAAAATGCAGCGGCTGTCGAGAGTCTAGAAGGTCGTATGGCAGACTACACCACTTTTCCCGACCAATTCTTTGATCATGACGCCGAGATATGGCTTTTTAAAGATACGGCGCTCATCGTGAACTGGCGTGAAGAGGTTGCTATTGAGATTACCAACAAAGAAATCATGCTCTTCCTACGCGATATGTTCGAGTTTGTGAAAGTAAGTAATAGAAAGATTGATCATAATAGACTGATAAAGCAGGTTCGGACGAATCAAAAGTAAGCCCAAATTTCTTGCATATTCGCCAATTTTCTACTATAGTCATACGGCTTTTGTTAGAGTAAAAATTATTAAAAACCCTTCGTAACGTACTCATTATGAATACCTATATTTGGTTCGCCCTTATCAGTTCCATCATCGCTCTCGTCTACGGCGCATTCTTGATCTCTTCGATCATGAAGAAACCCACTGGCAACGACCGCATGAAGGAGATTGCAGCCGCCATCCAGGCCGGTGCAAAAGCCTACTTGAACAGACAATACAAGACGATCACTCTCATCGCTGTTGTCCTCTTCATTGTCCTCTGGCTCACTCTGGGCATTACCATCGCTATCGGATTCATTGTTGGAGCAGTTCTCTCTGCTCTCGCAGGTTATATCGGCATGAATGTGTCGGTACGCTCAAACATCCGCACGACCGAAGCAGCTCGCAAGGGTCTCGGTGCTGCGCTCTCTCTCGCCTTCAATGGTGGAGCAGTGACTGGTCTCTTCGTTGTCGGTCTCGCCCTCCTCGGTGTGACCGTCTTCTACGCCATCACCAAGGACGTTCCATCACTTATCGGTCTCGCATTCGGCGCATCTCTTATTTCAGTCTTTGCTCGTCTCGGTGGTGGTATTTTCACCAAAGCAGCTGACGTCGGTACTGACCTCGTGGGCAAAGTTGAAGCAGGCATTCCTGAAGATGATCCACGAAACCCGGGAGTTATCGCTGACAACGTCGGAGATAACGTCGGTGACTGTGCAGGTATGGCCGCTGACCTCTTTGAAACATATGCCGTTACTACGATTGCGGCTATGATGCTCGGCGCATCACTCTTCAAGGGCTTTGATGGTGCTCTCATGTACCCTATCGCTCTCGGTGGTATTGCGATCATCGCAAGCATCATTGGCACCTGGTTCGTACGCATGGGCAAGTCACAGAATATTATGGGTGCAATGTATAAAGGTCTTACCGTAGCAGGTATTCTCGCCGCTATCGCCTTCTATCCGATCACCAAGTGGATCATGGCAGGAAATGGCACTTACAGTGTCGCAAACCTCTTCGGTTGTACGCTCGTTGGTTTGATTGTTACCGCTCTCCTCGTCGTTATCACTGAATATTACACTTCAACCAAGTACGCCCCAGTAAAATCTATTGCGCAGGCATCAGTCTCTGGCCACGGAACAAACATCATCCAAGGTCTAGCGATCTCGATGAAATCAACCGCATGGCCTTTGATCACCATCGTCGCTGGTATCCTCGCCGCATATTACTTTGCAGGCCTCTATGGTATTGCAGTCGCCGCTATGTCTATGCTCTCTATGGCAGGTATCATTGTCGCAATCGATGCCTATGGTCCTATTACTGACAACGCTGGCGGTATCGCAGAAATGGCAGAATTGCCACAGGAAGTTCGCGACGTCACCGATCCGTTGGATGCAGTTGGCAACACAACCAAGGCTGTTACCAAGGGCTACGCTATCGGTTCAGCAGGTCTTGCCGCTCTCGTTCTCTTTGCAGAATATACCCACTCTGTCCCAGGACTTTCATTTAGCTTGAGTGATCCGAAGGTCATTGTCGGTCTCTTTATTGGAGGACTTCTTCCATACTACTTTGCAGCTCTTTCAATGGAAGCTGTGGGCAAGGCAGCAGGAAAAGTTGTTGATGAGGTTCGCCGCCAGTTCCGCGAGATCAAGGGTATCATGCAAGGTACTGCAAAGCCTGATTACGCTCGCTGTGTCGATATCGTCACCTCAGCAGCTATCAAGGAAATGATTATCCCTGCTCTCATCCCTGTTCTCGCTCCTATCCTCGTTGGATTCATCCTCGGTCCAGTTGCTCTCGGCGGTCTCCTTGTTGGCTCAATCATCACCGGTCTCTTCGTGGCCATCTCAATGACATCAGGTGGTGGTGCATGGGACAACGCAAAGAAGCATATCGAACAAGGCAATCATGGAGGCAAGGGTTCAGATGCTCACAAGGCAGCTGTTACTGGCGACACTGTTGGTGACCCATACAAGGACACCGCAGGTCCCGCTATCAACCCAATGATCAAGATCTTGAACATTGTGGCACTGCTTATCGTTGCGTTCTTGATGTAATAGAAAAATTTGGGCAACTAGCTCGCAAAAAACCGGCCTTCTGCCGGTTTTTTGTCTACAGATTACACCACAATCAACATCCCGCCTTCTACTAACATCGTGGTATAATATTTCTGCCATTAACTTGTGGCATTATTCGTAATTTAGACCACATGAAAAAACACTATTATCTCTATGTCGTTGCTATTCTAGCCCTCGTAGCCATTCTTCCTGTTGCTGTACGCGCCGAAGAAGGAACTGACGACGACGCTACGCCTCCCCCAGTCACCGAGCAGGTACCCCCAGGTACTGTTCCTCCACCACCACGACCAGGAACAAATGTTCCGAAGATTATCCGTGATCAGCGACGCGGTGGTAAGGCTGAAAACATCCAAAACAATGTCGAACTTCGCAATAAGAACATTCTTGAAAATCGTCGCATTGGCAGCAGCACCCGCCCAGATATGCGCGCTCCTTTAGGCCTCGCTTCAACCACTCGTCTTGAACGAAAGGATATCCGCCAAGATCGCCGTGAAGAAGTTGGAGATCTCCGCCGTGAGGGACGTGAAGATATGAAAAATGCCTCATCGACCGGAGAACGTCGCGAGATCCGCAAGGACATGCGTATGGACATCTTCAAAGTCCGCAAAGATGCCATCATCAAACAGCTCACCGTTTCTTTGAATAATTTAAAGCAAATACGTGATCGTATTGCATCCCGTATTGAAAAGGCCAGCTCTGAAGGACGCGATATGACCAAAGCAAAGAGTTCTCTTATCTCGGCTGACGCAAAAATACAGGATGCCATCAATGCTGTCGAAGCTCTCAAGGCGTATACCGCACCGACCCCAACCGCCTCTTCAACTGATGCGGTAGTTGATCTTGTAAAGCCACGCCAAGTAGGTGAAGCTGCGATCAAAGCCGTCAAAGCTGCCCACGAGGCACTTGTTGCAACAGTTCGCGCTATTGCACAGGCTATGGGCCTTGGAAACAACGCTTCAACCACTCCTCCTGTTATTCCCCCACCTCCAACAGCTACCTCTACTCAGTAACCTATTATCAACATAATCATCTATCATATGGACCCTATTTCACCTCAGCCACAAGTCTCTCAGCCAGCGCCTATGCAAGCGAGTCCGGCACCGGAGCACAAGAAGGTTGGCCCGATCATCGCCGTCCTCATTATTGTTCTCGTACTTGTCATCGGCGCACTCTATCTCTTTGCGTCACGCATCAACGAGGAACAAGCGCCAGTTGACTCTTCAGTAGCTACAGAGAGTACTCCATCGACAGCAGTAAGCAACAGCTCATCGCAACAGACAATAACTCCGATTACCAACAACTCGGATGATGTGGACTCCCTCGAAGCAGATCTCAACACATCAGTCAAAGGTTTAGACAACCAAAATTTCTAACAGAGTAGATACCCGTAAACAAAAAACGTCCGCTCAGACGTTTTTTTGTTTTCTTGATTCTTGCAGTCTATTCCTGTAGACTCCTCTCCATGACTAAAACCACAAAAACATACGACACCGCCGCACTAAAAAAACTCGACAAATCTCGCGTGGAGATTACTGGCTCCCTTCCTGTCAGCTCATGGGAAACATACCGACCAAAGGCTCTCAAATATATCAACGACACCATCAGCATCGACGGCTTCCGCAAAGGCATGGTCCCTGAAAATATTCTCATTGCCAAAGTTGGCGAGTCGGCTATTTTGGAAGAAATGGCAGAGCTTGCACTTTCTCGCGCGTATCTCGATATTTTGATTGATAATAAAATAGATGCTATCGGCAAACCAGAGATTCGAGTGACCAAGCTTGCGAGCGGCAATCCCCTCGAGTTCACTGCAACGACCGCTGTAGTGCCAGAGGTTACACTTCCTGAATACAAAAAATTGGCATCCGCCGCACTGCAAAAATCAGATGCCAAAGATACCGCAGTAACTGAAAAAGATATTGACGAGGCCGTACTCAAGATTCGCCGACGACATGCTTCTCACGAAGGTCACGATCATGACACGATGACCCCAGAAGAACATGACAAGGCCATCGAAGCCGGAATGCCTGAACTCACAGACGCGTGGGTAAAAACTCTTGGTGATTTCAACGACATTCCTGATTTCCGAAATAAACTCTCTGACATGATCAAGGAACAAAAAATTGACGAGGCAAAAGAAAAAGCGCGCATCCGTATTTCAGATGCCCTCGCCGATGCCACAACAGTTGAGTTGCCGGACATTATGATCGAAAGCGAACTCGATCGAACACAGGCTCAATTTGCCGCTGATGTCGAACGTATGGGAGTAAAGCTCGATGATTATCTCACGCATGCAAAGAAGACACTTGAAGAAGTCCGAAAAGAATGGAGACCACACGCTGAGAAAAAAGCGAAATTGCAATTGATCCTCAACGCGATAGCCAAGAAAGAAAACATTTCTCCTGATAAAAAAGAAATTGAGGAGGAAGTAAACCACATCGTTGAACACTACAAGGAGGCAGACCGTGAGCGTGCAGCTATCTACGCAGAAACTGTGCTTACCAACGAAAAGGTCTTCGCATTTTTGGAAAAAATAGAGTAATCAATAATACGTATTCTCGATCACAAAAGCCCCTCTCTGATTGGGGCTTTTGTGTGAAACATAAATGCCATAAAATTTTTGTCCTCACAGGATGCTAACTGAAATTAGCATCACTTTTAGAGCATCGTCAAGGAGAGGGCAGCGACTACCGCGGTTTCAGCCCGTAAAACCTGGGTTCCAAGACAGACGACGGGCACTTCATAGCTGTGAAACATTTCCACTTCCGCGGGAGACCAGCCGCCTTCTGGGCCAATAAATATCTCGAGCTTGTCACTTTTATCGCTCAACACTTTCGAGTCAAACTGCGGACCTTCGGTATGAAATGCGAGTGCAGAAATATTTTTTTCTTTGATCCAGTCCAGGGATTCTTTTAATGAAATGATCGGATGAATGGTAGGTACCGACCCGCGACCGCTTTGCTCGCTGGCTTCAATAACAATTTTCTTGAGACGGTCCTCATTGAGATTTTTCTTTTCACTGCGCTCGGCCATGACGGGAATGATCTGTGTCACGCCAAGCTCCGTGGCTTTTTCTGCAATCCATTCAAAGGTATCTTTTTTGACGACAGCTGCACATAGGGAAATCTCGCGAACTGGCATGAAGCGACTCGACATACTTTTTGCCACATTAAAAGTGACCATTTTTTGGTCAGTTTTTTCACCAGCGGAATCATGTGTTCCCCGCCCCGCACCACCACCGAAATTCGCAATTGTACACTCATAGTCATTGCCCGAACCATCAAACAAGATAACCGCGTCACCTATCTTCAACCTGAACACGCGCGTGATCTGGTTGATCAATTCATCTGATTGAACAGTAATTTCTTTTTGTGATCCAATTGATTCCTGTATGTAGAAGCGATGGAGTCTCATATAGTTACGACAAAGCCGGCACTCGGCCGGCTTCATCTTATTATTATTTTTTGCCAGCGACAACTGCATCGATGATGCCATACTTCTTTGCCTCTTCTGCGTCCATAAAATAATCGCGGTCAATATCTTTCTCAATCTTGTTCAATGTCTGACCACAATTTTTTGCCATGATTTTTGCAAGACGTTCACGCAACTTGATCATCTGCTTGGCACGAATCTCAACATCAGTAGCCTGACCTTCTGCCCCACCAAGTGGTTGGTGGATCATGATTTCTGAGTTTGGTAATGCAAAACGCTTGCCTTTTGTACCCGCTGAAAGCAACCACGCACCGCCCGAAGCTGCCATACCAACACAGACAGTCGAGACATCATTTTTTATATGATTGATCGTATCGATCATTGCCAACGTCGCTGAGGCTGAACCTCCAGGCGAATTGATGTACAACTGAATGTCTTTCTTTGGATCTTCCGATTGCAAAAACAACAGCTGAGCAATGATCAGGTTTGCCACATTATCATCTATCGGGCCGCCCAAGAAAACAATGTTTTCTTTGAGAAGACGCGAATAGATGTCATAGGCACGTTCGCCGAATGATGATTTTTCGATAACTGTAGGGATAAGCATGGCTGGTGATTGATTAAAAGTAGGTTTATAATATACCTTTTATTACAGAAAATGTCAAAATAGCCTACCCAGACCGCCTGGTACAAAACCTTGCATACTTGCCTATTTAATTATATTATGCAGGTGTTACCAACTTTTAAATTTGATACCGCTTTAAAGGAATCTAGTGAATCCAACTTATGAAAAATCTTATGAATAAAGCCATCCTGAGCACGCTGTCGGCGCCACATCATACGTTTCTCTCACCATAATCCGGAAAGAGCGGGTCTACACCGCATATGTCACTCAAATTAGTCGCACTCTACCTCTCCATCGCTGGAGTTGTCGGTGTGGCTATTGGTTACTATCTGCGTCTGATCATCTCATTAGGGAAAAAGGGTTCGATGGAACTCGAAATCAAGGAAATGCTCCTTGCCGCCAAAGAAGAGGCGAAGAAGATCACCGCTGACGCTGAAACCAAAGCCGCACAGATAGCAGAGACCGTACGAAAAGAAGTCAAAGAGAAAGAAGAGAAAATACGCCAGATCGAAGAGCGTCTGATCAAAAAGGAGGACCTTTTGGACAAGCGCCAGACCGATATCGACAAAGAAGTCGAGATGATAAAGACACGCGTGGCCGAGATCAAGGCTATTCGTGAAAAAGCCGATAAGCTTGAGGAGGACCGCAAAGCCTCTCTCGAGAAAATCGCCCAGCTTTCGGCTGCAGATGCGAAAGAACAGCTCATCAAGATTGTTGAAAAGCAATCAGAACAGGACCTCCTCGTCCGCATGAGCAAGCTAGAAAGCCAAGGAGAAGAAATGCTCGATAGGAAGGCACGAGATATCCTCGCTGTTTCTATTCAGCGTCTTGCTTCTTCAGTCTCCCAAGATGTCATGTCGACTGTTGTCGAAATCCCAAGTGACGATGTCAAAGGTAAGATTATCGGAAAAGAAGGACGCAATATCAAAGCATTTGAACGTGTTACTGGTGTTGAAGTCATGGTTGATGATACTCCAGGAGCGATCACCATTTCTTCCTTCGATCCAGTACGCCGTCACACAGCCGCCATCGCGCTCCGCGAACTCATCAAAGATGGCCGTATTCAGCCAGCAAAGATCGAGTCTGTCGTCGACAAAGCAAAGCAAGACATCAACAAAACCATCAAGGAAAAAGGTGAGGCTGCCGCCTATGAATGTGGTGTTTTGGGACTTGATCCCCGCATCCTTCTTATCCTTGGCCGCCTCCATTTCCGCACCAGTTATGGTCAGAATGTCCTTCAGCACTCTATGGAGATGGCCCACATTGCAGGCATGATCGCTGAAGAGCTCGGCGCCAATGTCCAAGTTGCCAAAGCAGGTGCCCTCCTTCATGATCTCGGCAAGGCTCTCGACCACGAAGTAGTCGGTACCCACGTTGAGATCGGCCGTCGTATCCTTCAGAAGTTCGGTGCGCCAGAAGAAGTTATCAAGGCAATGCAAGCGCATCATGAGGAATATCCGTATGAGACTGTTGAGTCACGTATTGTCCAGACAGCAGATGCTATATCTGGTTCACGTCCAGGCGCGCGTCGCGATAATGTAGAGAACTATATCAAGCGTCTTGGCGACCTTGAGGCCCTGGCAAACTCCTTCCCTGGTATCGAAAAGGCCTACGCCCTTCAGGCTGGTCGTGAGATTCGCATCTTCGTCAAACCAGAGGAGGTAGATGACCTGACAGCACGCAATCTCGCTCGAGATATAGCCCTCAAGATCGAAAAAGATCTCAAATACCCAGGAGAAATCAAGGTGAATGTCATTCGAGAGACGAGAACGATCGAGTTTGCGAGATAATACCAATCACATAATAAAGAAATTGACACTACTTTTACGGTAGTGTCAATTTTTTAAGGCCTATTGCCCAAAATATGGCTTACTATATAATTGGGACATGGTTCGAGACTCGTTCCGCCGCATTAGGCGGCGGGCCGGGACCACTTTATTAGCTTTAATACATACCATATGAATAAAGCAGCAATCGTAGATGCAGTTCATGGCGTACTCGGTGGAACAAAGGTTCAGGCCGAGCAAGCAGTTGAGACCATGATCAATACCATCGTCGACACCCTCAAGAAGGGCGAAGAGGTATCTATCGCAGGTCTCGGCATCTTCTCTGTAAAGCAGCGCGCCGCTCGTGAGGCTCGCAACCCTCGTACTGGTGAGGCCATCAAGGTCCCAGCTATGAAGGTTCCAAAGTTCCGTGCCGCAAAGGCGTTGAAGGACGCAGTTAAATAGCCCTACTTCAAGGAGGGGTGAACTATCGACCGCTTCTCCACGAATTAGAACTATTCTCTCTAGCAAAAGACCGCCGTAGAGGCGGTTTTTTGTTTTAACGGCCCGGCTCGAGCGTTTCCCAGATATATTGGAAGAATTTGGTCAGCAAATCAGAAATTATCTCGGAATCTATTGTTACGGCGAATATATTCCCTTTTTTAAATGAAAAGAAGGCCACATACGATCCACAAATATCTATCGTACCATCAATCGGAAACGAACGGGTCATGACTCGAGTCTCGCGAAATTCATCACTAAAATAATCTTTGTTAAGTTGCGTACCATATGGAACAATGAGGTGTGTAAATGCGCCTCCACTACTTTTGTTCTTACGCGTACGCCATTCACGGAAAAATACGGGAAACTGTTCGGTTAGACTATTGTCGCTATACGCATATATCCGTTTGAGTTTACGAGTTCGAATGATATCAAGCATGTTTTCAAACACCTGCTTTACTCCCTCTTTGCCTTCATAGAGCTTGGCGGCTGGATAAATCACATCAGACTTGAACAACGAAAGCATGTCTGGAAGCGCCTTATCAATAAGCTCCTGTTTTTTAATAAGTGCCCTACGCAAAAATTCAGGGCTTTCAGCAGAGAAATGTCTGACGCCATTCTTGATCCACGAGCTGATCAGCCCTTGTTTCTTGAGCTCATCTAGAATCTTATATACAGTCGCACGTGGTATTCGTGTTTCTGTAGCAATCACGTATGCCGGCCTATCGTGCTGTTCAAGCAAATACAGATAGATGGCAGCCTGTCTCTCGGTAAAACCATATGAAATGAGTGTCTCTTGCATAGAGGCATAATATCACACTGTCGGATTGTGTGACAACACTATTTTGGTCAAATTTTCCTTATTCTTGGGCCTATTATACACATATAATGAAATGAGGTCTTACTTTTTGAGACTAAGGCCACCTTTTATGATATTGTTTTGACGTAACAATTAACCAATCATCATGAAAAAAACACTTAGTATTATTGCTGTAGTTATCGTTATTATACTTATCTTCCTAACACGAGGCGGTACAAAGGCATCTGTAAGTATCGGCGCAGTCCTCCCCGTCACCGGCTGGGGAGCTTACTGGGCTGAGCCGGTCAGCAACGGCATCAAGCTCGCCGTCGAAGATATACAGAAAGAATACGGCAACTCTGCAATCAACGTCATTATCGAAGACGATCAAAGTGCGCCAAAATCAGCGGCCAGTGCCGCAAGTAAGCTCGTATCTATAGATAAAGTTGACGCGGTATATACGGAATTCTCGAGTTTAGGACTTGCAGCCTCTCCAATTGTGCAGTCAGCAGGAAAAGTGCTGCTCTATAGCGCCATGACACCAAAAATCTTGGAGACAAATCCTCTCTCAGTAAAATCGTTCGTGAACATCAAGACCGCGTGCGACAGTTATGTTGAATACGCACCCAAGAATGGAGTTCGAAAGATCGCAATCTTCGCAAAGATTGGCGATGTTGCACCGACGTGCATTGCATCACTCAAGAAATCGTACAGCGATGGCGACTTACTGATTTTCGACAATATCGCAGGTAATGACTTCAAGACACTGCTTCTTAAGGCCAAGCAATTTGGTGCCGATTCTATCATTGCCATTGTCGTCGAAGCAGACGCCAATACTCTCATCAAGCAAGCATCGGACATGGGTATTAACATTCCGCTTTTCTGTCATAAAGCAGATTGTATGACAGATAAGATACTGGCAAACTACGCACCTGCTCTCGAAGGTAGCATATACTTCGATTCTCCAATATCACCTGCTTTTGCCAAGAAATATACTGACAAATTCGGATCAGCTGACGCTGGTCTTATGGAAGCTGCCGCTTTCGGCTATGAAAACATTAGAAACCTCTTCCTCGCAGAGGAAAAGTGCAATAAGGATAGCGCCTGTGTAATCAAGTATTTTGGCAACACCGAAAAAAATCCCAACAGCGCCCTTAGTGGTATGAGATATGTCGACAGGATGGCCACCCTCGATCAGAAATTCTATAAGATAACTGCGGGTAAACCTGTTGAGATACAGTTGTAATAATCACTATAGACTGAACGTCCCACCTACTCTACCACCTTCATCTTCCCCTCCTTAACCATCTTCACCATCGTCGGTGTATCAATAATACCGATATCATTCACGCGGAGCTCACCTAGTACTTCAGAGAAATTACCAACGCCTTGAATTTGAGAAGCAATAACCTGTGGCGACGGTTTGTTTGTACCGGCCGACGTCTCAGCTGCACGCATAATCACATTGAACGCGTCATACACATTAGCAGACCCAAATCCAAGTTCGCGGTTATACGTTGATTTATACTGTGCCTCAAAGTCAGAGGCCACTTTCCCGTACCCGATAGACCACAAACCTTCAAACACAGACTTATCTTTCGCCAATTCAAAGTAAATAGTCGAGGACAGATTATGGATATTTTGTTCATAGAGCTGTTTTGCCAAGATCTCAAGCTCGGGCGACAGTGCAAGCAACGCGTACAAATCTGCCTTGGGTGTCGATCCCTTTACGATAAGACTTTTAAAATCTCGTTCGCCCGGCTGAAACATTTCATCAGAGATAATAGTGATACCGTACTCATGTGCATTGAGTTTAATTGCGCTATACACGGCGAATATTCCAGAGTTATTCACTCTGAAAATACCGAGCGTGTGAAGATTACGTCTCTGCATTTCGGCCAAGAAGGATTTCGCGGCGGTTTCCGGAGTGGTAAATAGGATAAAATTGTAATCACCTTCGGCTGCCTTGGGATCAAACCCGACACCAATATGCACTATACGGGCTTTTTCAGTAATCGGCGCAACAACATTGCCTATGGGTGCGTACGCATCAATGATTGCATCGACCTTGTCTATACTAATCAGTTTGTTTGCGGCACTGATAGAGGCTTTTGCGTCGAAAGCGCCATCTTCCACAATGAGCTCATACGAATATTTTGTACCTTTTACATTCTTCCACGCAAGTTCAAGGGCATCTCTCATGCCTTCACCGGTAAACGCTTGCGTGCCAGAAAGCGGTAAAATAGCGCCAATCCTGATGGTTTTAGCCGTCTCTCCCCCATTGGTCCTACCGGTAATAATAAGGGCCACAATGACAATAAGGCCAATGCACAAGGCTATGATCTTTTTTGTTTTCATGGGCTTGAGCATAACCCGAAGCTGTGGTATTGTAAATCTGTCGGCGAAAATCGACAAATATATACTATGCTTGATAAAATCCTCCACGAACTCAATCTGCCTCTTCAGGCCCAAAAGATTTTTACCAGTCTTCTCGAAAAAGGGCCTTCAACCGCTCGACTTGTTGCAGAAAGGCTCGGTATTCCCCGACCATCAGTGTATGACAACATTAAAATACTGATCCAACACGGACTCGTCAGTGAACGAGATGAAGAAAATAAAAAAATATTCTCAGTAGATGATGTACATAATATTCCCAACCTTCTCCAATCAAAAATTGACTCACTCGAAACTGAAAAGGCATCTTTCAAGAAACTATTACCTACCCTACTCAAGCAGACGAGCTTCACCGAGCCAAAGATCAAGTTTTATTCTGGCAAAGAAGGTTTGCAACAAGTGATGAATCATATTATGTGGCACCGAAATATTAACACCACCATTATGTGGCCCATGAGTGAGGTCCTGAACGTCCTTGGTGCCGACTATCTCGAGGAGCTCAACAAAAAACGAATTAAAAGAAACATTTCTATTCGCGGGATATATCCACACGGATCCAAACAAGATTTTAAAAAATATCCTTTTCTGGGCGTTGGTGGCGGACATCTACGCGAAATCCGTCTTGCACCAAAGGATATGGCTTGGGATATGGGCTATTGGATGTACGAAGACAAGGTCGCCTTTATTTCTTCCCAGAAGGAATCATTCGGCTTCATTATTCACAGCAGAGACTTTGCCAATCTCATGAAAACCCAATTTGAAGCTATATGGGATCTATCTAAGCCAGTCAAAGCAGAGCCGCAGTATACTGATGCATTTTTGGAAGGGCTCGATAGTGAAACTAAATAATCTCCCACAAGTTTCTAAAAACTTGTCTCATATTTTGCGCATACACAGCATCGTGGATCTCAACTAGATAGTGCGGGCGCTGGCCAGTCATGAAAAATACGACGTAGTCCCCCATAATAAAGTTGGTTGCAGTAAATTTAAATTCATTTTTCCAAAATTTGATGGCGCGCCTTGGATATTTCTTCTCAGCCATCTTAGCCTCAATTGCCGAATCGTTTGAAATGAGTTTGAGATCAATCTTCTCTGAACCTATTTTCCAATACCAATCTATCCAGTCAACATACTCCTTAGTTTCAAGAATTGTATGATCTTGAAATCCCCACCATGTCAGATCTCCACTACGAATCATACTCTCCTCCCACATAGGCGTCTGTCTGTAAAGAAAATCTTTTATGTTGTACTCATCAATAAAGCGCATCTTCGGAACTGAGTATGATTTGGATTTTGGCACATTCTCGAGTTCACTAATTGCCTCTTTAATAATCTTTTTCTTTGCAATAATATCCCTTTCCTCTTTTTCTACGATTGTATTGAGGTGCTGTGGCGGTAAAGCGACAAAATAACCTCCTGCTCCTTCTACGTCCTGCGTAATAATGCCTTTTTTGACCAATTCTTTGCCTATCGCATATACCGTAGGGCGTTTTATGTGCGTAATAGAGGATATGGTAGCTGGTAAAACCTTGCCATTCTCAAGAATAGTCAGATACACCAGTATCTCCTTGTCGCTAAAACCCAATTTCTTTAACGTTTCATCAATCATGCCTAAAGTGTAGCAGATACCCCTATGTTGTCAATACTTTGTTGACACATTTTTAGCCTTATTTATCAATATATATTGGAAAACAAGGCTTTATTTGTGATTTTTTAATTGACAATTCGGACAAATTATGCAATAATTATACAAGTAAGTAAAGGAAAGTACCTTGAATACAGTAGATTGAGTTCGGGACTGGGGAGACAGTGACACGCTGACACTATCGTCTGCGAACTGAATCCCCTAACCGAACTCAATACTATGAAAACACCAACTGGAGTTGAAATACCCAACGGAGTCCCGCAACCTTATGACAATGACCATTCTTGGGTCGTGCAAATCAACGGACAATGGTATCGAATTGAGGAAGAGTCCTCGAGGATTGTTCTCGGTGGAAACCCTCGCCGCCGTCCCGGATCGAGCGATGGCACACGTCACGAATTCAAGATGTACACCTACCGAAATCCAGTCGGCCCACTCCCTAACCCAATCTCAAAGTTCATCAAGAAACACTTGAAAGACGGGAGTACTACTGGCCATCTCGTCGTATTACGAAAAGGTGTAAAGCCACCCAAGGAAAAAGCTTTCCGGTCCGGATGGGTTTCCTAAACTTCCCCACGGAGGAAGCCCACCCTTCCTCCACTTCATTGAGCCGACGACATGGTGTCGAGGGCTCATAGAGTAACAACGCAGAACATTCACAATCACAAACCAAGAAAGACCCTCACATTATGAAAAGCACATTGTTCCTTGCCCTTATCGCGTCCGCAGTCTCCATCACCTCTGTCCGCGCCGAAGAGAAAAGTTGGCCGACGATCACGTTATCGTCGTACGTCGCCAATCAGTACCTCGGCTTCGAGACGGGCAATCCGCTCTCGTCTGACCCCGTGATTCAGTCGGATATCTTCGTGTCTTTTGCGAATGGTATCTACGCTGACCTCGCGGTCTCTCGCAGTCTCAAAGGCTCATGGGATGACGGCAGCTTCGGCAACGAAGTTGACTACGCCATCGGCTGGAAGGGTCAAATCGCAGAGAACCTCTCACTCAAAGTGGGCATCACCTACTTTGACGAGCCGAAGGCACTGTCTCTCGGGCGAGGTGATATTCTCCATCCAGTTATATACCTGACCAGAAGCTTTACAAACTTCGCGGTCACAGCTGGATACGAGAACTTCACGCCATTGCCTGGAAGCGGCTTTGAAGGAGGACACCTCTTCAGTCTGGGTGTCAGTACCTCGAAGAACTTCTGCCAGGAGAAAGTCGGTACGCACGCTTCAGCACTGCTAGTGTATGATACCGGCACCATCGGATCGGGACGCGGATTCTTCTGGCGCGGCAACCTCGGCCTCGACTGGCATGCCAACAAACATCTCACGGTAAATGTTTTCGGGATGAATTGGTACGTGCCGATGATGAGCAACAAGCGGAGCACGGACGCCATGGTCTGGAGCGGCGTCTCGTACAAGTTCAACTGACTTCCAGAGTCGCAAACCCCGTTCGGATTTTCCGGACGGGGTTTTTAATGTAAAAGCATTATGCACTTTTTGCATATTGCTTATTTCACCACCTCCACCTTTCCTCCCCTAATCTCAAACAACGAATACTCCGCGCCCTCGCGATCATGGTTGGCATCGAAGGAAATCCTTCCACTTAACCCAGTGTATTCACTGCCCGTCAAATACCGCCTCACCTGCAAGAATGAATCCCCCTTTGTTTTAAGCCCTTCCGCGAGCATTTGAATAGCGTCATATTCGGCCAAACAGATATTTATCTGCGGGCAATCTGCGCCGTATGCCATGCGATACTTTGCAAGAAATTCACCGGCTTTGCCTCCAACTTCAAACACATAGTCTCCTCCAATTGCGCCTTCGAGCAATTGCGCATGATCTTTGACTAGAGAAGTCGCTTTCAAAATATTATCATTCACAAATAATACCTTCGGCTTGAAATTGAGCTGTCCGATCTGCTTCAACACCATCTCACCTGTCGTCACTGTCTGCACACTGATGAACACGACGTCAGTTTTGAGCGCCTGTAACTTTGCAAGCTGAGTACGCACATCGGCAGAACCAGAAGCGAATGATTCGCTCGATATCTTTACCGCCGAGTCTTTGAGAAATTCGCCGAGCGACACGACCAAGCCTTTCGCATAATCTGTTTCTTCGTTCAATGTCGCTACACTTTGGTATTTATTTTTGATGATTCGTTCAGCGAGCAACTTTGACTCTTGTCGATCTGATGCCCAGTTACGAAAAAAGTTTGGTGAAACATTTGTTAATTTATTTCCGCTGGTCACTGTTCCAAGAAGCACGACGTTATCTTTCTCAAGATTTGGCACCAACGCCAGAACCGTTCCCGTACACGCAACTGATGTGAGGATGTGAATATTTTCTGTCTTAACCAATTTGTTGTACGCAGACACCGCAACTTTTGGATCACACGCGTGATCTTCCGCGACTAGTTCGAGCTGCGCGCCGTTAATACCACCCGACGCATTGATATCCTCAACGGCAAGCTTGGCCGCGTTGAATGCCGGCTCACCATATGAAGCCAATCCCCCAGTAAGCGGGTACAAAGCACCTATTTTTATAGATTGTGCTGTTTTACCTCCCAAAGTCGCCACTAATACGACAATAATAGCCAAAACAACAATAATTGAAATGATTTTTGTTTTCATACCCTATAGTATATACCATTCCACCTCATTTGTCAATATTTATTAACAAATTAATGTTCAATTTGACTTTATTTACGAATATATTATACTTAATTTGCATTATTGTCGTAATTTTTTAACAACAATGAATAATGATGAAATTAAAGGCGTTTTGGGTGAATTTGGCCTCTCAGAACAAGAGGTTTCTGTGTATGTGAAGCTCATCGAGCTCGGTGGTGCTTCTGCCACCCAATTGGCCTCTGCTATGGGCCTCAAACGCACCACTGCCTACCCCTTGCTTGAGCGCCTCATCTCGCATGGCGTTGTCATAGCTTCCGATCAAGGTAGCAAGAAGTTTTTTACCCCTATTCGGCCAAGCAAGCTGACTTCCCTGTATGAGAACAAGCTCAACTCACTCACCAGGATCATTCCCGTACTCGAACGCATGCAGGGACAAGAGCTCAAAGAGTATGGCGTACGCATGATCAAGTCAAAACGCGAGCTTGAAGCGTTTTACAACAACATCCTCGATGAATATCGCGATCGCGAGTACTACATCATCGGCAGTGTCTCCGGATTCTTGAATATTGACCGCGACTTTCTCGTTTCATTCCGCAAAAAGCGCGCAACTCGAAACACCAGGGTCAAATTACTTCTCTCGCACGATTCACGCGCCGAAGAAGGTCAGAATGATCCGAAACTCTTGCGTTCATTCAAATATTTGCCTGAAAAATATAATTTCAAGAGCACTATTGATATTTATGACGACAAGATTGTTATTATCGGTCCAGAGGTGAAGGCGCTGGCGGTCGTTGTAGCAATACCAGCCATGGTAGACATCTTCCGATCAGTATTTGAGATATTGTGGGAAGGAACACTCTAACTATTTTGCGGAAATATTCTCTACCAATTCCCCATTCTTGATCTTCATATATTTACTAACACCAACTGAAGGAGCCTCGGTCATTGGTGCATTATCTCGACGAACAACATAGTTTACTGCTGCCTCCCCATCCTTAATATTTATATTCATTGGTGAAACACGATCGCCAAGGAAAATGGTATTCGTAGTTTTGTATGAACCATTCTGATTGACGGCGGCTGCTACATAAAAGAATATGCCTGTGCCTGAAGTCTCTTGATAGAGGAAAAGAATCGCGTCTTGCTTACCATCACCATTGAGATCGCCGTAGACTGGCTTGCCAAATGCACGTGTCTCGAGCGAACCAGCACTCCCCGCAACTGATTGTGATGAGAGGCCATTTACTAAAGTTATCTGTTCACCGTCAATAGTGTAAGTTGCATTGAGTGGGTCGCCTACAGGCGTCATAGATACAGATGTTGGTTTTGCATGTGGGGTAAGACTAGAATCACTAGGAGTATGTAAACCTTCGGTGATGATAACAGTCGCCTCGTATTGGCGGCCAATATAGAACGTAAGGCAAGGAACGACGAGAATAAATAAAATGATTGCGCCGAGCTTTGAGTACCAGGTAACTTCGTTGAATTTGATGGACATATTATAGATAGAATTCTCGTAATGTGCGGGATGGGAGAATCGAACTCCCGACCACAGTTTGGAAAACTGTTATTATACCATTTAACTAATCCCGCCTTGTTTCGCTATCCTAGCAGATAATTGCTGGTTTGAAAATCAACGACTACTTCCCCTCTCCGTGATGCATCCGATGATCTTCCTTGACCGCGTCTTTGATCTCATCAACCTCATTTTTCAATTCTTTAACAACTTTTTTTATATCATTGAGTGTCGCCTCTTCCTCCTTTATTTCCTTTTCCGTCTTCTCATGAATCTTTTTTTCTTTGCGCAGACCACTGATCAGTATCGTGTCACCAATAAAATATGAGACAAAAAGTCCTGTCGCGAGCAATACCGCGAGCACAAGAAGCAAATTGACGGGTTCGTAGAAAATAAAACCAAGCACTCCCCCCTTTGCTTGCAGAATGTCCGCTGTGTGCCATACGCCACGCCAGAACAGCACGATCGCGATACCACCGATGATTGTGTATAGAATAGGAAAACGGCTCAAATGTCCGCGTATACGGTCTTCGAGCTTATCGAAAAAATTAAATATGCCGTGAACCATGTCGTGATAGTATATCATGACCACCCTTCGTGTCGGAGCGCCGGGATTCGAACCCGGAGTCTTCTGTTCCCAAAACAGAAATGTTAGCCGTTACACCACGCTCCGTAATGCGACAATACTAGCACAGGCTTGCAAAATACACGAGCGAAAATGAAAGATTCGTCAGATTATTATGTTTTTTATCCACCTTATCTGGGCCGTACGAGTAACCTGATTCATTCGTACAGTAAGTACATGAAATTGAAACTCCCCTATTGCCCCACCATCTCTATCGGACAAATAGGTTTCTATCATCCTCCCGATATGCTTTAGCTTATACCGATGAACGTTTTCCTCTGGAGTATGCGCATCTGTTACACGTGAAAAGTCGGCCGTCACACTTTTCACCTCAAAAAAGTGAGTAATTCCGTCTTTTGTGGCAATAATATCGATTTCACCCCACTTTCTTTGGTAATTTCGATCAACAATCTTATAACCACTCCGAATAAGGTGGGTACAAGCCAGATCTTCACCTAAATTGCCAATTTTCCTTGTATTCATGACTATTTCATAGAGATATTATGATTAAACGGTTCACGTGAAATGTTTCTTGTGAAACATAAGGCACTTTATCTACTTACACGGATTACAACAGTCATATTTGTCGATTTTCAACACATTTGTCCTGACTTTTAAAACGAGAGTGGTAGAATATGGCCTAAAATATGGGTATCTCGGATGGTTTACTGATAAAATACATATAAGACCTCCAGTTAGAGCCATTTTAACGATAATAAGCCATATTTTCTGTCTTTTATGCCCGTTACCCCCAGAGTTATCCACAGTTATACACAGTTTGTCTGATACTTTAACGATTTTAAGCCATATTTTGGCAAATTCATCAAAAAGGCGGGGATAACGTTCGAAATACTGGAAAATGTCCTTTATTATTCCTGCGAGCCGGATCTGGGTAGCAACAAAAGCACTGGGTGCATTAATTTCCAATGTGAGGAGGGGAATTTCTGTGCGGGTAGGGAGAATCGAACTCCCATCTCGTCCTTGGCAAGGACGCATTCTACCACTAAACTATACCCGCGTTTTCAATAATGTAACGTGGCAAGTATAACGTATGTTTCCGATTTCCACAAATATTCTCCTCTGATCTGGTGCGCCCGGAGGGATTCGAACCCCCAACGTTTGTTCCGAAGACAAATATGATATCCATTTCACCACGGGCGCAATGTCTACATACTAACCTAGTTAGTAAAAAAGCCCAAATTGTACTACAATAACTACGCAATGCCTGCAAAAAGCATGAAAAATAGCCCTATTCCGGGCGAGATTGTATCTATTGTCGAAACTCTTGAGAAGGGAGGTTTTCAGGCATATCTGGTTGGAGGTTGTGTACGTGATCTATTCCTCGGAAGAACTCCGAAAGACTGGGACGTGACTACGAACGCCACTCCGGAGCAAATTCAAGGGCTTTTTGTTAAAACTGTTTACGAAAATACGTTCGGGACGGTGGTTGTTATCAATGAGGCAACAGAGGAAATTTCTTTACGCAATGTTGAAGTCACGCCATACCGCCTCGAAACAGGGTACTCCGATCGTCGCCATCCAGACCAAGTACACTTTAGCGACAAGATAGAAGATGACCTCAAGCGCAGAGACTTCACGGTAAATGCGATAGCAGTGTCTCTTTCAAAAGGTGCGATAAAGGACATAATCGACTTATACGGGGGATTCGCCGCAATAAAGGACAAAATCATCCAGACCGTAGGGGATCCCCGAGACCGTTTCAATGAGGACGCGCTCCGCATGATGCGAGCTCTACGTTTTGCAGTGGAACTCGGCTTTTCGCTCGAAAAGGGAACTTTGGCAGCAATACATGAGCTTAGTTCTACGATCAAAGATGTTTCGCTCGAGAGAATCCGTGATGAGTTTGTAAAAATCGTGCTCTCACCAAGCCCTATGAAGGGAATCGAACTCCTCCATGAAACCGGCCTCCTTAAACATTTCATACCCGAACTCGAGAGGGGGATTGGAGTTTCACAGAACCAAGCTCACGCTTTTACCGTCTGGGAACACCTCCTGCGCAGTCTTCAGCATGCGGCAGATAGCAATTGGGGCCTAGAAATAAGGCTTTCTGCACTTTTTCATGATATCGCAAAACCTCAGACAAAGGGTGTTTCACGTGTAACTGGCCAGCCGACCTTCTACGGGCATGAGGTAGTTGGTTCACGTGAAACACGCAAAATACTCGAAAGACTCAAGTTTTCACGTGTAACTATCGAAAAAATCACAACCCTTGTGCGCTGGCATATGTTTTTTACAGACACAGAAGCAATTACACTTTCTGCAGTGCGCAGGATGGTCGCTAACGTGGGTAAGGATAATATTTGGGATTTGATGAACGTTCGTATTTGCGATCGTATAGGGACTGGTAGGCCCAAGGCAGACCCTTATCGTTTGAGAAAATACAAATCAATGGTTGAAGAGGCCCTGCGTGATCCGATATCTGTAACAATGCTCAATATTGATGGTAAAAAGATCATGGAAATAGGGGAGATGCCTGCTGGACCAAAAATAGGTTTAGTTTTGAATGCTCTTATGGAAGAGGTTCTGGACGATCCGAAACTAAATACAGAAGAATATTTGCAAAAGAAAACTCTTGAGCTACTCAAGCTCGATGATGCTGACCTGAAGAAAATTGCAGAGGCTGGTAGGGAAAAGAAAGGTAAGGCAGAGGAAGAAAACATAAAAGACATCCGAAAAAAGCACCACGTGGCTTAGGTTTTTGGACATATTTATATTTGTCTTTAAGTTATCCACATAAATGTCCTTTACAGACATTTATAAAGGACATACAATACTCAGTAGACAAGTTTGTTATCCGAGGTGATCGCAGGAAAATAATACGGAAAAAATAGTACACGATCTTGATGCATGAGATTGTGTAACTGGTTAAACTCTAACTTTCAGTATTATTTTCCTGCGATCTAAATAAACTCTAGATCTTTCAAATAAGCAGGGTAGGCTTCCACTCATGTGGAGACTACGAAGATTTTTTATGCGGCCCTTGGCTGCTAAGTCAAAATGACGGTGTACTTGTCTCAAACAACAACACTCGCTTCCTCTACAGGAAAGCACACTTTTTTGAACGACAGTGCACACTGTCAACTTAGGATCTAAATGGACGCGTCAGACCTTACGGTCTGTTAGAGGTCAGTTCGACCTCACAAGTTCTTTCATCTTCGATGTCTCCTCTAGTACGTAGCCGCATCAGCGTGGTCTCACATTTCTAGAGGTCACAACGATGCGGCTTTTCTTTTACTTTAAAACTCATTTTTTATATTCCAGAGCTCAACCACAAAGTAAAATTACCCAACAGATTTGAGTAATTTCTAGGGTATTTCGGCTATAATGAGGGTTCTATTCAGTCTCAATAAGAACAGGGCAGTGGTCAGAACCCATGACTTCATCGAGAATTTCCGCCTTTTTAACCTTATGTTGCAACGTTTTTGAGACCAGTATGTAATCTATTCTCCAGCCAATATTTCTTGCCCTAGAATTGGCGAAGTGTGACCACCAGGTATAGAAGCCGTTGCCTTTTTTGAATAGACGGAATGAATCAACAAATCCGGCGGCAACCATATTATCGAAACCTTCTCGCTCCTCATTTGTAAAACCTTTGAGGCCAACATTCTCCTTGGGACGAGCAAGGTCATCAGGAGTATGGGCAACATTGAGGTCACCACAGAAGATGACGGGTTTATGTTTCTCCAATTCCTTGCAATAAGCCAAAAAAGCAGGATCCCACTGCTTATGCCGAAGAGGAATACGGCTTAAATCGTCCTTAGCATTGGGCGTATACACGGTCACGACGTAGAAATCGGTAAACTCGGCCGCTATTACGCGACCTTCTGTCCGAGGATCGCCATATTCATCTGCAATAAGACCGAACTTGGCACAGATTTTATCTGGAATGCCGTTTATAACTGTAATGGGCTTGATCTTGGTGAAAATGGCTGTACCTGAATAGCCTTTTTTAACAGCTGAGTTCCAATATTCTTCATATTGTGGCAAATCAATCTCTGCCTGCCCTTGTTGTGCCTTTGTTTCTTGAAGACACAAAATATCTGGATTATATTTTTCAATAAAGGGAAGAAATTCGTCCTTTTTGAGGACGGCACGGATGCCATTGACGTTCCACGAGATGATTCGCATGGGACTAGTATATCTTATTTTGTTATTTCTGAAATGATGTACTAAAATAGAGCCCTTATATGAAAGCAGTCATCCTTGCCGCTGGAAAGGGAACACGTATGGGGAATCTCTCCCATACAACGCCAAAACCGCTCCTTAAAGTTGCGGGTAAAACACTTTTGACACATAAAATCGAGTCATTACCTTTGGCAATCACCGAAGTTATCATTGTCGTCGGTCACCTAAAAGATATGATCATGGACGAGCTCGGATCGGAACACCACGGAAGAAAAATAACGTACGTAATGCAACATGAATTGCGCGGAACAGGGCATTCGCTGTTTTGTTGCAAAGACCATTTACAAAACGAGGAGAAGTTCCTCGTGTTAATGGGGGATGACATATATACACGCGAAGACATGCACAAATGTCTCGAAATACCCTGGTCAGTGCTCGTATTTTCACTCCCTTCTGTCCAAGGCAAAGCGAAAGTACTGCTTGATACGCGTGGATATATAGAAAGTATCCAGGAAAAATATCCTTCTGCTGAAGATGGACTCGTGTGTGCGGGTTTGTATTCGATTTCAAAAGACATATTCGAATATCCACTGGTACCTATTAGTGAAACAGAGTTTGGCCTTCCACAGATAATCGTATCTGCAAGCAAGCAATTTAATATCAAGCCTATTGTATCGACAGATTGGATACAAATAACTGAGCCCGCCGATCTTATTCGAGCTGAGGAGCTATTACAAAAAGGAAAATAGAGTTACTTTTTCTTTGCGTGAAATTGTTTATGGACCTGTTTGAGCTGAGAATCAGTAACGTGCGTATATATCTGCGTGGTACTAATATCAGCGTGACCAAGCAACATCTGAACCGAACGAATGTCGGCACCGTTACCGAGAAGATCTGTTGCAAAGCAGTGTCGAATGACGTGAGGTGTAACACGCTTTGAAATACCCGCTTTGGTTGCATATCGTTTGATAATTCGCTGAACTGAGCGTGTAGTAAGTGGGTTATCACCGGGATCGGCCTCTTCTTTGGATCCTTTTTTGCCTTTGGTATTCTTGAGACCCGATTTTAATGAGGCTTTACTCGCGCGAATACTGAGTTCAGTGAATAATGCGTCACCCATATCTTTTCTGTTATCTAAATACCTCTTCAAAGCTGTTTTCGATTCGGGAGAAAGGAATACAAGTCGCACTTTATCTCCTTTCCCACGAATAGAAAACTCATCTGCATCAAGATCAATATCGCGAGAGAGGGAACAGAGCTCAGCTACACGCAGCCCCGTCGAAAAAAGGAGCTCGAGAATGGCTTTGTCGCGTAGACCGATGAGAGAATCACTGTCTGGAGCGTCCATGAGACGACGCAACTCACCCGGAGTAATGACGTCTATTTGACGATGGCCAACTTTGGCGAGTTCAATTGCGTCAGGCGCCAAAGACTTGATTTGCCTCTTGACCATATACTTCAAAAACGATCTGAGAGCAATAAGGTGGTAGTTCTGGGTGTTTTTCTTGAGTGTGCGCGCTTCAGCACGAGAACTTCCTACAGGCTGACGATTGAGCCATAGGCGAAATTCACGGACTTTATCGGAAGTAATGTCCTCTGGGTACTTGATCTTGGCATAATTGAGGAATTTGGTGATGAAAAAGTCATAATTTCGGACCGTTTTGACCGAACGACCCTTTTCTATCTCAACATATTCAAGAAATTGTTGTTTGAGGTCTCTAATATTAAGCGACATACCTTAAGTATACCTTATTGAGGCCCATATTGCGTCTTACTCCTATTCATGCTATGATGTTCCAATCATGTTAACTACACGACAAAAGAGCAAAATCATCAAGGAAACAGCTATTCATGACAAGGACACCGGTTCTGCGGAGGTCCAGGTTGCTATGCTGAGCAAGCGTATTGATGAATTGACCGATCACCTCAAGAAACATAAGAAAGACAACCATTCACGCCGTGGTCTTCTCGGTATGGTCGCAGACCGCCAGACACATCTCGTCTACCTCAAGAAAAACCATCCTCGTCGCTATTCAACTATCATCAAGAAGTTGGATCTCAAGAAATAGGTCGCCCCGCGGAAGCTACTTCTGCTTATTTCTGCTATACTTGGGGCGGAAACTACAAACTGCAAATAACAAACTACAAGCTAAAACCTGCTTGTGTATTGTTATTTGAAATTTATTTGTAGTTTGTGGTTTGTAGTTTGAAAGTTTTTTATAAACACATCATTTTAATACTAGTTAGTAATTTTTATATTCATGTCTATCGTAAAACACAAAGAACAACGTGTCGGTATCTTTATCGATGCACAAAATCTCTATCATAGCGGACGCAATCTGTATCATTCAAAGGTGAACTTTGGCGCAATCGTCAAAGAGGCTCTCGACGGACGCAAGCTGGTCCGCGCAATGGCATATGTTATTGCTACCGAATCTGGCGAAGAAACCGGCTTTTTTGACGCGCTCACCAAAATGGGCATCGAAACCAAGGTAAAAGACCTTCAGGTTTTCAGTTCAGGCGCAAAAAAGGCCGATTGGGACGTTGGTATGGCTATTGACGCGGTCAGTATGGCTCCAAAAATTGACGCGGTTATCCTTGTTACCGGTGACGGTGACTTTGTGCCTCTCGTTGAATACCTCAAACGAAAAGAAGGATGCCAGGTTGAGGTTGCCTCATTTGGAAAATCAACATCAGCTAAACTTATTGATGCTGTTGACCACTTTATGGACCTCGATGAAAATTCGAGCAAGTATCTCTTGAGATCGGGTGGGAAGAAATAGCGAGACAAGAACAAACACGCCAATTGTCAAAGCATTTGACGATGTGCTACATTACGTGTGCTCGAAGCACCTTATTAACTAACTCGCCCCCGGATAGGCAGATTTGAAGCGCCGCAAGGCATGCGCCAGTGCGCGATTCATTCAAAGCTGAAATCTTGGGGCGAACACGAACTATGAACAAAAAAGAATATTCGATCGAACTTGGCGGCAAGACAATGACTGCTGAATTTAACGATCTCGCAGAGAACGCAAATGGCTCCGTCATGTTGCGTTACGGAAACACAACCGTCCTGGCTACCGCCGTCATGGGTGGACTCAAGGATGGCGATTTCTTCCCACTCACCGTTGATTACGAGGAGCGCTTTTATGCAACCGGAAAAATTCTTGGCTCACGATTTGTCCGCCGCGAGGGAAGACCTTCGACAGAAGCAATCCTCGCTGGACGTATCGTCGACCGCACCATTCGCCCTCTTTTTAACCAAAAGATTCGCAATGAAGTACAGGTCATCATCACCACTCTCTCTATTGATCAAGATGATCCAGATGTAGTATCAGTTATAGCTGCGTCTCTGGCGCTTGGCATTTCTGATATCCCATGGAATGGACCTGTTTCAGCCGTACGTATCGGCAAAGATGGCAACTGGCTCATCAACCCAGACTTCAAGGCGCGCGAAGAAGCAGGTATCGTCCTCGAAATGGTCGCCTGTGGAAAAGATGGCATGATCAATATGATCGAAGTGGGAAGTAAAGAAGTTGGGGAAGATATTGTCAACGAGGCCCTCACTCGTGCTTCTGCGGAAATAGAAAAAGTTCAGGCATGGCAGCAAAAAATTATCAAAGAAATTGGCAAAAAGAAAGCCGAGGTTGTTTTGCCTGAAGCAACTCCTGGCACGAAGGAATTATTTGCAGCAGAAATTGCACCAAAGCTCGCTACATATGTTATGAGCGGCAAGCCTGGACACGAAGGCATCAGTGAAATCAATGGCATGTGGACGACGTTGTTCACTGAAAAATTCCCCGAGGGAAATGCTGCAATGGCACAAGAAGTTTTTGAAGAAGCAACAAATGATCTTCTTCATGAAGAAGCTATACAAAATGGCAAGCGCGCAGATGGCCGTGGCATGGATGAAGTCCGTCCACTTTTCGCACAGGCTGGAGGCGTTTCACCAATTCTCCATGGATCTGGCATATTCTTCCGCGGAGGAACCCATATTCTTTCAGCCCTTACGCTAGGAAGCCCTGGTGATGCACAAGTTATAGACGGTTTGATTGTCCAAGAAAACAAGCGCTTCATGCACCATTACAATTTCCCCCCATTCTCAACAGGTGAGACAGGTCGTGTCGGCAATACAAATCGCCGCATGATCGGTCACGGTGCACTCGCAGAAAAAGCACTGCTTCCCGTAATCCCAGCAAAGGACGCATTTCCTTATACGATCCGTCTCGTCTCAGAGGCTATGGCCTCCAACGGTTCTACTTCGATGGGATCGGTCTGCGGATCAACACTCGCACTCATGGACGGCGGTGTTCCAATAAAGGCACCAGTCGCCGGCATCGCCAGTGGGTTGATGATGAAAAATGAAAAGGAATATAAAGTTCTCACTGATATCCAGGGACCAGAAGATCACCACGGTGATATGGACTTCAAAGTCGCAGGCACTCGAGAGGGTATCACAGCCGTCCAAATGGATGTGAAAGTCGGCGGTATTCCGCTCAAGATCCTTGCTGAAGCATTTGAAAAGGCAAAGGCAGCACGCTTCAAGATACTCGACGTCATCCAAAAAGAGATCGCCGCACCTCGACCAAAGATTTCACCAAATGCTCCAGAGATTATTGTCATGAAGATCAAACCTGATCAGATTGGTCTCGTCATCGGTACTGGTGGCAAAACAATCAATGAAATCCGCGACGTAACGCACGTCGATGATATTACTATCGAAGATGATGGATCAATATTCATCACTGGAAAAAATGAGACTGCACTCAAGGCAAAGGAAATCATCTTCAACATGACTCGTGAATATATGCCGGGAGAAAAGTTTGAAGGGGAAGTCGTACGCATGATGGACTTTGGTGCCTTTGTGAAGATCGGTCCGAATGCAGAAGGTCTTGTACACGTCTCAGAAATCGCACCGTTCCGTGTCGAGCGTGTTGAAACCTATATCAAAGAAGGTGACAAGGTTCCAGTTGTTGTGAAGGAAGTAGATGAAAAGGGTAGACTCAATCTCTCAATCAAGGGAGCTAACCCAGACTTCTTCACCAAGAGGGAAGAAACACCAAAACCAATGGGAGACAGAGGACCGCGAAAAGATTTCAAGAAAAGATACTAAAAACTACACCGCAAAAGAAAACGCCCCGGACAGGGGCGTTTTTGATGGGGAAGAGATTTTGTAGAAATTGTAACGAGTAGGCTATAATGAATGGTAATGGATCAACAAGAGGAGTTCTCATCAGACAACCTAAGTGCGCCAGCACCAGCCTCGGAAACGCCGCCGGCTAATTTATCGAATCAAATTTTCGATATATCAGAGGACAACATATCCCCTATATCGAGCGACGCATTCGCCGGTGATTCTGAAGTAGTTTCTCCGTCTCAGGCTCCCGTCTCGCAAACTATTGAGACCGAAAAGCGTTCGACGCCACCACCTGAAGAGGAACTGCTCGACCAGAAGATTGGGAGCTTTGATGCTACCCCATTTGCCCCTTCAGTAGCAGCAGTTATGCCAGGCGCACCGACTGCGCCTCGGACCGCACCAGCCCCACAGCCTGTTTTCAAGCCAGTGGTGGCATCCCAAGCAAAACCTATTGCTCCCTCTGCTCCAAGGCCGGCCACCTCATCAAGTCCAGTTATTCAGAAACGTCCTCAGCCTACGTATCAATCTGGACCAATACTAGTAAAAAGCCAGCCTCAGACACCTATACAAAAACCTGTAGCCCCGTTAGTTCCTGATCAGCAACGTGCTCGTTTATTGCAAGACGAAATTGCAGCTGCGTTGCATACAAATGTTCGTCCTGACACAGCCCGAGCAAATACAGCGCCTGTCGCAGCACGACCAGGAAGTCCTCAAGTCCCCTCCCAAAACGTTCCACAACAAAGTCTGGCCCCGCAAGCACCGCAGACACCTGTTTCAACTGCTCCGCAAGAACAGCAGGGATTTCAGCGTGAGACAATAAAGCCTGTACGCACGTATGAAGGAGATGTCGCGGAAGCAATGTCGCACAAAAGAACATCGACGGCTTCAATCGCTATTGCGGAAAGCAAGAAACAACAGGGGGCTGAGCGAGTTGGGGACGAGACGCCGAGTCATGCAGGACGCAAGATTACCATGTTGGTCATTAGCATATTATTACTGGGGGGAGGGGCGTACGGAGCATACTACCTCTACAGTAAAAGCGCTCTGGCACCGGTCACTCCAATAATCCCGCAGCAGAAGGCCTCTCCAAGTATCATACCGGCTGATACTCAAGCTGTGCTAACTATAGCTTCACAGAGTCCCAATCTTATGAGAGCGACCATCGCACAAGAAATAAACAAGCCACAAGAACCTAACTCCATAAGAGAAATTATCATGGCAACCAAAGATACTTCTGGCCAGCTTGTACGTGTCTCTGCGACAGACATGATCAAACGGTTGGATATCAACGCGCCCGATATACTGACCAGGTCACTCACACCAAACTGGATGCTTGGTGTATACAATAGTCCTGACAATGTAAAAAGTGTTTTCATCGTAGGAACAACAAACTTCTTCCAAAATACTTTTGCGGGCATGCTCCAGTGGGAACGAGTCATGGCTGACGATCTCCGACAATTCCTATACCCAGACAACGTTGAGGGTATTCTGAACGCCAATGGAACATCACGTGCCGTCGTTCCGGTAAACCCACTCAGTGGAATAGACTCAATTTTGCCTTTTGCTGGAAGTACAACGGCTGCCACCAGTTCCATGGCACAAGCAACAAGCACCGCAACGACAAGAAATGCCACAGCCTCTTCTACCCGATCAGGGACAGCTTCAACGACGGTGGAGACCGTTGCCCCCCTTCGACAATATCTCACCATCCGTGGCAAATTTGAAGATCGTATTGTCAAAAACAAGGACGTGCGAGCATTTCGCACCGATAGTGGACAGATACTCTTCCTGTATTCATTTATCGACAATACAAAGTTAGTGATTTCAGACACAGAATCGACCCTCGCAGAAATCCTGAGCCGACTTGAAAAACAGTCTTTTATACGATAGGATGTTGGTATGAATAAAAAGTCGCTCGAACAATTCAAAAAGAAACTGCTCGCAGAAAAAGCCGACTTGGAGAGTCAGCTCGGTGGTATCGGGCGCCGCAATCCCGGGGTAGCAGGTAACTGGGAAGCCACAACAGCTGATATGCAAGTAGACTCAGCAGATGAAAATGAGGTCGCTGACAAACTCGAAGAGCTCGAGGAAAACACAAGTATCGTAAGTCAACTCGATAAACAGCTCATGGATGTATCGGCAGCCCTTGAACGGATCGATAACGGTACTTATGGCAATTGCGAAACCTGTGGCAAACCTATTGAGGAAGAGCGGCTTCTCGCAAATCCTTCAGCACGCATCTCTATAAAGCACGCTCACACTGCTTAGTAGTAGCTGGAGCAATTCGGACACACAAATCAATCTCCAGCGAATCTTTATCGATTCTTCAGCGTTTCTTCATACTGATTTGATAGGCTGAAAACATGCCACTTATCAGAGTATACAGCGCACAGCTTATTGGTCTTCGTTCGCACATAGTTACCATAGAAGTAGACATTTCAAATGGTCTACACTCATTTTCCATTGTTGGACTTGGCGATCGTGCTGTCGATGAGGCTCGAGATAGGATCTCCGCTGCTATAAAGAACAGTGGGTACATATCTCCAAAACAAAAAAATCAAAAGGTTATCATTTCCCTCGCGCCCGCAGACCTTCGTAAGGTTGGACCGTCATTTGACGTGGCGATGGCACTGGCATATCTGGCAGCATGCAGTGATATAGAATTGGATGCGGACAATAAACTATTTCTTGGAGAATTATCACTTGATGGCAAGATTCGTAGAATTGCCGGAGTTCTACCAATAGTTCACCAAGCAGTTGAGCAGGGATTCACTTCTGTTTTTATTCCTGCGGAAAATGCTGAGGAAGCGTCTTTGGCGCGAGGGATTACTATGTATCCAGTACACTCACTAAAAGAAATCCTGAACCATATGGATGGATCAGTACGCATCACGCCTCTACCGCCAGTCATCGTCCTGCAGGATCCACCATCATATACTGATGACATGGTGCATATTCGGGGCAATGAGGCTGCCAAACGTGGTCTCGAAATAGCGGCAGCTGGTGCACACAACGTAGTATTACTTGGACCGCCCGGCACGGGAAAGAGCATGCTGGCACGAAGTTTTCATTCCTTGTTACCACCGCTTTCATATGAGCACTCCATCGAGGTGACGAGTATATATTCCGCAGCGCACTTGCTTTCGACTGGACTTATAGCAACCCCACCGTTCAGGGCGCCCCACCATACAGCGTCATATCCATCTATTGTCGGAGGAGGAAGCTTCCCAAAGCCGGGAGAAGTAACACTGGCACATCGTGGTGTACTATTTTTGGATGAGTTACCAGAGTTTAGTAGAGACGTCATCGAATCGCTCCGCCAGCCTCTTGAAGACAGGAAGATCACTGTATCCAGATCTCAAGGATCTCTTACATTTCCCGCGCAATGCATACTTATTGCTTCTATGAACCCATGCCCCTGTGGACGAGGTAAACATGCCGGGTGCACCTGTGCCGAACGTATCGTTCGTGCATATTGGCAAAAGCTGTCCGGTCCTATTGTAGATCGTATAGATATCTGGATTCCTGTTTCAAAGATTGATTATGAACAACTTGCCTCAAAAACATCAGTATCGGAACGTTCCTCAACAATCCGTCGACGTATCGAGCGCGCGCGTGACAGACAGCGACAACGTTTTGAAGCGCACGCGAGTCATCTCGTGTTCAATAGTGAAATGGGGGCAGAACACCTCGATGTATTGGTATCAATGAGTGACGATGTCCGTCAAACCCTCAAGACTTCTGCTGAAAGGCTCGGGCTTTCGGGTCGTTCATTTCATCGCGTCATCAAAGTTGCCCAAACTATTGCTGATCTAGCAGGGGACAGTCATATACAAAAAGAGCACCTCCTCGAGGCGCTCCAATACCGACCACAACTTGGGTGATGCGACGATTAAAAGGGATTTTTTGCGCCACGAATCTCAAAATGAAGATGTGGGCCCGTCGAATTTCCTGAATTGCCCATATATCCGATGACCTGACCCTTTTCAACACGCTGACCTGCGACGGCAAGTGTTTGTGAAAGGTGCCCATACACAGTTTGCGTGCCATTGTCATGCGAAATAATGATGTAATTACCATATCCACCATTCCATCCACCCATTTTACTTAGAATGACTGTGCCCGGTGCTGAAGCATAAATAGGAGCACCAATCTTGTGATAAGAAGAAGCCAGGTCTACCGCATTGTGACCATGAAGTCCTTGTGATTTAACACACTCGCTTATGTCACAAGGGCGCATATAGTAAGATCCGTAATCAGGACCGTTTGTGTCGTGGGCACGATTGTCTCTGACATACCCCTTAACGAGAGTTGTATTAGCCTTGATTGGTGTTGCTTGTTCCGCATCTGGAATAATGATTTTTTGACCAACAACCAGCGTTGAACCAAGTGAAATGTCGTTAAAATGAAGTATTTCCGTAATATCTGCACCATATTTTGTGGCGATACCTTTGATAGTATCTCCTTTTTTGACAGTATAACTGATGCCAGTTACAGGGAGAATGATGAGGTGTTGGCCAACAGGGAGCGCGGTGGCACGGCTAATACCATTTGCCCACATCACTGTGTTTGCTGAAACGCCAAACATCTGGGCAATACTTGAGACTGTATCACCTTCACGCACCACATATGAACTAATAGTCGTGCTCGTCTCTGCTTGTGCACCCTCGGATAGAACAACATCGGCTGACAAAGCATTACCAACAACTGGGGCCACTTCAGAGTATTTTTCAGGGTTTGGATCAAGATTGGTGGCAGCCTGAAGTAATGCAAGAGTTTGAGAAGCGAGGGGTGTCTTGGACTGGGTAACTTTTGCGGAGACCTTGTTTCCCCCAATGACGGTTTGCATATATGAAATAAGACCAGCACGAGCGGTCTTGGTATAAAAGGCGAGACCTATAAGGACTAAAACAAGGACCACGAGCCTAACCAAGGTTCGTGTGGAAATGCGCGAGTATGTACGTATCGGTGAGGTATCTAATTGCATACTATTTTTCGTTTTCTGGCAAGTCTTTCGCGATGGTTTTGCAGATAATCGGTGCCCGATGGTATAAAGCATAAATGGCTCTGCTAAGCCATATTTAAACGCATACCATTGCGGGTACCTATTCAGGGTATCAGGTGCCAAACTATTGTCAATGAACACTGTACACAGTCACAAATATTGCAGTTATGTCAATTAATAGTGTGAAATACTGACCTAAAATCTGTAGAAAAAGCGGACGCATTCAAAAAAATTCGTGAATATCGATTCTTCTGATACACTACCGTCCATGAATAGTCTCAATGATGCACAACAACGCGCAGTCAACACCTTGGAAGGACCTGTTCTTATTATTGCCGGCGCAGGATCTGGAAAAACAAAGGTTATCACACATCGCATTCTCAATTTGATCCAAAAGGGCATCGCTCCACATAACATTCTTGCAATTACCTTCACCAACAAGGCCGCAAAGGAGATGCGAGAGCGCGTCGAGGCGCTGATTGCGAACAATGCGGGTATAAATCGTCCTATTTCTACATTTGAACGACCCTTCGTGAGCACATTTCATGCCCTCGGAGTTCATATTATTCGAGAAAATGCGGCTTTACTTGGGCTTACCCGACATTTCACCATTTTTGACCGTGCCGATTCACGTCGAGCCATAAAACAGGCCATGGAAGAGTGCTCCGTCGACCCAAAACAGTTTGACCCCGGCACACTATTGAACATGATTTCACGCGCCAAAGGGGACAACGTAGGTAGGATTGAGTACGCAGATACCGCAAAGTCGTACATGGAAGAACTGGCGGCCCAAGTGTGGGAAAAATACGACGCAATCGTCGCGAAAGAGAAGGCTCTCGACTTTGATGATCTATTATGGAAGGCCACGCGACTTCTCGCGACCAATGAACTAGTGAGGAAAAGATACCAGGGGATCTGGAAATATATCCATGTTGATGAATATCAGGATACAAACAAAGTTCAATACAAAATGACCGAGCTTTTGGCACAAGCGCACCGAAACATCTGTGTAGTAGGAGATGCTGACCAAAATATTTACAGCTGGCGTGGTGCGACCATAGAAAATATTCTCAATTTTGAAAAAGATTATCCGAACACAACGGTGATTGCACTTGAAAAAAATTATCGCTCAACAAAAACTATTCTCGCAGCAGCAAACAGTGTCATCGAAAAGAATACACTCAGAAAAAAGAAGACGTTATACACCGATAATGCCGATGGTGAAAAGATTGCACTCAATGCGTCATATACAGAAGTAGACGAGGCCCGAAATATTGCTGACACTGCGCGTGATTTGATCGAAAAGGGAACACCTGCACGAAATATTGCAGTCTTGTATCGTGCCAATTTCCAGTCTCGCGCGATCGAAGAGGCTTTCATCAAGAAAAATATTCCGTACCAACTCGTAGGTGTTCGCTTTTTTGAACGAAAAGAAGTCAAAGACGTGCTCTCATATATTCGCGCATCATTGAATAGGGAATCGTGGGGTGATATTGGGCGAATTATAAACGTACCTACTCGTGGTATCGGTAAAGCGACAGTGGCAAAAATCATGTCTGGGCGACCTGACCTATTGCCACCAGCAATGAAAGCCAAGATTGAAAACTTTTGGAAACTACTTGAGGATATACGTGCTGAAATAATGTCAAAACGCCCATCTGAGGCCGTAAAATTCGTTATTCAAGAGAGCGGTATGGAGCGAGTGTTGCTCAGTGGAGATGCGGAAGATGAGGAGCGCCTGCTCAACATTAGAGAATTGGTCACCGTGGCTGCGCAGTACGACGAATACAAAGAGACCACGACTGATGAGCCAAC
Organism: uncultured Candidatus Saccharibacteria bacterium; assembly: GCA_964412585.1. Lineage (GTDB taxonomy): Bacteria > Patescibacteriota > Minisyncoccia > Phycocordibacterales > PALSA-1337 > C7867-002. The sequence continues at coordinate 64,228 of CAYPPJ010000002.1, read as the reverse complement.
GAGTCAGAGTGCGGGCATCGAAAAGTTTCTCGAGAATGCTGCACTGGCAAGCGATCAAGATGACCTCCAAAAGGATCAGGACGCTGTAAAACTGATGACTGTTCACGCCTCAAAAGGATTGGAGTTCGATCATGTGTTTATTGCGGGACTCGAACAAGATTTATTCCCATTTAAACACATGGATGACGCGGGTATAAGTCCTGCAGAAGCAGAAGAAGAACGACGACTATTCTATGTCGCATTGACGCGCGCACGAAACAAGGTACATTTGAGCCACACACTTATACGAACCGTGTATGGCGCTCAACGTGTAAACACTTCATCAGAATTTATTGATGATATTGAAAAAGAATTGATTGAAAATCAAGCGCCTCCGGAAAAACCAACGGGGGCAAAAGCGCTGTTTATTGATTTCTAGGGACGCACATCGTTCGTCGAGCATGGGTTCAGATACGCGCATATTTTTCTGCTGAAAAATTGCTATGCTCGCGCCGTCGCGCTCCGCAATGTATCTTCACCCATACTCAACTCACTTGTGCTAAGCTAGGAATCACACACCACGATGAAATTAACTGCGAAAAAATCACTGGGGCAACATTTCTTGAACTCAACACATGTGCTTGAGCAGATTATTTCTGCGTCACACATACAAAAAGGGGAGACAGTACTTGAGATTGGACCCGGTACTGGAGTATTAACTCGCGCATTATTGAGCGCGGGTGCACATGTCATCGCTGTTGAAAAAGATCAACGCGCCATTGCTATGCTCGAGCAGGATTTTTTCATTGAAATCAAAAATGGTGCATTAAAAATTATTTCTGGGGATGTATTGTACGAACACACCTTATCAACGGAATCTATTTTGGATGGATCATTCGCACTCGTCGCCAACATTCCGTACTACATCACCGGTGCCATATTGGAAAAATTTCTTGAACACGGGCCACGGCCGACTCGTATGGTATTACTGGTGCAAAAAGAGGTTGCTGAGCGAATCTGTGCACGAGATGGCAAGGAAAGTATTCTTTCAATTTCGGTAAAAGCCTTTGGCACGCCTCATATTATAGCCAAAGTTCCTCCGGGAGCGTTTACACCTCCACCGACGGTAGATTCAGCAATTTTATCGATTGAACATATATCAAATATCGCATTTACCTCAAAAAACCTTGATGTTAAGCGCTTTTTCAGCATTGTTAAAGCGGGGTTTGCTCACAAAAGGAAACTTTTGGCCAGAAATTTAGAAGATGTCCTCTCAAAGGAAGAAATTGGGGCTATTTGGGAAAAGGCAGGATTCGACAAAAACGTCCGTGCTGAGGACCTAAAAGTCGAAGAATGGCTCAAAATATAGCTAAATACTAGATCCGTGCATGAGGATAGGGAGACCACCATTGTATGGAATGCCTGATATGGTACATGGAATCGGAACAGTGGCGGTCCAACCGAGCAACTCTTGCCCCGGATGAGGAGGAATATACATGAGAAATGGCAATTCACCCCAAAGCCACATTAACGGAATCACCCCAGTAAGCGGTGTAAGCACATAAGTTAGAAGACCCTCATCGCACGGGGTAACTGCCGTCACCAATCCCCCGAAAGGAAGTGGGACTGCGGCGCGCGTCATTAGTGCCGGAACAAGCAATAAAATTACGGCTAAAGCCAGAACGATAACGTGTTTTTTCATATAACAATTGTACCACGAATCTATCGTGATCTATTGTCCACAGAAAATCCAGCAAATAAGGCCGTATTACTATATAATTATGTCGTATGTCCCTACCCCGACAGCATGTTCAGACGTTGGTGATACTGGTTGTGTGCATCCTGGCAGTCGCAGCCGCCGGATATGCAGCATTCGGCACATCAGTGAGCGAAAAAACTGATCAAATAAAACAAGTTGATGCAGTTGTTTCTTCATCCACTGAACAGGGGACCATTTCTTCGTCTGTGGATTGGAAAAAACAATTTTTAACAGGAAGTACTACGATCAAAACATCCGGTACAGCCGAAAAAACCGTGCCATCGGAACCAGATACTCTCACAGGCCAATTCGGCAAAAAGTTTTTTGAGCAATATATGTATCTCAAACAAAATAATTTGAGCGAGGACCCACAAGCGATCAAGGCGCTTGTTGATCAGACGACAAACAACCTCGTCGACGCTGCGCCACAAGCGCGCGTGTATGACATTCGTGAAATAAATATATCAACATCGCAAGACAGTGGCTTAGAACGAGTGTACGCAAATGCAATCGGTACCATCTTTTCTGCTCACATGCCAACATCAGATGCTGCCACCGTTGCACTACAGGCACTGGAAGATGAAGATCCATCTCAAATCAAAACAGTAGAATCAATTGCTAGTTCGTATGATGCCATTTTGACCGGTATCCTCAGTGTGCCCGCTCCGCAGTCCCTTGCGACGTTCCATGTAAATTTGGTCAACGGTGTAAGTGCGATTGCTTTTGGTTCACACGGTATGACAAAAGTTTTCACGGACCCGATCCAGAGCATCGCCGCTCTCGCAACCTATGAAAAATCTTTAGGCCAGCTTCGTGATGGGCTTTTGGATCTCAAGTTTGTTTTTGCCCAGCATAACCTACAATTTTCCAGTGCCGAGCCCGCAATTATTTTTAGCATGATTAAATAATATGAAAACGAATTCGTACATAAAAAAATTGTTGATCGGAATACTCATGCTCTGTGTTATCGCCTCGCCATTTGCTGCAATTCCAGCAAAGAAAGCGCAAGCACTACCGGTACCGACCGCCTGCGGACTATTCGACGTGTACTGCATCATGGATAACTGGAAAGAGTTCGTTGGAAACAAGCTCGCCGTGATGATCGCCAACCAGCTTATCCAGCGCATGACCGCAAGCGTGGTCAATTGGATTAATACGGGGTTTGAAGGGAGTCCGGCATTTATCACAAACCCAGAGGGCTTTTTCATGGATGTTGGTGATCAAATTACCGGGGAGCTCCTCGAGAAAACTGGTGCACTGTCACAGTTATGTTCGCCATTTAGTTTTGATTTGCGTCTAAACATAGCGCTCAACCAAGCTTCATCAATGAACAAACGGTACTCGTGTACGTTGAGTACCGTCATAAATAATACACGAAACTCAGTGCAGAATATTGGGCGTAATAGCGGGATTACATTGACAGGCTCGGCCGACGGAGCAACGCTGGGAAATTTCATGAATGGCGACTTTTCGCAGGGAGGCTGGGGAGGATTTCTTGCATACACTACGCAAGCCCAAAACAATCCAGTCGGAGCATATCTTCTTGCTGATTCAGATTTGAAACAAAAGATAGCCGAGAGAAAAGCGTCCGTTAACAATGATTTGAATCGTGGTGCCGGCTTCTTGTCATGGAATAAATGTACAGATGTCACCAATCAATTTACTATTGATCCTTCGGGTGGGGGATATGATGTACCCGCCGATGGACGTAGCACTGTCGAGATAGCAGGTTCACAGTATGGTCTAAATGCATCTGATATCAGAGATCTTGAGAAAAATGGATTTGGTTCATCTGGGTTTGATGACTTTGGCAAGGCAACGGGCATCAAGAAAACAACAAAAAATGGTAAGACCACTTATCAGGATTGTTCTGTTCAAACCCCAGGATCAATGATTGCTGGATCGCTCCAAAAACAACTCAACATTCCATCTGACAAGCTTGTCCTTGTTAAAACAATAAGCGATAGCATCGACGCTATTACCGGCGCGCTCGTCAATCAAATGTTTACTCAAGGACTGGCGGCACTCAGTGGTCACGGATCAGGACTTGGTGGAAACTCCAAGGCCTATCTCACTCAGCTTAGTGATGAATCGTACAACCAAAACAGTTTCGATATTCAATCGACCAAAAACAGATCCCTCAGTGGCTCAAATTCAGTGATTAATCTTGGTCAAGATACTATAAACCAATATGACCAAACGTTGAGCTTGCTCAGTACCGAAAGAACAAAATACGTCTCTATCCGAGCATGCTTTAGTACAAAAATTTCAACAGCAAATTTCCCCACATCACAACGTGAATACGGACAGAGGATGATTGGCGGTGTCGACTTGGTTTTGGCACAAAGCATTGACTTGATGATATCCTCCACCACTGAAAAGAAGATGGTGCTACAAAATAAAATTGATAGTTACAAAAACACAACCAACTCATCAACCAATGCTCAGATTCGAGGTGTAACTGACAATGATATAAGCGCTGGTTTCAATCGTGTTGATGCTTCAATTAGTTCAACCCTCCAGGGTGCACAGGCAGGTGTCGACGGCTCAGAAGATGCAACGCAGAGCAAAAAGAGTGTCGATTCACTTATGACCATTCTCGACAAGGACGCTGGAACATTCCAAAGGATTTGTAACGAGTTGCCATATAATCTGACATTCGGCGGTTTCCCATACCACACATTTGTCAATCCACTACTTGTTGGTTTCCACTAAAAACACATGTTGTCACGCATTATTAGATCAATACATATTTTAACCTCTCGACACTTCACACGTGCTGGGTTTGTCGTTGTATGTGTGTTGGCCGTAACAATCGCACTGACTCCGATCGCCCATGCAGAGGGAAATATGTTCAGTTTCAATCTGACAACACTTATTGCCGATAGTTTGGCTAACCTCTTCTACTCTTTCCAGACCATGGCAAGCTGGCTCGTCTATCTGGCTGGTTCGCTCATGAACTTCTCGATCAATCTGACAATGCATATCAAGGAGTTCGTAGCATCAACTGATGCTATTTATACCGTATGGAAGGCGATCAGAGATATCTCAGGTATGTTCATTATTTTCGGACTCTTATACTCTGCGATACAGCTCATCACCGGATTTGAGAGCCCAAAGTTTGGCGATCGCATCAAGAATATTGTCGTTGCAGGCATTCTCATCAACTTCAGTTTTTTCCTGACTGGATTGGCAATCGATGTGTCCAATATCGTCTCCTTGCAATTGTATAGCGCAATCGCACCTCAACAAACACTGGACGGATCGTTGGATATGAAGAAATTTATAAACACAAGCAATGCCGACGGGGGCATTTCGACCATATTCATGCAATCTCTTGGTGTGACCCGTTTATACAACCCTGATGGCACTTTGAGTGCAAATGGCCAGAAAGTAATACAGTCTGGAAATGGCTTTGTGAGCACCTCACTCAAGATTATCCTCACTGGCATCACCTCTATTATTATCATGGTCACTACGGCACTGAGCTTATTCTTGGCGTCACTGGCCTTTATTGTTCGTTTTGTTATTTTGATATTCTTGCTGGCGTTTTCACCTATTTTCTTTGCGTCCTATGTTGTGCCAGAAATTGATCAATATGCAGGTTTGTGGAGAAAATACCTCAAAGAACAGCTCATATTCATGCCAGTGTATTTGCTCTTGATGTATTTTGCGCTCTCAGTACTCACCTCTACATCAATATTCAAAGATGGATACGTTGGATCACTCAGCCCAAGTGGGAATTTCTTGAGTGATCTCATGATTCTTGCCGTGAACGCAGTCCTCGTGATCGTTATGCTCAATCTACCTCTATTAGGTGCAATGAGTATGGGGGCAATGATGCCAAAGTGGGCAGATAAGGTCGGAGCAGATGCCATTTGGAAAAAAGTTGGTGGGTGGACGGGGGGTATAGCGGGTAGAGGAACGATTGGGTATGCGGGTAATTATTTGGATAAAAAACTGGACAAAAGTCGATTTGGCAACAGCCTGTTTGGTCGTGACTTGAGGGCAGTAACAACAGGAGCAGCTGCGAAAGCTAAATTTGGTAGTGACAGGTCATACGAAGATATAGCAAAGACTCAAAAAGAAGTAACAAAGAAGCAACGCGAACTTGACCGTGGCTCTCATTTACAGAGCCTGATGTCGTCCAAGAGTACTACATCACAAGAATACAAAGATGCTATGAGTAAGATGAACGAGAAGGAACGTCTTGCACTAGGTTCAAAAGTTTTGAAAGATCCAAATATTGTTAAACATCTCAAAAAATCAGACTTTGAGGCGATTGCGAAATCTGATGATATTTCAGCCGATGATCAGGCAGAGATTGTTGACGCACGTAAGGCGGCACTGGTCACCGCTGCAAAAAATGACGATGTCGAGACGCTTAAGTTTATGATGGGTAACATGAGTGATGACGACAAACGCACACTCTCCAAGACGAGAGAGGAGGCCTTGCACGAAGCGGTGGAGAAGAACCCGGTAGGTGTTGGTGGCTCGAAAACTGTCGAGGCAATCGTAAACGGTATGAGTGGTAAAGAACTGATGGGTCTTGATGATGTGGTACGCCCAGCAGTTATTGCCTTCTTGAAGCCTTCACAACTCAAAGAAATGAACGACGAGGGTATTGATAATACTAAAAAGAAAGCGATAGGCGAGGCGATTGCCTTTTGGGACACAAACCATACAAGACATAGCGGAGGTTCAACTCATAAGGCATTGTCATTTATGAATAAGCCTGAAAATCACCACTGGTGGAATTAGCATGAACAATTATGGACAAAAATAACCAATTGGAACAAATAAAAAGCTACATATCATCACCGCAGTTTTATGATACCCTGGAAATTACCTCAAAAAAGTTAGGGTTGAATATCGACCAAATGGGAGAACTGTATGCTGAAGTATGCGATGTGTTGAAAGGTGTCAGTACCTCTGCAGACTTTACTAGACACATAATGACCCGACTCTCTATCGACCAGGAACTCGCGGATAAAGTTGTGGTGGAAATTAACTCAAATGTATTTAGTGTACTAAAAACAAATTTGCAAAAACAAACCAGCCCGGCTCCAGAGACAAGCGAAAATCTAGAGCGTATGGGTGGCATCACCATTGAAAAACCTGAACCAGAATCAGAAAACAAGATGGTCACTCCTGCTGACAGGGGAAACATCCTTGCCGGACTTGAAAATCCACCCTCAAGCACAGCTCACACCAGTCAACCACCACAAAACTTACCTGTAGGAGAGGAGGAAGCGGGTCCATTTAGTGAGACTAGTGCGGCCAAATCTACCAAAAAGGAGGAAAGCCATACAGAGCCACTTGTAGACCTCCTACTCAGTAAACCCGCAGGGCAGTCTATGCAAAATGTAGTGGCAACGCCGACTGCGGTTCAAAAGCCAAAAATCACGGTTCCTACACCAAAATCATCTGGAGGACCTGATCCATACCGAGAGCCTATTAAATAACGCTTTCCCATATCCTCGCTTGACGCTATAATATGAGCAATGCGATTTCAAGTTCCCCAATTTATAGAAGTCGAGGATAAGATCTTCGGGCCACTCACGCTCAAGCAGTTTATCTACTTGGCTGGTGGGGGAGGACTGTCTTTCGTAGTCTATGTATTTCTTGGAAACGTAACCCTGGCCATTGTACCGATCATCTTGATTATGGCCATATCAGGCGCACTCGCTTTCTATAAGATAAATAACAAACCTTTTATAACTGTTGTCGAAGCTGCATTTAAATACTATCTCGGCAGTAAGCTCTATATATGGAGAAAGGCGGATAGAACAACGCCTCAAACGACCGAGGCGGAGGCTACAGATGTTAAAAACTATGCCTCTATCATGGTTCCGAAAATTTCTGACAGCAAATTGAAAGACCTAAGCTGGAGCCTGGATATCAAAGAAAGTATGTATTCAAATAAAAATCAACGATAATGGCTGCCGTATCATCAAAAACAACCCAAGATTTTATTCCGATACAGGAGATACGCGACGGTGTCATTATCCTCAAGAATGGCGGTATGCGCGCAATCGTCTTGGTATCATCTCTCAACTTTGCCTTGAAATCCCAAGATGAGCAAAGTTCTATTCTGATGCAGTTCCAGAACTTCGTTAATTCGCTCGATTTTTCTATCCAGATATTCGTTCAATCAAAAAAGCTGGATATTAGACCCTACATCGCTCTCCTCGAAGACCGCTACAAAGAACAGGCTACGGAACTCATGAAAATCCAGGTACGTGAATATATAGAGTTCATCAAAACCTTTGTTGAAAACACCAACATCATGTCAAAGAGCTTCTTTGTCGTCATACCCTATGACCCACCACTCATGACCGCAAGCAAAAATCCGATTTCGAATATATTTCCCAGCAAGGGCACGGCAAAAGAACAGACGGCAAGTGCTGATGCAAAATTTCAGGAATACCGCAGCCAACTTGAACAACGTGTCGCTGTGGTCGAACAGGGGCTGGTACGCTGTGGTATTCGAGCCGCAGAACTTGGGACAGAAGAGGTGGTAGAATTGTTCTACAAACTCTTCAACCCAGGAGAAACAGAGAAGCCTATACAGATAACCTAAACGTATGTCATTTTTTGGTAATTTATTTGGAAAGAAAGACGACTCATCACCTATCGTCTCCATCCTGCCCGAGGAAATCTATCAGGCTGGGGTGTTGGAGCTCAAAGATGTCATTTCTCCATCCGCACTCAAAATAAGCCCAAAAGACCTCAATCTTGGTGAAAAGGTAGGCCGTACGCTTTTTGTCATTTCATATCCACGTTTCTTGGACGAAAGCTGGTTTGCACCGATCATTAACCTCGATAAGATTTTTAATATCTCAATATTCATCCATCCGGTTGATACGGCAAAGATTCTCCGCCATTTCCAAAAGAAGGTTGCTGAAGTTCAGAGCCAGATTTTGCGTAGGGAAGAGAAGGGATTGGTGCGTGATCCGGCATTGGATACTGCATACCAAGATCTCGAGCAGCTCCGTGATCAGCTCATGCAGGCACAGGAACACCTATTTGATGTGGGTGTCTACATTACACTTTTCGCCGACTCTGAAGGTGAGCTCGACAAGCTTGAGTCCGAGATCAAATCTATCCTCGAATCAAAGCTAGTGTATGTCAAACCTGCCCTATTCCAGCAAGAACAAGGCTTCAAATCAGTTATTCCGATTGCAGATGACCAATTGACAGTACACTCGAAGCTCAATTCATCGCCACTATCGTCACTCTTTCCATTTGTCTCATTTGACCTCACCTCAGACAAAGGCATTCTATACGGTATCAACCGCCACAACTCTTCATTGGTGCTCTTTGATCGATTTTCCCTAGAAAATTACAACTCTGTCACCTTCGCAACGGCCGGCGCTGGTAAATCATACGCAACCAAGCTCGAAATTCTCCGTACCCTGATGTTCGATACAGATGTCATAGTTATCGACCCAGAAAAAGAATACGAGTATATGGCCGAAGCAACTGGAGGGAAGTACTTTAATATTTCCTTGAACTCAGAACATCATATCAACCCATTTGACCTACCAATACCTCGTGAAGATGAATCTGCAGCCGATGTGTTGCGTTCAAACATCATCAACCTGGTCGGCCTCTTCCGTATCATGTTAGGCGGACTCACCCAAGAAGAGGACGCGATCATCGACCGAGCGATCAGTGAGACCTATGCCCTCAAAGATATCACGCCTGAGGCAGATTTTCGTACTGTAGAACCGCCATTACTCTCAGACTTTGAGCTCGTCCTCGCAGGCATGGAGGGTGGTGACTCACTCGTACAGCGCCTCAGTAAGTATACAAAAGGTACGTGGGCCGGCTTCATAAATAGACCTTCGAATGTCGATATTAACAAGAAGTTCGTGGTATTTTCGCTCCGCGACATGGAAGATGAGCTCAAGCCGGTTGCAATGTATATCGTCACACACTATATATGGAATGCTATTCGTAAAAATCTCAAGCGCCGTCTCCTTGTCATTGATGAGGCGTGGTGGATGATGAAATCCGAAGATACCGCATCCTTCCTCTTTGGTTTGGCAAAGCGCGGACGTAAATATTTCCTTGGTCTTGCTACCATCACCCAAGACGTGGATGACTTCTTGAATTCACCGTATGGATTGCCTATTGTGACAAACTCATCCATCCAGATCCTTTTGAAACAATCGCCAACAGTCATAGATCATATCCAAAAAACATTCAACCTCACGGATGAGGAAAAATACCTACTCCTCGAGTCTGATGTGGGGGAGGGCATTTTCTTCGTAGGGCTCAAACACGTCGCTATTAAAGTGGTTGGATCATATACAGAAGATCAGATTATTACTACAAATCCAGCTCAGGTGTTGGCTATCAAGGATGCAAAGAGGCAACTGGAGCAGGCCGGGTAGTGTCACAATCCAAAGGTTAGTTTGTTATAATTGAACCGTGGATACATCCAAAAAGAACCGAATTACTAACGCCGCAGGGGCCATTTTGGTTGTTGCGGCCCTTGTTGCTGACCTATTCACCTTAATCCCTCTTGTCGGCGACTTTGTCGGTCCTATATTTTGGGTCCTTGCGAGTGTGTACTTTTGGAGACAGGGTATGGGAATTGTCAGCGGAAAACAGGGAGTTACAAAAATTATCTCCACAATAGCGGAGCTTATTCCAGGTGTGCAGGAATTGCCTACCATTTTTGTCGCAATGCTCATCATAGTAGGCACAACGCGACTTGAGGATAAAACGGGGATTTCAGCCAATGTACTAACTAAAGGAAAAATGGGCCCAAAAATGAACGTTGAGGGGATGAGACACGCTCCACCGAAAAACCCTATTCACCAGGGTGATTTCAGACCACCAAACGGCTCGTTACCGAAATAAATTATCCCCGAAATTACTGCAGACTGTATTGAAAGGGCGTGGTAAAATAAAGCTAATGAAATCTCGTTTCTTTGGGGTAATTCTACTGTGCGCTTTTATGTTTTCGGCTGTTGCACATGCTCAAGTGCCAACTTCCATTGGTGGACTAGAATTATCACCATCCAGTAACAACCCTTCTCCGGGACAAACTATCACCGTCACCGCTCGGAGCTATACAATAGATATTAATTCTTCCAAAGTATCCTGGTATGTCGATGGAAAGCTTTCGAAGTCAGGTGCGGGAATGACATCGTTTGACGTTGTGGCTCCTGCTTTAGGAAAGAAAATATCAATTGAAGTAACGGCCACCAATGTTGATGGGGTAATTGTTAAATCTTCAATCATTATTGGTTCTGGGTCAGTCGATCTGCTATTAGAAACTGATGGCTATACTCCTCCATTTTTTAAAGGGAAGATTCCAGCTGTATATCAAAATTCAGTAACCATCATTGCGGTACCTCACATTGCCAATTCAGCTGGTATCGAATACAGTCCTTCTGCACTAGTGTACCAATGGAAAAAGAACGGGAGAGCCCTTGAAGACCAGTCTGGATATAATAAACAATCTATTGTGCTTGTGGGTGATGTAGTGCCTCGACCATATGATATTTCAGTAACTGTGTGGCCAAAAGATAATGATTCATCCGCAAGCGCCTATACTCAAGTAATAACCCGAGGTCCTGAGATACAATTTTATATAGAGGATCCTTTATATGGAACCCTCTTTAACAGATCGATAGGTTCAACTTTGCGCATTGGTTCAAACAAAGAGACGAGTGTCCTCGCCGTTCCTTTTGGGTTCAATAAGCCTCGCGTGGGAACTGGTGATCTTGATTGGTCGTGGGGTCTTAACAATTCAGGAAGGTCAAGCTTGACGAACAAAGAGTCAGTTGTGTTACGTGCACCAGACGACTCTACAGGATCATCAAATGTCCAAGTGAGTATTCGTAATATTGAGAAAATACTTCAAGGTACAGACGCCACTTTTTCGGTGCAATTTAATAGAACACCAACACAAGGGGAGGGGTTGAATTTTTAATTACCTATGAATACATACTCCATACTTAGAAAAATAGTTTGCAACATCCCTCTTATAGCCTTAATGGCAGTTATTTTACTTGGTTCAACATCAATCACTTCGGCACAAACCACGGGGCCAGATTGTAGTGCGGCAAATGCAAAAAACAACCCCGTCTGTAACACTGAATCTAGTTATACGCTTCTAGAACCATTGCCATGCGTTCCAAGCCCGGCCGTCAAGGATGCTACCGGAAAAATCACCACACCGGCCGTAGATTGCCAAACAGGGACACAAATCACTTCAGTCAAATTTAAAGATTATGTACAGTATGCATTCAACCTTCTTATTGCACTCTGCGCTGTTGCGGCGGTATTTATGATTGTCTGGGGCGGTTTCGAGTATATGAGCTCCGATGCGTATAATCAAAAAACTGATGGTATTAAAAAAATACAAAATGCGTTGCTCGGCCTATTACTTGTGCTGTGTTCATATCTTATTCTGAAAACAGTTGACCCGAGGCTCGTTGATATACCAACGACGTTGGTAAAACCACTTGATATAAAATATGAACCTCAGGCATTGAGCGGTATATTTGACCAACTAAACCGCGATGCAAGCAAGTTCCGAAGCGATAATATGGATCTTATAAAATCCGTTGCTGAGGCAAAGAAAAAATCCGACGAACTCGACCAACAAAAAGCTGACTTATGTAAACAATTGATTGATTCAGTCAATTCATTCGTTCCGGATCCAAACGGTATGGATAGTATCGACGATCGAATTGTCCCCGCGGGAACAACCAACGTATGTCAATCACTTATAGATCAGTCATCTATACTTGACCCAGCTTCTCGGGCACTTGCAGCACGTATTGCCGATATTAATAACCAGCAAAAAGATCTGACTGCATCAATCACCACTAAACAGGGAGTTGGTATAATGAACGCAATAATCCAAAAATGCTATGGTATAACCACTGAATCAAGTAGTTTTTTGTGGTGGAACTATGGAAATAATTACGATCAAGCAACGTGCCTTAAAGAAATAGCTGACGAGAGCACAAAATACAGTGAAATGTTGAAGAAATCTGGAAATGATGTCGCTTCGGGACAAGTCCTTGATTATCAAAAATATGCGGAGGCTATAACCAAGATAAACTCCACTATACTGTACGGTATGTCAAAGAGTCCATCGGTAAAAGCTATGGTGGATACCTTCCAATCAAGTGTCACAACCCTTTTCACCATCGCAGGAACATCGGCAGGGGGTGTACTCGGCGGTGCGGCCGGCTTCACTGCAGCACAATTTGTAAATGCGGGCGTGAAAGCGGGCGAACTAACACTTTACAAGGAGGCTGCCCAGACAACAATTGCTGATGTAAAGAGAATGAGAACTGCAGCTTTGCCAACAATAAGTGACCCTTCAGTCAGGCAATTATTTGATAAACAAACCAGTGCTCTTATAACGGGCCTCGGCGGAACACCATGACCTCAAAATCCCTAAAATACATCATAGGCCTCATTATTCTACTCATCATCGCTGGTGGCGCATACTGGTACTTCTTTGTGCGGGGAATCGGTACAACAGACTTTGGCGAACCATCAAACACACAACAAAATGGCTTCACCCCATTTGGTCGTACACCAACACAATCGTCAGGCACGAGCACAAGTACTCCTCGTGTAGGCACAAATGGCACCGGTTCAACAGCTTCTGGTACACAGCTCAAAATTCCAACCCTTCGTCTTTTGAGTAATACGCCAGTAGCGGGATATGGGGCAAGTACGACAGGTCCAGTCAATGCAAAAGCTGCGAGCACCACAACAGCTATCCGTTGGATCGATAGGGGACGTGGTAATGTCTATGAGGCACGCGGAAATACTCTTGATATCAAAACTATTTCGAATACGGTTGTTCCTAAAATGTATGAAAGTGTGTGGAACAAAAACCTCTCGTCTTTCTTGGCCTTTGGTATAACCGAAAAAAATAATGTTGGAGGAATCTGGGCAGAGCTCCGGGCTCGAGTTATGCCAAAAGTATCAACAACTACATCAGTAACCGATTCTGCACTGACCCCTTATGAGCTCAAAGGAAAAAACCTACCAGAAAATATTCTGACTTTTGCGGTATCCCCTAAAAAAGATCGTGTATTTGTGTTAATCAATGAAAAGGGTGCTGGCGCGGGATACATACTCAAATTTGACGGTTCAGCCCCACTACCACTCTTTAGCACCCCAGTGACCCAAGTAAATGCTGAGTGGCCTGAAGAAAACACTATCGCTCTCACAACAAAGGGCGCGGCAGACGAACGTGGTTTTCTCTACTTCGTCAATGCAAAAACAGGCGTATGGAAGAAAATTCTTGGTCCATTGCCTGGCTTGAGCACAAAAGTAAGTGTTGATGCGAAAAAGGTCTTCCTTTCTGCGGCGGGAAGCGCGGACAATATCGTTTCAAGTATATTTGATGTTGATAAAAAGAAAGGAACTGACGCGGTCATTCGCACACTTGCCGACAAATGCGTCTGGGGTAACTTCTATAAAGACATGATCTATTGTGCCGTTCCCGCCCAACCAGTCGCGGCGACCTATCCAGATGATTGGTACAAAGGCACCGTTTCGTTCGTCGATAAAATATGGCAGGTTAGTGCAACGACAGGGGAAGTTCATCTAATATCCTCAATTGTTGACACGTCTGACCGAATCATCGACGCATTCAATCTTGGCCTTGATGAAAAGGATCGTTTTCTAATATTCATGAACAAGAACGACCTCTCTCTTTGGTCTCTTGATCTCACTGCAAAGTAATAGAGTCCGCACCGCAGGGGAGCACACATCCTCGCTGCGTAAATAGTAGCTACCACATAATTTGCATACCGCATCGTTTATTGGAGCAGCGAGGATGTGTGCTCCCCTGCGGTGCTATTTACTTACGTACTTCTTCCTAATATAAAGCTCCTGACCTAAGGTAAAGAGGGTACTGATCGTCCAATAGATGGCGATAATCGAGGCGGCTTGAGGAAATTGTGCTGGGATAAGCCAGTATGTTGATGCAAACGCAAGAATAGGGAGGAAAAACTTCATATTCTTTGTCATTGAGTTGGCTGTCATAGCCATTGAACCAGCCGCCGAAGTATCTACTACTGCGTCAGTTGCTGGGGCGCGAGTCGCAATCGAGTAGTGGAGCTGGAAATATTGAACAATCGCTGTAATAAGTGACAAAATAAAACTCTTCTGTGCAAGGTCAATGATGCCTAGAAAATGTATCTTAGTGCTTATATCTGGCATTGATATGAAACTATAGAGGAACTCTGGGTGAATCGAGGGAATAATTTTGTAAAAAACTGAGATAAGCGCAAGGAGTATGGGTAGCTGAATGAGGAGGAGTAGGACACCTGAAAATGGTTTTACCCCTCTTGTCTTGTAGAGCTCCATGACTTTGAGTGTCTGGGCTTGCTTGTCGCTTGCATACTGGGCACGAATCTTGTTTGCCTCAGGTTCAATCTCCTTCATTTTGACCTGAGTCAAAAGTGAAGATTTTGAAAGAGGAAACAGCACAAGCTTTACAATGGCTGTAAATATGATCACGGCCACACCAATATCAGCCCACGGCAGAATATTCATAATAGCGACAAGCCCGTTATAGAGAGGGAGGAAGATAATTGTGTGATACATGATGGTAGATGTAGGACGAAAAGATAACTACGTAATACTAGCGCAAAAGGCCGGCTTTCACAAAGAGTGCGCGTATGTCTGCCACCATTTCTGCCTGACTTACCCTTTCTGCTCCTTGCTTCGAAAATAATGCTAGGTGCGCAGGAACAATAAACAATGTCCCCACTTTCCTAACCGCCGAGTAGATTTTTCTACGAAGTGCATTCCTTGAGGTAGCTGTCTTTGTTATTTTCTTCGGGGAAACTGCCGAAATTCGTGTGTCTTTTTGGTGCGACAACACCCTCAAGACAAAAAGGGAAGAGTGAAAAACTCTCCCTTTGTCCATAATCTGATCAAGTTGTTCGGCGGAAATCCGCAGCGAACGTGGAAGCATACGAGAAAACGACTACACCGCGACTCGTTTACGACCTTTTGCTCGACGACGCGCAAGAACATTGCGTCCTCCTGTCGTCTTCATGCGCACACGAAATCCGTGGGACTTTGCTCGCTTACGCTTTTTTGGTTTGTATGTGAATGACATAGTTCACACACTATTACATATTTGTGTGTTCTTATCAAGTAATAGTGCTTTGCACGAACAAGGGGCGGAACAGGTACTTTTGAAGCGGAAATAGTAGCTACCACTCAATTCGCATACCGCATCTTTTATTGTAGCTGAAAAAG
The DNA here is from genome assembly GCA_964412585.1 of uncultured Candidatus Saccharibacteria bacterium. Classification (GTDB taxonomy): domain Bacteria; phylum Patescibacteriota; class Minisyncoccia; order Phycocordibacterales; family PALSA-1337; genus C7867-002. The sequence goes on along the minus strand of CAYPPJ010000002.1, from coordinate 48,222 downwards.
TACCTGTTCCGCCCCTTGTTCTCCCTATCCCCACCTTATCAACATATTTTTTTACTCTCCACAAGTTTGCAAATTTATAAACAGGTATATACTTACTCTACCTATTTACACCTATCATGAATGATCACAGCAAAATGTGGCAAACTGCCCTCATAGAAATTGAAAGCGCTGTATCTCAGGCAAACTTTTCCACGTGGTTCAAAGATATTCGTATCCTTCGTGAAGACGAGGGCACCATCTACCTCGGCGTTCCAAACTCATTTACCCACGAGTGGCTCCAAAAAAAGTTCCATAACTCAATTTTACGCATTCTAAGGCAGATGAATGAGCGTGTGCGAGCGCTGGAGTACGTTATTGTCCGAGAGGATGGCAAGGGCGGGCAGCATTCTCGCAAAGAGTCTTCTCCTACACCCACTATTGCTATGCCATTGCAGGACTTCTACATTAACAAGGAAGATAACCTCAATCCACGCTATACCTTTGAAAGCCTTGTTGTTGGTCCTTTCAACGAACTTGCCCATGCCGCCTCACAAATGGTTGTAAAAAACCCCGGGCACTCATATAACCCGCTCTTTATTTATGGACAAACCGGAAGAGGAAAGACCCACATCATCCAGGCGGTTGGAAATCAGATAAAAAAGTTACATCCGGATAAGAAAGTGTTTTATTTGACCTCTGAACGCTTTGGTTCTGAACTTTTTACAGCCATCCAAGAGGGTAAAGTGCAGGCTTTCAAGGATAAGTATAGGAAATATGACGTTATTATCATGGATGATATCCAGTTCTTCGCAAGTAAGGAGAAGTTTCAGGAAGAATTGTTCCATTTCTTCAACACTTTCTACGATACAGCACGCCAGCTTGTCTTTTCAGGAGATAAACACCCAAATGTTATACCTGGGCTTGAAGATCGTCTAAAAGGCCGTTTCTCGATGGGAATGATTGTCGACATCCCTGAACCTGACCAAGAATCACGTATGATGATCGTGCGCACCAAGTGTGGCACACACAACATTACTTTGTCTGATGAAATTATTGATTATATTGCCACGTCAATTGAAGATAATATCCGTGAGATAGAGGGTATTATCAATGTGATTGCTTGTCAGACGCAGCTAAAAAATAGGGAATTGAATCTTAATGAGATTAGAAATATCCTCAAAAACAACCTAAAACCAAAGAAAATGATGTCTGTGAAGGATGTGGTTAAGATTGTTTCTGAATTTTATAACATAGATGAGGACAGTATCTACAATAAAACACGCCGAAAAGAGGTGGTCCGCCCTCGTCAGGTAGTCATGTATATCCTCCGTGAGGATTTTGGGATATCTTTTCCTTCGATTGGAGAAAAATTGGGTGGTAGAGACCACACCACGGTTATCCATTCGTATGAAAAGATGCGAGAGGAGATAAAAACCGATCAGCTCCTGTCGCAGGAAATAACCCAGGTTCGTACTATGTTATAAGTGGGGACAAACCTGTGAATAGTTTGTGTGTAGAGGATGGTTAGTATGTGAGTAAGTAGGGAGGTAATACACAGATGATACGTAAGTTTAATTGGGTATTATTGATAACAGTTTGAGAATAGATTACTACTTCCAAAATATGTTGAGAAATATAGGTGGTTAGAAGATATCAACATATTCACAGTCCTAATAGTAGATTGGGTTTATAAAAATAAAAAAATACAATGAAATTAGAGTTGGGATTTAAAAAATTCAAAGAAGCAGTTAGTTTGGTAGATAAAGTAGCCCACAAACACCAGACCCTCCCAGTCCTTTCTTGTATTCTGATTGAATTTTCAAAAAATTCAGCCATATTCAAAGCAACCAACCTTGATGTGGGGGTTGAAGTGTCTATACCAATAAAATCAGATACCTCTGGGGTAATAGCTGTTCCAGCTCAAACCCTCTCTTCTTTTCTTGCTCAAATCCAAGAACAGAGCCAAGTTGTTACCCTTGAATTGGTCTCTGGAAATGTACACATAAAGACTGCAAAATCTAAAGGAGTTATCAAAACAGTTCCTCCTGAGGATTTCCCTAGTATTCCAAAGATCCAAGATGGGCAAGAATATCAAATTCCCACAGCAGATTTTATTAACGGCCTAACCTCAGTTTCATATAGTGCCTCCATTTCCAGTGTAAAACCAGAACTTTCCAGTGTGTATATATACAAAGACGCAGATAACCTTGTTTTTGTTGCTACAGACTCATTTCGTCTTGCTGAAAAGAAAATCCAAACCCCTATTACCAACAAACTCAATGATATATTGATCCCTTTCAAGAACATACCCGACATTATTAGGGTACTAGAGAGTTTCAATTCAACAGCTACGGTCAAGGCGACCAAAAACCTCATATCTTTTGAAAATGAAGGTGTATATATAGTTTCTCGTATTATTGATGGAACGTTTCCTGATTACCGACAAATTATCCCAAAAACATCTACGACAGAGATTGTTGCGCTGAAACAAGACATTATGAATGCTCTTAAAATCTCTAATATTTTTTCTGACAAATTCAATCAAGTCCATCTTACTATCGATCCAAAAGGAAAAATGTTTGAAATTCAAACCAAAAATAGCGATGTGGGTGAGAATCAGACACAAGTAGACGCGGCTCTCAAAGGAGATAGGATGGAGATTAACTTCAATTACAAGTATCTTATTGACGGTTTCCAATCAATACATGCTGATAGTGTGACGTTATTACTCAATGGCCTCAATAAACCTGTTGTTATAAAGCCAATCTCTGGTGATCAAAGCTTTTTGTACCTGGTCATGCCAATGAATCGTTAGTATATGTTATCAATCGGACAATTTTTTAAAAAAATACAAAACAAACATACCAAGGAGATGTTTGTGAGAACTGTTGTTGTTGATGTGATACAAAAACACACATCTATCAGCATTAAACCAGAGGACATATCTTTTTCCTCCGACACTATTGTCTTGAAAAACATATCCTCAACTGCTCGCTCATGTATTTTTATAAAAAAACAATCAATCCTAAAGGATATAACAGATCAACAAGCCATTAAAATACTTACTGAAATAAGATAAGTAGCGTGTTTTACCTATATTATTAAGGAGTAGAGGAGAAGGTGGTAGTCGCTGTTCCTTTATTGAAGACACTGTCATACAGTGTGACTGAAAGAGTATTACTTTCACCAAGGCCACCAACATCAGAAGGGAAGAAGGAGATATTAAGGGGGTCATTTTCTGAGGTGAGTACATATTTACCATTGAGGTACACTTCAGTCTTTTTTGCGGGATAGAAACCGGTTGATTGGAGGCGAATAGTTAGGGCATCGTGAGAGGTGATCGATGATCCGGCTACAGGAGACACGAAACTTACATGAGGAGCTTTTTCTGGGGTATGAGCATCATCAACCTGGTTTGGCATGACGATAGAAGTTGCTTCTTTGAAGTCCGGATGAGTTTTTTGATACCCTTCAAACCATTTACGGACACCATATTCCCAATATTCAAACTGAGGATCTTGTTTTGGATCTTGTGGGGCCGGGCCGCGGGGGTCATTTTTGTCTAGCCAATACAATATTGAATGTACGTTTCGGGCAATAACTTCACTCTTAGTTTCAGGTGGAGTGTTTTCAGTTGCCAATTTTCCAGAAATCGTGTCTTTCCAGTATGATTGACCTCCTTCCCAGATACCACGAAGTACTGGCTTATTATCAGTTAATGGTGGTGGGGGAGATTGGAAGTTTTCAACAGGAAGACTTTTAACAGCTTGGGACATAAAGGCGCCCCATACTGGGGAAATAATCAAACCAGCAACGTTTTGGCGCATTGGAGAGTTATCGTTTTTACCTGCCCAGGCTCCAACAACAAGATTCGGAGTATAGCCTACTGCCCACACATCACGATAATCATTTGTAGTACCTGTTTTCATGGCAACAGGGCGACCAACACTTTCACCAATAGCTTTCAAACTTTCCATGCGAACTTTTGGGTCAGAAAGAATACTTGAAATCTGTCTGGCAATTTCTGGCTCAAGTGCTTGAACAGGGGAGACTGTTGCGGGAACACTTTCAAGAATTGTTCCCTTACTATCTTCAACACGGAGGATGGATCGGTACGGGTTTCTTAAACCGTCGTTTGCGAATACTCCATACGCACTCGTCAAATCAAGTAGAGATACTTCACCACCGCCCAGCACCAATGTTAGTCCGTAACGGTTTGGATCATTGAGACCAGTAATACCCATATCAGCAGCGGTTTCCATTGAGTCCCTGAGGCCGGTCATGTAAAGGGTTTTTACCGCAGGAATGTTGCGGGAATGGGCAAGAGCCTCTCGAATTGTCATAGGACCGGTATAATTGAAATCAAATTCATCAGGAGAATAACAGACTTTCTCAGGATCTTCAGCTGGATCTTTTGGTTTTCCTTCGACGGTGCAACGAAGTGAGAATTCTGTTTTTGAATCAAACAAAACAGTTTCTGGGGTAAATCCTTTTTTAAATGCTGTTGCGTACACAAATGGTTTGAATGTCGACCCGGGCTGTCGTTTTGCAAGCGCAATATTAAAATTTCCTTCTATTTTTGAACTAAAATAATCGCGCGATCCAACCATCGTTAAAATATCACCCGTTTTCGGATCAATAGCGACCATCGCGGTATTGCTTGCATTGAAATTCGATTCAAGTGATGGAGAGAATTTGGTAATCACATCCTCCGCGGTCTCTTGCAAGTTAAAATCGAGAGTTGTGATCACTCGTAATCCACCATTGGTAACCATATCCTCACCATATTTTTGCGTGACCAAATCTTTTACGTACATCACAAAATGCGGAGCGCGAATCGACGCATCGTTTCTTGAAAGAAACTGAACTTTTTCCGCAAGGGCAGCATCATAATCAGTAGATGAAATTTTCCCCAAACTTTTCATGCGTTGTAATACCAGTTTTTTTCGAGCATCCAAATCATCACGATGTGTGCCGTATGGGGAATAGTACGTGGGAGCCTGAGGAATAGCGGCTAGATAGGCAGCTTGAGCGAGACTTACATCTTTCGCAGGCTTACCAAAGAACGCACGGCTGGCTTCCTCAACCCCAAAAATAGTCCCCCCGTAAGAGGTGTCATTGAGGTATGTTTCCAAGATTTGAGGCTTCGACATTACACGAGTCAGTTTGACCGCTATAACCCACTCCTTTATTTTCCTGGTGATAGTTTTATCCTTGGTAAGCAGGGAATTTTTGACGACTTGTTGTGTTATCGTCGATGCGCCCTGACCGTACCCGCCCGTTGCGATGTTCGCCAAGACGGCTCGGATAATGGAGGTAGGCTCAACACCTATATTGGTATAAAAATCAGAATCCTCGATAGCGATCGTGGCGTCTTGAATGAATGGAGAAATTTGCTCCAACGCGACGGCAGTACGTTTTGCATCCTTTCCTGTATCAAATAGCAGAATTGTCCCCGTACGGTCATAAATTTTTGTTGACTCAGTAACTTTTCGGTTTTGGAACGAAGTAAGGTCCGGCATTTTCAATGTGGCGACCCAGAGAGCAACCAAACCTACTACAATGAGGCCTACAGATACAACGAGTACCAAGATTCTTTTTACAACATGTCGTGCTTTCTTACGTCGGTGTGATGACATAGGTATTATTATAGCCTATTCTACCATCTATATATGAGTACACTACTACTATCCATAAAGGTATAATTGACCCATGACCACACGAATCATTGGTATAGACCCTGGATATGACCGCCTTGGTATTGCCATCATCGAAAAAGCGAAAAAGGGTAGGGAAATAGTCCTTCATTCAGAATGTTTTCAGACATCAGCGCGGGACGATATTTACACACGTTTTGGTCAAGTTGCTGTGCGAGTTGGAAATATTCTTGAAACATACAAGCCGAGTGCACTTGCGATCGAAACCTTGTTTATTACCAAAAATCAAAAGACGGCCATGAGAGTTGCTGAAGTTCGCGGTATTATCTTGGTTGAAGCAATAAAGCGCGCCATATCTATACATGAGTACACCCCTATGCAAATAAAGATGGCAGTTACGAGTGACGGGAGGAGTGACAAAGAGCGGGTTATTAAAATGGTTCATTTACTTGTGTCCCTTCCTGCAAAAAAGGTGATTGACGATGAATATGACGCAATCGCCGTCGCGCTCACACATAGTGCGTGCTTGAGATGATGGGCTAGGGTTATCCACAACTCTTATTTCTTGCACAAAAAGCCTATCTTTGTTACAACTGTCTGCATAGAAATTAGTTTAACCAATAACGTATATGGCAACGGCAACCAAATCGCGAGTCAAAACAAAAAAACCAGATCCGGTCGTTGAAGAACACGCTGAAGAATCGGGCCACCCCGAGACTGATCTTGATGTTAAACCAGGAAAAGCAAAGAAGCCGATAGAGATTGATGAGCCAGAAGTGGCTGTTGCTATTGATGAAAAAGTTGAAGATGATCCATTGGTAGGTGCTGTAGAAGAGGATGATACAGCAGAAGAAATCAGTCTTGATGGTGAGGAGATAAATCCTTTTGGGGATAGGTGGGAGGAGTAGGTTGAGTAAAATACGGCACACATGTTTTTGTACGCGGATACTTTTCTGCTGAAAAGTTCCTATGCTCGGCCGAGAGCGGCCTGTGCAATGTACAAAAACATGTGTGCCGTATTTTACTCTCCTAACAACACAGACCTATTCAGCATTCGTATAGACGGACTGGACCTCGTCGTTTTCTTCAAGTTCTTCAACGAGCTTAGTGAGAAGTTCGATGTCAGCATCTTCAAGGGGCATAGTTGTGGTTGCAGTCCATGTCGCGTGATCTTTTTTGAATGCCCATGAGGCGCTGCCGGGGGAGGCAAGCTCAAAACCGTTTTTTGAAAGGATATGTTTTATTTCCTGTGCCGCCTTGTTGCGATTATCGGTGAGTGCTTCAACAAGGATGGCTACACCACCTGGACCATAGGACTCATAGATAATAGATTCCATTGCGGCCGAGTTGTCGGTCGTTGCTTTCTTGATCGCACGATCAATAGTGTCATTTGGCATGTTCTCTCCACGAGCCTTTTCAATGGCAGCCGCCAATCCTGGGGAAGTGAGGAGCCCATTGGCTTTTTTTGCTTCTACAGTGATAAGTCGAACAAGCTTGCCGAAGTTCTTACTCTTCTGAGCGTCATTCTTTGCCTTGATATGCTTTATTTTTGAGTATTTATTGTGGCCGGACATAGTAAGTGAAGTTTACAATTAATAATGGAAAATGCAAAGTTTAAATCACATTTTTTACTTGAGACCTTCTTCTTATGAACACTAAGCTAACGAAGAGGGTGTTAGTGAAAATAAGGCTTAATACATACAAAGAAGATGTTACAGAATGGTGAGTTATCGATAGTAACGAAAATATATTTGAAAGTGCGCTGCATATGTACAGAAACAGAGTCTCACTCTGAGGTTCCCGGTATGCTTTTCGGTATGTTGGCAAAAAACCAACAAAATCAATTATTGTTACTAGTATGATTGAAAGCATGGCATTGTGTACAAATACCCAGATACCTATTGCCAGAAGTGCGCCAATCAAACATATAACATCGAACAGGGCAATATTTTTTGTGCCGTATTTAAAACAGAGCAGAAAAACGAGTATCGACTCTAGTCCTAGTGCTGCAGTTCCAAGCGCGCTCCACACTTGATTCTCCTGCAAAATGGCAACTGCAGCGGTCGTTTGTAGAATTGTCCAAACTAACCAAGAATAAATGTGAGGAGTGGTATTTCTCTTCAGGACATCTTTTATATAAGGAATAAAAGAAACCGCAACGATTAGAAACGATAAAATACCAAAAATAATTTTAAGCATATTACATCAACTTCGCCGCACCTTTCTCGCCCATATGCGCATACGCTTTATCGGTCACCACTCTTCCTCGTGGTGTTCGCTCAAGAAGCCCTAGCTGAATCAGGTACGGCTCGTACACTTCCTCAATAGTAGCCTGTTCTTCAGATAGGGCAGCGGCAATCGTATTCAAACCTACTGGTCCGCCGCCAAATTTTCCAATAATAACTTTCAGAATCTCACGGTCGGCAGAGGTGAGGCCGAGAATATCAACACCGAGCATCGCCAACGCCTTCTCAACAACCTCTTTTGTGAGTGTTGTTTTGTTGATTTGGGCGTAATCACGACAACGCTTCAAATGGTAATTGGCAGTGCGTGGAGTAAATCGTGAGCGAATGGCGATCTCATGGACTGCATCTGGGTGAATCCCTATACCAAGAATCTTTGCAGAACGTTTGATGATCTCGGCGATCTCTTTGTCAGAATAAAACTCCAATTTGAATACTCCTCCCGAGAAGCGTGACCTCAGAGGGGAAGAAATCATGGCAATACGAGTCGTCGCAGCGATGAGAGTAAATGGGGGAAGATCGAGCTGGATGGTCCTTGCAGATGGTCCTTTTCCTATGATAATATCGAGCGTTCCTGACTCCATGGCAGGATAGAGCACTTCTTCAATAGCCTTATTCAGACGGTGGATCTCATCGATGAATAGAATGTCTCCAGCCGAAAGGTTGGTGACGATCGAGGCCAAATCGCCGACCTTGAGTATAGCTGGGCCAGAAGTAACCTTCATTTGAGCTCCCGTTTCTTTTGCAATGAGATGCGCCAATGTGGTCTTTCCAAGGCCTGGTGGTCCGTAAAAAAGGACGTGTTCTGGAGGATGTTCACGCTCCTTGGCGGCAGTAAGGAGAATGTGGAGGTTGTCTTTGATGTTTTTCTGGCCAATATATTCGTCCCAGCGTGCAGGGCGGAGTGTCTGGTCAAGAAAACCGACATCTTTGTCTTCCGTAGGGGAGTTTTGAGGGGGTATTGACATTTTAATACGATTGTGATAGTGTATTGGGGAACCTATAGATCCCTCGGGGATTCCTATAGGTACAGTGTACCAACACAACAATCATAATGCGAACTCGCGAGAGTCGCTTTTTTAGTTGTTTACTCGACGAAATTATAGTCACCACCAGGTGATTTTCCTTATTCGAGCTCGTGAACCTCTAAGCAATGGCCTTCCCAGGTTTGGGTATAGTGCTAAGGACATATTGGTTGCATAACTTCGGTCATGCGTACTGGCATTATCCTCGGGACTCTACCTCGCTTGATGCATCATGCATCGAGATATTGCTTAGAGATTCTCTAGCTTGAATGTTCGAATAGTTCGAACGTTCTCTAATTTGTAGCCTAGCGCTATCCACAGCCAAAAAGCAATTGACACTGGCTGTTATTTTCTGTTTTAACGTAGTTTGACGTTCTTGAGCCCGGCCTTGTTTGCATCCTGGGCAGCTTTTCGTTGTGCTTGCTCAAAAGCAGCGTGTCTTTTTTGGAGCTCAGCTTGGTCACGATGAATTTCCATGGTGATTTTTGGGATTTCCATTTCATCGAGTCTCGCCTTACGCTCAGACTCAGTAGCTTTTTTACGAAATTCTTCTGCCTCTTTGTGCAGCACAGGAACTTCAAGCTTTTTTTTCTGCAACTCAGCTTGTTCTAGTTGAACTTTGTGTGATATCTCAGAAACTTCTTTTCCAACATTACCGAGATCCTCATTAAATTTTCCATTGATCATAATCATGGTAGTAGATTGATTATATTAATCAGTAAGTGAAATAACACGACGAAGCTCATCGATCGATGTGGTGCCATCTAAAATCTTGAGCACCCCATCTTGTTTCAAGGTAAGAATTCCTTGTCCTTGTGCGGCAATCCATATCTCACGTTCGCTTGGATTCATCTCGACGGCATCCTCAATCTTTTTATCACTCAAAATAGCCTCATAGATACCAACACGACCTTTGTAGCCGGTGTTGTTACATTTCTCGCACCCAACAGCCACATACATCTTGTTGCGTTCAGTTGGAACTACTGTTTTGTCTTCAATCAAAGCAACAGTGTCCTCAATTTCTTTTTGGTCTACGCCGGTAACAACAACCTCTTTCTTACAGAATGTGCACAATTTGCGCACAAGACGTTGTGCCATAGCGACACGAATTGCGGATGTAAGAACTTTTGAGTTTACTCCCAAATCGATGAGGCGAGGGAAGGTGCCTGCAGCGTCATTGGTGTGGAGGGTAGAAAAAACAAGGTGGCCAGTCAGGGCAGAGTTAACAGCGATCTCTGCGGTCTCGTTGTCACGGATTTCACCGATCATGATGATATCGGGATCTTGGCGAACCGCGGCACGAAGACCTTCAGCAAAATTGTACCCCTTGTCATTGACTTGAGTCTGAACAATACCTGGCAGGTGATATTCGATAGGATCTTCAATGGTGATAATCTTTACTTTCGGATCATGAATTTTCTTGAGAAATGAATAAAGAGTCGTGGTCTTTCCAGAGCCCGTTGGTCCAGTGGTGAGAATCATGCCGTCAGGACGGTCGATTTCCTTGAGCAGTATATCAAGCAGCTTTTTGTTGATACCAAGAGACTCCAAAGGCACATCGATTGATTTTGGATTGAGAAGACGCATCACGATTGACTCATTGTAAGCGCCAGGAAGAATAGAAACACGAACTTCTACATCTCCAATAGGGAGGCGAATGCTAAAACGGCCATCCTGCGAATCTTTTTTAACATTCAATTTCATTCCAGAAATAAGTTTGATGCGCGAAAGGATGAGACCATATGTTTCATTATCGAAACGGAGCACTTCCTGCAAGACACCATCGAGGCGGTATCTCAGTTGGACATAGGCTTCTTCTGGTTCGAGATGGATATCAGATGCATCAATAGCGAGGGCGCCAGCTACGACGGTCTCGAGTATTCTCGAAATACGGTAGCTCTTTTTTGCTGCCATCGTATTATTCAAAATGGAGATGATTGTTGGCAGGCTTTTTGCTTGATCGATGATGGCCGCTATTTCTTCACTGGAAATCTCGAGCGAGCCAGCTTTACTCTCGTACGCAAATGACAAATCTTTGTATACTTTCCATGCTTTCTCGAGTCCCTGTGTCGAAGTAATGTACAACTCAGGTTGATAGCCTTTTGTCTCAATATCTTTCATGATTCCGACGACTTTTTCATCTTGAGGATTGCGTGCGGCGATTTTAACTTTTTTGTCTATAAGAGCATAAGCGGCAACTTGGGATGGTCGAGCAATTTCTTCTGGGATGAGGCGGAGAGCATCAGTGTTTACTGGTGTGCCTAGAAGGTTTACATATTCGACACCATATTTTGCCGAAAGAATCTGCACAAGGTCTTCCTCTTCTTTATGAAGCAACTCGTCGAGCTTTCTTCTTTGTTTATCTTCATCAAATTGAATCATTGCGAATATTATACACGATATTTGACGTATTTGAGCCATGTATTGACTTTTTACCTATATATGATATAATCCAACTCGAAGGATGCAGGGGGTTCCCTGTGTTCAAGAAAGCTTTACAATGAACATCAAACTCATAGTTGGGATGGCGATTTGCATCGCCGCTCAACTTGTCACGGCCTGGGCTGGTGAAGCCCGAGTCGTAATCAACGGTGCCAGTGGAACACGTTCTGCAGGCATCACGGTCAATACTGTGTATGCGGAGGCGGTGCCCTCGACTGCGCCGACACCAGTTCAGGTTCCTGCACCTGTAGGAACCTCAACCACAATCTACGCGGCTCCCGAGCCGGATTCGCGGCCGGCGACTTCTACGCCAAATCAGTCGGAATCGCCTCAAGTCGAGGATCGGGCCGAAAAGTGTTCTGGCTATGGCCACAACCATGATCTGCACTTGTGTGGGTGTTGGGTAGGAGTATCGTTGTCGTCCCACTTTGTGTGGGGACAACCAGTCTGGTACAACGGCGTCACGTGGTATGCGAATGACCCGTATTACGAACGGGTGTTCTACGGGGTCAGAGACCACCGACATTTCTCTATCCCCTCGAGTGCCTATCGGCATCGAGGTGGAAGTGATAGGCCACCGCGGCAGGTTTATACCACGCCCGTTGGTCACCCAGTTCCACGGCTGCCACGGCAAAATTATGCCCAGCCGAGCGGGAGTGGGCATCAGGGGGGAGGTCATTCGTACCGACCTCCCAATAACCCCCGACCGCCATCACCACCATCGCACCATAGCTCACCCTCGAGCCCACCTCCACAACATGGGGGAGGACATTCGGGTGGCGGACGTGGAGGTCATCGGTAATTTGTTCCAATCAGATCTTTGTCGGCACAGCCGACTCGCGAAGACCGCACTCAACTTGTTGAGGGCGGTCTTTTTGCATGTAGACTTGCTGTGCAGGGCAACCTTGCGTACTATACTCATATGAAATCATTTGTTTCTCATTCGATAGAAGAGACCTCAGAGATTGCCGGCCACATTCTTGACCAGCTTTCAAAACACGCGGTTACATCGGGGGCGACTATTGTTGGGTTGTCAGGCCAGCTGGGTGCGGGTAAGACAGCATTCACAAAAGCCGCAGGAAAAGTACTTGGCATCAGTGAAGAGATTACCAGTCCAACATTCGTGATAATGAAGATGTACCCGATAACTCATCCTATTTGGAATACACTTGTTCATATTGACGCATATCGTTTGGAACAAGGAAAAGAATTGGCCACACTAAAGTTCGAAGAGCTTGCGAGTGATCCGAAGCACTTGATTCTGATCGAATGGCCCGAGAACGTAAAGGAGGCATTAACGGGACGGCCATCATATTCAACCATCTCATTTTCTATACCTTCGAGAAACGAAAACGAGCGCAACATCGTCTTTACCGAAGGCCCTATTACCTCGGTATAAATAGTGTACAATTCACATATGGCTGCCAAGAAAAAAACTGAACAGAAACGCCTCGTTTTACTCGATGCGCACGCTATCTTGCATCGTGCCTATCATGCGCTCCCTGACTTTGCTACGACGCGTGGTGAGCCGACGGGGGCCCTATACGGCCTTTCTGCGATGCTTATCGGCATTATTGAGAGTCTGAAGCCTGACTATGTTGTGGCATGTTATGACGTCAAAGGCCCAACCTATCGTCATGAGGCGTACAAAGAATACAAGGCACAACGAAAAACTCCTGATGAAGCCCTAGTCGCACAGATGGGTCGCTCGAGAGATATTTTTGCGGCACTGGATATTCCTATTTATGACAAAGCAGGATTTGAAGCCGATGATATGCTCGGCACCATTGTCGAGCAACTGACAGGTAAGAATAAGGAAGCAGGAAGAAATGGGAAAGAAAAAAAGACAAAAGGAACTTCAAGTCTCAAGTCTCAAGTCTCCAATCTCCAAATAATCATTGCTTCAGGTGATATGGACACACTCCAACTCGTCAAAGGAGAAGAAGTGCAGGTCTACACATTCAAGAAGGGGATAAAAGATACCATCATGTATGACGAAAAGATGGTCAATGAACGCTACGGATTTGGTCCCGAGCTCGTTGCTGACTACAAAGGTTTGCGCGGAGATCCGTCAGATAATATTATCGGCGTTAAAGGTATCGGGGAAAAGACAGCGACTATTTTGTTGCAGGCTTTCGGCACTATCGAAGAGATGTATGAGGAACTCGAAAAAGGTCATGATGACAAGTTTATTAAGGCTGGTATAACCCCGCGCATTATTCAGTTGCTCAAAGATAACAAGGAAGAAGCAGAATTCAGTAAAATGCTCGCGACTATTCGTCGAGATGCGCCGATTACCTTTACATTACCTGAGAAAACATTCAAAGAAAGTCTAGATATAAAGAAAGTAACGGCACTCTGGCAACAGTTGGAGTTTAGAAGACTAGTACAACGATTACAAAAAGCGGTGGGTGGTGCCGACGCCGGAAACAAGACTATCGTTTCTACTAAAGAGCGAACAGGTGTAAGTCTGTCGAAAGATGGCGAAGGGAACAAACCTTCTGAACCCTCTTCGCAGGCGTCGCGGAACCAGACTCTAGGTTTATCCCTTGAGGCGACGCCGAGAAAAGATGGTTTTGCGAGCGATTCCGTGGTGCGAGCAAAACCAATCGTGGGTGAAGAAGGTTTCGTTTCCGAAGCCATCCCAACAGATTTCAACCAAACCGCCGTCGCTCTGTGGCTCGTCAATTCCAATGTCACCAATCCAACCATGGAAGACATCCTCAATTTTGCGAATACTGATTCCTATGAAGAAGCAAAAAAAGTTATTTTTGCAGAACTTGAAAAAAGAAATGTGCGAGAGATATATGACACCATTGAGCTTCCTTTGATTGCTATTACCGAAAAAATGGAAAAGCGCGGTATCAAGATTGATGATGCGTTTCTGTTGGATCTTTCGAAAAAATATCACACTGAGGCAGATCGATTGCAGAAGGAAATTTGGAAGCATGCGGGTATGGAATTCAACATTAGCTCACCAAAACAGCTTGGAGAGGTTCTTTTTGATAAACTCAATTTGACGGCCAAGAATATGAAGAAAACGGCTGGTGGGGCACGTTCTACAAAGGAGTCTGAGCTTGAGAAGCTTCGCGACCTACACCCGATTGTGCCGATGATTTTTGACTATCGCGAGCTTACCAAATTGCTCTCAACTTACATCGACGCTATCCCACCACTTCTTGGGGCAGACAAACGACTCCATTCACACCTTGTATCTGCGGGGACAACCACGGGTCGCATGGCATCAATCAATCCAAACCTGCAAAATATCCCGGTGCGCACTGATCTCGGCAAAGCCATTCGTCACGCATTTGTAGCTGAGAAGGGATTCAAGATGTGCAGTTTTGATTATTCTCAAATGGAATTGCGCATCGCCGCCTTTTTGTCGGGGGATGAAAAGATGATACAGATTTTCAAAGAAGGGAAGGATGTTCATTCATCTGTTGCATCATTCGTGTTTGGTGTGTCGCAAGATCAGGTTACTTCCGAAATGCGTCGCCAAGCAAAAATAATTAACTTCGGCATCATTTATGGCATGGGCGTGACATCGCTTCAAAAAAGTATTGGTACCAGCCGCGCAGAGGCTCAGAAATTCTATGAAGATTACTTCAAAACATTTTCAACACTTGCTTCATATCTAGATTCAGTCAAACAAGAGACGGCAGCGCGTGGCTATACTGAGACATTTTATGGGCGACGACGCTATTTTGAAGGTATCAATTCCAAAATTCCTTTCATCAAAGCGGCTGCGGAGCGCATGGCAATCAATGCTCCTATTCAGGGCACGGAGGCTGATGTTATCAAGCTGGCCATGATTGAGATAGACGCATATATCACACAGAACAAGCTTGATGACGATGTGCATGCATTGCTCCAAGTTCACGATGAATTGGTGTACGAGATTCGTGAAGATAAAGCGGAAAAAGTTGCGCGTGAGATCGAGAAGATTATGGAGTCAGTTATGGACCCGAAAGATACCAAGGGTGTCGTGCTCAGGGCATCGGCAGCGATCGGGGACAATTGGGGGGAGCTTAAATAGAAAGTAATTAGTAATTAGTAACTAGAAAGGCCACATGTTATACGTTTTTCACGGCAGCAATACACCACTCAGTTCACACAAGGCTTCAGCGCTGATTGCTTCATTGCGCACCAAGAAAACTGATGCGTCATATGTACGTATCGAAGCGGGGCAGTGGTCGCCATCTATCATTGAGGAACATCTTGGTGGGCAGGGACTTTTTTCAAATAAATATATTATTTTTCTTGATCGAGTGACCGAAAACTCAGAGGCAAAAGACGGCCTTGTTGAGAGCGTTTCTGTCATGCAGGAGTCGCCAAATATTTTCATTGTTCTTGAGGGGAAAGTGAATGCAGAATTGACGAAGGCATTCGAAAAGCATGCTGAAAAAATTGTGGTGTCAGACATGGGCGCGCCTACTGGTGCGCCAAAGGAAGAATTTAATATTTTCGCACTTGCAGATGCTGTCGGCTCGAGGGATTCATTCAAGGCATGGACAATGTATAGACAAGCGATAGACAGGGGTACAGAGCCGGAAAATATTATTGGTACGATCTTTTGGCAATTGAAGTCGATGATGTTGGCGGCTCATTCCTCTAGCGCATCCGAGTCAGGGTTGAGTCCGTTTGTTTTTTCAAAGGCAAAAAAAGCGGCCGGTTATTATTCAACGGATGAATTGCGGGAACTTACACGAAAGTTCATCACACTCTATCATGATGGTCATCGAGGGAAGGTAAATATGGAATTGGGTGCAGAGAGAATACTTCTGTCTATTTCATAATCTTATCCAACATCTCCTCACCGAGCGGTGTGTGTTTTTTGACCTTGAGACTGTTCCAACATTCCTGCCAAAAATCTTTTGGTTTATACCAGAAGTGGATGATAGCAACAACGGCCATGGTGATCACTGACCCGAGTCCTGCAAGGGCCATGTCTTTTATAGCATCGAAGACGTCACCTTGAGTACCGAGATAGGCGATACCGAGATCACCACCGTAAATGACCGCCACCGCCCATTCAATGATCTCGTAAATGGCACTAAAGGCTAGGACGAACTCGATAGGGGAATAGAGCCCCCAGAAACCTTTGACATTACTGATGCGAATGATCATTTCTCGGATAGGGTACGCGAGCAAGAAACCGAAGGAGAAATGTACTATTCGGTCATAATGGTTGCGGCCAAGCTCGAACGTATGGTCAAGCCAATAGCCAAAAGGCACCTCTGAATAGGTATAGTGGCTGCCATAGATGTGGAGCATCATATACAAAAATATGAGTCCGTATGACAAGTTTGAAAGACGGAACCAGCGATGGGTAACATAGATAATGATGATGAAAGGGATGGTCAGGTAGTTTTCCATTTTCCAATCATCGAAATAGCTCACATTGAATGCCAGTACTACCCAATTGATGACAAATACCCAAAAAAGAATGTGGGCAAAACGATTCGAAGATGTTGAATACTGATACCAGATGAGGGCACCAAAGGTGATGATGGCGGTCAGAATGAAGATAATCTCGGGCCCAAGTATGAATGGTAATCCAAGTGGTGAAGTGGCGATGGGGGCGGTAGCAAATCCGCACGTGAGGGCCGAGAATGTTGTTGGACCAATGAGAAGTGTTAAAAAGAATTGCGGTAATCCCTTGTGTGCAGTTGCAAGAAGAGTCCCGCCAAAAATAATGGCGATTGCCCATTGAATTATGGGATTGATATCAAATCGGACGTCGAGAAAAAAGCCGGAAGCAATTGTGAGAATAAGCGCGACAACCCAAATAATAAGAGGTATTTTCCAAATACGCATGAATGTATGCGTATTAGTATATCACGAGCATAGGTGTGCGCCCACTTGGATTCGAACCAAGGACCCACTCCTTAAAAGGGAGTTGCTCTACCACCTGAGCTATGGGCGCGAGTGAGAACTTGTCGCGAGTGTTCATGCACTCGCAGTAAGTTCGAGCGAAGCGCCTATATGTATATATGGGCGCAAACAAACTTACAGCGCACTCTGGTTTGCTACTGTGTTGCACAGCATACTAGTATTTTGGCCCTCTCGTCAAATCTAGAGTGGTAGATCAAATGCGAACCATCCTGGTCCGAGGAAGATGACTGCAATAGCAATCGCCAACAACAAAATGTAGTAGTTGATACCATCAGTGAGAAATGCTCTGTCGCGGATCTTGTAGCCCAGCTTGATAATAAGAATAACGGCGTTGAGCATTGCGGCAAGTTGGGTGAACAGTCCAATGACCAGGAAAATGGCGATAATAATCTCTACGGCACCATACATGAGCGAGTTGCTGCCAGAACTTTTGCCTTTTTTCTGTATTTTTCTGTATCCAAAATAGGCGAGAGTTATGCCGAGAATAAGACGCAAAATAAATGGCGCCGCTTGATCAAAGGTAAATAGATACGGAAATAAAGAGGGCATGATAGTTGATTAATGGGTAACAAGAGTATTATAGTGGAAATATGGACATACGACTACTCCTCGACAATATCCGTAGTACCCACAATGTCGGTTCAATTTTTAGAACAGCAGAAACACTCGGTATTTCAAAGATATATTGTGGCGGTACGACACCAACACCCATCGATCGATTTGGAAGGAAACGTGCTGATATTGCAAAAGTTTCACTTGGCGGGGAGGATATGATCCCTTGGGAACACACTGATCATGCCGCGGGGTTGGTTGCGGAACTTGCTAACAAGGGGTTTCAGATTATTTCAATTGAGCAGGATGAAAAATCGGTTGATTACAAAAAAGTGAAGGTGAAAGATACGGCACTTATTATCGTAGGGAATGAGGTTGGTGGTGTCTCAAAAGAACTTCTTGACCTTTCAGACGTTATTGCCGAGATTCCATTACAGGGCAAAAAAGAGTCACTCAATGTCTCGGTGGCTGCCGGGGTGGCATTGTTTAGATTACTTGATTAATTTCGTTAGTCCCTATATGATGGCACCTGTTGCAAATCACTGTCTCTGCTTGAGACCTCACGGTGGATCCATCCTACGCTCGTGTGAGCGCATGGACTAAATGGATCTACCTTTTTTATTTACCGCGAATCACTTGATGAGTATCGCACAAATGAGTGCCTCGTCCAGCAAGTACGATACGCTGTATGACCCCAGTGCAACCTCTTTTGCTACATTTTTCCCCCGTACGCTGGTAGGCGCAGTGCTTCTCATGGAATTCACCTTTGTTTCCATCAACGTTACGGTAATCAGACGTTGAGTCACCGCCAAAATCTATTCCACGTGACAATGTTTTTTGAATCGCGGTATACAATACTTTCATGTGCCGTGGAGAAATATTTTTTACTTGTTCCAAAGGGTGAATACCCGCGCGCCAGAGTGATTCGTCAGCGTAAATATTTCCAATACCCGCAATGATCGATTGATCCATGAGGACCTGCTTTATTTTTCCTTGAGGACGGAGCAGGATGCGTTCTTTGAACATGTCGAACGTAAATGTAGGTTCCAATGGTTCAGGCCCAATATTTTTTATGTGATCAGAATGATGTAGGGAGGAGGTCTCGATCACTGTTACTTTTGCAAACTTTCTCACATCAGAAAGAGCCAGATGTTTTTTATTTGAAAATGAAATAAGGAAATGAACATGACGATTGTAGGGGTCCCTGAGTGATTCTGGCTCACGAGGAATCCACGGATCCTTTTTAGCTTGCGTGTCGAAGGTATATCGACCGTAGAGGAGATGGCCAGTCATCTTCATGTGTACGAGGAGTATACGCTCGCCTTTTTTTGATGATCGTAAATGGATGAGAATATTTTTTGCTCGTCGAGTCACGTCAACGATGGTTGAACCGATAATTTCTTTTTTGATGCGACTAAAATACACAGGATCTTTGATAGTTTCAGAGCCCTTGAAATAAAGGCTGTTATAGTCAGACCATACATCAGTGATGCAGAGTCCAACTATGCGCTCTTTGAGACCATTGACGGTTGTTTGTACTTCAGGAAGTTCAGGCATGTCATAAGTAGAGACGAAATCTCACTCTTTTGCAAGAGAGAGCCGAGGAGGGTGTGCACTGTTCCTGTTATGGAAATAGTAGCTACCACGTTATCCGCATACCTCATCGTTTATTGTAATAACAGGAACAGTGCACACCCTCCTCGGCTCCGACTCTCTGCTATACTAGTGTCATGCGTTACTACGTTGCACTTTCTCTTGCGGTCACCATCTTCATGGTGCCATGGTTGGCGACACAATATCCTGAACAGGCTGATCGCATTGTTGCCTGGCTGCATGGTATTGGTGATCAGGTTGCGGCGGTTGTGACACACAATCCGCGCACTATTGTTGGACTACAACAAAAATATACGACTGAAGCTGAAAAAGGTAAGGCCAGAATCCGCATCCTCCTTGTTCCTGGTCATGAACCGGGATATGGAGGTGCGGAGTACGGTTCTCTCAAGGAGCGTGAAATGACCGTTGATCTTGCGGAAGAACTCGGGACTTTTTTGAGTGCAAATACCAAGTATGACGTTGTCATTGCGCGTGACCAGAAAAATTGGAACCCGACGTTTGCTGATTATTTCAAAACACAGTGGAACAACATTATTTCTTGGCAAAAAGATCATCGCCAAGAATCGCTGCGTAAGGTCGCGAACTCCGCACCATTGCCTGCGCCAAAGGTCTACCACAACAGCGCTCCTAACGATGTGGCGTATCGTCTCTATGGCATGACGAAATGGTCAAATGAGAATAATATTGATATTGCCATACATATACATTTCAATGATTATCCAGGTCATCCGTATCTTACGCCAGGGAAGTATAGTGGTTTTGCAATCTACAGTCCTGAAAAACAATACTCTAATAGTACGACCACCCGCGCAGTCGCGCAGGCCATCTTCAATCGTCTGAGCAGATACAATCCAGTCAGTGATTTCCCAGGAGAATCTGAGGGTATTATTGATGAGAGAGAACTCATCGCGATTGGTGCCAACGATACAGCTGACGCGGCAAGTCTCCTCATCGAGTACGGGTATATTTACGAAACGCAGTTTACCGACTCGGCCGCTTACAAAACTGCTATCAAAGACTTGGCATTTCAGACCTACCTTGGTCTCGAAGACTTTTTCCATCCGCAAGGCTCATCATCATTGGCTGCAGTTTATGACACGCTGGCGTTACCTCATACATGGAGTCCAACATTTTCTGAAAAGAATAATAAATCGCCCGACGTTTTTGCTCTACAGACCGCGCTTCTGGTGGATGGACTCTACCCGCCAAAAGATAAAACAAAAAATGATTGTCCACGCACGGGCAAGATTGGTCCATGCACTCAAGCTGCAATCGAGTCATTTCAAAAGAAATACAATATTAACGAAAAAGGTTTGGGAGAAAAGACTGTCCAAGAGTTGAATAGAAGATTTTCGGGGAGGAATTTGTAGAAACTAACTGCCTGGTTTTATTTGCTTCTATTCGACAGTGGCTCGCTGTCTCATGAGCTCCAACTCTTCACGGACGACTCGCGCATCACTCCACGGAGTTCTTTCATTTTTTGGTCCCATAATAAACGGATCAGTACCTTTGCCAGTAATAAGGACAGTGTCGCCAGTCTGTGCGCGCTTCAATGCTTCTTTGATTGCCGCATGACGATCCATAATGATTAATGGTATTTGGGAGGTGATACCCCGTGCTACTTCGTCGATTATTTCTTTTGGATCTTCATCGTACGGATCTTCGTTGGTCAAAATAATCTCGTCACAATATTCATCTGCAATTTTTCCCATGATTGCGCGCTTTGATTTGTCTCTGCCACCACCGGTGCCACCGAGAACACAAATACTTTTTGATGATTGGAATACTTGGTAAAGCTTTTCAAGAGAATCTGGCGTGTGAGCGTAATCGACGATTACCGTAAAATCTTGACCCACATCAATCCTCTGGACACGACCGGGGATGCCATCAAATCGTTCGACTGCACGAATAATTTCTGCACTTTGAATACCTTGGCTCTTGGCCGCTGTTGCTGCCGCCAGAATATTATAGATATTAAATAATCCTGAGAGGCGAGTGGACACCAATTTTCCCTCATAAGTGAATTGAGACCCTTCTTTTTTGAGTGCATATGGCTGAGCATCATGCACACCAAAACTCATCTTGCGGTCTGATGGACATGCGGCAAATCGATAGCTCTCTTTGTCGTCCGCGTTTGTGATAATGACCGTATCTTTTTTATGCGAACGCTTCATATTTTCACAGATAGAAAGTTTTGAGAGTACATATTTTTCGTATGAACCATGTGCCTCAACGTGCTCATACGAAAGATTGGTGAATACAAAAGCGTCGAGCTCGATAAAGCGGTGTCGATAGAGGAGGGCGCCCTGTGATGTCATTTCTATAACCATATGTGAACATCCATTGTTTACCGCCTTTCGAATAAGTTTTTGCACAGCAAATCGTCCCGGCATACTCATTTTATAGAGATTTTCTGAAGATAGGTCACCAACCTTAAAACGGATGGTATTGGAGAGAGCGGTTTTGTACCCGGCCTCCATGAGCATGGCATTGATAAGTTCTACAGTAGAACTTTTTCCTTTTGTTCCCGTAACCCCGATAACTTTTATTTTTCGTGACGGAAATCGATACCAGAGTGCGGCAAGGAAGGCGAGTGTCCAGTGATAGGGAGGCTGGATCACCCCGAATACTTTTTCCGGGAGGGCTCTGCGTATGACTCCAAGTATTTGGTCGATCATGATTGTAGTGTTTATCCCAACATCTTTAATGCCGCTTTTACCTTCTTACCCGTGTCTTCAATCTCAGGATCAATCTTTTTGAGGGCCTCTCGAGCTTCATCGGCATCGTAGCCGAGTGCGCGCAGAGCTTCGATGGCATCCATGTCACTGGACATGCCAGCAGACATGTCGCCACCGCTTTCAATGCCACCAAGTTTGTCTTTGAGTTCGAGTACAATCTTTTCCGCCGTCTTTTTTCCAATGCCAGAAACTTTGACCAGGTGTGCAACTGAACCACTCCTGATTGAACTGGTGAGAGTATCAACAGAAACAAGTGAAAGAATGTTGAGTGCACCCTTTGGTCCAATACCGGAAATGCTAATAAGCAATTCAAAGAAGCTTTTTTCCTTTGGGGAAGGGAAGCCATAGAGGTCGAGAGCATCTTCACGCACAGCGAGGTATGTCCAAAGTGTTTTTTCAGCCCCAATTTTAAGCCCGTGAAGAGTGTCTTCGGTCACAAAGACCTTGTAGCCGATACCGCCAATATCAACGACGCAAAAACGATTGCCTGTTTCTATGATGGGGCCACGAAGGAGGGAGATCATGAGAATAGTATATAGTATATAGTAATTAGTAACTAGTAATGAGAAAATCACACGTTTCAGCCTCTATTTACTAGTTACTATTTACTTTTCTCTCATGACGTGTTAACTTATCGTCTACATACAACTTATATGCCTATTACCTCATCAGCCCACAAAGCACTTCGCGCTTCAAAGTCTAAGCGTGTTTTCAATCTCCGCCGCAAGTCTACTATAGAAAAGCAGATCAAAGAGTTCCGTAAACTCGTGGCTGCAAAAGATAAGAATGGGGCAGGTAAGCTTGTCCCAACTATTTATCAGGCTCTCGATAAGGCCGTAAAGACCGGCTATATCAAGGCCAACACTTCATCACGCACCAAGTCTCGCGTGATGGCAGCGCTCAAAAAAATAGCGTAATATTGAGGTCTCGCCCTCATCGTTCAATGGATAGGACGCAAGATTGCGGATCTTGCAATGTAGGTTCGATTCCTACTGAGGGCACAGCCGGATACTTTTGAGAAAAATCACCGATTTTCGGTGATTTTTCTTATACCCATAAGTAAGGGGGGTTTGACATGTTTATTGCCATGTTACAATTAATGCAAACTTTATCATTTAGCAGTTAATCAATCTATTTATGAGCATATTACTCACGCGTGCATTTTCACGGGCTGCCAGCCTTGTCCTTGTAGCAATCCTTCTGTTGGTAGCCATAGTGGCATTAATATACGCGTTTGATCAGAAATCTGTGCCGACGGCCTGGGTTTCAAATCTGGCACAGGTAACGGCCGAGACGCAAGACAGGGTACTTTTCGGGCCAACCACTCCATTTACCTGTTTTGATGCAAATGCCTCAATATCTTCCGGAACTGCCGAAAACGGAGGTAACTCTATCTCAATCGCGACCACAAAGTGGACCGGAGGAATCCTTAGGTTCATTGATGCGTGTGGCGGAGCTATCAATTTTGGTGGATATGATCGTATTGAGATCCACATAAAGGCAACTACCGCGACCCCTGATCCTTTGGTGACATATCTGCACAGCTATACCGCGGCAGCTGATAGTCAACCAGTCACATCCAACCCAACGGGATCATGGTCGACGATTACTATCTCGATGGCCAGTCTCAAGGGTAGTGGCACGTGGGATCTTTCAAGTACCCAAGAGCTTCGATTCAAAGAAACCACTAACAGTACTACATATTATATTGATTCCATTGTTTTGAAGGCATCAGGAGCAAATCCTAACCCAATTCCAGTTCCTGTGGTCACATTTTCAGCATCTCCAACCTCCATTACAGCAGGGCAAAACGTAACTCTCACCTGGTCATCTACCAATAGCCCCACCTCATGTACAGCATCGGGTGGCTGGTCTGGGACAAAAGCAGCTTCGGGTAGTCAAATAGTTACGCCGACTACAAATACGACGTATGGACTTGCGTGTTCAAACGCGAGCGGAATATCAGCTTCAGTCGGAGCGGCTGTTGTAGTTACAGGCACCGGCACACCGTTGCCATATCAAAAGATTAAAGTTCGTGGTTGGACAGCGCCAGTTACCAATGTGTCCCCAGGATCCACACTTAGTTTCGATCTGAATTGGGTTGGAGGGGCAAACTATAGCGCGACCTCACCTATTCCAGCGCCACTCAAAGGGACAACATGGATGGCGTTTGTTCATTTCCAGAATATGACCACGGGGGCATATCTCAAAGGGGCGGACTTCTATCCATCTCCATCAGCAACCAATTGGCCAAGTACAGGCGTTGTCTCTACTGCAGTTTCGTACAAGGTTCCTGTGAATGCACCATCAGGTACGTATGCGGTTATGGTTGGATTGTATTCTGGAGAGCAGAGGCTTGAGTTACAGGCTGATACCAGTGCTGGTGCAACTGATGCGGGCGCATACAGGTATAGAGTAGGGACGTTTACTATTGGAGGATCAGCACAGGTTCCGACTCCCGTGATCAATTCAATCAGTCTTCCATATTGTATTCGCGGCGTATATTTCTGCCGACAGGATATTCAGGGAATAAATTTTGCATTGACGGGAAATAACTTGAAACTTACGAGCACGACGACAGGAGCGGTCACTAGTCTAGGTATCAATGGTGTAAATATTGGCAATCTTGATTCATCTGGAACACAGCTCGTTGCTGATGTTCCTGGGACAATTGTGGAAGGGAAGTACCTATTGACCGACACTGTCTCGGTAGGTGGTGTAACGAAAATCAGTAATGCTGTTCCGTTTGAAATCTTATCGATTGATAATGTCACAAAAATAACCGGAGTGACCCCAAGCACAGGCCCGCTCGGTCAGATGGTGACCATTTCTGGTACTCATTTTACTCAAAATAACACAGTTCAGATTGGTCCATTTTCCTTCTACAACATATCCCCAAATGCGGCTGGAAACTTGATTGTCTCGATTCCAACTTCTACCACATATACTGCCTACATAGGCACGCCTCTCAAGGTATATGTTGAAAATGATGATTATGGATATAGTGGTGACAACCCAAATGCGACGCAGTACACATTCACTATTCAGTCAGGCAATCAGACGGATACGACCAAGCCAGTCATCACAGGGATTGCGTCAACGACCACTACAACTACAGCGACTATTACCTGGAATACCAATGAGCTTGCTGACACGCAAGTGCTCTACGGTACAACCAACGGCTATGGCAGCAACACTACTCTTGATTCAACCAAGGTAACAGGTCATACCGCAACAATCAGTGGTTTGACCGCGAATGCGATTTACCACTTCTCAGTCAATTCAAAAGACGCTGCGGGCAACCTTGCCACCTCGTCCGATATGACTTTCAGAACCAAGACACTTGGGGGCGATAGTCAACCACCATTTGCTCCATATGCAGTCACCGCAACAGCCGTATCATCGAGCGCAATCAATCTGACATGGGGAGCAGCGGTCGACGATGTTGGTGTGGCAGGATATCGTGTCATCAGAGATGGTGTTGTAGCATCAACAACCTCAGCGCTCGCATTTACGGATTCAGGATTGACGCCAGCGACAACATATTCGTATGTCATCAAGGCTTTTGATGCGGCAAACAATGTCTCTGCTTCATCGAGTCCAGCAGTATCGGCGACAACGCAGACGACATCGACTGGGGTGACTGCAACACTTACGTCAAGTAAGACAGGGGTCATGTATGGTGAGAAGGCTCTCATTACTCGGAGTTCGACAAATGCTTCCTCGTGTACATTAACCGATGGTATTGACGATAACTCAGACGGTTGGAGTGGAGCTACGACAACTTCAGGAACATTGACTGTTTCACCAAGCATTAGCACAGGCTATTCAATGACATGTACTGGACCTCTGGGAACATCGCCAAAAGCTACTATTGTCATACGGCACGTGGACGCAAATCCAAATACGGATATTACTTTCCTAGGTCTGAGTGCAGTAGTGCAAAAATCTCCAGCGCAAATAACACTGAGCTGGTATCCAGATCCGTGGGCTCAAGCAAGTGCGAATTATACGATCTACCGTTCAACCGTAATAGGTGGACCTGCAGGTGGTGCGGGTACATGGACACAGATAGGGAGTGGTACAGGCATCACTTCATATACCGATACCTCAGTCACGGCAGGCACAGCATATGAGTATCGTGTCAACAGGGCAAATACTCAACATAATGCTGATGCATATATCTACACTGGTATTGAGTTGCCTCAAGTAACAACTCGAGGAAAAATAATACTGATGGTTGACTCGAGATTCGCCACTAGTCTTGCCACGAAAATAGATAGACTCAAGGATGATTTGGTTGGTGACGGTTGGGTTGTACTTGACCATAGCGTACCTTCAACGGCGACGGCGGATTCAGTAAAGAGCACAATCAAGGCCGATTACACCGCGGACCCGACAAATACTAAAGCTGTATTCTTGCTCGGACACATACCAGTATTCAAGAGCGGCAATCTCAATCCGGATGGACATGGAAGCAGATCAATGCCGGCTGATGGATTCTATGGAGATATGGATGGAACATGGACTACATCAACAACATATATTCCATCAGATATTGAACTCGAGGTTGGAAGGGTAGATATGTACAATATGCCAGCCTTTACTCCACTTACCGAGACAGATTTGTTGTCACGTTACCTCGATAAGGATCATGACTTCAGGACAAAGGTATTCAATTCCGCAATTTACAACAATCCAAAAGCGGCAATGATGACAAGTGATACAAACAGGAGTTTCCAGAGACAGTTCTTTGGATCAGCCTTGCCTTTGAATATTGAGAGTATTCAGTTTGAGGCACTCTATTCACCTGAATTCTGGAACAACGTTGAAGGTAATAACAACTATCTCTGGTTCTCACGCGGTTCTGGTGGCGGGCAGTTAACAGGCGCCACAGGGATAGGTTATACGTCCGACTTTGCTTCTTCGGCCGGATACAATGTCGTCTTCAATTCAATGTTCGCGAGCTACTTTGAAGAATGGGATGTGCAGAACAACTTCTTGCGCGCGCCACTTGCAGCAAAGGGGTATGCTCTCACGAATGCGTGGTCTGATAACCCAGTATGGGTATTCGCACACATGGGACTTGGCAAAGAGATAGGATTTAGCGCAAAGACGAGTCAAAACAACAACACCTACTACAACCTACCTGGATATGCAGGGTTGCCAGAATCACACAGAGGAGTACACATGAACCTCATGGGTGACCCAACGCTCAGGATGCAGGTGGTTGCGCCAGTGACAAACGTTGCGAGAGCTGACAGTACCGGAAGCACGGTAATCACCTGGAACGCTTCTCCTGATGCAGGTCGTGGATACAATGTGTACGAGTCAACGAATGGCAAGGCTGGACCATTCACATTGATCACCGCAACTCCAGTAACAGGAACCACGTATACAGACAGTAGCGGTGGGGCACAATATACGTATATGGTACGAGCAGTAAAGCTTGAAGTCACTCCGAGTGGAAGCTATGTTAACCAAAGCCAAGGTGTCTTCGCTGTTGGAGGAGGTGCACCGGTAAACCCCCCACCTGCAGGGGATATTGATGTTACTGGCGGTATTAAAATCTGGGATGGAGATACAATCGCTGGGGTTATTAGTGGTGGTGGTCTGGTGAATGGAGGTGTTGTAGGTAAAGCTGCTCAGAGTAACGGAACAGACAATTGGCTGAACCTTCCCATAAGTTCTCTGAGCATCCCGTCACAATATGACAAGTTTGTGTTCTATATTAAGTCCGACAGCCCAACAGGTATAACGGATGTCACATTCTTCTTGTCAACAAATGCTGGTAGTTCAGATCCTGCAACAAAGAGCGCTACCATCTCTCTTCCAGGCCCAACAGCGACACCGTATGTTCAAGGAGGTTCCGTCAATAACGCTTGGCATCAGGTTGTTATCAATACAAGTGATTTGGTTCGTCCAGGTGCCACGAATCTTACCTTTAGATTCAACGACAAGACAGTTGTTGCAGTTGATGAATTTTACCTCGTGAACACACAAGGCAATGCTCCAGCATACGAACCTATATCGAGTAGGGTGATTCGTCTTAGTATGGGTGAGGCATATGACAGGGCAAGCGCAGTTACTACTAGCAATTATATTCTCAAAGATACAGTGGCGAATACTGTTGTTCCTATAGTCGGTGTTGGACGCGAATCATTGCTTACTGGTTTTATCGGCCCGTTACTCCTGCCTCCTGCGGATGCGCCTATCACGAGCAACAATTTGTATCTTGTCTTTGGTGCAGATATGGCTGCGGGCAAACAGTACACGCTTACCATCAATAACATAAAGACCGCGGATGGCGTAGATTACCCACGACCTGAAGTCATCACATTCACGTATGATGACAACAAGGTAACCAATTCAGTAAAGGCAAACCAGGTTGGATTTGTCCCATCAGCACACAAGTATGTGTATATTGGAAATTACCTCGGGGATTATCAGGAATTCGGAAATATGCCGATACCTGCAACACCTGTATGTAAGCTATTCAGTGCGTCCGTTACCAATCCGCAATCGGCGACACCACTTGCAACGGTTACGGCAACTGATGAGGGAAATGACATCAGAATCGGACAACATGTGATAGGGTACGACACCAACAGCAATCCAATTTATGCGCCACATAGATACAGTATGAGCGGGGAACGTGTATATAGTTGTGACTTTGCGAGCTACCAAACTCCGGGAAATTACTATGTGTATGCACCTGGCTATGGTAAAACATACCCGTTTACGATCGGCTCGTCAGTCTATAATGACGTTTTCAAGATTGCGGCAAAAGGATTGTATTTCCAGCGTGACGATATCGCACTTACCTCACCGTACGCCGATGGCATAGCGTGGGGTCTCGGCAAATCATGGGCTCGAGCTGCGGGAAGCGGTCTCGATGCCACCTCGTTCGTCCACTCATCAGTCTTGTTGAATCCATTCGGCAAGGCAGCTGATGTACATGCGGTTGTCGATACTCGAAAGGGTTGGTATGACGCTGCGGATTATGGAAAATATGTCGAGAGTGGTTCTGGGGCTCTTTATGAACTTTTGACTGCATACGAATTACAGCCGACTAAGTATGTTGATAGTCAGCTCACCATTCCAGAAAGTGGAAATGGCGCACCCGATATTCTTGATGAAGCGAAGTGGGAACTCGATTGGATGTTGAGTATGCAAAATATGACGGATGGTTTTGTCTACCACCGCGTCGCTACTTCACAGTGGGGCAATCTTGTTCCATGGAATGATAATAGCCCGCGCTGGTTGAGTGAGAAGTCAACTTCTGCAACCCTGCGTTTTGCGGCAATCATGGCCAAAGCTTCGGTTGATATGAAGCCATATTTCCCAACAGCTGCGGCTACGTATCTGGCTCGAGCACGCATGGCCTATGCGGCAGGATATCCAGGTATAGGCACTTCTGTACGTGCAGGATTCAATGGACCCGCTTCTGGATGCGTTGATTATGATGCAGCAAAAAACCCTAATCCTGGTCGCCCGTGTCTCATTAAGGGCAACGGTTCAATGGTTACATTCAATGGATCATCGGTACCAGAGACTTCGACCGGTGGTGGCGAGAATGCTGATTCAGGTAATTCCGATGACGAGCGCTTGTGGGCTGCAGCGGAACTCTTCCGCGCAACAGGTGAGTCAGCATTCCATACTGATTTCAAAGATATGGCTGGCAGAGTTGCTCTCCAGACCACTTGGAACTCATATGGTTCAGATAGTGAAGGTCGTGCAGGATTCACGTATGCCCGTACAGCGGGGGCCGATCAGACCATTGTGAACAAATACCTCTACGTCGGTAACAACTCCGCGTATACAGTTACGAATCCTGGGCCTGCAACATTGCTTGCTTTCGCCAATGAAACAGTGGCAAATATCCGAAACAACACATATCACAATGGTTCGTATACAGATACCCCAGGTACTGGGTGGGGAGCATTCTCCGAATCAACTCGTTGGGCGTGGGCACTTATCAAAGCAAGTGAGTTGGTAAAGGGTATCAATCCTACCCTCGCTGCTACTTATTTGGATAACGCCAAGATCGCACTCGATGTCCAGTTGGGAGGCAATCCACTCAATAAAACCTTTATCACCGGAGTCGGTTCAAATCCTCCAATGAGACCGCTTCATACCATTTCATCAACAGATGGCAAGAATGACCCAGTTCCTGGTATTCCAATATATGGTATACAAAGTGAACTGACTGACGGTGCTCCTCATAGGAAGGTGAATGAGTTGACGTATCCAAGTTTGGTAAGCAAGTGGGACGTCTTCCCAATATGGCGTAGGTATGTAGATAGTAGTGCAATCGTTGATATGGGAGAGTTCACTATCATCGATATGGGCTATACGGCAGCAGTATACGGATACTTCTCGAACTAGCTAGATTATCAGCAACAAAAAACCGCCCCGAGCTTATCGATGGGCGGTTTTTTGTTTTGAAGATTGTTGTGATGAATCGTTGCTCGGTGCAATACCTATTCAGTCTTGAATACCTTTGCGCCACGATACACCGCCTTCTTACCCAACTCTTCTTCAAGCCGAAGCAATTGGTTGTATTTCGCAACACGATCAGTTCGAGAAAGAGAGCCGGTCTTGATCTGTCCCGTGCCAGTACCAACAACAAAGTCTGCAATAGTCGTGTCTTCCGTCTCGCCTGAACGATGAGAGATAATCGAAGTATAACCAGCCTTTTTTGCAAGATTGATTGCATCGATTGTTTCGGACACCGTACCGATCTGGTTAAGCTTGATTAGGATCGAGTTGCCCACCTTCTCATTAATGCCGCGTTGCAGACGCTCAATATTGGTGACAAACAAATCATCACCGACGATCTGAACTTTTTTACCAAGCTTCTGAGTAAGTTCTGCATAGCCTGCCCAGTCATCTTCTGCCAAACCATCTTCAATGGAAGCGATCGGATACTTTGTGCACCAGTCTACATAGAAGGCAACCATTTCTGCAGAGGTAAGAGCGCGGTTTTCGCAGGCAAGATGATATTTACCATCCTTGTAAAGTTCAGTTGCAGCAACATCGAGTGCGAGCATGATATCTTTGCCGGCAACGTAGCCAGCCTTCTTGATGGCTTCAAGGATGATCTCGATTGCGGCTTCATTCGATGGGAGGGAAGGGGCAAAACCACCCTCGTCACCGACAGTGGTCGCAAGACCCTTATCGTGGAGAATTTTCTTGAGTGCGTGGAAGATTTCAGCACCTGCGCGAAGTGCTTCACTAAATGACTTCATACCAACGGGCATGATCATAAATTCTTGGAAGTCTGTAGATTTTTCTGCATGCTTGCCGCCGTTCAGGATATTCATCATGGGAACTGGGAGCTGGACGGTGTTCTTCGTCTTCGCAATCTTGTTGAAATAGGCGTAGAGGGGCTTTTTTGAGCTTGCCGCAGCGGCACGTGAAAATGCCATGGAAACGCCGAGGATGGCGTTGGCGCCAAGCTTGCCTTTGTTCGAGGTACCATCGAGAGCGATGAGCGCATCATCGAGAGAGCGTTGGTCGAATTCTTTGCCGATAAGAGCCTTGGCAATAACGGTGTTCACATTCTTGACTGCTTTTTGGACGCCTTTGCCGGCATAGCGAGGTCCACCATCGCGGAGTTCTACTGCTTCGTGGCTGCCAGTTGATGCGCCACTGGGTACTGCCGCACGACCGAAGGATTTGTCTTTGAGAATAATATCGACCTCAACTGTCGGATTGCCTCGTGAATCGAGGATCTCTCGTGCCTGAATCTTGCTGATCTTCATAGGGAAATGGATAAATTAATAATAAGTAAGAGGTACGTATTATATAAGCATGTGGCTATTCCATGCAAAAATGCGCAAATGGATATTTTATGTCGCAATAATATAGGGTATCGTGGTAGCAACTAAAAGCCGAGACGTTCCAATAGGTGTTTGAGAATAGGTTCACGATGCATAGTTTCGGCGATATAGGTAAGCATAACTTCGCGAACTTGCTCAGGATCTACCTCGTCAATATAAATGACGATGAAAGGCATAAAGAGTTTTCGTGATTTTATAATCAGCTTTGCAGGAAATTCATCATGAGGTACACAAAATGACTCAAGCGTGAGGAAGGGGTAGAGGATGTCGTTTGCCAAAATACCGCGGTCGTTGATCTGGTAGGTGACGACTCGTGCTGGTCGTGATGCGTGCAATACGAGTGCTACGGCAGCGACAATGACAAAAATACCGGTCACGACATTGCCAAAGATGAATGCAACAGCAGCCAATGCGAGTGTAATAATGCCAACGGACCAATACCAGTCAGGTTTTTTTTCAGTATAGAGATGCTCGGGAGCGTTCCAGGTGATGAGAGCTTCAGTGGCCATGCCAAAATTATAACACTATTTGGAGTTTGATATGTTAATAACTTCTGTGGAGGTACTTAGAGTGTTCAGAACGGCCTAAATCATCTTTGTCAAAATATTTCTTTCTAGTTCTACTCTCTCATCTTTTAATATGCGACCATTTTCATCTCTGACTGCCATATTTATCCACATATTAGCAATTTTTGCTGACCATAATTTTTGAACACTTCCTGCCGCATAATAATCTGGGGTGATTTTTTGTTCCCCTGCCGCTGCTCTAAAAGAGTTGGTAATCTCCAATCCAACTTCCAATTCTTTTCCGTCAAGTATATGGCCCCCTTCACATTTTATATAAACACCACCGAATTCTATCCTATCAAATAAAACCCCAAATAACTGACCCGTCCTAAATATATTTTGAGAATGTAAAGCTTCGGCATTCGAACCCCAATATATATTTTCAAGTTTTTCATCATAGAAAAATCTGACAGGACTATTGTGTGGAGAGCCATCTGCATTTGTGGTAGCAAGTGCAATATGCTTACTTGTATAAATTAATTCTTTTGCTCTATTTAGTTTTAATTCTGGGATTTCCATAATTATGTTATACAAAGAACGTTCACTGCGGATGGGGTGAGATTCGAACTCACGGCCCCCTTGCGAGGGCGACGGTTTTCAAGACCGTTGCCTTAGACCACTCAGCCACCCATCCAGATGGTCCGCTCATCATAAAGGAAAATACGCAGTTTCGCAACGCATTTGGACTTATTTTGTGATATTGTTAGTTTATGAGAATTCTCGGTATAGATTATGGAACCAAGCGTATCGGTATCGCCGTGTCGGATGAAACACATACGATAGCGGTTCCGGTGGTGGTAGTTCAAAACTCTAATCTTGCATTGCGAGAGATTGTTGAGATTGCACGACAACATGAGGCTAGAGAAGTGGTGATAGGGGAGTCGCGCAACTACAAGCAACAACCGAATGCTATTTTTGAAGAGGCGGATGCGTTCAAGAAATTATTGGAACAGGAGGGATTCACGGTTCATTTGGAACTCGAGTTCATGACCAGTGTTAATGCTGAGCGTTTTCAGGGAAAAACAGCCATGACAGACGCGAGTGCTGCCGCGCTTATTTTGCAAAGTTATCTTGATAGGACAAAGAAAGAGACGAGAGATTAGAGACTGGAGACTGAAGGTTATTTGCTATATACTACTCCCCATGATTACCTACGATGATTTCAAAAAAGTAGAAATTTCAGCTGGAAAAATACTGTCAGCAGAGAAAATTCCAGATACTGATAAACTTCTCAAATTATCTGTTGATTTTGGCATGAAAACTCTGCCTGCGCAGACTCCTGTCGTGTCAGGTGCACCAGTTTCACATGAGATAGTTACGGCGCCTGTGGCGGTACCAGTAATAGAACAAGTCGCGGATATTCGACAAATTGTCTCGGGCATCTCCGCTTATTTTCCAGACCCGTCTGTATTGGTAGGAAAAACCTGTATGTTTGTCACCAATCTTGAGCCTCGCACGATCAAAGGTTATGAGAGTAACGGCATGATCTTTGCACTTTCGACTGATGCTGGATCATTTTCTCTTCTCGAGCCAAATGGATCAATTCCTCCAGGAACCAAGGCGAAGTAGCACAGCGTTCAATCAAATAACTCATGGAATTCATCCATTCACTCCTCGAACCACAGATTCTCATCATGACGTTGGGCACTCTCGGCGTGATAGGTATTATTTTCCTTGAAACGGGTCTATTTTTTGGTTTCTTTTTTCCGGGCGATTCACTTTTGTTTACTGCGGGTTTTCTGGCGTCGCAGGGGTATATATCTTTTTCGTGGCTGCTGGTCGGTACTTTTCTGGCGGCAATTATCGGCGATAGCGTGGGATATGCTTTTGGTAAAAAAGTTGGCCCAGCCCTTTTTGCTCGCGAAGATTCTGTTATTTTCAACAAAAAACATATAATCAAAGCACAACATTTTTACGAAAAACATGGTCGTAAAACCATTATTTTGGCTCGATTTATCCCTATTGTGCGAACCTTCGCGCCTATTGTTGCGGGAGTAGGGTCAATGCCATACGGTACATTCGTGTTGTTTAATATCATTGGAGGCTTCGTATGGACCTGGGGCATGCTCTGGCTTGGTTACGGACTTGGCGCTCTTATACCAAATCCAGACCGTTATGTGATTCCCGTCGTCGTCGTTATTGTGCTTATTTCAGCAGTCCCCACATTTATCCAACTTTGTAAGCAGTACCTGAAGAAGTCATAGGCGCTTCGTTAGCCTCGTAGAGTGCGGTATAATATCTGCATGTCGAGTTCGTTATTCTTCAAACTATTTCCTCCACCGGCTTTTTTGGCTATGCCACATGCGGGCCTCGACATTTCTGATGATGTCATCAAGTGCATCGAGTACCATCGCACATCTCGTGGCCTGATTATTTCAAAATATGCCACAAAAGAGCTGCCTCCGGGTCTGGTGGATGGGGGAGACATCAAGGACGAACCACAGTTTGTCGCTCTTCTCAAAGAATTTGCCACAGCCAACGCACTTGGTTATGTGAAAGTGTCTTTGCCAGAAGAAAAAGCGTATCTATTCCAGACGGAGGTTCCGAGTGCAAACTTTAGTTCAATTGCGCAGAATATCGAATTTAAACTGGATCAAAATGTCCCTCTTTCGGCCGCGGATGCTCTATTCCAATTTGATCTTATGCCAAAATCGGTTGCTGGTGAAACTCTTCGTGCGAGTGTGTCGGTTGTTCCGCGTACCTATGTCGAGCACCACATCTCGTTGCTTCGCGAGGCGCATCTCGAACCCGTCGCTTTTGAAGTGGCACCAAAGTCAATTGTTGCCGCATGCACACCGACGCATGAACCGGGAACCAGTCTTATTGTGCACGTGATGAAAAAGAAAACTGGCCTTTATATTGTGTCTGAAGGGGTGGTTTGTTTTACGTCGACTATTGGATGGGGAAGTGACGATCTTGCAGCTGCTGAAGCTACTGAGGGTCCGAATACACTCATTACCGAGATCAATCGCGTCTATTCATATTGGCTTACTCGTCCGGATATTCACGCGGGAATTTCTTCAGTGGTCGTTGTCGGGTCTCGGGCCGAAGCCTGCGAGCTTATGCTTCGCGGCCATGGGGGTGAGGCTGTTTCCCGTAGTGTGTTACCTGATGTGTGGCATAACGTATTTGATGTCAATTCGTACGTGCCGCCAATAACCCGAGCCGAATCGCTCGAATACGCCATTGCGGCCGGACTTGCTTTATAACAATATGAGACACAGTTTTCTTCCAATTCCCGAGCAGACACAATTGAAGCGTTCATACCGTGTCCATGTTGCGGTTGTGGCGTTATTCCTCATATCCGTTGCAGTTCTCATAGGACTTGGTTCACTTTTTCCATCGTTTATAGCCGCATATAGTGAGGAACACATTCAGCTTGATACCGTTGCAACGCTGAAGGAGAACAAAGATACTACCGAGTCTACTCGCATTCAAAAAGAATTACAGGCAGATAGTGCAAAGATTACTGCATTGGCACAAGTTGCAACTGTCGTACGTCCATCAGCTGTTATTGCTCGCGTGGTAGAAGTGCGCGGGCCGGTTCGTATATCATCTATCGCCATCAATGAACTATCTACAACCACTGCGGTACTTGTTATGCAGGGAGTTGCCCCGACCCGTGAAGCATTAGTTTCATTCAAAACACGACTCGAGGGACTAAGTCCAGGCAATAAAGTTGAACTGCCGATTTCTGGATTTGCCAAGAGCAAGGACTTGCCGTTCTCGATCAGAGTAACTCACCTACTGCCATGAAGCATCATCACAGTCACATTGCGCTCCTCATGATCGCGCTCTCCATAACGATATTTGTCTGTGCTCTGTACGGGTACATGCAGTTTGCCATCGGCTCATCACTTGACCGAGCACTTGCGGCGCGTGAAGCGGTAAAAAATGAGCAGGTATACAAGAGCCAGAAACAAAATCTGAATACTCTCTATAACGACACCGCGTCCAGCCGCGCAAAACTCGGCTCCTTCTTTGTCGCTGATGACCAGAAGGTCGCGTTTATTGAAAAGATAGAATCACTTGATGTGGCAACTGGGGCAAAGATAACTCTTTCAAACATTGTTGCCGATGATTTGGCGACGAGTCCTGTAGGCACACTTGGTCGAGTGAGTTTGAGAGTTGACGCATCGGGGAGTTGGTCATCCGTGATGCGTGTGCTCCGGCTTGTTGAGACTCTTCCGTACAAGACTACAGTGAGTGCCGTTCGTGTTGATGTGGTTGCTGGTGATTCAAAATCGGCACACACGGAATGGCGAGTCACGTTCGCACTCGACAGCATCTCTATTCGTCGACAACTCTAAGAATACTCGTATGAAATTATTCAATTCAAAAGAACACTCATCACGAAATCGCCAGCAGGACTCATTTGGACATCGTATTGCCAATGACCCTTATTTAGACTGGATGATGCTAGTGATTATCGCCGTCATACTAGCGGGTGTTCTTATTGGTGTTGGTTTTATTTCATACAATGACACCCAGATACGATTGAGTTCGCCAACAACTGGAGGTACAGGGGTGCATCAGTCACTTTTCGATACTGAAGCCATGAATCGAACTCTAAAGACTTTTAGCGCACGCGCCGATGAACAGGCTACTCTGATCAAAGGGTATAGCGGGGTGGCGGACCCGTCATTATAATGGTATTTTGTGGCCATACCCCCTTGTAGTTCAATGGATAGAACAGCGGACTTCTAAGCCGTTGATCGTGGTTCGATTCCACGCGAGGGGACAAGAAATAGGTTCATAAGTATAGGGGGATATCTTGTTGGCAAGCTGTGGATTAGGGTCTTTCCAAGACGGAGGATTGGAGGTATAATTGCAGTGGTTATCGACATTATAAATTAGCATTAATTATACGTAATTTTTATGGCAAAAACATCAGCAGCCATCTTCGGCGTTATTCTCGTTGTCGCCGGAATTTGGGGTCTGTTCTCAGAATCAGCAATTGGCTTTATCGCCGCTGATTATGTAAGCAGCATTATTCACATTGTCCTCGGTCTCGTATTGTTGGTTGTCGCCGCAAAGCCTTCAGCAGCAGCAGCTTTGAAGACTATCGGTATCATCTACGTTATCCTTGGTATCCTTGGTCTTATCGGTGCGGCATTTATTGCCAATGATACGACTACAGCAGTCTTCTACCTCATCGTAGGTATCGTCGTTGCAATCTGCGGTTTTTCAGCAAAGTCTGGTTCAGTTGCTCCTCAGATGTAATCTCGAGAGCTCTGGCTCGCAAAAACCACCCAAGAGGGTGGTTTTTGTTTGACAATGTTTTATTTAAACATATGATGTCAAAAGAAAGATGCGTGTTATGCAAAAAGATTTTGAAGAATTTGCTCGGTTACTTGAATCACACGGATACAGCGGGGCGTTGAGATTGATTGTAGATGACCTGCTCCCAATTGCGCGCAAACACAAGATTTCAATCCTTGAGGCTGCGAAGAGATATGTTAACTGTGATGAAGACCAAGACACCAGCTTTTACCAATTGGGTCAGGCTCTTATGAGAATTGGTAATGACACGTTAGAAAGGTTGAACATTCACCATCCTCTTGGAAAATAGCGCATGCGGAACGCAAATCGCACACTCCTCTAAGTGTGCGATTAATGTTGTGCGCCCTGAGGGATTCGAACCCCCGACCTTCGCTGTGTAAAAGCGCTGCTCTACCAACTGAGCTAAGGGCGCAAATTTTCCTATCCAGGAAAATGTGGATCGAGAGATTTCCTTTAGCGAAGCTGAAGGAAATTCGAGACCAAAATTTTCTCGTTTCTTGTGAACTCTCCTAGATTAGCGTATATTCATCGTATGAGCAACAAGTTACCTAAAATAGAGATCCTCTATGAGGACAAGGACTCTCTGGTGGTAAACAAGCCCGCTGGTCTTATGGTGCACTCTGATGGGCGTACCGAAGGCCCTTTTCTCAGTGATTGGGTCCTCGAAAACTATCCAAAAACAAAGAATGTTGGGGAACCAGCACGAGGTGTTGATGGATCACCAATCGCACGTCCTGGCATCGTTCATCGTCTCGATCGAGAAACCTCCGGCGCTCTTATTATTGCAAAGACAAAAGAAGGTCATGCCCAGCTCAAGAAACAATTTCAAGATAGGACGATGACAAAAAAATATCTCGCATTCTCGTGGGGTGAAATGCTTGAGGAGTTCGGCACTATCAGCCGGCCTATTGGTCGTAACAATTCAGATTTCAGAAAATGGTCAGCACAGCGTGGCGCGAGAGGGGAGATGAGGGACGCTGAGACGTATTGGACGCGAATCAAGAATGGTGTTCAGGAGATCGAAGGTAGAATGGAAAAATTTACCCTTCTTGAGGTTGAACCGAAGACTGGACGTACCCACCAGATACGCGTGCACCTACTCGCTGTTCATCATCCGGTAGTAGGAGACACTCTGTACGCTCCAAAACGCCCCATGGCGCTCGGTTTTGAACGTACTGCACTCCATGCTCGCTCCATAGAATTTACAACCGTGGGAGGTGCTCGAATCAAGATAGAAGCACCACTTCCGAGAGATTTCGAACATGCATATGGTCTGCTCGGGGTACCATTGCCAGTCGTGGCACCGAAGCCGGTCAAGGCTACAAAGCCGCGCACGTCGGTATCTGCCAAGAAATAGTTGAACTTTTTTCATTCCTGTGATAATGTACTCCCACTATGGCAACCAAGGTAATTTCTACAGTCAAACTCGATGAGCGCAAGAAACTCGATATCCGATCAGGAGATCAGGTTCGTGTATGGCAGAAGATTGAGGAAGACAAGGGCAAGTTCCGCCTCCAAGCTTTTGAGGGTCTCGTTTTGGCGCGCAAACACGGCAGTGAAGCTGGTGCCACGTTTACTGTTCGCAAAGTTGTCGATGGTGTTGGTGTTGAACGTATTTTCCCCCTTTATTCTCCAATGATTGACGAGGTTGAGCTCATCCGCCGTTCCAAGGTTCGCCGTGCAAAGCTCTATTTCATCCGTGAAAAGGCAACCAAGGAGATCCGTAAACAGATGCGTCGTATTTTGACTATCGACAAGGATCAGAATACTGATACCAAGCATGATGCGGCAGCAAAGGCTGCAGCTGCTGAAGCTTCAGTTGAAGAGGCTGCAAAATAATTTCCAACATACTTTTTTCAAAACAGACTGCCTCGGCAGTCTGTTTTGTTGAATTATGGAAGCTTTTCGGCTATAGTGTCCACACGCGCAGGTGGCGAAATTGGTAGACGCACTACCTTGAGGTGGTAGCTCCCATTAGGGAATGGAGGTTCGAGTCCTCTCCTGCGCACACGTAAAAATCCGCAATGGCGGATTTTTTCGTGGGGCAGAGCGACACGACTGCTCGTGTCGCGAGAGAGGACTCGAAAAGTCTGAGCATATTTTCGAGGAGTTATGCTCCGAGAAAATGCGAAGACTGTACCGCGCCTGTAAGGCGAGAGTCCGAATCCTCATTTCTTTGTTATAATAAATTCATGCTCTACACTCGTAAAGGCGATAGCGGTACAACCAAGGCTTTCAACTCAAAGCCGGGTCAGCGTATCTCAAAAAGTTCATGCCAAACTGAGGCACTCGGCGCACTTGATGAGCTCAATTCATTTATCGGTTTGGTCAAAGTAAAAACCGCTGATGTGAAGTGGCAGGTTCAGATTTCCGCGGATTCTTCTACGACGGCGTACAAAACACCCGCTGACATTATTCAGTGGGTCCAAGAATGTTTGTTTATTATCCAAGCCCAGGTTGCCGGTGCCGACAAAAAGATTGAGCAGGCAAAGATTGATCGCATCGAATACATTATTGATTGGATAGAAAAGGAGATGCCTCCAATAAAAACGTTCTTCATTTCTGGTGGGACAGAGCTCGCAGCATTGTTTGATGTGTCTCGTACACTCGCGCGCAAAGCGGAGCGTCGTGTTATTGCGGGAACTGAACAGGGGGAAGTGGTGGTGGATGCGCTCACACTCGCATTTCTCAATCGTCTTTCGTCGCTTTTTTATGCGCTCGCTCGGTACAATAACCACAAAGCGGGGATTGTCGAACAGGCACCGTGCTATACTTAGGTAAATAACCACCATTCTCATGAATCCACAAAACGATCAGCCGCAAGAGTCGTCTCTCGGCTCACAGTTTGTAAATTACAAAGCCGAGCCTACACAGTTTCCTCCAGCACAAGCTTCAGCGCCAGTTGTTCCAACAGCCCCACAGTCGGTACCGATTGACCCTGTTCAGGTGACTCCACCACCATTGCCTCAGTCACAGTTTGTACCACCGCCACCAGTAGTTTCCAATGTACCTCCGCAGTTTCGCGGACCCACAGTACCACTGAGTGTGCCACCTGTTCGACATTCACATTGGCTGGCAATAGTGGTGCTTATTGTTATTATACTTGTTGCTGGAGGGTGGGCGGCGTACGCATTCATGTTGGATCCACAAGCGGCACTGTCACAATCAATAGCCGCAGCTGACTCGGCGCAAAAGATGCATAGTTCAATGGTGGTGACCGTCGAATCGGATATCCCATATTTTTCAGGGGCACAATTGTCCATCTCGGGAGATGTGGTCAAGCATCCACTCCAGCTTCCTGACACGAGTATTGCCATTGATATCACTTCTCCGAACTTCTCAGCTGCCGGCGAGCTTCGATCAGTCGACTCAGTCCTATACGGAAAGGCCACAAAGATTCCTCCTTTTCTTGCAACGACAGCGCACATTTCTGACACTTGGTACTCATTGACACTTGATACGATACGATCGATGCAGGGGAGCTACAATGTTAACGTCGATCCGACTGTGCTGGCCAAGGCAAGCTCGCTTACGGCTCTCAATGAGAAACTCGCCGCATCAGGTGCAGTTACATCGACGATACTCGATGGTATTGGCAGGGAAGAGGGCGTTTTTGTAAAGCGTTATACGGTTACCATCGACAAGGAGGCACTGGTGAGAGCTTTATTGAGTCTGTCGAACGATGGCAGTCTCACGCAGTACAAAGAACAGGCGGATGCACTTATAAAGTCCATGATTTCCAATGTGGATGTTGGACCGGTCCATGTTGCAGCACGATTGTTTTCAGGTTCACTCTACTCAGTTTCGGGTGATATAGCGGTACAAGTTCAGGATAAATATTTACGTATTCATTATGTACTTTCGTATGATGATACTCGAACAGATTTGGCAGTCACTGCCCCAACAGGTGCCACATCTTTGGATTCGTTCTTGAAGCAGTCTCTGATCGACGCGAGGAGCAAAGGCGTGCAGGCACGCATAATGGCAACGGTCTCCCAATCACGTGCCGCTGCGGAGATTTATTTTGATAAGGCACATTCATATAAAGGAGTGTGTGCCTCGCCAGTCAACATGAAGGCACTCCTCGATGATATAAAGACTGCCTCGGGTTCAGATCCTGTGTGTCGCGATTCGGCTACTGCCTATATGATGACAGCAAAGTTGCCAAGTATTGGGACGACAACACCATCATATTACTGTGTTGATTCTACTGGACTTACCAAGACACTCTCAAAGATTCCGACAGGGATGACCTGTAAATAGTGCCAAACTTTGTGATTCGTGATATAAGTATGGGCACATGGTGGCTATAGTTTAGTGGTAAAACCTCGGTTTGTGGAGCCGAAGTTGAGGGTTCGATTCCCTCTAGCCACCCCAAGAAAGAATTAAGTGAGCGAAAGCGGCATTTCGTGCCTCAGCTGTAAGGTATTTCTGTAGTTCCAACCGACAATATTCAGCTTCAAGCTCTGGATATGCTTTTTCTATTGGAACAAACCAATCGTTGGCTTTAATCCTCACTATTTGGTCCTTTATTGAAAAGTTCCAACCGAGTGCGGAGAAGATCTCTCGCTTCCTCTCCAAGGTCCCAGAATTAAAGTTTTCTCTGGCATAGCAGGCAAAGCTAAATGCCTTTTCGGTGAGCTCTAGCCACTTATCGGCTCGGTTCTCAGTGTTTCGGAGATTGCTCTTAAGCTTTGTTATTTTATCTTTCAATCCATCACGCTCTTTTACGAAGGTCTCATCATCAATTAATTCTCGGTAACGCATCTTTGTAAGAGCATCAATTTCTTTTTGAGTTTCGGCGACTGCTTTATGCTGTGTTTCGTAGACCTTGGTTCGGTCCTCAATCTCTTTATTATTTTCTCTATTCAAAATCTCAAGAGCCCAGTCTTTGAATTTGGGTAAGATGGTATATCGTTCAAGTTCAATATCAACCTGGTCCTCTAACTGTTTAAGAGTAACAGGGCTTCTTTGAGTACACTTAGTGCCTTTCTTACGACGGGTACAGTTGTAGTAAACATATTTCTCAAAGGTGTTTGTTTTCTTAACAAACTTTATCTTTTCACTTGCGGTGTACATCGAACCACATTCTTCACAGTAAATAAGGCCGGTATAAGCAAATTCATGGGTCTTTGCTCGAGGCTTA
The DNA here is from genome assembly GCA_964412585.1 of uncultured Candidatus Saccharibacteria bacterium. Taxonomy (GTDB): domain Bacteria; phylum Patescibacteriota; class Minisyncoccia; order Phycocordibacterales; family PALSA-1337; genus C7867-002. The sequence continues at coordinate 5,234 of CAYPPJ010000002.1, read as the reverse complement.
CCATTACGACCCATAAGAGCCTGGACCCGATCATACTCCTCAAGGCTAATCATGGGCTTATGGTTGCCCTTATACAGCTTGCCGGACCACTCAAACATGCCGGTGTAGAAGATATTGGTGAACATCTTATAAATCACGCTGCTGGCGAGTTCACCGCCACCACCTCGTTTAGTTTTTGCAGTTCTAAAACCCCACTTATCATTCGCAATCTTTAAAATCTGTGGAGGAGTATAGTTGCCGGTAAGCATCATGTCCCATATCTTGCGGACCAAATCAAAACGCTCTTTATCCTCGATAATTATATGCTCAAGTTTGTCATTTAAATATCCGATAGGAGCACGAGAGGGTAGCCAACCTCGATCAGCTTTCCCAACCATTCCACGCATACTGTTTTTCTTAAGATCAATGATGAATTGATTTGCCATTCCGCTTTCAACACTAAAAAGGAGAACGTTATCGTCAGGTAAGTACTGGCGATCAATCGTCTGAATACATTTTAAAACTCCTTGCTGCAACATCCAACCGAGAGCTCCGCTATCAACTGGGTTTCGAGAAAGTCGATTTAGTTGCCAACAAAGGATACCGTCAGCTTCGCCTCGCTGAATGCGTTTGAGCATGTCATCGAAGACTGGTCGGCAATAAGGCTTCTTGGCAGATTTAGCTTCTGTCAGAACTTCTTTAATAGTGATTCCTAGGCTGTTTGCCAGCTCCTTTAGGCGGTTCACTTGATCGTCGATAGACTGAACCTGCCTGTCCTCACTTTCAGAGGATTTTCTAGCGTATATGAAGAGTGTTCTTGGTGTAGTTTGGTTCATAGTAATTTATCCGGCACTGCCTGCACTTATATCCTCATCCCTAATGTTATTTAAGTAAAGAGGATTTGTGAGTTCTTCCGCTTTATTCCGCTCTATTTCGTCTAACTCCGTTTTTTCACCGTTTTTTAACGGTTGGATGTTATCAGAATTGATATCATCTCCTGACCGTTTTTCCACCGCTATTTCGGACTCAATGTTATCAAAATTGATATCATTCGTTTCCCGTAATTTACCCGTATTTACGGGAATACTTGGACCCTGCATTTCACCTGCATAAGCAGGCTCATTTTTGTCCCTATTTGTCCCTAAATTTCCCTCATCCCGTCTCCAGGGTGGTACATACGGTTTATAGTTCATATTGCCGGAAGGGTTGGGAATAGCAAGCTTCTGCCTTTTACTGATACTCATCTGGTCAGCCAGGGACTTTATTCGGTTATTTAACTCTTTAGGAGAGTTATTATTTAGGTTAGTTAGAGTATCAATTTCACTACTTTTTACTGAATTATCATCGGGTTTGATATCATTATTTCTTGATTTTTGATATCTTCCTTTCCAATTTGATAGCTTAATGCGCGGCGAGTGTTCACCCAAAGATTTCCAGTATATTGAACTTTGGAATGCGTAAAGGTTGGACCGGCCAAAACCATGTTGACCTCTTTGGACAATAATAATTCCATGGTCTTCAAGAATTTGAATGGCTTTGCTTATGCTGGTCGGATTTTTCTCGCCAGTAAATTTCAACAGACGTTTGATGCTCGGAAAAGCTCCTTGAGTTTCAGTGTTGCAGTGTCTTAAGAGGACATTCAAAACGGCACCACATAGTCTTGGGAGCTTTGCTACATACCAACCATCAACATACTCGTTATCTACAAAATAACGAGTTGGTTTATCTTTGGGGCGTAGCCGATCGAAGGGAATATCACGCAATAGGTTGGTTGCTCTCATTCTCTTGCGATCTTTCCATGAGTTGGGGTCTGGATTCCATTTCATCTTGGGTAATTCTTTTGATTAATAAAGGGAGGGTAGATTCTCGGTGCTTTTGAATCTTTTCAAACTGCTCTTTGGTCATCGGCCGATAGACAGCAGACATAAGCCGCACAAGTTTGATACCTTGCTCATAGGCTTGTTCAGCACTTATTTCCTTACCGAATTCGCTTCGGTAGAGTGCCTGGAACTTTGCAATGTCTGTGTCGGTCAGGACCATGACTATTCCGAGTAGAGTTTGTTCTTGAGGGCCTTGATACTGTCAAAGAACGACCGAGCTTTGACTTTCAGTTGGTCTGAAAAATATTGATTGGCATAATTATCAATTTCTGCCTCTCGTTTGAATACGAAAAGAGCCTTGCGAGGATCGTCTCGGTCCAAGCGGATAAGCTTGTACCCAAGGCACATGAGTGCCGCCGATACTCCAAGGTCATAGGTTGTGAACACATCAGGTCCATCAGCTTCGGGCTGGGACCAACTCCGTTTTTTAATCATGAGTAATATTGTTAGTTATTAATTAATGCTCTAAACAAAAAAGCCAAAGCATTACGCTCTGACTTTATTCGTCCGAAGGAGAAAGGTGGACGGAACGATTATGGGTTTAGTGTGGGTTCAATGTGATCAGGTAATCAGCTTGTAGCCCAAGCCTTTAATGTTCTTGATGATGTCCTTATTTTTAGCTTTCTTGGCTGGAAGGATACCAAGTACCTCTTTAATATTTCTGATTACAAAAGTGAGGTTACGTTTAGTCGTTTTAGATACAGATTCTCCAAGGATGTCAGTGTAGGTAACCTGATGGTTCTTGGCAGTGGCGAGCTTGAGAAGGGTCTCGAACTCCTGACTCTTTGGGTTAAAGATAGCCTCAACCTCATTCAAGCGGACTGCAGCAGTGACTTTGTCGATGGAGAGGGTATTGGTCCCAATTTCGATTGTGATGACATCGGTATCAGTCTTATTTTCATTTAAATAATTGGCAAAGGTGCTTATAACCCAGAAACTAACCGCTTTACCAATAATGTTTAGATCACCGATAAGGCCTTCTTGCTCGAGTTTTTTCAAAATAAGAATCTGTTCTTTTACTGTGAGAGAAGGTTGATCATTGAGCTGTAACTTCAAAATGCCAGCAGGACTTATCAGAGCTCTTTCGTGGATTAAAACCTTGATGAATTGTATCTTCTGGACCGGCGTCATTGTAATAGTAATTTGATACAAATCTACAACGAATTTGGCTTTTCTCCAATAGCGTGTTTACTGGTTTGACAGTCTATACCCCTAGGGGGTATTATGTATGTATATGAGACAAGATATCAAAACAAAAGCTATTCGTCGATTAAAAATTGTTGAGGGACAGATTAGGGGCCTGCAGAAAATGGTTGAGGATGAGAAGTATTGTATCGACATTATTACTCAAGCTTCGGCTATTAAAGAGGCACTTACTGGAATTGAGGGCCTAGTTCTTGAAAATCATCTTTCTACGCATGTTGTTCACCAAATGAAGCATGGTAGCGAAAAGAAAGCTGTCGATGAGATTCTTAAGGTTTATAAGCTCAAGCGCAAATAAAAATATGAATCATCCCATTAAAACATATAGAGTAAAAGGAATGCATTGCGCTTCTTGCGCTGGCATTATTGAGAAGACCTTCAAGAAGACTGAGGGAGTCCATTCTGCTGAAGTAAATTATGGGACCGAAAAAGCGAAGGTTGTCTTTGATGAATCAAAAACAAGTGCGCAGGAGCTTTCAAAGAAAATAGAGCCACTTGGCTACTCCTTGGCTCTGGACCAAGAAATGTCACATGACCATGGTAGTCAATCAGCAGAAGCGATGGGTATGTCGGCAGATGAACATGCGGCACATCTGGGACTCAATCAGTCCAAGAAAGAGAAGCTTGCTGAAGTTGCTGATATGCGAACAAAATTATTCTCTGCCATTCCTCTCGCAATTTTCGCAGCACTCGTTATGGGATGGGATATTCTCGCTCAATACAAGGCGGTTCCTGAAATGAGCTATACGATCAAAGAATTTATCCACCATCTTCTTCCGATACTAGCTACATATATCCTGTTTGTTGTCGGTAAACCATACCTCATGGGTTTTTATCGATTCCTTAGATACGGCAAGGCAAACATGGATACGCTGATCGGTATTGGAACCACTGCCGCATTTTTATATAGCTTTGCTGTCACTGCTTTTGAAGAAGCTCTACGTCCATTTATAAACGTGGACTACCAATACTATGATGTCACGATTGTGGTTATTACTTTTATAGCCCTTGGCAAATATCTTGAAGCTCGATCGAAAATTAAGACGGGTGATGCCATAGAAAAACTCCTCAATCTTCAAGCTAAAACAGCTTTGGTCATTCGTGATGGAAAGGAAGTAGAAATTTCAGTGAATGAGGTGAAGCACGGCGACCTTATTATCGTTAAGCCAGGCGCAAAGATTCCTGTAGACGGTGTTATTACTGAAGGTTCCTCATTTATCGATGAGTCCATGGTTACCGGAGAGCCGATGCCTGCTCAGAAGAAAATCGGAGACAGTGTCGTATCCGGAACCATAAACACAAGCGGTTCATTTACTTTCAAGGCCACCAAGGTTGGGTCCGAAACGCTTCTTGCTCAGATCATCAAGATGGTTGAAGACGCTCAAGGCAGCAAGGCCCCGATTCAGGCACTAGCAGATAAGATATCAGCAGTCTTCGTGCCTATAGTTTTAGTAATTGCATTTCTCACTCTTGGCGCATGGCTTATCTTTGGCTCACAGTACCTAGGATTCTCCCAAGCTCTCTCATTCGGTCTGGTTTCATTTGTCGGTATTCTCGTGATCGCATGTCCCTGTGCTCTTGGTCTTGCAACACCTACGGCCATTATCGTAGGAGTCGGTAAGGGGGCTAAGGAAGGCATACTTATCAAAGATGCGGCAACTCTGGAGAAGCTCCATAAAGTAAATACTGTTGTTGTTGATAAAACAGGGACCATCACCAAAGGAAAACCAACTCTTGTTGATATACAAAATCTTTCTGATTTAAAAGATGAGGAATTGGTATCAATTCTTGCTTCACTTGAGAAAAAATCAGAACATCCAATTGCTCATGCAATTGTAAATTACGCACAAGAGAAAAACATTTCCACATCAGATATTTCAAATTTTGAGGGAATACAAGGCAAAGGTCTAAAGGGAATAGTGAAAGGTACTGAATACTTTGTCGGCAACGCTAAGCTCGTTAGTGATCTTAAGGTTTCCTTTGACGCAACAAAACTTAATGAATTTACTTCCCAAGGTAAAACACCAGTTATCCTTGCTACTAAAGAAAAGGTCCTCGGCTTTGTCATGGTGGCTGATGAAATAAAAGCAGAGTCGGTCGAGGCAGTAAAAAATCTTCATGCCCTGGGTATAAAAGTGGTTATGCTCACTGGTGATGATGAAAAGGCTGCCA
>CAYPPJ010000001.1:0-216994 GCA_964412585.1 uncultured Candidatus Saccharibacteria bacterium | reverse complement strand
CTCGTGATCCGATCGCTCATACCAAGACTCGCGGTGAAGTCCGTGGTGGTGGTAAAAAGCCGTGGAAACAAAAGGGAACTGGCCGTGCTCGTCACGGATCGTCACGATCCCCTATCTGGGTAGGTGGTGGTGTTACCCATGGACCACGCAAGGACAAAAATTTTGATCGCAAGATCAATAAGAAGGTCCGCGCAAAGGCTTTCTACACGATTCTTTCACGCAAATTTAAGGACGGTGAAATTCTCTTTGTTGATACGATGGATATCAAGGCACCAAAGACAGCAGATGCAAAGAAGATTGTCTCGGCACTCGCAGGTATCAAGGGATACGAAAAGCTCGCGACAAAAAAGACAAACGCAGCTATTATTGCCCTCGACAAGAAGGCGGGTGCAGTCGAAAAGAGCTTCCGCAATTTTGGCAGCGTAGACGTCGAAGAGTTCCGTAATATCAACCCAGTTTCTGTTCTCAACCATACGTATTTGATTGTTACAAACCCAGCAGAATCACTCAAGGCATTATCAGCTAGAGCAAAGAGCGAATAATTACTACCATGGCTTTATTTGGATCAAAAAAGAAAACAGAAACTGTTGATGCGCCTGCAAAAGCTGTCAAAGCTGCTGTCGTTAAGTCAAAGGCTGTCAAACTGCCAAAGGCAGAAAAGGCTGTTGCTGTTCCCGCAGTACCAGTTGTTGCTGGTTCGTACGCAAGCTCTATTCTTCGTCCACGCGTGACCGAGAAATCAGGTCTTTTGAGCCAGGGAGGTGTATACACATTTGAAGTCACCGCCAGTGCTAACAAAAGTACTATCGCAGGTGCAGTAAAGGCACTCTACAAGGTTACTCCAGTCAAGATTGCGATCGTCAATTCACCTGCAAAGAAAGTGTTTGTTCGTGGCCGACGCGGTGTCGTTTCAGGGGTTCGCAAGGCACTGGTCACCTTGAAGAAAGGAGATAAGATCGATTTTGTATAACCATTTATCTAATTTATTAACATGAAATCATTCCGCCCAACATCAAAATCACGCCGTCACATGACTGTATTGCCATTCAAGCAATATCTCACGACATCTGAACCGTACAAGCCATTGACGGTTGGTTTCAAGCGCGATATGGGACGCAACTCATTTGGTCGTATCACGGTACGCCACAAGGGTGGAGGTCACAAGAAGCTGTATCGCATCATTGATTTCATGTATGACAAAAAGGACATGATTGCAACGGTCAAGACTGTTGAGTATGATCCATTCCGCACCGGATACATTGGTCTTGTCAGCTACAAGGATGGCACCAAGCGTTACGTCCTTCTCCCAAAGACTATGAAAGTCGGCAACTCATTTGTCGTTTCAGAAACAGCTCCTATCCAGACTGGTAACCGTCTTCCTCTCAAGAATATTCCTGTCGGTACATTTATCTACAATATCGAAATCAAGCCAGGCAGTGGATCAAAGCTCGTCCGTTCAGCTGGATCATTTGCACAGGTCATCGCTAATGATGCTGGCTATACGCACATCAAGATGCCTTCGTCAGAGGTCCGTAAAGTTCACGAGAGTGCATGGGCATCAGTTGGTGCAGTTTCAAACGAAGAAAACCGCCTCGTCAACATTGGTAAAGCAGGACGCTCACGTTGGATGGGTATTCGCCCAACAGTCCGTGGTACCGCCCAGAACCCAGTTGACCACCCATACGGTGGAGGTGAACAGCGTCAGGGTCGCGGTCTCCGCCGTCTCAAGACTCGCTGGGGCAAGCCAGCCGGAAAGGGTCAGAAGACACGCACACCAAAGAAATACTCAAACATCTTCATCGTTGCTCGACGCCAAGTTGGAAAGAAAAAGGTCAAGGCAACTCAGTAATCAACAGATTGAGCAAAAAAGAGGGAGACAATCCCTCTTTTTTAGTATATGATTTCCATCTATGGTTGCATTTGTATCCAAAACAACGAAAAAAATATTCAGCTATCTTTTCCTCAAAATAATCGGTGATTGATTGGGCTTAACGAATCCTTTTGAGTGAAAGTATGAACGTTGATCCTTTACCTGCGCCATCGGAATAGGCAGTTATTTTTCCCCCATGTCTTTCCACAATAGATTGTGCAAGGTATAAACCAACCCCAAATCCTTCCGTGTCCATTGCCTGGGCACTTTTAGTCCTAAAAAACTTTGTAAAGATACTTGGTATGTCCTGCGGTTCAATGCCAATACCATGATCTATGAAGTGAACTTCGTTGTGCCGGCCATTTCTGGCGATATGAACTTCTACTGACTGTCCAGGTGAGCTGTAGTTGAGAGCATTTTCAAGCATGGTTTGAATCACAAATTCCATGCGTTGTGTGTCTATTTTTACAAACAATGGTTCGGGCGGACATTGTACTGAGAAGAATATGTTTTTCTCATGGAACATATCCTTGAATCCCGTGCCGATATCACGGACAAAGTCGCCGAGTGAGACGCGCTCAAAGGCGTACGCCGTCGCGCTCGTATTCGAAGAATCAGTTAGTTCGAGCAGGGTATTAGTGAGCTTGATCAACTTTTCATTTGATTGTTGGATATCGGTGAGCGACTGTTTTTTGTAAGCATCTTGTTCGTTTTTGACCAGTTCGTCAGAGGTCCATTTTATGTGGGTCAATGGAGTGCGGAATTTGTGAGCAACAATGGTGATGAACTCATATTTGAGCTTCTCATTGCGTGCTAGAGTGCGCCATAGTGCAACAATAATAGTCAGGACAAGTACTGCAATGGAAATAGCCAAAATAGTGCCTGGGAGGCCTATGAGGCTAAATTCATGGAGGGCAGTTTCGATGGAAAGCATGAGGAGATGAGGTAAGTATATCATGCGATCACGTTGTTCCTTGTGTGTTTCTTGACTTACCACAGGCATTTTGATAGTATGCTTGGCGAGCTCCGTGGAGCTTCTTTTATTCTGTTTATCATACATATGGCACGATCACTCAAGAAAGGACCCTATATCGAAGAGCGACTTTTAAAGAAAATCGCTGGTAAGAAGGCAGCAACAGCCGGGGTTATTAAGACATGGTCACGCCGCTCCCAGATTTCTCCAGAGATGCTCGGTTTCACTTTTGGCGTACACAACGGAAGGGCACACATAGAAGTTTTGGTCACCGAGGACATGGTTGGACACCGCCTCGGTGAATTTGCGCCTACGCGCAAGTTCGTCCGCCATGGTGGTAAGATGCAAAAGGAACTCGAGATGAAGGCAAAGGAGGCTGAGGTTGCAGCCGCAAAGTCAGCAAAGGAAGCAGCTACAACAGCTGTTGCAAAGAAATAATCCACTGCCATGATTACCGCATCTCTCAAAAATATTCGTATCTCACCACGCAAAGCGCGTCTCGTTGCTGATATGGTTCGTGGCAAAAAAGTTTCTGTTGCCAAGACTATTTTGCTGACCGCAGAAAAAAAAGCAAAACACCCACTCATGGGGCTCATTGATTCCGCTGTTGCCAACGCATCGCACAATCACAAGATTGATGCCGAGACCTTGTACGTCAAAGAGATTCGTGTCGACCAGGGTTTTGTCATGAAGCGTTCGATGCCAGTATCTCGTGGTTCAGCCCATCCGATCAAAAAGAAGACAAGCCATGTCTTTGTTGTGTTGGAGCCGCGCACCGTTGTTGCAAAAACATCTAAGAAGAAATAATCACTACCATGTCCCACACCGTACACCCGTATTCACACCGCCTTGGAGTTATCCGCGACTGGAAGAGCCGTTGGTTCGGCGTGGACAAGGGATATCGCACTGCTCTCAAGGCAGATTTGAGTGTCCGTGAATTCCTCCAAAAAGAACTCCGTTCAAATTATATTGGCGGTATTGATATCGAACGAAACCAAAAGGTGCTTCGAGTTGTCATCAAGACCTCACGCCCAGGCATGCTCATCGGCAAAGCGGGTGACGGTGTCGTCAAGCTTCGCGAAAAGATTGCAAAGATTATTCGTGACGCAAAGGCAGAAGTAAAAGGTCAAGAACTCAAGGTTGATATTGAAGAAGTCCGCAATCCAGAATCAAACGCCGCTATTGCTGGCATGATGATTGCCGAGTCTCTCGAAAAGCGTCTGCCATTCCGCCGTGTCATGAAACAGACTATCGAAAAGGTCATGGCAAACAAGGACGTGCAGGGTATTCGTATCCGTCTCGGGGGTCGCCTTGGTGGCGCTGAGATCGCACGCAGCGAAGAGCTCAAGAAAGGTCGCGTACCACTTCAGACACTTCGTGCAGATATTGATTTTGCCCGCGAAAAGGCGCACATGACCTATGGAGACATTGGTATCAAGGTCTGGATTTACAAGGGTGAGATTTTCAAGAAAGACCAGAAATAATAAACTACCATGTTATTCCCGAAGAAAGTAAAACACCGCAAGCATTTCGTTAAGCGCAAGAACGCTGCGAAGGAAGCTACCAAACACGAGACCCGTGGCGTCTCTGTCGCGTTCGGTTCATTTGGTCTCAAGGCTATGACCTATGGTCGCGTGACTTCAAACCAGATCGAATCCGCTCGTAAAGTTATGGCTCGTTATGCGACAAAGTCTGGCAAAGTATGGATTCGCATTTTCCCCGATATGCCATTTACCCAGAAGCCTGCCGAAGTAAAAATGGGAAAGGGCAAGGGTGACCCAGTCGGCTTCGTTGCTGAGGTTCGTCCAGGCCGCATCATGTTTGAGATTGACGGCGTCGAGAACACTGTTGCCGCTGAGGCTCTCCGCAAAGCAGGAACCAAGCTTCCAGTCAAAACCAAGATCGTAGCGCGTATATAACTACCATGGATATCAAAGACATTTCAACCAAGACACCAGCAGATATTGCCAAGCTCGTTGCGGCAAAGCGTGAAGAGTTGCGCGTATTTCGTTTTGGTGGTGCAGGCGCAAAAACAAAGAACGTCAAACAGGGTAGGGAGATTCGCAAAGATATTGCCCGCATGCTCACCGTCTTGAGTGCAAAAAAGAGCTAAAAGCTAGACAAATCAAGCATTTTAAAGTAATATCACCATTCACATGTCAGCCACCACAACACAGCCAAAGAAGGAAACCCAGCGCCAAATATTTACTGGCGTGGTTGTTTCTGACAAGATGAAGGACACGACGGTTGTTGTTATTGAGCGCTACGTCAAGCATGCCAAATATCACAAATTCATGACCAAGAAGACCAAGCTCATGGCCCACGATGTTGGCAATACAAAGAAGATTGGCGATACCGCTACTATCGAGGCATGCCGTCCTATTTCAAAAAATAAGTCATTCAAAGTCATCGCATAACCCCATTTACTTCCATGATACAGCCACGTTCAATAGTTAAAATAGCAGACAACTCCGGTGCAAAGATTGGACGTATTTTCAAAGTTCTCGGAGCTTCTCACAAGCGCTATGCTGAGCTTGGCGAAGTTGTGGTCCTCTCAGTTCAGAAGGCAGAGCCACGCAAGGCTATCAAGAAAAAGGACGTTCTCCACGCCGTGGTAGTTCGCCAGATCAAGCCAACACGTCGCAAAGACGGTTCGTATATTCGTTTTGACGAGAATGCAGTAGTTATTATTGAAAAGACCAAGAAAGAGCCGATTGCTGGTCGTATCTTTGGTCCTATTCCTCGCGAGATTGGTGAGGCGGGATTCAAGACTATTGCTTCAAAAGCACCCGAGATTGTGTAACTTTTCATTAACTTTACTACCATGCATATCAAGAAAGGAGACACAGTAACCATACTTTCAGGCGATGACCGAGGCAAGACGGGCAAGGTTGTTAAAGCTTTCCCCGCTCTCGGCAAGATTGTTGTTGAAGGCATGAACACAGTTCGCAAACATCAGCGTCCGACCAAGCAGGGTCAGAAGGGTCAGGTAGTAGATGTTGCTATGCCGATGCATGCGTCAAAGGTTGCCAAGAAGGCCTAATGATATTTTCCATTACCATGAAATACAAAACAGTCGCAGAACTCAATAAAGAATCATACGCCGCACTCAAGGAAAAGCTTGGACTCAAAAATCCTATGCAAGCACCACGACTCCTCAAGGCTGTTATTTCCAACGGTTTCGGTTCAGTCAAAGACAAAAAGAAGATTGAGCTTATTGCAGATCGTCTCGCAAAGATCACTGGTCAAAAGCCAGCAGTTCGTGCAACAAAGAAAGCTATTGCTACCTTCAAGACGCGCCAGGGTGATGCTGTTGGATACCAGGTGACTCTCCGCGGTCCACGCATGTTCCAGTTTATGGATCGTCTCATCCACATTGCACTTCCTCGTACCAAGGACTTCCGTGGTCTCTCACGTACCTCAGTAGATGCGATGGGTAACTACACCATGGGTATCAAGGAGCACACTATTTTCCCTGAAACATCAGATGAAGATTTGAAGGACGTATTTGGATTTGCTATCACTCTTGTCACCACATCTCGTGACAAAAAGGCAACTCTCGCATTTCTCGAACATATTGGCATGCCGCTCAAGAGAGAGGAGGAGAGTAAAAAGAAATAAATTCAAATAAAAAATCACCAGAGAAATCTGGTGATTTTTTATGGGCCAAACTAATATCGATGGTTAGGCCCCGACTGTGTTTGTTAGTATCCTCACAAGTCCCCAAATACTCAGGATAACAAACAAAAGGACGATAGGAGCGACTATTGCAACAATACCCAAAACAGTATGAAGATGTTTTTTCTTCGGCTCTTTTCTATTTCCGGTCACTATGACAATTATGCCCGCAACGATCCCGATCGGCGTGAGTAACACCAAGAGAGCAATAATAATTTCGATGATGACGTTTCCTATATTGATAATCTCAGGGCTCATGTAGGTGTTTATAGTATACCTTGATATTCGAGGCCATGTAACCTACACTGTGTATATAAACAACTAACATATTTCTATGAATTGTACTCATTGTGGTGCCCAGTTGCCGTCAGATGCCAAATTTTGCGCCTCGTGTGCGCATCCGGTTTCAGCTCCAGTCACGGCAACCAATCCTTCTCAAATAACTATAGCACCCGCACCGATAAAGCCAGAGTTTGCACCAACTATTATCTGGAAAAGACTGGTCAATTATATTGTTGATCATATTGGCATATGGATTATTACTTTTCTTCTATTTTTTCTGCTCGCATTACTTATTCCGGCTTTCGCTCGATGGGCAAACACCGAATCTGTGGGCTATTCACTAGTATCTAGTATTGTTGCCTTGTTACTTAATGTCCTGTATTTTGTGATTTTCGAAGGAATACTTCAAAAAACTCCCGCAAAATATATCACCAAGACAAAGGTTGTGATGCGGGATGGGAGCAAACCACCGCTCAAAAATATTATTGGAAGGTCGTTTGCTCGCCTCATACCTTTCGATCAATTTTCATTCCTATTTGGTGCCAATCCCGTTGGTTGGCATGATAGCCTGTCTAAAACAATGGTGGTGCCAAGCTCATACACACCTGAGGATGTGAAAAAAATTGATGCAGCATCGCTCAAGGGTACTGGAAAGAATACTGCCCTAACTGTAGTTATTGTCGTCGTGGCGATTCTTGTAGTTATAGCTGTGATAGGTATTCTCTCATCAGTTGTACTTGTCTCACTCAATTCTGCACGAGGTAAAGGAAAGGATGCAACAATTAGGAGCACACTTACTTCTATTCGTCCGATGATTGAGATGTATAATGCGGATAGCACATCACCAAAGGCGACGGCAAACACTTGCTATCAGGGTGTCTTTGCGACTGCGGGGATTGCTCTATCTATATCCGCAATCAATATGTATCAGCCAGTATGTTTTGCCTCAAAAAATGAGTATGCAGTCTCCGCGCAACTCGTCTCAGTCAAGGAGTCATTTTGCATAGATGCGAGCGGATACGGAGGGACTGGTGTTGCAGTCAGTGATACGAATGGCCCACATTGTGAGCGGGTGGATTTACCGCAAACGAGTTCCATGTTGACACCGCCAGTTGCGGCCAATTGGCAGACGTTCGTGTCCGAGAAGGATAGGTTCTCAGTGCTCCTGCCAGCAGTACCTATATTTAGTACAAAGAGACGTAGTTTTTCTACCATAACAATGGATGCAAATCAGTATGATTCAAAGACGATTGATTCATCATACACAGTCATGAAAATTATATATTCTATCCCGATCATCACTTCTGATGAAGATGCGAAAGGGGCATTGAAGTCAATATTAGATGGAATGACCGAAGCGGATACCAAAAGTGTATTACAGAGTTCAGGCTATGGCACATTCCAGGGCCACATGTCACTTGATTATGTTATACATAACCGCGAAGAACGCCTGACAGGAAAAATTTTTGTGCTCGATTCATCAAATGTTGTTGTCTTTCTTGTCGATACAAGCATAAAAGGATTCAAGCAGTCTGAATATGACTCATTTGTGAGCTCATTTAAGTCGTTATAAAAGAAACGCCGCCGATGCGATAGCCATCGGCGGGTTTGTGAGTGAACTATCGTGAATGACCTTACGGGGTCGTATCCACGATGTCGATGAACGCTTTAGGCATGTCATCGATGGAGAAAAAGACACTTACATCTGTGCTCGTGTCGGCGTAGTACAAGTCGGGATAGGACACCCACGACTTGAGGTCTTCGCTGAAACGAAACGCATAAGTGTGTCCTTCGGTTACCAGCCAATTGAATTCGAGCTGGTTGTTCGGGGCCTTCTTGAGGCATCGTGGTGCACGTACGGCGGGCGTCAGCATGAAGGCGCTTTGAACGCCCGTGTTTGTGTTTACGCACTGGCCGACGATTTGGCCAGCGTCACTGATCCGGAACGCCTTCCGCATCACGATTCCTGGTATAGTACTCGTCGCCAACTTGTTCAAGTCGGTGCACTTGTACGAGCCGTTTGTCCCTTTTTCCCACATACAAGCAACTCCATTGCTACTACCGACGATCGTGCTGGCGTTATTTATGGAGTAACAACGCGTAGAAATGGGGAACATGTTCAATGAGTATTTGTCCGGTTCCCAATAGAAGCCAGCCTGATCCGATGAGCCTACAGCAACGTTATTCGAGTTGATGTCATAGCAGGCGCTGTTGCCTATGTCTAGAAACATTCCGTCACTCGAGGTTGATGCATAGGATCCATCGGAATTTTTCCGGTAGTAAATCGGAACGTTTGCATTGGCGTAGTACGAATACCGCTGTCCAACAGCATTTCCTTGCTCATTGATGCCGTAGCACGCAGAGCCAGAGAACGCACACGAATACTGGACCGCATCGGTGTACATGTTATCAATACACGCACACCACGCGTATCCGTACCTTGTGCAGGCGGCATCTCCGTTGGAATTGATGTCTCGGGAGTTGCCAATCATTCCGTCGGCAAGAGCTTTGGTGCTGAACTGACCCATCTCTCCATCCCAATTCCAACCAACGACTGCTCCCACGTCGATTCGGTGGGATGAGACATTGGTGGCACCGTACGTACCGACGACACTGAACTTGTCATTGATTGCGTAAGCAATTCCGTGCGGATCTGTTGCCTGCACGGCTCTCGGTAGTTCCAGGTACCCACGTGCTGGTGTCCACAAACAGGGCTTCATTACGCCAGCCACTTTCTTGTAGCCGACGCTGAAACCGAAGTTGTTTACGCCGTAGGCGCAGCTTTCGTTGGTGCCGTCGTCAAGCACGACGAGCTGGTACAACTGGGCTGCTTGGGAGGTAACACTCAACATGAGTGCTACCACGATGATCATTCTTTTCATTGTTTTCTCTCCAGGTTTGTTGTTGATTTGACTGTAAAAAATCCATCACTACCTGTATATTATACCACATATTATAGCACTTAGTCAATATACAAAAAACGCCCGTAATAGGACGTTTTTTGTAGAAGTACTCGGTCTGGCACTAGATACCTGCTGTTGTCGCAGAGAATGTTGCTGATGTCGTCACATTACCTGCGCCATCAGTTGATTCGATGACAAGATAGTATGTTGTGTTAGGTGAAAGACTTGATATTGTCAGCGCATGGTTCTGTGCTCCAGTCGTATTCGATACGTACGACGTAGTGCTTGCATTCAACGTGACGGGAAGAATGGTTGAATAATAGATGCGATCAGTAGTGTTCTCATGTGTCTTCCAACCTACCTGTATCGTAGAGGTGCCGATGAGAGTAACCACGTTGCTGATGACGGGAACCTGAGTATCAGCTGTAGGTGTTTTTGTTTTGAATGAACCTACACTTGAGTGGGAACTGTTACCAGATACATCCTTTGATTTGACGATAACATAATAGGTTGTATCTGGTGTAAGATTCCTCAGGATGACACGATGGTTCTTTGTGTAATCAGCTTTGGTAATGCGATTCGTTGCGGCGTCGGAGGTATCAATAGTCGAAGTAAGACTCCAGAAGACAACGCTGTTTGAATTTTCATCAGTGCTCCAGCGTACCTCAGCTTGCTTGAGTGCAGGATTGAACGCGAGATTACTGATAACTGGTGCGGTCACATCTGGAGTAGTTGAGGCATTGTTGCCGCAAAACTTTTTGGCGATGCCAAATGGCAACCAGCAGTTCGCATCAACAGTATTTGTCCAATTCTTCTTGAGCCAGCCTGGGGCAATCAAGTGACCGTAAGCCTTGAGACATGAAGTATTTACTTTAGTTAGACGGGACGAGTCGCTGTGCTCGTTTCTATTCCCATCTCCTTGTTTTTTGACACGTTCTACTTTGTTACTTTTCTCATTCTTTTGGCTTTTTTCGTTCTCCTTGGCAAAGCTGACAAACGGGCTTGCGACCAAAGTCACCGCAAGCGCTGTCATAACGATGTGTTTAAGTGATGTTTTCATAGTAATAAATTGATTAAATGGTAAACGGATATGATGGTACAGGTTCATAGGTCCTGCCTAGGTATAGACGGCCTGTTCTCGCGGAGCTTACATCGACAGAGCATCAGATACGTTGTATATTCTATATGTTAGAGGATCCCGAAGTTCAGAAAGAATACCTCTATTTCTCCGTCTTACTCTATGGCGAAACCTGACATTCAAGGCACATTTACCGATATATACACAAAGGAGGCTGATGCCATCTTTCGTTTTTGCTACCTCAGGGTGAGTGATCGGGAGCAGGCTCTCGATTTGTCGCAGGAAGTTTTTACTCGCTTGTGGCAATCCATGAACCAGGCAGGCACGGGCATAGAGTATCCGCGCGCATTTATTTTTACTGTTGCACGAAATGCCATTATTGACTGGTATCGCAAAAAGAAGGCAGTTTCGCTGGAGGCGATGGAAAGTGAGGAGATAGGTGAGCCATATGAGCCACTTTCAGATTCCGCTGTCATGGATAGTAGGCTTGAAGGTGAGGGTCGGTTTCTTGTCGACAAGATAAACCAG
This sequence comes from uncultured Candidatus Saccharibacteria bacterium, assembly GCA_964412585.1. Lineage (GTDB taxonomy): Bacteria > Patescibacteriota > Minisyncoccia > Phycocordibacterales > PALSA-1337 > C7867-002. The sequence continues at coordinate 205,682 of CAYPPJ010000001.1, read as the reverse complement.
TTGAGTCCAGGACATAAAGATGCCGTGTATTTGCGGTTCGTCGAAGGATTATCGCCACCCGATATTGCCAAGATACTCAAGATTTCAACGAATGCAGCGTCAGTCAGAATAAATAGAGGAATTGAAGAACTGCGAAAAGTAACTGGATACGACATCGAACTGGATACAACCCAATGAAAGACACCCGATTCAACAAAGCAATACAGGATATCAAAAAGATATCTATGACATCTACCGAAAAGCAGATGGTCCTGAAGCGTGTCTTGGATTCGCAGGTTGCACCAGCAATACATACGAAGGGCGAGAAAAAAGTTCGCATAAAAAGCCCGTGGACGGTGTATTCATTTAATATCTGGATTCAACAGCATCGCTGGGTTTCAGTAGTCGCGGTGATTGTCATTGTACTTTTGGCGGGGAATTCAGCAGTACGCGCCTCAAGTGATGCGCTTCCGGGCGACTCATTGTATTCGCTCAAGGTGAATGTTGTTGAGCCTGTCCGCGTTGCACTTGCCTCGACACCGGTCGCCAAAGCTGAGATTCATGCTGAGTTGGTGCAAAAGCGTTTGCAGGAAGCTGAGACGTTGGCAGCGCGTGGTACATTGACCGAAGCACAGGAACGGCAGATTGAGCAGAGTGTCGAAGTTCAAAAGACACAGCTTGCTATCAATGTCGCCGAGATTCAGAAAACCCAACCTGACAAAGCGCAAGATATAAATACTACCGTTGATGCAAGTATTAGTACTCATGAACGTGTCCTGAGTGTATTGGCGATCAATCGTGGTCAATTCCGCACTGAAAAAACCCTTGCCGTATCTACCAAAAAACAGGATACTCAAAAAGATTCAAATGGTGAGCGAGCAAAAAATAACCCTTCGAAGGATGTTGTCATTGTCGCACGCGCAACAAAAGTTCAACCACCATCTGTGCCAGTGGTTTCCACACCTCAGTCTGCAACAATGATGTCAGCACCTGCGGCACCAGTTATGGCAGGCGCGTCACTTACCACGGCGACACCAACACCGGCAGGATGGACAGCTTCTACTGTCACTGTTGAAACCACACAAAAATCCGATACCCATGAGTCAGTGCTGGCTCCTGTGGCTTCGACAAAATCACGACAGCGAACTATTTCGGTGAACCCAGAGTATCTCAAGAAAAAGGCTCGCTTGCAGTCGCTCATCAAACAAGTACATGAGGTGATTGCTTCATCAACAAATACCGCAACATCATCACGTATCCAGCAGAGTATTGCAGAAGAGGCACAGATGTCATTGCAACGCGCACAGGATTCGCTCAATGATGCAGATGCTCATGATCAAAATGGTGAAGCCGATCAGTCATATTCAGCACTGGTAGATTCTGAGCGTCAGGCCAAGGAGGCAACGCTCCTTATCAAGGCCAATACACGCTTGAATAAAGATGTGCGAACGCAGGAGATACAAAAAATAAATAAACGTAAATAAACATGCCCGGAGATCGCTCTCCGGGCATACTGTCTCGATACCGTCCGCTGGTTATGCCCGTCTGAGCATGCCAACTTCCATCAAGTGACGGATCGAGTCACGAATCTGTTCATCACTGGTCACGGGAACCACGCCAGTGCGGAGATCAGGGATAGCGACACAGGCTGCTTCGCAGAAAGGTTCAAGGCAAATCAATATCGAATCAGCCGGCTGACGCAACTCGGCCAATGCCAGTGATACCTTCCGCCAATTGATCCGGTCGTTGACCGCCCGATCCTCAAGACGATATTCGTGGCAGCCGCAGGGGATACGGCCGTCATTGAATTTATCTTCGCCCAGTCCGTTGGCATGATAATGCTTGAGGTGCTTACCCAAGGTACGGATTGACTCGTCTGCGCTGGTGCCGTTCTTTTCAGCGTGGAAGCTGTCGTCGTGCGCTCCGACGTGGGGGCAGTTGATACGGTCGAGAAGATGTGCCAGCGCTGAGGCAGTTTGGATGACGCCATCCTCAGATTTTTGCAGCCGCTCAAGCGCCAGGTTGATACCGTGCAAGGATGCGGTTTCCGCCGCTTCCTGCATGAACGCCACAAGGCGATCTTGGGCACAACTGCCATAGCCTTGTTCACCAAGAACAAAACCAAGTGGACCATCAACTGTTGAGATGCGGAGGCCGTTGTGACGCATGGTGTCAGCATAGCGAATGGCGGCCTTGAGGTGCTCAAGGGCTAAATCTTTCGTCATCGGGTCAGGACTCAATGGGTCACCAAACTGATCACCTTTGGGGTGGAAGGCGCACAATGAAGCGCGCGTGCCGCCGGCCTTGGTGATTGCCTTTGCCGCATCTTTCGCGGGAATGTTGCCAGGCCCAGGCCAGTACACCAATTCGATGCCACAGGCGCCGAGGTTGAGGGCACGCTCGGTCATGCGAGCAATTTCGTCAGCCAACATTGGTTGTGCACCAAGTGCCAAACCATGTATGAGAAGGTTGTCGAACATAAACAGGTTCCTTTCGGTCGGGTTAGGGGTTAGAGTAGCTGTTCCATTTCTCGAGGTGGGTATGAATCAAGGATCAGGGAAAAGCTGGGATTACTATACGTTTATAGGGATTTGTGTCAATTAGGTATAGTTGACTTCCTATAGGCCATTTGCTATAGTAGCTCTACCTTATTTCATAGAGGTTTTCATACAAAATATCGATTGGAAGCACATTCCGTAAGGAAATAGCTAACCAGTCCTCATTTTTTTGAGAAAAAGTACCGCCCACCCAAGATATGGCAAAAACATCAGTCATCGTACGATCCCAAAAGAAGCCGAAATTCAAGTCGCGCGTCGTTCGACGTTGTTTCCGCTGCGGTCGCAAGCATGGCTATATGCGAGATTTTGATCTCTGCCGTATTTGTTTCCGTGAATTCGCCAACGAAGGCGTTATCCCTGGTATAAAGAAATCATCATGGTAACCGACCCTATTTCAAACCTCATCATTCGCATCAAGAATGCAAGCGACGCAAGCAAGGCATCTGTTGCTGTTCCTGCAACAAAGCTTGTGGAAAACATTGCTCATGCCCTCAAGAAAAGTGGCTACTTGACCAGCGTCGAAAAGAACAAAGATACTCGTGAACTGCTCCTCGGCATTGTCTACGTTGACGGTGTCGCTCGTATCAATGGTGTTGAGCGTATTTCAAAAACATCACGTCGCATGTATCAAAAGGCCAGTGATATCCGCGTATTCCGCAGCGGCTTCGGTACCACCTTCCTTTCAACACCAAAAGGCATTTTGGCTGATATGGACGCAAAGAAGCTCAAGGTTGGCGGGGAAGTATTGTTCCGTATTTGGTAATTTCATATAACTATCATGTCACGCATTGCAAAGAAACCAATAATGATCCCAGCGAAAACAGAAGCTTCGTTTTCTGGCGGTGTTATGACCATCAAGGGCCCGTTGGGTTCTTTGAGCAAGACATTTCGTCCTTACGTCAATGTTGTAGTCGAAAATGGTGCTATTACACTCACCCTGAATAGCAATACACTTCAGGCACGTGCACTCTGGGGTACGTACGCTTCTCATATCAAGAACATGATTGCTGGCGTCAACAAGGCATACGAAAAGCGTTTGATTGTCGAAGGTATTGGTTACAAGGCGGACGTCAAAGGGACCAATCTCGTACTTGCTGTCGGCTTTTCTCATCCTGTCACGTTGCCTATTCCAAAAGATCTCAAAGTTACAACCGACAAGAACACGGTGATTGTGTCAGGCATTGATTGCGAGTCAGTTGGTCAGTTTGCGGCAGTTGTCCGTGCTACAAAGAAGCCTGAACCATATCTCGGCAAGGGTATTCGTTATATTGACGAAGTCATCCGCCGCAAGCAGGGTAAGAAGGCAGCATAATCACATTTCCTATCATGAATACCCTCCAGAAAAAACAAGCAATATTCGCACGCAGGAAGACCCGCATCCGCGCCAAGATTTTTGGTACCGCAGAACGTCCTCGTTTGGCTATTTTCAAGTCACACAAATATATCTATGCGCAAGTCATCGATGATACCAAGGGTCATACGCTCGCCGCATTTGATTCAAAGATGTCAAAAGGCAAGACACCGGTCGAGCGAGCGCAAGAGGTTGGCGTAGAGATTGCAAAGAAGGCCAAGGCGGCAAAGATCACGAAGGTTGTTTTTGATCGCGGAGGATATATCTACACCGGCAAGATCAAGATGGTCGCTGATGCAGCGCGTGCAGGCGGACTCGAATTTTAATTTTATTATCTACCATGACAGCCAAAGATATCAAAACAACTCCAGATGTAGCAGAAGTAAAGATTCCTTCAACGGGTATCGATGCTTCTCTTGTTGCTGCTCCTGAGACTGCGGTCGAAGGTGTACCAGCAGTTGCTAACAAGATTACTCCAGGACGAAAGATGCGTGGTGACACTGCACGTCGTGGCGGATCGAGTGGTCCTCAAGGCCGCGGTGGTCCGCGCGGTGGCAATCGTGGTGAGCCTCGTGAGCGTGTCAAACCGGAGTTTGACAGCAAGATCATCGATATTCGCCGCGTTACCCGTGTGACCTCAGGAGGTCGCCGTATGAACTTCAGTGTTGCCGTCGTTGCTGGTGATCACAAGGGTCGTGTTGGAGTCGGCTTGGGCAAGAGTATTGATACTGCTTCAGCAGTCGAAAAGGCTACCCGAGACGCCAAGAAGAACCTCATCAAAGTTCCTTTGTCGGCGCAGATGACTATTCCGCACGCCGTCGAAGCAAAGTATGCGAGTGCACGCGTGATGATTTTCCCCGCTCGGGGACGCGGTATTGTCGCTGGCAGCTCAGCACGTGCAGTTATTGAGCTTGCAGGTATCAAGGACGTCTGTGCAAAGTTCCTCTCAGGCAGCAAGAACCGTCTCAACAATGCGAAGGTAGCTATCGAGGCATTGAAGAAGCTCAGCAAAGTCAGCCGCGCCTCATTGGTCGCAAAGAAATAATACGAATATTTTAATTTACTATTATGCAATTCCATCAAGTACAACGAAATGTCCCAAACACGAAGCGTATGATCGTTGCGCGTGGTGGCAAGCGTGGCAAGACTTCTGGTCGTGGAGGCAAGGGTCAGTCAGCTCGCGCCGGTAACAAGCGCCGTCCAGAGTGGAGAGATATCATCAAGAAGCTCCCAAAGTTGCGTGGCCGTGGCGTCAACCAGAACAAGCCAGTCAGTGATGTATCAGTTGTCATCAACACCGCTGCACTCGAGGCTCATTTTTCAGCAAACGAAGCAGTTACCCCGACGACTCTTATTGAAAAGGGTATTGTTTCGACGATTTCAGGCACTATTCCATTTATAAAGATTCTTGGTGACGGTGATGTTACCAAGGCATTCAAAGTATCAGGATGTGCTATTTCAGGTTCAGCAAAAGAAAAGATTGAGAAAGCAGGTGGATCCATCATAGCTCTCGCTTCACGCGCTGTCCCAAAGAACAAGGGTCCATATCATGACAGCGACAAGGCTGCTCCAGTTGAAAAGAAGGAGAAGGTAGTAAAGGAAAAGAAAGAAGCAAAGCCAGTGAAAAAAGAGAAGGCAACCGCTGAACAAAAGGAGGAAAAAGCTCCCAAGGCAGCAAAGGTTGAAAAGAAGTCATAAGTGATATACTTACCTCATGAATAACATCTGGCAAAAGATAGCAACGGCACTCAAAGATCCGATTCTCCGCAAGAGGGTCGGCTTTACCATTTTGGCACTTGTGTTATTCCGTCTGTTGGCCACAATTCCTATTCCGGGGGTCAATGCCGCAAACTTGAGCACACTCCTCAATTCGAGCCAATTTTTTGGTTTCCTTAACATTTTTTCCGGTGGAGGACTTTCAAATTTGTCTATCGTGATGCTTGGTGTTGGACCATTCATTACCGCGTCTATCGTCATTCAGCTCCTCACTATGATGTTCCCAAAATGGAAGGCGCTCATGCATGATGAGGGTGAGGCTGGACGTCTCAAACTTTCTCATTACTCACGTCTGTTGTCAGTTCCGCTCGCAGTTCTCTCGGCTGTCGGTTTTATGACATTGCTTCAGTCGCAAAATGTATTGCCGGCGCTCGGCACTTATGCGTATATCGTCAATATCGTTGTCATCACCGCTGGTTCAGTTCTGCTTATGTGGGTCGGTGAACTTATCTCTGAGTTTGGTATTGGCAACGGCGTTTCTCTCATTATCTTTGCTGGTATCGTCTCAGTATTGCCTGACCGCGTCACCCAGTTTATTGCCGGATACAATGTCGCTGACATGCCTATCTATATCACTGGTCTCGTTGTTGCCCTTGTTGTCATTGCTGGCGTGGTATATGTCACCGAAGCTGAACGTTCAGTTCCAGTCACGTATGCAAAACAGGTGAGGGGAAACAAAGTCTACGGTGGAGCTTCGACGTATCTTCCATTGCGCCTCAATCAGGCAGGTGTTATTCCGATCATCTTTGCTCTCTCTATCTTGTTATTCCCTCAGATTATTTCGAATTTCCTCTCTCATGTAAAAAACGCGACTATTGCAAGCTACGCAACCTCGTTTACGTCATTCTTCAATAATCCATGGGTCTACGGCATTTTCTACTTTATACTTGTCGTTGCTTTCACCTACTTCTATACAGCCGTCACCTTCGATCCAAAACAGATTTCTGAAAACCTCCAGCGTTCAGGCGCATTTATTCCTGGGGTTCGTCCAGGCGAGCACACCCGTGATCATCTTGCTTCCATCGTGACTCGCATTACGTTGGTTGGCGCGATTTTCCTCGGTGTAGTGGCTGTATTACCGCTCGTCATGCAGGCATTTACCGCAAACAAATCTCTTGCTATTGGCGGTACCGCGCTTCTCATCGTGGTCTCAGTAGTCCTTGATTTGCTGAAAAAAGTCGACGCTCAGGTGTCGATGAGAGAGTACTAAATTGACTTTTCGTAATTATTTTGATACGTTAACACACACTATGGATACCAAGAACAGCAACAAGAAGGGTATAGAATCAATGTTCGCCGCTGGCGCGCATTTTGGCCTTGGACGCTCACGCCGCCACCCAACGACGACCCCATTTATCTTCGGTACCAAGAACTCCACAGATATATTTGATCTCGAAAAGACTGCTGATACACTTCAGGCGGCACAAGCGGCTATCACCGCTTATGCAAAAGAAGGGAAGACCATCCTCTTTGTTGGCGGCAAAAAAGAAGCCTCTGCTGCGGTCAAGCTTGCAGCATTGTCACTCAACATGCCCTACGTCGATGGACGCTGGATCGGAGGAACCCTCAGTAACTTTGGACAGATCAGGAAGCGTATTGATCGATTTGAAAAACTCGTCTCAGATCGCGAAAAGGGCGAACTCGCAAAGTATACCAAGCGCGAACGTATGTTGATCGACAAGGAGATCGCCTCTCTCGAAAAGATGTTTTTTGGCATTGTTTCTCTCAAAAAGATTCCTGACGCATTGTTTGTCATTGACCCACGCCGAGAAAAGATCGCGGTCAAAGAAGCTCAGGGTATGAATGTCCCTGTTATCGCACTCGCAGGATCAGACTGTGATATTCGCGAGGTCAAATACCCAATTCTCGGCAATGATGCATCAAAAGCAAGCATTGCATATTTTCTTGATGAAGTTGCCAAGGCATATCAAGCCGGCAAAAAGATCTAAGGTGTAGGCCATGCTTAGCCCATTCCTGTTGTGGACAAAAAAGAAAGATACTCCCGTTGATTCGTCTGTTCCGCCGGCTGGTTCACTCAAGGAACAAAAGGAACGCTTATCAAAACAATTTTCAGTATCAGCATCGTCTAATATTACTCCCATGTCATCCATCACTACAGAACAAGTCAAAACACTCCGTGATCAGACCGGCATTTCCGTTATGCAGTGCCGCAAAGCCCTCGAGGAAGCTGGAGGTGATATGGAGAAGGCCATGGTGATTCTTCGCAAAAAGAGTGGCGAATTGGCCGCAAAGAAAGGAGATCGTACCTTTGGCGCTGGCACAGTTCAGGCATACATCCACGCGACAGGTACGGTAGGAGCTATTGTCGAACTCAACTGTGAGACCGACTTCGTCGCCAATAACGACGAGTTCAAGGCTCTCGCTCGTGACATTGCTATGCATATTACAGCTACCAATCCGAAATTCCTTCGCAAGGAAGATATTCAGGAATCAGACATGAAGGTTGCTCGTGAAGTATTTGAGGCTGAAGTCAAAGACAAGCCAGCTGCTATGAAAGACAAGATTCTTCAGGGCAAGCTTGATACCTATTTTGCTGAGATGGTTCTCTCAAATCAGCCATTCATCAAGAATCCAGAAGTCACCATCCAGGGACTTGTTGATGCAGCAGTACAAAAGTTCGGTGAAAAGACGGCGATTGCGCGATTCAAGCGTTTCAAGGTACTCGAGAACTAGTAGGTATAGTTTGTGTTTTGGGATGTTCCAATCTCTAATCTCCTTCTTATGTATACTACTATCGGCATATTCTACTTCTCACTCATACTCATCATTGTGATGATTCTCCTCAAGCGTGCAGAGGTAAAGTCTGGTCATCCAAGCATCATTTCGCGCCTCGGACGAGGAAGTGATCAATTTTTCCATACGATTTTTAGTGCCGTAGGAAATGCAGCTTCGTATCTCAACAAGCATACTTTTGTCGCTCTCGGCCACTGGATTGCTTTCCATATTCTTGTCCGTGTTCGAAAAGTATATGTAGAGATCAAGGCATCATTCCTTGCGATGCCCCAAGGAAAGAAAATGCTCGATGCGGTGCGTGGTCGCGGGGAAGTCAAAGATCATGGCGCCTCGTTCTATCTGCGCAGGATTTCTGATAAATAAAACCTGCAAGGTGTTCCGGTAGGTGTTTTTTCTTGCGAAAAGGTCAAAAAATTGGTACAGTTTCCTGCACGCCACCTTAGCTCAGTTGGTAGAGCAACGCTTTTGTAAAGCGAAGGTCCCCAGTTCAAGCCTGGGAGGTGGCTCCGCGACGCGTCACAGCGAACACTATGGAAACCGCACGCATCTCAACTCACTACAAAATCGGTAGGGCAACCGAGCTTCGTGGTGCTGACCGCAAGATATATCGCTTGTTTGAAATGATTCCTGCGATACTGTCATGGGGTACTATTCTCGGTGCAATAGCGGCATCGTACTGGGTGCCGTTATACGCAGCTATATTTATTATAGCGTTTGATATTTATTGGTTTCTCAAAACGATTTTTCTTTCGATTCATTTGCGTACAAATTGGAGGCGTACCAAGAAAGCGTTGGCGACCGATTGGCGACAATTATTGAAGCAGTTTTCTCATGAACATCTCCATCACCTTGTTATCTTGCCCTTTTATAAAGAAGATTATGGCGTGATAGCGAAAAGTTTGGAGTCACTTCTGGGTGCCCATATTTCTCCTGAGCGTCTCATTGTCGTGTTGGCCGCCGAAGAACGTGCAGGTCAATCTGCACGGGAGAAAGCAGAACGCGCCCAGCGCGAATATGGTTCACTGTTCGGGACTTTTTTTGTTTCATTTCATCCATCAGATGTTGAAGGAGAAATGCCGGGAAAAGGTTCTAACATTTCATATGCGGCCGAACAGGTACGTACGGAAGTCTTGGACAAAAAGGGGATTGCATACACACACGTTATTGTTTCTGCTTTTGATATTGATACGGTAGTCTATCCAGATTATTTCGCATGCTTATCATGGCACGTGCTCAATCACCCTCGACCACTCTACGCTTCATTTCAACCTGTACCGCTCTATAACAACAATATCTGGGATGCGCCAGCCCTCTCGCGCGTCGTGGCCTTTTCCGGGACTTTTTGGCAAATGGTTCAACAAGAGCGTCCAGAACGGCTTGCTACATTCTCGTCGCATGCGGTGTTGTTTGAAACGTTGCGTCGCGTGGGCTATTGGCAGACAAATATGGTCTCAGAGGACTCGCGCATCTTTTGGAATTGCTACATGCATTTTGGTAGTGATTATGAAGTCGTACCGATCGCATATCCTGTTTCAATGGATGCCAATCTCGCTCCAACATTCTGGGGGACGCTCAAAAATATATATTTACAGCAACGACGCTGGTCATGGGGTGTTGAAAATGTTCCCTATATTCTGTTCAATTTCTTGAAACGAAAAGAAATTCCAAAAGGTAAAAAAGTCAAAATGTCATGGGTTCAACTCGAGGGCTTTTGGTCATTGGCAACCAACCCTTTGTTGATATTTTTGCTTGGCTGGTTGCCAACTATTATTGGGAGAGGGGATTTTTCGACGTTGGTTATTTCATACAATTTGCCGATTATTACCCGTGACATCATGTTTGTGACCATGTTTGGCCTCATCGTGTCAGCGTACATGGCCATGTCACTATTGCCACCACGTCCAAAACATATACCTGCGCGTCAGTCATTGTGGATGGTCATCCAGTGGATCTTGGTGCCCCTCACTATAGTGATATTTGGTGCAATTCCAGCGCTTGAGGCGCAAACGAGGTTGTTCGTGGGTAAATACCTGGGATTTTGGGTTACTCCAAAACACCGCCCGTGAGAGCGTGTTTGGCGTGTCGTTCTGTGCTACAATCGCCTCCATATGGAAGTCATGCGACCGATGTCGGTCCGTTCTCGCCGTGCCCTTGCCCTTGGGGCATTTGTTGCATTCATCATCCTTGTACCGCTCGTCGTATCATATGTGAACGGATATCGTTTGACCTTCACAGATACCAAGGGTCAGACCTCTGTTACTTCGACGGGTGCGATTGTGCTCGATACACTGGTTCCTGGCTCGTCTGTATATATCGACGGAGTGTACAGCACTGAAACACCAAACTTTTTCTCTGAAACATTATTTATTGATGGCATGAGCCCTGGGTTGCATGCTGTCGATATTAGTGCGACTGGTACTACGCCGTGGCACAAGGATGTTACTGTTCTACCTCGATACGTTGCACTTGCGTCGGCACTCATTTTGCCCGACCCGATTCCCGTTCGAAAAGTTCTACCAGAATTGGAAGCAACTTCGAGTGTGAGCACTCTTTCAACCTCGACTGAGGCATTGATTGCACGTGTGCCGATGGATCAATACGAGCACATTCATGCGTTATTCAATCCTGCTTCAACAACCCCTGTTGCTACCTCAACATCTACTGCGCGGATCAATTCATCGGTAGCCCTGTGGACTGAGCGCAATCATATTGTCGTGTTTGAGTGGCAGGGAAGCATGTCTCGCATTCCTCGATTTTTCTGTTCTGTTATTGAGCAAGAAAATGTCTGTGTAACACAGGTTCATGTTCCAGTTGCTACCACCGTTTTGTCTGTTGATTTTTTCCCAGGACGCAAGGATGTGGCCATTATCCTGACGCACAAAGGGCTTTTTGCTCTTGAGACAGATGCTGGACCACGGAAGCCAGCCGTCCCGATTTTTCTTGGCCCAAAAATAGAGTATCGTATTTGGGCCGGAGCACTCTATGTGAAAGAGGGTAAGGATGTGTTCTACGTAAGGTTGTAAGAAGACTGTTTAATAACCTATTGACATTACCACTATATATGTGGTATACTGTAGGCCGTTTTGTACTGATTTGTGTTTCTGTCACAAATCTTTTGAAATCAATATAAACCCACAGAAAAAGAAATGGAATCGACATCATGAAACTGTTAGTTATTCTCGCACTTGCCGTATCAACATTATTGCAAGCCTCGGTCTGGGCGGGTAGTCTCCAGGCAACGGCAGCCACTCCTGCCCATGTGCGCATCACGACCAACTCGACGTTGGCACGATTTATTGTCACTGGCGACGAGGATCAAGAACTTCAACTTACCCAGATTGCTTTCGGCGTCACTGTGCCGTCCTGGATCTATCACCAAGTCATCAACGTTCGTTTGTTTGATGAAAACGGCGTGGTGTTGACGGATCCAAAACGAGTCTGGAGCACTCCGATCGTCTGCGACTGTGACAACGGCAGAGTCATCTTTGACACGATTACCAATCTTGTCATTCCGACCAATGGATTTCGCACGATTCGCGTCGTCGCCGACTTCGTCGGTGGCTTCGAGATCGGATCAGAGATATCGGTGACGTATCAGCATGGCGATAGTCGCACGGTTAGACTTGTTGATCAGGTAAACAGTACACTCGTGGCCGTTCCAAATGTGTCAGGTGAGAAATTTACTGGCGTAGTTGCTCGTGCGCCGCTTGTTTCAGCTGACTTCGCTCAGATCAGTCGCTTGATCCTGCAACCCATTCCAAATTCGACAAGCAAAGGATTGGTACTGAACGGTTTCATGGAACCTAATACGTCATATTCCGTCGAGGCATCAACGAATCTGCTAAATTGGGAAGAAGTCGGCATCGCCAATAGTCCGGGTGATAGTGAGGTCCTCAAAGAACAGGTGGGTGTTATTGGTGAGAAATATCACGAACGGGCATTTTTCCGCATGAAAAAGCTGTGGGTGCCCTAACCAACAAAATCCTGACACTTCAATCATTCAGGTAAGCTCGGTCGAATGGCCGGGCTTTTTCAATAGAAAAAAAGACGTTTTCTTGCTACAGTATAGTCCATGAATCCTAGCCCTAAAGGCCACCTACACCCGATGACCCAGCTCATTCGGGAGACTCAGACCATCTTCCAAGATCTTGGTTTTGAGGTTGCATCTGGCCCCGAACTTGAGACTGAGCATTTCAACTTTGATGCGCTCAATATACCCTCAGATCACCCAGCTCGTGATATGCAGGACACATTCTGGATAAAGCCTCAAAAGGGTTCAAAAGAACGTCCGGTATTGCGTACGCACAATACTTCAGCGACTGCACGTGCTCTCGCACAGTGCAAAAATGAGTTTCCCATTCGCAAAATATTTCCAGGGAAAGTGTTTCGAAACGAAGCTACTGACGCAACACATGAAGCACAGTTTTATCAGCTCGATGGTGTCTATGTAGACAAAAAAGGGAAGGTGTCGCTCGCCGACCTCAAGTCGACACTGCTGTATTATTATCGAAAAATTCTTGGTGATGATGTCGAAATTCAGTTTCGCCCAAGCTACTTTTCATTTACCGAACCTTCCGCTGAGGTCTGGGTCAAATTCAAGGACCGCTGGCTCGAAGTTATGGGCTCAGGTATGTTGCACCAAAATGTGCTGAAAGAAGCTGGCGTTGATCCAGATGAGTGGTGTGGCTTTGCCTTTGGTGGCGGACTCGATCGATTGTTGATGATCAAATATGGTGTCGATGATATTCGCTCGTTGTATTCGGGGGATTTGAGGTTCGTCAATCAGTTTTAACATGATCAAGCTCGGCATTTACAAACATTCGAAAAAAGGAACGCTCTATCGCGTCATCGGGACTGCTGCGCATTCGGAAACGCTGGAGCCGATGGTAGTCTACGAAGCTCAGTATGAAAATCCTGTTTCGAAACTATGGGTCCGTCCCGTTTCTATGTTTGAAGATGTAGTTGAAGTTGAGGGGAAGAAGGTGCCGAGGTTCGTATTTATGTCGACTAACAATTAAACGAGTATGCCTGATATGAAAGTAAAAATGAGTGTGCCTATGATGATCATTACACTGATTATTTTAGTTGCGATTGCGGCGGGGCTGCATTATTTGGGTGTGGGGAAGCAAGGTGATGTAAATAAATCGGATACTGATATTTCAAAAGAAATTAAAAAGGAGACGTCTCCTTATAGCGAAAAGGAACCTATTGCTCAAATTCGTCTTATTACGCCAAAAGGTGGAGAATCGTATAAAGTTGGCGACAATATCAAGATAGCTTGGGAGACGACTGATTGGAAAGAGGACTACGTTCAGATATTTATCCAAGAACAGTGCTCTGATGGCACACTTGTATGTGCAGGGGAATTATATTACAAAGTGATTGATCAGGTACCTAACAACGGCAGTTTTGTTTGGAGTATTCCCGAAGAGGCCAATCAAAGCGATCATTATGTTATTGGTGTTGGGATTTCAGGAATGTTTGAGCATATAGCTTCAAACGATGGATACATTACGATTTTACGACCTTCTTCGGAGAAGTGATCAGGTTCAACCCTCAATAAACCACAATGAAAATTTCCTACAACTGGCTTCAAACACATATTGCTGACACACTTCCTTCGACTGCTGATTTGTCGCATAAGATTACATTCCACATGTGTGAAGTTGAGGGTGTTGAGCAGGTTGGAGACGATTCTGTCATAGACGTGAATGTTCTCCCTGATCGTGCGCCGTACGCGCTATCTCACCGTGGTGTTGCTGGTGAAGTTGCAGCGATTTTCAATCTGAAGCCTAAGAAACTAGAGAACGTTAGTCTATCATCAGCACAGCTTGATACGGCACAGATTCGTATCGAGGATGAGACATTGTGTACCCGTTACTGTGCGCGTCTCATACACAATGTTGCAGTATCAGATTCGCCCGAATGGCTCAAGAAACCACTTGAGACGGTTGGCCAACGTTCGATCAATACCATCGTGGATGTCACCAATTTCGTCCTTTTTGATATAGGTCAACCACTCCACGCATTTGATGCCGATAAAGTGAAGGGAACACTGGTGCTTCGACGTGCCAAAGCAGGTGAAAAAATTACGATTTTGGATGGTAGGGAAATCGCGCTCGATGAAACAATGCTTCTTGAGGCTGATGACGAAGGGCCACTTGCCATCGCAGGCATCAAGGGGGGAAAGCGCGCAGAAATTTCAGCAGAGACAAAGAACATAATATTGGTTGGAGGCGTATTTAATAGTTCGAGTGTGCGCAAGACATCTCTCAAGATCGGCATTCGTTCAGATGCATCAAAACGTTTTGAGAATGGTCTTTCTATAGAACTCCAGTCAGAAGCTGTCGATCATGCAACGAAGTTGATTCTCGACCTCAATAAGAATGCTTCATATGGTGCATTGGCGGATGCATATCCTCACCCAGTGTCGCCAAAGATTATTACCGCGAACATATCAGACATTGTGGCAGTACTTGGCATTGAAATTTCAGAGTCGGACATTGTTTCGATACTTGAGCGACTCAATATGAAAGTCACTCAAGAAGGGGATACTCTAACGATTTCCGTACCCTCTAATAGGCTCGATATTCGCGATTGGCGCGATATTCCTGAGGAAGTAGGTCGTTTGTATGGGTATGCCAATATAAAGGCCTCTACGCCGGTTATTTCATCTGCACAGTCTCGCGTTGAGAAGACCTTTTACTACGGGGAAAAAATGAAGAATGTACTCGTGGAGGCTGGTTTTTCTGAAGTGTATACATACAGTTTGGTTGCCTCGGGTGTATGGGAAATTGAAAAACCGTTGGCGGCAGACAAAAATCATTTGAGGACTAACCTTTCGGATGGCTTGGTTAAAGCGCTCGATTATAATGCAAAAAATGCGCCACTTCTCGGACTTGATCGCATACACATATTTGAAGTGGGCACGGTCTTTTCTGCGGAGGGAGAATATACATCACTGGCTATCGGTGCGCAACAAGTAAAAAAGGTAAAGGGGTATTCGCCGGAACAAGAAGTTAATGACGTTTTGAAGAAGGTTGCCGATGCGCTCGGCGTACCCGTAGTTTCACCTACACACAGTAAAAAGATTCCAGGAGGATATGTGGTAGAAATCAGTATGCCGGCTTTGGTTGCGACATTACTTGATCCGACTTCATACGACGATCTTGGTTTTGGAAAAGCGTCATCGATTGTCTACAAGAAATTCTCACTCTTTCCGTTCATTGTTCGCGATATCGCTGTTTTTGTACCTGATAACACTATCGATGCTTCCGAGATTTCTGATGCGGGAGGTCCACCATCACTGTGGTCAGTTATTATGAATGGGGTTCAGCAGGCTGGTGGAACTGAGTTGTTGGTGCGCTACGCATTATTCGATACATTCAAAAAAGACGGCAAAATTTCATTTGCATTCAGATTGGTATTCCAAGCACCTGATCGCACATTGACTGACGAGGAAGCTAACACAATCATGGAGTCAGTCTACACCGAAATACGAAAAGTGAAGGGGTGGGAAGTGAGGTAAATCGGCTTTATTTTATCCCCAGATTTCTCAATTTTAGGGTCAAAAACCCGCTTTCTTTGTGCCCTCAAATCTGCTATAATTAGAGGCGTAAAAGAAGCAGATTAAAGGAGCAAAATAAGCATATTTTAAGCCATATTTTGACTCTTTCATCTGACTCATTTTTTGTGTCATTAGTCATTATTTATTTTTACTAAAATACCCATGGCAACCGAAAAAGAGACCAAGAAAGTGAAGAAAGGTGACGGATATACGGCTGACTCGATCCAGGTCCTCGAAGGTCTCGAGCCTGTCCGCAAGCGTCCTGGTATGTACATCGGTACCACTGGCCCAGACGGGCTTCATCACTTGGTGACTGAGATTTTTGATAACTCACGCGATGAGGCGATGGGTGGTTTTTGTAATGATATTGAGATTGCTTTTCTTCCGAACAATCGCGTACGTATCGCCGATAACGGTCGCGGTATTCCGGTAGATATTCACAAACAAAAGAAGATTTCTGCATTGGAAATGGCCTTCACTTTGTTGCACGCTGGAGGCAAGTTCGGTGGTGAAGATAGCGGATACAAAGTTTCCGGAGGTCTCCATGGTGTGGGTGCATCAGTCGTGAACGCACTTTCGACCTATGCCAAGGTTTTGGTCCACAAAGATGGCGGTATTCATATGCAAGAATATGAGATCGGCAAGCGTAAAGCGGCTGTAAAGAAGATTGCATCAACAAAGCTCCACGGAACTATTGTTGCATTTGAGCCAGACCCAACTATTTTCAAAGAAGGCGTTGTGTTTGACTTCAATCGTATTGTTGGACACATGCGTCAGCAGGCATATCTCGTCCGCGGTCTTCGTATTTCAGTTATTGATGCACGTCAGCAGGTAGCGACCTTTGGCCATGACAACGAATTGTTCTATATCCGCGACACGGGCGTAGACGCACCATCGTACACGTTCTTTTTCGAGGGAGGTCTCATGTCGCTCATCAAGTTCACCAACCAGATCTACAAACCGCTTCACAAAAACATTTTCTATGTTGAAAAGAAGGTTGAAGGTGTTGAGTCAGTCGAAGTAGCATTGCAATATGCAGATGACGTTTCATCTCGTGTCATGGCTTTTGCAAACAATATCAGTAACCCAGAGGGTGGTACGCACGTGACTGGATTCAAGACTGCTCTTACTCGTACCTTGAATACGTATGCGAAGAATAATAATTTAGCAAAAGGAGAAAGTGATTCCTTTACCGGTGATGATGCTCTTGAAGGGTTGACTGCCGTTGTCTCAGTCAAGCTTCGTGAGATCCAGTTCGAAGGTCAAACAAAGGCCAAGCTCGGCTCAACTGAGGCTCAGGGCGCTACGGCGACGGTATTCTCAGAAGCGTTTTCTGCATTTTTGGAAGAAAATCCAGAGGACGCACGAGCTATCGTCAACAAAGTTATTCTTGCCATGAAAGCCCGCAAGGCTGCAAAGGCCGCAAAGGATTCAGTCTTGCGCAAAGGTGCACTCGAAGGTATGACTCTTCCTGGAAAGCTGGCAGATTGTCAGTCAAATGACCCCGCAGACTCTGAAATCTTCATTGTGGAGGGAGATTCCGCTGGAGGTACCGCAAAGCAGGGTCGTGACCGCCGTACCCAAGCCATCCTTCCTCTCCGTGGAAAGATTTTGAACATAGAGCGCGCACGCCTCGATCGCATGCTTGGTTCGGAGCAGATCAAGAACCTTGTGCTGGCATTCGGAACCGCGATTGGGGACACTTTTGATATTTCAAAGTTGCGTTATCACAAGATTATTTTGGCAACAGATGCTGACGTTGACGGTGCGCACATTCGTACACTGATTCTGACGCTCTTGTATCGTTACTTCCGCCCGCTTATCGATAGTGGATATGTCTATATCGCGCAGCCACCACTCTACAAGGTTAAAAAGGGCAAGGAGATTTTCTATTACTACAGCGATGAAGAAAAGATCAAAGCCTTGGGCAAGGATGCTGCAGCTATCGAGCAGGCAGCTGAAGAATTTGATATGCAGGATGCTAACAATGCCCAAGCGCGTGCTGAACTTCTTGAGCGTGCCGAGGCCGAGCCTGACGCGGAAGAGATTGTGATCGAGGGAGGCAAGACAAAAGCACCAAAGATCTCTATCCAGCGCTATAAGGGTCTTGGAGAGATGAACCATGATGAGCTCTGGGAGACGACTATGGACCCAGCTCGACGCATTCTCCGTCAGGTGACTGTTGATGATGCGCAGGATGCTGACAAAGTCTTCGATATGCTCATGGGTGATGATGTACCGGCACGAAAGTCATTTATTCAGAGCAATGCAAAGCACGCGACGTTGGATATTTGACGAATGTCACGGGGTCGATTTTACTGGTCTATTCTAGAAATAAGAGGTATTCTTCTTAAGAAAGGATCTTTAGGTATGGAAAAAATCTTTCGCTGGATTCACAAGAATCCATATCTTGGTTTATCCAAGAAGACCGAAATGAGTGCAGTTTACACCGTAATCACACTCCTTTTCCTCGGTTACCTCGCTGTTGTTGCAACCACGGGAATCATGGAGATGCTGAGACATGGACCTTATGCAGTACCCTCTCCGGCACATCGTTTCCTCGTAGTTGCTGGCGGAGTCTTACTCCTTCTGATATTTTGCTGTGCAAACCATCACTATAATACGAAGGGGGAAAGATGAGTACCTCAACTCTGTATAGACACATTAACACCTGGTGTGTCAGTATTCGCAATACGCAACCTGTTGACTGGGTTGCGTTTTTTATTATACGTGGTATAAAAATGTCATGTCACATTGGACATACAACTCATGCTCGAAGAACTACGGTAATGCCTTCATTGCCGGTCTTGATATGCGCGCACAGTCGCATACTTTTCTTCAGCCCAGAGTTGTCTAAGGTCCATCTACTCCTATTTTCTAGACATATCCCGGCTGCATGAAAGCCGGGATTTTGTTTCCCGAGAACTCTCTCAGCCTTCTGGGTGTTTCCAGAAGTTCAGTACATTGGTAAACCACAAAACAGTAGAAAGATACAGCATATGAAAAAACAGACTAATACCTCCGCATCATCTGCTATCGTATTCTTGCAAGGCAAGCGTGGAATTACTCTCCGCCCGCCGTCGCTTGAAGATGTTCCAACGTTGACTCGATGGGTCAATGATCCTGAACTCCGACGTTTTATCAAGCGCCCATTTCCTATGACCCTTCATGGGGAGGCGGAATGGATCCAGAGTTTGCTAAAACGCTCAGACACTGATGTGGTCCTTGTACTAGATTTGAAGGGCACCCACATTGGCATGATGGGAATCCACAGGATCAACTGGAAAGACCGCACAGCAAACACAGGTGCGTTCATTGGCGAAAAGCAGTATTGGGGCAAAGGGTATGGGACGGATGCAAAGATGGTACTTATCGACTATGCCTTCAATACACTCGGTCTGCGCAAGCTTTCATCACACGTGTATGCGTTTAACGAACGTAGCATAGCCTACAGCAAGCACTGCGGTTACGTCGAAGAAGGCCGGCTGATTCGCCAGCGCTTCATTGAAGGGGAGTATCATGATGAAGTGATACTTAGTCTGTTCAAGGAGCAGTGGCTGCCGTATTGGGACGCATATCAAAAGGCGAAAAGAAAGTGACAAAAAAGTAGTCACTTTCAAAACACACAACGGCAGGGAAGTCCCTGCCGTTTTTTCATTTGAATTCTATGTGTTACGCCGTCTTAACCTTCAACTTCGACTGCCTCCTTTTGTCGAGCTTTGGCAATTTCAATATCAAAAGTCCATGTTTCTCTACAGCCTCGGCCTCGTCAACATCAACCTCCTCAGGAAGCTGAATGGTACGTGAAAATGAACCCCAAAAGAGTTCGCGGGCAAAAAAGTCTTCATCGCGAGCAACCTTTTCTTCTTCACGAGTGCCACGAATAGTGACTTGATCACGAGTAATAGATACATCGAGATCTTCCGGACGAACGCCGGCAATCATAGATTTGACCACAATCATGTCGGGCGTCTGGTAGACGTCCACAGTGAGTTCGGCATCCTTGTCTTCTTCTTCGATCCAAGCATTTTGCTCGGGAACCGCGGCTTTTTTGGTCGTTTTTACTTCCGCCTCGTCTTCCATGCGGACAGTGCCGGTGAGCCTTTCGAAGAATGATCTCTTTTCTTTTGACATGATGATGGTAAATTCCTACTTAGTAAAATTCCTGATAATTATATCACCACAGTTTGGGGCGCACAACCTTTATTTCTTCAAACAAGATGATCATAATCACAACTGCGCCCCAAATCCAGGAAAATGTCTTCAGAGTGTCACTTGCACTTGCTTCCACAATGGATAGGTTGAAGGCGGCATGGATAGTAATGGCAATTGCGATACCGACCACGGCAGCAATAATCTTTGCAATACGGCCATGATAAAAGAAATAACCGATACAGAATCCGATAGTGGCAGAACTCACGATGTGAAGGAGTGTTGCGCCCATAAAACGCATATTACCAGTCACAATGCTTCGTGCGATCTCTCCACCAGCCAAGGGGTCCATAATAAAGAGAGTGTTTTCAAGAGCCGCAAACCCAATGGCGACAACGATACAGTAAATCATGGCATCTATTGGTTCGTCATTTGATAATGATCGAAGACCGATTGCTGCGATGGCGATAAACTTTAGAATTTCTTCGATTGCTGCCCATAATATATAGCGCGTAGTCGAATCGCTGTATATATCAGCAACGTATTGTTCTGAGAATGCGGCGGCGCCAACGGCAAGGATACCACCGAAGAAACATGCTACGAGTAAGGACCGTGGTTCAGGATGTTGTCGGTCCTCACGAAGCCAAAAGAAGAGCCAAATAAAAGAGGGGAGGACACCTGAAAGAATAGCGTACAGAAGAGCAGTTGCGGACATGAAATCATTATACCAAATCGTCCTGCAAGGCGCCTGTTCATAGCCCAGTTCACTATGAGAGGACCTTGACAAGAAGGTAATTCTTTGCTAGAAAGCAAGGGAACCACCTCATCACAAATTTCGGTCTACGGAGCTTGAACACCATGCTTGATGCGCCCCGAATGGGCGCATACGTATACTGTGAGGTGGAGCACCTACAAATGAAAACAAACCTGCTGGTCACACTAGCGCTTTTATGCGCCTTGGCGACTCACGCGGCCACCTTGGTGGTCGTGAACGGAGGGGATGACAACGTCCCCTATCCCAAATCGGTCAACAAGCCTATCCGGCTTGAACTCCAACCTGCACCGCGAGCTCCTCTTGGGGAGAGTGCGATCTATATCGCCTCGATGTGCAGCCTCTCATCTCCTCATCTGACGCAAAGTCGTGTCAATACAGTGAAGGGCATGTGGGGTGGCGATGTGCCGACGGACCGGATGATAACGCCGGCCGCATGGTACCGCGTTCCACAAACGTGGGGGCCGAATTATGGGCTTCAATGGTTTGATGGGACTGTCACGCTGGCAAAAAGTTTTATGGGCGCTCCGGCTCCCACGAACAATGTTGCCAGTGACGAACATGGTCACCGCTGGGTCATTTCGGTGGCGGGGAAAGGTAACCCGAATGATTTCTTCGTTCGGCTCACCACTTCCATCACCAATATTGCACCCAGTTATTTCTCGGTCAGCACCAATTCGGCGGACGGCACTCCACTTCAGTTCAGTTTCACCTATATTGGCGTCGATTATGGCCCAAATGGTGTACTCGACAGTGCGTGGAATTCTTCCCTCGGAAAAGTGGTGGCTGGCGGTGATGATACCGTGTACGACGGCAGTCAGCCGTCACCTGTATATGCACACCAGGTGCACATCGATTACTTTACTCGGTTTGGCTCCAGCGTTTATATTACTGGAAACCAGCCGGGTGACTTCACTGATGTGATGGATCAATTCGCGACGACGCCGGTGCCCTGGGTACATGCTGAACTGGTCAGCAATGACGCCACGGTCGCCAGTGAGCTCGCGGTTGCTGCAGTGCCATCATTGCTTGCATACCGCTATACGCCCACCATGGCGCGGGTCGTCATGATCGGTGGCCAGTATAGCTTCTCCTACGACATCGAGTCGGCGGAGAACCTTACAGGAGCTCCATGGCTCAAAATCATTGGCGAGTCGCTCCAACTGGGGAGTCAGGGCTACCGTGACTACCCGAGCGTCAATTCGGAACGGTATTTCCGCCTCAAAGCGCGTCGGACGTGGTCAGCACCACCTCCCGACCTCTGATCGCATCGTTCTTTTTCAGGGCCTTCCTTGCTTCGGCGGGAAGGCCTTTTTCATTGACAAAATACCATATATATGATAGCTTCTCTTCATTACCAAGTAGTAAGAATGATAGCGTATCCATATGAAAAATAACCTTACATTAATAGCTTTTGCGGCCTTTCTCCTCGTATTTGTTGCAGGAGTTTCTTCTGTTTCAGCAGATACGACCAATGGCAGTGATGATGCGGTAACACCTGTTATCACCACCCCTTCAGAGACAACAAATCCTACCGTCGATAACGGTAGTGATGATGCGGTCACCCCTCCAGCCCAGAACGAGCAGACTGGCGGAAATACAACACCTTCATCATCAAATGGTGAAGATGATGCTCCAACACCTCAGACGCCAGTAGACACTGGCGGCGGAGACAATACTGGTGGTAACACCGGTGGTACAACAGGCGGAGGAGGTTTTGTTCCTTCAGGTTCAAATGGTAGCACAGTAACTGTTTTGTCAGTTGCGTCGACTACTACTTTGCCTGCTACTACAGTAGCTCCTGCTTCATGCCCACTTATTACCGACTACCTCAAATTTGGCGGTGCAAACAACCAGATTCAGGTCAGTAAGCTCCAGGCATTCCTCAAGAATGTTGAGAAGCTTGACGTAGATGTAAATGGTACTTTTGACAAAAAGACCGAAGCCGCAGTTATGGCTTTCCAACAGAGATATGCAGAATTGATTCTCGGACCTTGGGAGGCTTCTCAGCCATCAGGTTTCGCCTACATCACCACGATCAAGGTAATCAATGAGATTGCATGTACTTCACGATTTACATTGACGGCTGATGAACAAGCTATTATTGACGCATACAAAAAGCGCCGTGATAATTCATCTGAACAGTCTACTGAGATCGGACAAACCGACTCAACTACCGCTTCTACCACGGGTACGTTGGAAGTTGGTACTACTGAGACTCAGGACAATGACAACGTTGCTGCAGTCGGCAGAACATCAGTCCTCTCTCGCTTCTGGAATTTCATCAAAGAACTCTTCCAGTAATAATCACTACTTGAACCTCTCACAAAAATCACGCCACCATGGCGTGATTTTTGCGTATAGAAATACGTGGAGTATTTAGTTTCCAAGCCGTTTCGTCCCATGTGCCTTGAGTGCACGATCTGTAGGTATATTGAATGCGCCAGCAAGCGCAATCATGAGCGCATTGTCACCTGAAATGTGTCGGGAGGGTTGATAGAGCGGTATGCCATATTCTGCTGCAATAGCCTCAAATTGAGTCCGTAGTGCCATATTTGCGCTCACGCCACCCCCAATAATGACTGTTTGAGCCCCAACCTGGTCTATAGCTTTGCGCAGTTTTACGCTTAGTGTCTCAACGACCGCATCTTCAAACTCTCGAGCCAGCCCTTTTTTGAACGTGTCAGTAAAGGTGCCTGTGGACTCTGCATCGCGAACAGCATACAAGACAGCAGTTTTGAGTCCTGAAAATGAAAAATCCAAATCCTTACTAGAAATCATGGGGCGGGGGAGTTTGACCGGTGATTCTATTTTTTCTGATCGTGCTTCTTGCGCGAGTGCAGATAGACGTGGTCCACCTGGATATGGGATACCGAGAAGCCGCGCAGTCTTATCGAATGCTTCACCGACAGCATCGTCTTTGGTTTGACCTATAATAGTGTATCGGAACGGGTGGAGCACACGTCCTCGAAGAGCTGAGGAATGCGACCAGCGAAGCGCCCGCAAGCTCGGAGAGGATGTGTGCTCCATCCGTTCCTCTCCACGCTCAATGGTTACCAGCTCTGTATGCCCACCACTGATGAGTAATGCCAACGCAGGCATATTGAGGGGAAGTAACGATTGCCATTCTCCTTGTGGAGCATCTGACTTCAACAGTGATCCGATCACATGTCCTTCCATATGATTGACTGGAATAATCGGTACATTCCATTCCTTGGCCAATTGTTCAGCAAAAACGATACCAGTCCACAATGCCGGTTCGAGGCCAGGTCCTTCAGTAACGGCGATCGCGTCAATTTTTACACTGGAGGTGGTGGCCATCAATTCTTTTAATAGTATCGGCAAGTTCTTTTCATGCTCGCGCTTTGCAAGCGTAGGAAATACACCACCATACGGACTATGGAGTTCGGCTTGAGAGTGTATGAGCGAAGAAAGGACACGACACTCGAAAGTGTCACCAGAGCCGCGCGTCTCAATCAGAGCCAGGGCGGTTTCATCGCAGGATGTCTCGATGCCTAATATATACATGGAGCCACTATATCATGCTCGGTTAGCCAAGCAACATTTCACTGATATCTTTCCATGATTTTACTCGGTATACGTTCGAAGGTAGAACACCTTGATTCCAAGGGCAATCAATGAGGATCACTGGTATACCGCATGCAGAAATAGCGTGCGCATGCTCCAGTGAGTCCTCAATCATCAAGTCCACTGATAATTGGGTACAGACATCGGCTTTAGTTCTTTTAGTTCCTGACGAAGATCCGAAGTGGTTAATAAATTCAACTGAAGTGAATGCGCCAGGAAAATGTTGCTCGAGCCATTTTAGTGTAAGCTCTTTTATTTCATCAATGCGTGAAGTAATAATATGCAAATCATATTTTTGCGCCAAAAGTCCTATTACTTCCTGCGAACCTTCAAGCGGCATAGTTTCATCATGCTCTGGTGTGCGGTAAAAAGTGTGCACCTTTTCGACTGCTTCATCACGAGTACAGCTCCATATTTTTTCAATGTCATACGTAACTATATCCTCACGCTTGACTGTTGTGCCATATTTTTTGTTGTGATATTGGTGAAGTGAATTGTTAAAATCATGTAGAACATCGTCGAAGTCAACGCCGATGGTTCGGATGGCCCTATTCAAACTCATGCGCACATTAGTCATAGTGCTCAGCTATTAAATTATTTTAAAAAACGTCCAAGTATCAGAAAAATGACAAATAGGACTAAGGTGTATGGTATGAGAACAAGTCCTCCAGTATCTGGAAAACGCGTTGCCATTGCTGTTACCACAATCGCCGGAATAGAAAGTGCAATAAATAATAGATTCCTATGTTCTTTTTTGGGGTAGATAATACAAAGCATCATAGGAAGGATGAGTGGTGTCATGTATATGGTTAGCCCGTCCCTGTCGAGGTAATTGCTAAAAAAGAACTGGTAATTTATAAAAGTAAAAATTGCTAAAACAATAAGAGCGATAGCTATACGGGTCAAAATGTCACTTCGCTGATTCATTAATATGAAAGTTTAAGTATCTATAGACTGTGCGCGATACAGGATTCGAACCTGTGACCCTCCCCACGTCAAGGGGATGCTCTACCAACTGAGCTAACCGCGCGAATTTTCATTTCCTAAGAAAATTCGCGTCGAAAGATTTTCTACGGCGTAAGCCGTGGAAAATTTTCGTGCAAAATTTTCATTTAACCATCACATTTCCTGCAACACCCAAACTATAGCAAAAATAACGAAAAAATCCAGTTTTTAAACCTCCGCAGCCACTCTTATTGTTTTGGCGTATCAAGGCGGTCAAGCTTGAGTTTTTTGACGCCGTAATAGACCACGAGTGCTACGATCACGAAATTAATCAAAATACTGATGAATTTTCCGTAAGTAATGTTGGCGGAAAGCACATGAAGTGATAGTGCGGAGAGGTCACCAAAATTGTGAAGGGCGATACCAATGATGGGGTTGATAATATCGGTAACAATGGACCCTACAACATCAGAGACGGCTTTGCCGAGGATAAAACCAACAGCGAGGCCAACGACACCTTGTGTTCGAATGAATTGAATAAATCCTTTCATAATACTTGTGATTAATTATAAAGATATTATCTCATACTCGTCGTACCGTCCTCAAGCACGGTGCCTTGTCCGCGGACAAGACGAATAATGTGAGTGGAGAGTTTCTCAAGATGAACACTTGAAGAATCTTTCACGATATAAAGTTCGGCAATCATACCTTTTGAAACCTCTGGTGAGAAATATTGATCAAACAACAGATTTCCGAGTGAATATAGGACGGGAACACCATCGATCCAATCTTGGTTCATGATGACGTGGGGATGAGCACCGATAACTGCATCTGCTCCTGCGTTGATGAATGCGGTCGCAAGTCCTTTCATTTTTTCCGAAGAAGTTGCTACGTACTCTTCACCCCAGTGAGGCATCACAATGGTAAATACTTGGGGGCCTGAAACACGCCTGATTTCACTCATGACTTTATCGACGCCTTTTTGGAATGAATGATACCCGATAAAGGCTACTGTAATGCCGTTTTTTGTTACGACAGTGGTAATAGGGGATTTATCATCACTTGGCGTGTCGCGCATAATCGATGATGAGGTGCTGTTCCACGGATTTCCAAACCAAGATAGTTGCGAATCAGTGAGCCAATCCTGAGTTTCCTTGAATCCGAGTAGGCCAAAGTTGTCTGTATGATTATTTGCGAGACTGACAATATCGAATCCAGCAGCCGTTAGAGCTGCCCGTGATTTTGGTGAAAAGGTGAACTGAAGAACTTCTATTGGTTTGCCGTTGATAAGATTTTTTGATGGGTTGGAAGTGATTGGTCCCTCAAGATTTGCCACCGCGATATCTGCTTGTTTGAATAACGTGGCGACAGGCTCGTCAAAGAGTGTCTCGTAGCCATTTTTTTCACCCAACGCACGAATATTTCGATCCATCATAATGTCACCTCCCATCATAATCGTAATCGAAGATATCGATTTTTTTGGTTC
Organism: uncultured Candidatus Saccharibacteria bacterium; assembly: GCA_964412585.1. Lineage (GTDB taxonomy): Bacteria > Patescibacteriota > Minisyncoccia > Phycocordibacterales > PALSA-1337 > C7867-002. The sequence goes on along the minus strand of CAYPPJ010000001.1, from coordinate 178,754 downwards.
GGGGACCGTTGGATTGACGACCGTGGCCTCCAGCATCGCAGCCTTTTGGGGCACTGATTCAACAAGAATAGTTTTTGGTCCGAGTGCCTTGATACCGCTCGCAATGAGATATGTTGTCCCCCAACCAAAAGCAACCACTAGAAGGGTGGTCATGACGATGCTCAAAGGGCTATGCTTCTTCATATGAATACGCTATCAAAATTCTGTTTCTTTACCTAATTCTATGGCAACAAAATTGATACCTGCCTTTGGCAACTCAATGCCCGGCAAGCGCACAGTGATACCATTTTGACGTTTGAGATTTCCATCATGAACAGGGAATGCGACGCGAGGTTTTATTTCAAGGGCGTAATTGACTGCGTGAGCTATGGTGCACCAAGGTCCCGTAACAGGAAGCGCCAAAATATCTACAGGAATATTAGGATTGTGAAATGAGTCACCAGGATTGAATAATTTTCCATCATACATAATGCCCGTATTCTCGACTTGTTCATACTCTTTATAAATGGGCGCGTGTTTTGTACCATGCCCTGTAAGAGTTACACCACTGAGTTCCAATTCAACGCCGTCTTCAATAAGAGTGAATGGTATTGATTCGGCTGTTAATTTCGCGCCAACACCGTTATTACAAATCACTTTTGCATCAGGATTATTCTTGAGCACTGTCTTGAGTGAATCGATATGAAGGTGGTCAGTATGTTCATGGCTAATCACGATATAATGAATACCGGTGACAGTGTTCTGTTCAGTCGTATAACTACCAGGATCCGTAAGGAAGCGGATACCGCGGATTTCTATGAGGAGACAGCAATGACCGAGTTTGGTGACTTTCATGGATTCATTATTTCACCTTTGTGGCTGTAAAACAAACTTCACTTTTTAGTATGTTTCCTTGACGAAATATCCTCTGTCCAATACCTCGCCATTTGGTTCGAACTCGTAGTCCATGATATTGCCCTGGACTCCCTTGAGAAGAGCCTTTTTAAGCCCAGAAATAGTCTGTATGCCTTGACCGATGAGGTTATCCGTTATCTGTACTGAATCATATGAGACACTGTCATTGACGGGATATTGGCTAGCGATACCGTATGTTTTTAGGTAATCAGCTTCAAAAGTTCGCGCACCTTCGGTATCGATTTTTTGATTGAGACAAAAGCCATGGAGTCCAAAGTTTGATGGTTGTGCGGTAAAGCCGCAAAGATTTACTTCTCCTACAACAGGAATCGAAATACCAAGATCCCTCATTTCTTTGAGAACAATATCTGACGCCTTGTCACTTACCGGTACAAATATAATTGCCTCAGCACCGCTGCCTTTAATCTTGGTAATCTGAGTTTTCATTGAGATGTCAGCCGCCTGATATGATTCTGTCATGACGATCTGATCGCCAAATCTGCTTTTGAGCGCATCGACAGCTGACTGCGCGTAGTCTTGTTTTTCGTGAAGAATGGCAAATTTCTTGGTTGTCCATTCTGGTGCTGTCAGCTCTTTGACGAGTGCGTTTACAATAGAAACTGCGTCCGGATCAAAACGGATAACTTCATCACCTGTTGTACGAATTTCTGATGACCCTGCGTAGCCGGTAATGACCAGATTATTGTCAGCTTTTGCAAGAGGCGCTAAAGCCATGACGCTGCCGCTGCAGGCGACAAAGTAGATTTTGACTTGCTGTGCTTTGAGACTATTGTACGCACTAATAGCTTTGGCGGTATTACATTCGTCATCTGCATACACAAGCTTTGTGTTTTTGAGAACTGCCATATCGAGAGCACGTTTCAGACCTTCACCGAGGCTACCTGCAGGTCCTGAAAGAGGCATGATGGCCCCTATGGTATTTGTGGCGATGGTGTCATTGGGGATTTCTTTACTACGAAAAACGAGTACAACAATAATGAGTATTACAATGATACTGACAGCAATTATTTTTTTCATATTTCTATAATACTCTTTTTATCTGTGAAGGGAAGTGGGGAAATAAAAACGGCAAGGCCGAAGCCTTGCCGCGAGGACTGGAGTCACTTTTTCATAAACGAAAATGTGCCTTGTATTTCACAGTGAGGGCAATCACGCCAGCGTTCTTTTGAGCCACCACACCTCTGACAATGAACAAGGACATTGATGTGGGTGCTGACATTCTCAAGGTAATCAAGCAAAGTCCGATGGTCCGCTAGCTGGCGGGCACGACGCTCATTACCCTCAGACAACATCTTCCTGAGAGAGGTGAGTATGTCTATAATGGTGCCATGGGATCGGAGAATCATTTCTTGGAGCACCTTGTCGCTGGCTACTGACAGGTCTACGAGGCTGTCCTCATCGCCTGCAGCGTAGTGAAAAAAGGATGCTACAAGGAGGTCACCCTTGTTTGACATATACAGACTTTGTCTCACAAAAACTTGTCCACCCGTGAGCCCCAATCGCCACAGATCGTTTTGTCCGTTGACGATGGCCCCGCTTGGTAGGGGGAATTCGTTTACCCAACCCGAGAATGTGCAGTCTCCAGAAATACTCAAGTGGCAAATCTTAGTATCCCAGTCCATCCGGTCCATGTGCTCAGGAAACATAAAGCGCATAGTTTGCTGATGCCACAACACAATCGAGGTGTGGAACGCAGGGAACAGATCCTTGATTGGCTTGAAGCCATCAAAGTACTTCAGTTGAGGTTTGCACTTCTCGAGAATTCCCCTGATGATACTGACCCATTCACTCGCAGGAACCTCGGTAGTGGTGATTGTTGATCGGTCAAGGAGGTATTCTCTCGGTGTGATTCTTCTGTTTGTTGCAACGATGCTGCTGGACGTATCCATTTTCAGCTCACTTTCGTTTACTTTGTTAAGGGCAGTTATTTGTGTTCGGAACGGATTCCTAAGCACAACCACCGTGAAGTCTAGTCGTGTGTATTGGTAAAGTCAATAATAAAAGCGGAGAGGGGGAGATTCGAACTCCCGAGGAGCTTGCGCCCCTGCCGCTTTTCGAAAGCGGTGCATTCGACCACTCTGCCACCTCTCCAAGGTAGTTGCGGTGATGAACCGCTATACCTTAGCATTTTTTGCCATTTTTTCAAAAAATGGTAGGATACTGACACACGTTTGGCCCTATCGTCTAACGGTTAGGACATCGCCTTTTCAAGGCGGTAATCGGGGTTCGATTCCCCGTAGGGCTACTGGGAAGACGCCTGCAACGTCATCATTACGAAAAATGGAATACAAGAAAATCACGACGTTTCTCGTCGTCGTTACCGTGCTTATTGTGTGCACGTGTGTGTTTACTGGGTATGTAATTGTTCGCGCGTTTACTGGTCCGTCTATAGATGAGAATGAACTTTATCAGGTCACAGAGGTCAAAGATGGTGATACATTCAATGTCAAAATTGGACGTCATGTTGAAACGGTTCGCATGCTCGGCATAGATACGCCTGAGACCGTCGATCCCCGCAAACCGATCCAGTGTTATGGTAAAGCAGCATCAGATGAAACCAAGCATTTACTCACTGAACAATCAGTCAGACTGAAACTAAATCCAGATAGAGAGGAAAAGGATAAATACGGGCGCTATTTGGCGTATGTATTTCTAGGAGATGTGTTTGTGAATGAGCAACTACTCAAGGAAGGATATGCGCGCGAATATACGTTTGGTACACCATATCAGCATCAGCGAGAGTTTAGAGAAATTGAGAAAGAGGCAAAAAAGAACAAAAAAGGATTGTGGGGTGCGTGCGTGGGGCCTGATTACAAGACATCAAAATCTCTATGATAGTAAAAGATTTTGATGGGTGGGATACACAAAAAAAGCGGCTTCATTACGACAGTAAAACTCATGGATATTATCACGAGAGGGAGATTTGGTGGTGTACTCTTGGTGTTAATCTTGGTGACGAGTATGACGGTAAAAGTAGTGAATATAGACGGCCAGTTCTAATTCTAAAAGGATTAAGTGCTACGACGTGTCTCGTCGTGCCCCTGACTTCCTCTCAGCTCAGGCACCATTTTCGTATCCAAATAGGAATAGTAAACGGAAAAACAGCGACAGCGGTTATTACTCAATTGAAAGTTATTGATACGAAAAGACTAACTAAAAGAATATGCTACTTAGAGACGAGTCTGTTTGAGCTAGTGAGAAAATCCGCCAAAGATTTACTTTGACGGATTTTCTGTCTCTGTGCCTCCGTTTTCACGGAGTGGGCCCGAAGGTACTTTTCTCCTTTCTTTCGAATGGCGCTGCCCACGAACGGGCGATTTGTATTTGAATTATAACAAAAAGTTATTCCGTGTCAACCTTATTTCGCGTGCACAAACAAATAAATATCCTCGACCGCTTTCACAGCATCACCTGCGGCAATATTATTCTGCTGATAGAGTCCGTCAGTACAATCTCCAGCGGCCCAGATACCTTCGACTGATGTACGCTGATTCTTTGGGTCAGTAACGACACGATTAATCTTGTCGAGTTTGATGAGGTCTTTTACAAAACTCGTATTTGGCACCGATCCAACTTCTGCGAAGATGCCGGTAACAGGAATTTCGGTGTCTTTTCCTGATTTTGTTTCGGTATATAAAAGGGAAGTAACAAATTGACCACCTTTGATCTCTTTTGGTGAAGCGTACTCGATAGCTTTCATTTTTGGGTTCTTAAGGACTTTCTCGACTGTGCCTGGATCAGCTTTGAACTCGCTACGAGAGAGGAGAGTGACACTCTTACAATAAGCAAGAAGTTGGGCAGCGCTCTCAAAACCTGCATTACCTCCACCGACGACAACAACGTCTTGGTCTGCATACAGAGGTCCATCGCATGAAGCACAGTAGGTGAGCCCCTTATGTTCGTAGGTATCTGCACCGGGAACAGTTAATTTTCGGCGACTGCTTCCAGAAACGATGAGGACAGTTTTCGCCTCGTAACTTCCTTTGGTTGTAGTAATAGTGAAAAATTTGTCATTTTTGGTAATGAGTGTGGCCAGTTCATTCTCTTTGAAATCAATGACGCCATCTGCGTAAGCCTTGGCGTGTTTTTTTAGACTCTCCGAAAGGTCGAGGCCAGAAATAGCAATAGTGCCCACCCAGTTCTCAATTTTTTCCGATACATTACTCTGACCAAGCCAGTCCTTGGTGATGAAAACTGAGCGTAATCGCTTTCGGGCCGCATAGACAGCCGCAGCTGCTCCAGCTGGTCCACCACCGATGATTGCGAGGTCGTAGGTCATAGTCGGGTTATTGTAGCATATTTATACAAAAAATCTCCCGCGCGGGGAGATTTTCTTCTATTTAAGCTTACTTCTTCGGAGAAACGCCGGTATCGCACCCCAATCATCATCGTCATCTTTCTTCTCTTCTTTTTCAACCTTTTTTTCTGGAACCGCGTCTCGTTTGACGTCAGACATGGTATTGAAAATCTTGCCTCGTTCTGGTCGTTCGCCGCGGTCACCCTTTTCGGCGGCACTCTTCATGATCGAAGCGATCGTTGGCTCAGCCGAAACAGGTGAAGATGTGCGTGGTGAAGCGGTGTTGCTCTCAGGAAAACCAGTCGCAATAACAGTGATCTTGATTTCATTTTTCTTGAGCTTGTCATCGCGGACAGTACCGAAGATGATTTTGGCCTCAGGGTCAATAGACTCGGTAATAACCTTTGCGGCATCTTGGATTTCGAACATAGTGAGATCTTCACCACCAGCAATAGAGAAGAGGACGCCCTTTGAGCCTGTAATAGACACATCGAGAAGTGGTGAGTTAATGGCTGCCTTTGCTGCTTCGATAGCGCGGTTTTCCCCTGAAGCATTACCGATACCCATGAGGGCAGAGCCGGCATTTTCCATAACAGTACGAATGTCGGCAAAGTCGATGTTGATGAGACCTGGTGTGGTAATGAGGTCAGAGATGCCTTCGACTGCTTGGCGCAAAATCTCATCACACATAGCAAACGCATTTTTGACGCTGGTTTCCTTGCTGATAGCTGAAAGCAGTCGATCGTTCGGAATAACAATGATGGCGTCTACTTCTTTGCGAAGATCCTCAAGAGCGGCTTCTGCAATGCGCGAACGCTGGCGACCTTCGAAGAAGAATGGCTTGGTGACAACGCCGACCGTGAGACAGCCGAGCTCCTTGGCAACACGTGCGACCATAGGGCTTGCGCCGCTGCCTGTACCGCCTCCGAGTCCGCAGGTTACGAACACCATGTCGGCGCCTTTAACAACTTCTTGGATCTCGTCGCGAGTCTCTTCGACGGCACGTCGTCCAAGGTCTGGATTCATGCCAGTACCGAGTCCGCGGGTGATATTTTTTCCAATATGAACGCGTTTCTTTGCGAGAGAGCGATGGAGATCCTGTGAGTCGGTATTGATCGCAATAAAATCAACGCCGCGAACTTTCGAGGAGATCATGTGGTTGACTGCATTGCCACCAGAACCACCAACGCCAAGTACTTTGATGCGTGCAAATGCTTCGATATCGGGAGTAATGTTGGGCATGATGGGTAATTAAATTGATTATCAGGGGAAAAGAAAAGCGACCGACGGATGATTGCTTACGGACAGTGGTATTCAGGGTGCAAACTCCGAGGTCGTCTGTGACGTCGTGATAGATATTACGTTCTCTATCATATCAAGTTATGAAAAGGGTGCAAGGAGGCTGGGGAAGAATATGTTATTAGGACACAGATATATTTTTTGTAAATTTATTGACACTATTGCCAGCCGTTGTTGAGCGTGGTAGTTTTTGCGCAGACGTATCGGATCCTCAATTTCGGGGCTCCATGAAAATGAAAGGCCCAAGCCATGAGCTCACAACAGACAGAGTTGGTTCCGCTTAGTCAGATTGTTTTGGTGGTAGACACGGTTCGCCTTGTCTCCGACGGTGCTGAGCTTGGCCGGGATTCAAAGGCAGCTCACTTTTTACACAAAGCCGGCATTCGCCACAGCTTTTTCCCCACAGATAAGGCGGGGGCAGCGGCTTCGTTTAGTGGAGATGACCTCTATCTCCTCGTCCTCGGTCAGCATCGCAAAGGGCAGATACGGGATTTTCGGTTTATGGGCGAAGAAGACAAACCCATGAACATGGTTGATGACGGTGATATCTTCATCGCACCTGAGTCTGTCAATGACGACGGAATGCTCGACTTCGAATGTCGGAGCAAGACTCATCCCATGAAATGGCACTTTAGTTGCCTTCCTGTGGACAAGTCTCAGGCTCGTCTCAATGGTGGCAGTAGCGTTATCGCTCCACCGAGGCTAGCACCTCCATCACGGCTCGTGGAGTCGCCTGCTCCTCCGGAGCCTTCGGATCCACTACGTCCTCCTGTGGTGGCCCAAAAGCCTCCAACAAAACCTGAAGCCCCGGCCGACGATAAGAAGGCAGAGGAAACGGTGGTGAGGCGGCAACCTGTCGAAGCAACAACAAACGCTGGGGGCGCAGTCAGTGCCCCAGCACAACCCCAAGAAAGAAACGGTGATTCTATGGCAACCAAGAAACCTCGGTCGTTGATCGAGTTCCTCATTCTCGCATTCTGCGAGTCACTCAAGGCGGATCCGGATGTTTTTGCAACCGGCGTCCGTGGATCTGGCGACATCAATTCGCGGGTCAAGGAAGCTGTGGTCTTCGTGGCACGGAAATTCGATGTTCCTTGGGCCGACATTGCGGTCGGAAAGGGCATGCCCAGTGCAAGTAACGCCATGACGGTGTTCAAGCGCGCTGAAGCTCGTTACGCCACTGGCAAAAACGAGTTTGGTCGCATGGTTGATGCTGTGGCGAAGGCCATTCCGGACGAATTCGTGCCAGGGGAAAAGCCAGGCGAATCAAAGGATGAAGCTGGCACCGCGTCGGAGAAAAGTGGTTCCCGCAAAGCCAGTCGCGGGCCCTACAAGCCTCGTACACCAAAAGGTGAAAAACCTCCCAAGCCTGAACGGGCCGAAGCAAAACCCTCGTTGGCTGTGATGGGCACGATCGTCAATGCCTATCGCGACATGACCATCTTCGTGATCTCCAACATGGATGACTTCACGCCGCAGAAGGCTGCCGCACTTGCCAAGGCAACTCACATGACCGAAGAGCAGTTGTACGCGGTCATCGGGCGTGTGGGAATCAGTCTCAAAGGCCAGCTGCAGAATCTGCCTGAGATGGTGGACGCTGCGAAGCTCCTCATTGAGGCGTTGAAGAAGTAACAGGATCTCATGATCCAAAAACCCCGCAGCGTCGCCGCTGCGGGGTGTATTATTTTCTATTGTAATGAAGGTAGAAATTTATGGCAAAAACTGCTTCATGGTGCGCTGGATGCGTTTCCATATATTTTTCAAGATAATACCAGAAGTATCTATCTCTGAACTATCATCAGCGTGTGCACCCCAAATACAGAGACCATACGCAACGGAAAGTGGATTGTCCTTGAATGAAGACTTACCATCGATAAGGCCTATAGAACCAATGCGTGACGGTAGTTTGAGTGCGGCTTTGGCTAGATCATCGATGGAGTTGAGTGCTGATCCACCACCAGTGATAATGATACCTGCTGGTAGAAGTCCGTTACGACCCATTTTTTTGAGATGAGCTTCAATCAGTTCAAAAATATCATATAAGCGAGCGCTCACTATCTCCTCAAGTTTTTTGCGAGGATATGATGAACCGGTGATGGCTCCAATCTTGATCTGCTCTGCCTCTTCGAGAGGAACTTTGAGTCCAAGGGCAATATCATTGGTAATATCAGTAGATCCAATAGGGAATACTTCAAGCGAAGCAGGGATGCTGTTTTCAAATACTACAATAGACACCGTCTCGGCTCCAATGTTTGCGAGTACACACCCGGCTATTTTTTGTGCTTTGGTCAACGTGACAAAAGCAGCCGCGATCGGTGCTGCCATAATATCCTCAACTTCTATACCCGCTTCATTGACAGCAGCAATAAGATCGGCGACATGGTGTTCAAGACAGGTGATATAGAGAGTTTTGAGTTCGATCTTGTTTGCGGTCATGCCGATAGGTGCACCAAGCGAAGGAAAATTGTCAATCTTATACTGGACGGGTATTTCGTAGATAATACGACGGTTGGCCTTGGCATTTTGAGGCATGTCTTTTTCGCACTGTTCACGCAGCTTGGCAATGTCGAGCTCGGTAATCTCTGCATCGGCTCGTGAGGTAATGATAGAACTATTGACTGCAGTGGCGCTGAGTCCGATACCACCGACGCCCACGAAGGCTTTCCTAATCTTGAGACCAGATTTTTCCTCGGCAATCCTGACTGCAGAGCGGATACTGTCAGCTACATCGCGCACATTGGTTACGTATCCATGGCGAATACCACGAGACTCGGCGATACCCACGCCAATGATCTTTGGTTGGCCGCGCTCCGTCTTTTCTTTGGTGCTCGCAATAACCACTTTGACATGGTATGTGCCGACGTCGATTCCGGTAATAATGTTTCGGGCCATGAAGAGAAGCTAGACTCCGAACTTCGTGCGAAGTGTGAGTTCTATGCCCTCCATTATATCCCCATGGTCATGTCCTTTCAAATGGGTACAACCATGGATGAATAGAAATGCGATAAAATTATCGTATTCGCGATCAAATTTTTGCGCCTCCTTTCGTGCTTCTTTTTCGGAAATATAGATCTCACCTTCAGTGTCTGAAAGAGGGAAACTCAAAATATCAGTGGCACATTCTTTATCTCTATATATAGTGTTGAGTTTTTTTATTTTTGCTGAATCAGTGAAAATAAGGTTAAGCGTATATGATGTGCCCAGCGCGGCATCTTTGATGGCAACAAAATCGACAGCCGGAATGTGACTGTCGGTTTCGTTGATGAGAGAGAATGTTGCAGAACCTTTCTTCACCGCTTTATTTCTTGGCACCACGCTCTGGCTTGACTGGAGCCTTGCCGAGCTTCACGAGCTCTGCGAGATCGCTGCGGCGCTTCATGAGCTTGAGGGCACGCTGCTTGACTTTGTATGAAGATTGGACGCGAGTGGCAAAACGGATGCTGCGCTTGCGCTGGATGATGCCTGATCCTTGGACCTTTCTAGTAAAACGTCGAATAACGCCCAGGGCGTTTTCGTTCGGATTGCGGGTTACTTCTGCATTTATCATAGGTAGAAGATTGTAACATAGGTATGAATCCGAGGCAATATGTGCTATTTTATCCGCATGAAACCTACTTCAACCTCATGGGGCAGTGTGGCCGAATGGTACGACAATCTCCTCGAACAGAGTGCTGATTCGTATCAAAAGAATGTGATCATGCCGAATATTCTTCGTCTCATCGAACCAAAGAAGGGAATGACCATTCTTGATATAGCCTGCGGCCAGGGTTATTTTTCTCGCGCGTATGCAGCGGCCGGAGCAAAAGTGATAGGCTGTGATATTTCCATTGAACTCATCGAGAAAGCTCAAGTACAAAAAGTGGCGGGTGGAGATGTTGAATATTATGTTGCGCCGGCCGATAACCTTTCATTTATCGAAAATGGATCAGTAGATGTGGCAACCATCACCTTGGCACTTCAAAATATAGAAAATCTCGCTGGAGCCATTGCCGAGGCATCTCGTGCTCTCAAGTCCGGCGGCCGCCTCATATTTGTCATCAATCACCCTGCATTTCGTATTCCGGGCGGGTCTGAGTGGGTCTGGGATGAAAACAAATCGGTCCAATCCCGTCGCCTCGATTCATATATGTCAGATAACCGTACCAAGATAGATATGACTCCCGGAGAAAAAGATGCCAAGAAGAAAAAATTCACAGTTTCATTTCATCGCCCGTTGCAGTCGTATTTTAAGGCACTCACTAAAGCAGGGCTCTCGGTCGTGCGTCTTGAAGAATGGATTTCCCACAAAAAAAGTCAGCCTGGGCCGCGTGCCGAGGAAGAAGATAGGATGAGGAAAGAGATTCCGATGTTTTTGTGTGTTGAAGCAAAAAAATAAACACTATGATTGATCAACATATTTTTCGTAACGATATACAGTTTGTCGGATCAAAGGGTATAGTTTTTATTGGCGACAAAATGGTAGTGAATCAGAGAGACGACAAAGCAAAACTGTTTCCTCTGATGATGGACCTGCCAGGTGGCATGAGAGAGGAAGGGGAATCTCCATTTGAAACATTCAAGAGGGAGGTGTTTGAGGAGATTGGTATTCATATTGAAAAGGCCGACATTGTATACGCTCATCAATACGAGAGTATTTCCAAGCCAAATGATTTTGGTTATTTCTTTGCGACAAGACATCTGCCACTGACTGAAAAAGATATTGTGTTCGGTAATGAAGGGCTGGGCTACACACTCATGACTCCATCGGAATTCGTCTCACTTGATAATGCTATCCAGAAACTTCAAGGGCATGTTCATAAATACCTGACAACATACGTCAAAAGAGTCGAGCTATAAAAAGTCAAACCCCGGCAGCGAACTGCACGGGGTTTGGTTGAAACAGAAGGAGCTGTTACGGAAACACCTGGGTCACATTGAGGGTGCTGAGCCCGTAGGTGACGGAGTACCCAGTGAGATTTCCTGATGACAGGCCGAAGTTAAGCGCGTTGATTTGCGCCGAACCTATGCCGTTGCCAACGTGACTCAGGTTGGCAGCGATCACGAACGATCGGCTGCTTCCAGCTGGGACTACGAAATAATCCACCGTGTCACCAGCAAGTACGTTTGGTGTCGTCACCATGCCTGACCATCCGCCGAGCACCGATGCGACTCCAACTGAGAATGTTGCAGCATCAGTCGGATTTTTGCTGACGTACAGAGTTGAGTCTGCTGCGGTCAGTGTATATCCGAAGCCTACGGCGTACGACAGCACGTTGGACACGTTCACGAGCGGAATGCTCGAGGTCGTCAAGTTGCTAGTAATAGCAGCTTGAGACGCAAAGGTCATTACTGCGCCGACACTGACTGAATTATTGACCGGCATAGTATTGAATTGCGCATCCATGACATATGGATTGTGGAGGTCAGCGGATGCCACGAGTGAGACCTGTGCAGTCGCACCTTCGAGCATGTTGCCGACATTTCGTGCCACTCGACCGTACACAGTGATCGGAAGGAATTGATCTTGTGGCAGGGGGATTACCAAATTCGCAAAGTGGGCAATACTCCCGACGATTAGGTCTGCGGAATATGTTGACCCGCCGGCCTTGATCTTGATGTCGGTAAACATGTTGATCACATTCGTGCCGGTGGTTGCGACTTGTATATTCATCGTGCTTAACGTGCCATTTTTCCCAACTGACTTTACATCAAACACCGCCAGGGGAACCAGGTCCGTTTCTGAGGTGGTTGATATGTGCACGATCTGAGCTGGCGGCGAAAGCGCCGTATCCAGTTTCACAAGGATACTACCGGTAGTCGCCGAAGCTATCACGCGGTAAAACCCTTGCCCATGATCGTCAACGACATCCGTGTAGGAGACTGTGCCTCCTGTCGTTTGCATTGAGGTGACGTTCATCCAATCCGACATGTTCGTCGAGGACTGGATGGTGTATTCGACCCCAGCCTCCGCTGGGAAGCTGACAATATACGCCGCCTTTTTGGCTAGCGTAATGTTGACGGGTGTTTGGGCGACTGCGCTGAAAAGCGACAACGCCAGGATTGCTACAACGATTGATTTCATTTTCATAGTTCTGTCTTTCCGTATCTGAATATCCCCGTTTTGGGGAAGTTAAAGGTTCGAAACTATTTTAGCATAAATAAGACTAGTTGTCAAATATTGGTTCCCACAAAAAAGCCCTCTATTCAGGGCTCTTTTTGACTATTTTGTATCCTTTATCATCATCGCCGGAATAATGCCAACAAGTGAGATTATGCCAATCAGGATGAACAGATAATTGTGTGACATGAAGATCAGCCCAAAACCAGTGACGAGAGGTGCTATGAAGTTTGAGAGCGGTCGAGTAATGCGGAATAAGCCGAGCACGGCCGTATCGCGTGAAGAGACAGTTTTGAAAAAATACGTTTCCATCATTATTTCTGCCGCTGCTGCACCGACGCGTGTCATGAAGAGAGCGATACCCCAGATGGCTACATTTGTTGAAGTAATAAACGGTAGAACCATCGTTGCAATAGCCATGATAACAAAGCCAATAATCATGATTTCCTTTTCTCCATATTTTCGGTCGGCGAGCTTGCCGAGAGGATACTGCACTATCACAAAAGGAATGAGCATGATGGTCAGGATAATGGCGATATCACTCCAGCCGAAGCCGATAACGGTGTTGAGGTAGATCGGGCTATAGATGACCATCCACGCGTAGAATGTTTGGAGGATGATATTGGCAAAAAAGAGACAACTCCAGTTTTTGTTTGATGAAATATGTTTGATGAGCTGCCATGGTGACAGGTGGATGTAGTTTGGATCCTTGAAACGAGGAAAGTTCTTGTGAATCAGATAGAGCAAAGGAAAGAGCATCGCAAGTGCTGCGATGTAGGTATTACGGTAATTATCCATGCCATTGATGAGCATACTGCCGATCATGGGACCAATGAGCCAGGATGCGTTGAGTGTTGTCGTATAGAGACCGCGAATGGTGCCCGCATGGCCTCCGTCAGTGTATTTTTCGAGAAAAATATCAAGAGTAAGGCTGATGAGTGATACAACCGCTGATTGCAAGATGAATAAAATGGCAATTGTGGTTGTTGATTGTGCGGTAACTAGTCCATAGAAAAGGACAATCTGAATGCAGACGAGAGTGATGGAGGTAGCGTAATTACCAAAGCGGCGGATAATAGAGGAGGCAAAGAGAAAGAAAAAAATCGAGACTGCGGCACTTGCCATGTAGATGAAGCCGACCGTCTGTTCGTCTGCGAATAATGAAAGAAAACTAGAGTTCGAGTACATCGGCAATACCATGTGCAGGGTATAGATGAAACCGATGACGGCAATAGTGTAGATGGTGTGTGAACGAGGAACGCTATTCATGTCGGCGTTATTATAGCATGGGTCGGCCGCGCTTGCGCTCATGTCCTGAACGTGTTACATTATCACCCATGAAAAAAGACATTCACCCAGCCAACTATCGCCCTGTTATTTTCGCCGACAACTCAAGCGGCGCGAAGTTTTTGATTGCCTCAACTATTGCTACCAAGGAAAACGCCAAGTGGACTGATGGCAAGGAATATCCGGTGCACTATGTCGAAATCTCAAGTGCTTCTCATCCTTTCTACACAAATCAGGAAAAGACCATCGACACTGCGGGCCGCGTCGAAAAGTTCAAGAACCGCCAGGCAAAAGCTACAAAAAATAGAGATTAGAGATTAGTAATTAGAGATTAGAATAGCCGCACCCAAGGCTGTTCCTTTTGTGTTATTCTTAATTCACAATTCCTAATCCCTTTTATTCATTTCTATGAATCTTGATACCTACAAATCAAATCCTAAGACCGCATTTATGGCTGGGTTGTATGAAAAGCTCATGAAGGACGAAGCAGAGGTTCGTGGCATGATCGAAGCTGACCCTTCCATGAAGGACATGGCCGAGCATGAACTCGCATCCATTGTGGAACAAAAGAAGTCGCTGGAAACAGAGATGGCGGCTATTATTGCTGCCGATGTTGTCGAAGAAGAGAAACCAAAGGAAATGATTCTCGAAATTCGCGCAGGAGCCGGTGGTGATGAGGCAGCGCTCTTTGCCGCAGAGCTCATGGACATGTACAAGCGCTATGGCGAGAGCAAGGGGTGGACGATGAAGATTATTGATGAATCAAAAAATGATTTGGGTGGTTACAAAGAAGCATCGCTCGAATTCCGTGGAAAAGATGCTTTTGAAACACTGCGTTGGGAGACTGGCGTTCATCGTGTCCAGCGTGTGCCAGAAACTGAAAAGATGGGGCGTGTCCATACATCAACCGTGACCGTGGCTATCATGCCTATTCGCAAGAAGTCCAAGTTTGTGATCAATCCTGCGGATCTTGAGATGGAGTTTTCGCGTGCTGGCGGCAAAGGGGGTCAAAACGTCAATAAAGTTGAATCTGCGGTTCGTCTCATTCATAAACCGACAGGTATCGATGTGCGTTCGACGGCTGAACGATCTCAGGGTGCGAACAAAGAATTGGCAATGCAGATACTTACTGCCAAGCTTGAGGCTCTCGAAGAAGAAAAAGCTGCGCAAAAATTTGCCGCAGATCGCAAAGGTCAGATTGGTACAGGAAGCCGTTCAGAAAAGATTCGTACATACAATTTCCCTCAGGATCGTGTGACGGATCATCGTATCAAAGAGTCATGGCACAATCTGCCAGCTATTCTCGCGGGTAAATTTGACCCTATCACTGACGCGCTCAAAGAGTTTGAAAAGACAGGGAAGGTGGGTGATAGTGAGGAGGAATAATACTAGTTGTTTCGATCACTTTTTACTTTTCTCAACACAAAAAGTCCGATAATAATAAATAGGCTCACCGCAAGTGTCGCGTATCGATACTTATCACTACCTGCGTGCGCAGTTGAAAAAAGAACTATACTCCAGACAATTGGTCCAACAAAGGAAGACGCTCGTTCAACAAGACCAAAGTAGGCGAAAGTTAGATTGTGCGCATGTGGAGGAGCTAGATAGGACATCACTGATCGTGAGACCGTCCAATTTGCACCGAACCACAGGCCCATGATCACTGTCACAATAATGAATACCGTAAAGTTTGTGAGAAAAGCGACAAGCGGCAGAATAAAGACCCATCCAGTCAGAACCCAGACTAATGTTCTCTTGTGCCCAAACTTATCTGCAAGTGGCCCTGAAACAAGTCCGCCAATTGCTGATGTGATGACGATACCCATGAGGATGTAGGTTTTGATTGTGTCCGAAACACCCCACACTTGTTGAAGGAATATTGAGAAATTGTTTGAAGAAGTTAGAATCGCATCGTTGAACAAGAAATACGCAAGTATGAACAATGCAACGCCAGGATAAAGGAATACTTCCTTACTTTTAGCAAATAGTTCCTTGAGGTCATTGCGTATATGGTACGAGTGTGTGGGACGGAGTGGTTCTTTGAAAAAGAGGAGCATGGGGAGCATTAGTATCGTGAACAAGATAACAGCAGGTAATAATGTCTCTGCGCGTGGCGATGCGTGGAAGATACTCCACGCTCCGCTCGAAAAAGGTAGTACGAACAAGAGACCAGTAAATTGACCCAGATAATTGGCAGCAATACCCCAGCCGGAGATACGACCTCTTTTTTCGACAGGGGCGATATCGTTGATGAGAGGTGTATAAAAGGTGAATGTCAGAAGGTACACATAGGTTCCCATGATAAAAAATACCAATGCTAGGATTTCGTAGTTTGAAATCGTCGAGAGTGCGCATGCAGTATAAAGAATGGCGGTCGCGATACTGGTGTAGCGGAGTCCGGTAATGCGGCGGGCATATTTGTCTAGCAAAAATCCAGTGATGGGCACCGTAAAAAGGAGGAGTACTGATGATACAGGGAAGGTTAGGTTGAACCAGGTATCCGACAAACCCTTTTCAACAACCAGCCATTGTGAGAAGTACAGGAAAAAGACGATAGAGATGATCGAGTTGGCAAAATCATACAATGCCCACAGGAAAACATTTCTTCGAGTATTCATGGTGCCCTCGGTAGGAATCGAACCTACATCTATTCCTTAGGACGGAACTGTTCTATCCATTGAACTACGGGGGCAGGACTCGCTATATAGTTGAACGAGAAAACTATAGCATATTTTGCGGACAATGATATTTTCTGTTATAGTGTTTTTATGACCGATGAAGAGCGCTCCTTGCTCGAGCGGACATACAAGCTCGCTGAGGAGAACAATGAGATATTGCGTGCTATGCGCCGAGCCAACAGGTTCTCGACGGTTATGCGCATACTTTATTGGGTTGCGATCATTGGTTTGAGTTTTGGAGCTTACTATCTTATCCAGCCGTATATAAACGCAACGATGGATGCGTATAGTCAGCTTTCAGGAAGTATCAATGGTGTTGAACAAAAGATCAACAGTGCGCAGAACACGATAGATACATTCAAAAGTTATTTACCTTAGGGTTTGCCAAGGTAGCTCAGTTGGTAGAGCATTCCCCTGAAGAGGGAAGGGTCACCAGTTCGATCCTGGTCCTTGGCACCATGTAGTCAGTAGATCATTTATAGGTAAAGGCATTTGTAATAATAAAAAAGCCCCCCTACCAGTGTAGCTATGGGGCCGGCGTTTTGCGCATTATCAATACGAGTGCGCGCGAAATAACTGCATAGTACTCGTCTCGGTCGGAACGTAGAGCCAAAAATCTTGCGTGTCCGCGTCCCAAGAAATGCTGCCGATTGGTGTCCAAGTACCGTCGAGGCTCGTCGCGCTCTCAATGATCGTGTCTGCACCGAGTGTCGCTCGCACGTTGAGCGTAAGCGAAGGCTGGTCATATGGGTCTGGTGGATTGATAATTAACATCAATTCCGGAGGCACCAATTGCTGGCCTCTCTGGGTGTATGTCGCTGTTTCACCATTGGTAAAAGTAAGCGATACCCGGACTCTTCCATTCGAGGAAGAAAGAGTGTCATTGAAGACAAGGTTGCCATCGCTTGTTGTCGACAAAGAGACGGGTGAATTGTCGCCGTGTCTGATAGTCGCGCCAGTCAATCCGGAGACTGGTATCACAAGCGGTTGAACCACTGTGGGCATGACATAAAACGAGTTTGGGGTGACTTGTGACCATGTACCGAGATTGACATCGGTAATGAATCGCATGGACACACCAAACAGTCCGCCTTCGTCATGTATGGTATTGAACGTGGTGACGACCTTAAGTCGTATCTCGTGCGCAGTTCCGATGCAGCCGAGAAAGTTGAACAATCTCAAGCCTTGGCTGGCCACAAACGATTGATAGTCGGCGAAGGATTTGAAACACATATTGTTGCTCGACATGCCACAGGTGTTGAGACTTCCCAGATTCGCACTTTCTTGCAGTACGATTTTTGTTGAACTGGGAGTGTTAGTGGCCGCCCAATCAAGGAGTTCATCCCGAGTGGGAATACGCGTTGGCACACCGCCATGCACGTCCGTACACAAGTTGCAGAGTGCTAGGCACAGGGCCGCACCTGCAGACAAACAGATTTTTCTCATAAGATTCTTTCCACACGTTGTTTTTCAAGCTAAATCCATTGTCATTATTACATTATTTATCATGAAAATACTAGCTCTCACTCGCTGGTCTTTTTAGATCACATGTGTTGAATATTTGGTCCGAGCGCGCTAGTATTAATACGAACTCACGTTGTACGTTGTGAGCAAATCGGTTTTTTGAAAGTGTACTGAATGAAAAAAATTTCGCTCTTTGTCTGTGGATTTTGCCTACTGTCTTTGGCACTGTTGGGGGCACCAGCGCGCGTGACCGATTTGCTGGCCCGTCAAACCAACGGCGGTGTTATTCTGACATGGACGGCACCTAGTTCTGTGGCGACGTTAACCAATCTTGACATTAGGTATGACACCAGCCCATTCAACATATTGAGCTGGAATCATCGGTCGAGAGTTGAGTGGCTTACTGACCCCGGCTTGCCGGGGATGACTCAAACGGCCATCGTCACCGGCCTAGCGCCAAACACTAATTACTACTTTTCGATTCGAGTGCAGGATTCGAATGGTCAATGGAGTACGATGTCGAGCATGACCTTTTCAACGACAGGTGACTCGACCTACACGGTCAACCTTGCGTGGACCCCGTCTCCGGATGCGGCAGTTGTGAAGTATTACATATTTAAGGGCACTGAATCGCGTTCATATAGCGATTCGATTGACGTCGGCAATACGACTTCTTGCTCGATTGCTGGACTTGAATGGGGGGTGGTGTACTACTATACTGCCACGGCTGCTGTTACGAATGGCGTCCAGAGTGTTTACGCAAACGAAATTCGGTACAGTCGGCCATAGCGGCTGTACATTTTCGCGGCCCAATTCTGCCCAGTGCATGAGGAGGGCCTTTTTTATTATTCTGTAGTATAGTGTCTGTATTATCCATCATGACTTATTTTCGGTATCCGAACCCTTACATTGCGATGCTCATACTATGGGCATTGTGCATAGCCGCCATGCCAGTATGCGCGGCAACCGATCAGTGGGAGACAATCACTCCACCAGGTGCATCAGGGTATCAATTTAATACAATTGCTGGCATCGGCTCATTTCTGTATCTTGCAACGGATCACGGGGTATTCAAAAGCATCAATGGTGGCCAATCCTGGACCCAGGTAAACACTGGCCTCGGTCCGCATGTAGATGTGACATCACTTGCGATAGGATGGATCTATGATTCAGGCACTGATCGGTATGCCACCACATCTTCGACATATATATTTGCAGGTACTTCGGATGGCGGGATTTTCGCCAGTACCTTGAGTGATCCCGTATGGATTGCCACGAGCACCGGTTTGAGTGACAATTCTATTTTGGACATTACAATTGATCAATATCAAGCAACCCAGGGCAGTTTTAACACACTATATGCAGCGACACCGAGTGGTGTATTCATAAGTACTACCACTGGTTCATATTGGAGAGCTGATAATACTGGACTTTCGGGATACGCAAAGAAGCTCACCACTGCATTTGGTAGTGCCGAGATTTTTGC
The DNA here is from genome assembly GCA_964412585.1 of uncultured Candidatus Saccharibacteria bacterium. Lineage (GTDB taxonomy): Bacteria > Patescibacteriota > Minisyncoccia > Phycocordibacterales > PALSA-1337 > C7867-002. The sequence goes on along the minus strand of CAYPPJ010000001.1, from coordinate 159,231 downwards.
CCTAACAAATGGCAATGATGTGTACTCGAGTGCGCTCAGGTCTTCTTCAGGTACATATGAAAACTGGTCACGCATTTTTAGCGCCAATGGTACTACAACCAATGATGTCAGCGTATTGCATGCGTCTGGCAACCTGGCCTGGATCGCAACAGACAAGGGAATATATAAGAGTAATGATAGTGGTGTACACTTTGCGTCATCGAGTACCGGCTTGCCATCAGGATCCGTGCGTACTGTTGCCAGTGATTATACTGACTCAAATGTCGCCTATGCTGCAGTCTATGGAAGCGGTGTGTATCGTACGACGAATGAGGCTATTCTTGATGCTGATCCACAGATTCCCCAATGGTTGCCCATCCAAAAAGATCTATCTGATGTGGCAATAAAAAAAGTTGTGACAGACCCATATGATTCAGGAGTAGTGTACGCGGTAGGAGATGCGGGGATATACAAGCTGACATACAGTAGTACTCCGATCGAACTCGTTGATCTCACCAAACCATCGACAATTGCAGATTTGTCAGTGACGCAGCTTTCAGATATAGGTACTACGACACTGGTATGGACGGCACCTGGCAATAATGGAAGTTATGGGACATCAACTGCATATGAAATCAGATATTCGACATCAACCGAAATTACGAGCCTGACTTTTTCGAGCGATAAGCTGATAACGGTCATGCCCAATCCTTTGGAAGGGTACGGGCCAAATCAACTACAACCTGTTCCGTATGTCTCAGGCAGTCCTGAGGTATACAATATAAATTTACCAGCGCTTACTCAGACTTATTATTTTGCTCTGATCTCTCGAGATGCTGCTGGAAACTCATCTCCACTCTCAAATGTTGCGGTACTTGATCTTACAGCGCCATCAGTTCCTCAAAACTTTTCAGCAAATACGTTTTCAAGTAGTAATATACGACTTTCGTGGGAAGCGTCGACTGACTCACGTGGTGTCGCAGGATATCGAGTGTATGGATGTAATGGTGCATCATGCGTACCGTCGGATCTGTTGAGTACGACACCTTCAGATCTTTCCTATAGTCACGTGGGATTAGCAGCTGCTACAACCTATGGGTATATGATCGTTGCCTATGACGACGCTGGCAACACATCACAGACAAGCATTATCTACGCGGTAACATCCTCAGTTTCAAATTCTGGCGGCGGAGGTGGTGGCGGGGGAGGCGGCGGAGGGGGTGGTGGTGCTGGGGCTGCGGCAAGTCCAGTCGTAGCGGTACAGATACCAACAGTAGTAATGCCGACTGTTCAACCTCGAAAAATACTTCCTCAAATTCCAGCATCGTATGCACATTTGGTGGTTGGTACAAGGAACGACGCGGTTCTGGGACTTCAAAAATTTTTACTGTCACAGGGATACATGAGTGCAGACCGTATTACGGGGTACTTTGGACCTATTACCGATGCTGCGGTCAAGAAATATGCTGCTGATGTTGCCACATCTCTCAAGGCAGCCTCAGTACCAGGCATACCAATCACAATTGTTCCATCACTAAATACGAGCTTTACGTATCAGTATTCAGCATTAGGAGTTGGCATGAGGGGTTCAGAAGTGTTGGCATTGCAAACGTATCTTGCAGGAAAGGGGTATATGGATTTTGATCATACGACAGGATATTTTGGGCCAATTACAGCTGCTGCACTTGCACGTTATCGTGCTGATATGCTCCGTTCACCGGTAGTTGCTGTAGGATGTCCTGCTAACATGATTTGTACGCCAATTTTAGGTGCAACAGTAGGTTCGACAAGCCCAGCCGGCGCGATTCAACAAGTTCGACTTTCGACATTTCTTTCACTAGGCTCTCGCCATCCAGATGTACTTGTATTGCAAAAATTCTTGAATCGTAACAATTTTCTTGTTGCCCTTTCAGGGCCCGGATCTTCTGGTAATGAAACAGATTTTTTTGGTCCAGCAACACGTGCTGCAGTCATTCGTTTTCAAGAGGCGCATCCAGTGCAGCTACTCGTTCCGTTAGGTGTGTCACAGGGGACTGGTGTTGTGGATACAAAAACTATACAAGTCATAAACTCACTTTTGAGTCAATAGTGTTTCCAGGGGCCTATACTCTATAATACACCTATGAATAGGACTATTGTCGAACAAATCAAAGAGCGTCTACCAGTCAATGAAGTGATTGGTCAGTATCTCAAGCTGGAAAAATCTGGCAATGCCTTCAAGGCCAAGTGTCCTTTCCATAATGAAAAGACGCCTTCTTTTTTCGTGTCTCCGGATCGTGGTGGGTACTACTGTTTTGGCTGCAATGCGAAAGGTGATATTTTCACTTTCGTCGAGCAGTTTGAGGGGCTTGATTTTCGTGGAGCGTTAAAAGTGTTGGCAGAACGAGCGGGAGTGCAACTAACTTTTGATAAAAAAGCGGACGGCGAGCGAGATAGGCTTTTTGAGATCATGGAAGCCGCAGCACTTTTTTTTGAGGATCAATTTACGAAGAATAAGGAGGTAAAAGAATATGTGAAGAAACGCGGCATTAATGATGCAACACGCCAAGAGTTCCGCATTGGCTGGGCTCCCGAAGGGTGGCAATCGCTCATTGATCATCTGAGAGTCAAGAAATACTCTGACATGCTTATTGAAAAGGCGGGGCTGGGCAAGAAGACAGATGATGGTAAGTTTTACGATCGTTTTCGTGGTCGTGTGATGTTTCCCATATCAGATTCGAGTGGCCGTGTTATTGCATTTTCAGGCCGCATACTAAAAGACGACGGAAAATCAGCAAAATACTTGAATAGCCCGGATACTCCATTGTATGACAAATCTCTCGTGCTCTATGGACTCGATAAAGCAAAGAGTGACATTCGTCGCATGAATTACACTATCATGGTCGAAGGGCAAATGGACTTGGTCATGTCACATCAAGCGGGTATCAAGAATACTGTTGCATCTTCAGGTACCGCACTGACCGATGAGTCTTTTAGCGAAAGTGGGGCAGTCAGCAATCTCGGTCTTGTGCGTCGTCTGTCGCCCAATGTCATTATCGCGTTTGATTCCGACAGTGCGGGTAGAAAAGCTGCGATGCGCGCCGCCGGTATCGCGCTTTCGATGGGTATGGATGTGAAGATTGCAGACCTGGTCGGTGGCAAGGATCCAGCTGATTTGGTGCTCCACAATCCCGAAGATTGGAAACAAGCGTTGAGGGCGGCAAAACCAATTATCGAATTTGAGCTTGGCAATGTCATGCGTGATATTCCAGATCCACGAAAGATTGGCCGTGGACTTCGAGAGCGTGTATTTCCATTTTTGGCGCGCATTGATAGTCGTATGGATCAGGCACATTTTGTGAAAATGATTTCGGACAAGACGAATATATCTGAGGCGGCAGTATGGGATGACTTGAAGAAAGTTAAAGTTGAGGCGGCTCAAGTTGGAGGGGCGACTCCGGCAGGCACTACCTCAACCGGACGCTTCGGAGGCCGCGAAGGCGGCCGAGAACCAGCCGCGACCTCAGCAGAGGTCGACGGCGTGTCCGGGGGAGGTAGTGCTGTCGGAGGAGTCCCCATTCAACTCGACCTCATTTCACGTCGTCTCTTTGGCCTTCTATTTCATATTGAAAAATCATCACCAGATCAAGGAAAGAATTACCGAGCCGAAATTCAAAAGATTGCCGGTGATTCATATACCGCACTACATGCTCAAGTCGAAGCCATGATCAATGACCTCGCTTTTGAGGCTGAAGCAGTCTTTGGGAGTGATGCGAAAGAATGGGACAGGCACATGAAGGAACTTATTGTCAATTTTGAAGAAGACATGATTAGTGTCGAACTTATTTCTACCATGTCAGAACTTAAACAGGCTGAGAAAGCAGGGAATATGGCGGGCGTAACTGAATTGGCAAAGAAATGCCAGGTGTTGTCCTTACGTAAAGCGGAGGTTGCTCATAAAAAGAGGCTGTAAACCGTAAACCGGCCTACTTGCGCGTTATCAATAAATATCTTACAATCTCTAGGTTATATTAGGTATCAATTAACCTTTTCTCCAATCTCTCATATGGGAAAAACAAAAAAAGGGGCAAAAAAGTCCGGTAAAGCCAGCCGACGTCCAGTAAAGCGTGCGGTTTTTCGTGTTAAGTCAAAAGCTGGCAAGACTTCGAAACCAGCAGCAAAAGGTAAAAGTGTAGGTAAATCAGGCAAGCCGATGTCAAAAGTAGACAAGGCCAAGGATTTTGAGGTACGTGCCAATAAGCTCATCAACAAGGGTCGTGACCGCGGTTTCATTACCTATGATGAGATCATGAAGGAGTTCCCACAGATCGAGAACGACATTATGTTTCTCGATGAGTTGTACAGCAAATTTGGCGCAGCAAACGTCGATGTTCTTGAAGGTGGAGGTTTGCTCGAGATCGAGGATCTTACTCCAAAGAAACCTTCAACCCACTATTCTCGTACGAGCTCATCTGACTCCGCGTACGATTCTATCCAGATGTACCTCAAAGAGATTGGTCAGTACCCACTTATTACTGCTTCGGACGAAAAAGATTTGGCAAAGCGTATTCAGGCAGGAGATATCGAGGCAAAGAATCTTCTTGCAAAGGCCAACCTCCGTCTCGTTGTTTCTATTGCGAAGAAGTATGTTGGACGCAGTCCCGATCTCACACTTCTCGATCTTATCCAAGAAGGAAACCTTGGTCTTTTTCGTGCCGTAGATAAGTTTGACTGGACCAAGGGATACAAGTTTTCGACATATGCCACGTGGTGGATTCGTCAGGCTATTACCCGTGCGCTTGCCGATCAGTCACGTACTATTCGTGTTCCAGTTCACATGGTTGAAACTATTGCAAAATACAAACAGGTAGTTCGCCGTCTTTCACATGATTTGGGACGTGAGCCATTGCCAGATGAGATCGCTACTGAGATGGGTATGGATGTCGACAAGATTTACCAGATTGAAAAGATCGAACAGGATGTCGTCTCACTCGAAAATCCCGTTGGTGATGATAGTGATGATGGTAAATCGACTCTCCAGGACTTTATCCCTGATGACAAGATACTTCCACCAGACCAGGAGTCCTCACGCCGTATTCTTCGTGACCAGGTCAACATGATCCTCAATGATCTTTCAGAAAAGGAGCGCAAGATTCTTGAGATGCGTCATGGGCTCATGGATGGCATTACTCATACGCTCGAAGAAGTAGGGAAGGAGTTTGGTGTTACTCGTGAACGTATTCGTCAGATTGAGGCCAAGGCTCATGAGAAGATTCGTCAGCACGAGAAGATCAATCGACTCAAGAACTACTAACGTTATTTAGTGCATTTGTTGCAGATATTGAATACAGCCGCTCCATTGCGGCTTTATTCTTGCCAATTTTATAACTTCGTGCTATATTTTGTCGCGAATCTGCGCCAGAGAGGTGCAGTAAGTAACAAAACCCAATAGTTGAATGAAACACGTTAACGTCGGTATTATCGGCGCCATGGCACTTGCTGTGGCGGTTATTAACCCTTCAAATTCCTCCTTTGCCGTCCCGTTTACGGACACCTTCACAGGTCCACCGTCTGCTGGTTGGGTGACTGATCGGTATGAGCCTGCGGGCTTCAATTCTGTCGGAGGGCGTCTGCAGATTACCATCTCCAGCGCGGATAGCCAGGCCAATCGTCCGCCGGCGTACAATAGTACGTTTTACAACACTCAAGGGCGGCAACATCAGGCGCTGGTTAACGGCAATTGGCAACTTACCGGCCAACTCTTTGTGACGTCCGACCAGATTAGCGGGGGACAACGTTCGGACCTTTGGGGCAGCACTGGGAATGTTGGGACCGAAGTCGGAGCTGATTATTTTATCCTCGGCTATATTGGCTCGACGCTGCGTGTCTGGGACAGTGACATTGGCTGGGTCAATCTTGGTGGCTCTGCAGTTGCGGGGCAATACGACATTGATATCAGCTACAACGGTAGCTCGGTTGACTACGTTCTGAATGGGAATTCGGTTTACAGTGACACGACGCTGGGACCCTTAACTTCCCAATTCCGCACAGTGTTCGCTCAGGCGTACAATAAGGGCGAGAGCTTCGTTCAAGAATTTGATAACATCAACGTCGGGCTGAAGAGCTCTTCCGTCCCTGACAACGGCTCAAACCTTGCCTCGCTCGGCCTTGCTTCGCTTGGCCTCGTCGTTTTTCGAAAGAAAATTCAAGCGGTGACGGCCTAACGTCACCAGGGCAGTGATGCGCCCTGTATTTCGCTCAACAAATCGGGTACCTCCTGGTCCGCACGGATCAGGGGGGATTTTTTTATATAAAAATTGCCCCAGTAAGGTATAATCAACTTATGTCTGACGCAGTCTTCAATCTCCAATACAAACGTCTCAATATGGCCCAAAAAGAGGCCGTCGATGCTATCGAAGGTCCTGTTATGGTCATTGCAGGCCCTGGAACGGGTAAAACCACAATCCTTACGCTGCGCATAGCAAATATCCTCAAACGCACCGATACGCCCGCAAATGGTATTTTGGCAATCACCTACACAGATGCAGGGGTCAAAGCTATGCGTCAGAAATTACAAGGCATTATCGGCGACCGAGCGCACGATGTTCGTATCAGCACATTCCATGGATTTGCTTCTTCGGTTATTGCTGAATACCCGGATCACTTCTTGCATTTGAGTGATTTGAAACAGATGACTGATATTGAACAGGAGTCGCTTATTCGTACCATTATCTCTGATCCAAAATTTTCAGATATTAGACCTGCGGGAAAACCTGATGCCTATGTGATGGGAATTATTCGAGGTATTGATGACTCAAAAAGAGAAGCGCTGACGCCGGAGATGGTTCGCCAGTTTGCTGATGATGAAATTGCGCGAATTAAGTCAGACGAAAATTCAATTTCGTCACGCGGTGCCACAAAGGGTCAGTTGAAGGCGGATGCAAAAGAAGCTATTGAGAAATGTGAACGCACCAAGTTATTTGCAGATGTGTACCGATTGTATGAGGCCAAGAAACTTGAAGCCAAAAAGATGGATTTCAATGATCTTATTATTGAATTACTCTTGGCCTTACGTAAAGATGAATTACTTTTGCGTCTCATCCAAGAACGTTACTTGTATTTACATGTTGATGAACATCAGGATACCAATGACGCCCAGAACTTCATTGTGGGATTGATCGCAGAATTCTTTGACACCCCAAATATTTTTATTGTGGGTGATGAAAAACAGGCTATATATCGTTTCCAAGGTGCATCAGTGGAGAATTTCCTTTTATTGCAAAAGAAATGGCCCGCTATGAAGATTATCTCGCTGGACACCAACTATCGTTCGCACCAAAGTATCCTCGATGCTAGTTTTGGGATGATTGAAAAAAATTACGAGGAAGGTGAGCATACAGATTTACGAATAAAATTAAAATCTGGAAGTGATGACGAACAGCGTCCTGTTGAGGTTGTTATTGGAGAAAATGTGTCGGCTATCGAATTACACCTCGTGAATGAGTTGCGTGCGCTTATCGAAAAAGAACCCAAGGCCACAGTAGCTATTATCGTCAGACGTAATCGTGATTTGGATAGGGTAATCCGCTTACTTGAATCTCACCACATACCTGTTTCATCAGAAAGAAGCGTGGACATATTCAGTCACCCCGTTGGTCGACTTTTCTTTGATTTGATTGAATATCTTATTGATTCATCAAAGACTGACGCATTGGCACGTACGGTTATTGCTGGCATGTGGAGTATTCCATTTGAAAAAGGAACAGAAGTGGTGAAATCGTTGCGAAGTGGTCAGCCGGTCGAGATCGGCAACCTACTCAAAATTCAGCGATCTATGCTCAATGATGGTGCGATTGGCTTTCTTATCCATGCAGCTGAAGAATCAGGGTTTACGACGTTGATCGCACGAAATCCCTCATATATCCATGTCTGGCGTGGCATTATTTCTTTGGCAGAATCCCTTACTCGTGAAGGAGACCTTCGAGACCCAGCTGAACTCATCAAGAATATGTTGGCATATAGGACATCTGCGGAAACTCGTACGGTGAAGGTTTCAGTGGGCGCCCCAGATGTTCCTATCCAAGCTATGACGGCACATGGAAGTAAGGGGTTAGAATTTGATTATGTATTTATCCCGTATGCAACCGAAGAATCATGGGTAGGTCGTCCAAAAGGAGCATCATTTGTCTTACCAAAAAAGAGAACGGCTGATAGTGATATTCGTGATGTGCGCCGACTCTTTTATGTCGCCCTTACTCGTGGACGAAAGCATGTCACAGTCCTCACTGCCAAGGAAGAGTCAGATGGGAAAATGTTGGAGCCACTTCGATTCATTGATGAATTGGAGGAGAAGCATGTAACACGAGTTGAATTACCGCGTGTCGGGGTAGATCAGGTGCATGTGCAAAGTGGTACTAATTCCAAACACTCGGAGGCTGATATGATTGGCGCGAAGCTGATCGATATCACCAAAAACACACTTCTTAAAAAAGGACTATCGGTAACAGCACTCAATCACTTCCTCGAATGCCCAAACACGTTTCTGTATCAAAGTATATTGAAACTGCCACAAGCTCCTTCTGTTGCAGCGGAAAAGGGAACAGCTATGCACGTGGCTTTTGATGCTATCTGGAATGCGAAAGCTCGAACTGCCATGGAAATTGAAAACCTTCTCATCGAAAAAATTAAAGAATATTTCGAAACATCATTCTTGCCTAGCACTGAGAAAGTTTCAGCGTTGAAAGAGTTACTTGCTGACGCACCTGCAGTTGCTACAGCACTTGAGTCTCATTTCATTCAAGGAGAAAAAGCGCAGGTATATACCGAGACATGGGTCGAAACAGAATTCGCGGGAATCTTTAATGGACAATCCATTCGTATTCCACTTCATGGAAAGTTGGATGCGATTGTAGATACAGGAACAACGGTCTATGTGTTTGACTACAAAACAAAGCAGGCCATGTCAGTGAATGCTATAAAAGGGGAGACCAAGAGTGATTCCAGCGGCAACTATTTCCGTCAGCTTATTTTTTATAAGATGCTGTTGAGTGCAGATGTTCGTTGGCGTTCGAAGTCAATCATTCCAGCACTCGTCTTCGTGTCTCCTGATGACAAGGGAAGGTGTCCGACTGTCACGTTACCAATTGAGCAAACTGACATTGATCGTGTTAAAAAAGAGATTCAATCACTTGTTGACTCAGTTTGGAGTGGAGAAATTGCGCGTACGAAATGTGATGATATGAAGTGTGAGTGGTGTGGGGTGAGGGGAGTGTAGAGAGTCAAACATCCTACTTCACTTCCATCAGCAACGGCTCCAACACTGCCTTTATAGCCGTTTCAGGCAACGCTCCACTCATCAAGATGCGCATACGGTCAGTGGAAATAGCAATCGGTACTTGAAGCTGAACCGCCAAATCAGATATTACCACATCCATATTTTTAGAAGCTGGATTTGAGAGAACAAAAATATTTGTTGGAGTTCCGGCTACGCCCGCGTTTACACCATCAAGATATTGCTTCTCAACTTTTTCTGCGAATCGTCCGCTTGTCAAACATTCGTTGAATGAAACTGGATCAAGCCCAGCAAATTTTGCAATAACGGGAAGTTCTTTTTGGTCGAGACTCTGCCCTTTGTCTGAAGGGGTGATCTCGTAGAGACGGTTAGCAAACTTCCAAAATACCTCATTGCCCCCAAGTGATGCTGCACATTCAAATGCCTGTGACTCATGTCCTGCATTTGGATGAAGAATACGTCCCTGTGCATCAGGTTTATCGAGAGGAAAAGAGCGATAGACCCATGCAACCTTTCCAGTCGGGCCGTATTCATCGATGATCTTTTTCATTGTCGGATGAAATGTCTTGCAAAATGGGCATGACGGATCCGAAAATTCAACAATGCGTATGGCCGCATTTGGATTGCCCACGATATGATCAGCAGCTGTTATCGGACTCAGAGTAATCTCTACTTTCTGTTCTTTTTGAGTGGGTGTATTTTGTGCGACTGGTGCAGGTGCTGGCTTAAAGACGTAGATAAGAGCGACTGCAATGATTGCCGCGGCGATGATTATTGCCCCCGGAATAGTCAGCGGACTGCTTTGTTGTTGATCCATACAATAAAATTAGTAAATAATGTGCTCCAATTGTACCACTAAAACTAAAACGGTAACGTGTAGGTCATGGCGTGCGGAATAATGTTTTCCCAGTCGGTTGTATTGAGTTTAACTTCTTTGACCGCACCAAGCTCCTTGTATTTGAGGTGTTTATTTTTTAGGGCGTAATCATACAGATCACGAGTGAGCCGCACATCTTCAATGCAGTACTTGATAACCTTGTCGACTTCGCCATTTCGCCACCATTCGATAGCATCGAGGCCGTGACCTGACTTGTTTCTCTGCAAGGTAGCCTCTCCGACGGTGTCCAATTTGAGACGACGTCCCAAGACGAGCTGAACTTCGCGCATCAGATCGATACTTTTTATTTTGGTTAGATCACCTGGATAGTATTTATTGAGTAGGGGAATATCAAAGTGGTCCCCATTCCAGGTCACGAGCGCATCGGCTTGTTCGAGAATCTGCCATAATTTACTAAAATCTTTTTCCAGAAAACTTGAGAACTCGTTTGTTGAAGAATCGTGGACACCGACGACTGATATATCGAGTGCGGTAGGATCATTGGACCCCACATCCTGGAAGATATTTTTTGTTTCGATATCGAAGGTGATAACGCGCATAGGGGACATTGTACAGGAAAAATAAAAAACCCGCACTCGCCGGAGCAAGTGGGGTAGTGAAATGTGCTGCCTGCGCTAAGCGGCCGCCAGCTGGAGCTGCGATAGTAGCTCCCGAGCAAGAGCAACGACTGAATCAGGTCTGCTCAGTACTGTGACGTTAATGAACTTGAGAAATTCATCAGGCGCAAGGATCGCTTGCTTCGGTGGGTTGATGAGGATGAGTGGTAAACGGGGTCGCATCTCGTGCACCCTCTTCATCAGTAGGACACCAGCAATTCGACCATCCTCCGTCAGTTCATGTGCTATGCCAGAATTGACCTGGTGGTATGCTTCCGTGACAACCAGCGCAATGCCGTTTGCAGGTTCATTGATGAGGCGAAAAGCATCATTGCCATACATCAGTGCGCAATCGTAGTCTGGCAGTGTACGTTCAAGTGCACCGGAGACATAGGCCATTTGGGCACAACCGGCAACAATAATCCGGCTGGAATGGGGTTTGTTCATAAGCTATTCCGTTGTTAAGCTGTTCGGCATTAATCATGCCCCAAGCCTATTTTCCTGTCAAATTGCAGTATTGGGGACTATACCCGAATAGTGCGCGCCAATTCTTCGTCAGTTCCAGACAGCTCTTCTCCGGTAGCCAGTATCTTCATGCGGAGTTTGCCATTTTTAACTTCTTCGTCCCCAATGCATATAATGCGAGGAATGCTACGCTTGTCAGCATTTTTTATTTGGTCACCAAGCTTTTTATTAGAAAGGTCGATAGCAACACGAATATTCCTATTTCGTAGTGACTGAGCGACTTCGAGTGCGTAAGGAGTATTTTGGTCACCAACGACACAAAGGGCAACATCAGCAGACACACTTGTCATTGGAACGGTGTTGTATGTTTCCATCAGGTCACGTGCAATAACGTCGCCGGCTCCAAAACCAACGGCTGGAACTTTTTCATTACCAAAAAGGGAAAGCAAATCATCATAACGGCCTCCGCCAAATACTGAGCGACGGTTGAGCGGGTTGAGGTCATAGACTTCAAAGACGATGCCTGTGTAATAGTCAAATCCGCGCATCAGTGTTTGATCAAAGCGCGCATTGGTAATCCCGAGGCGCTCCAACCCGGCGATGACTTCGCGAATCTCTTTGAGACCAACATGTTCGTCGGTAGTCTGTGGAAGGCTCGAGGCAAACTCTTCAAAGTTTTTTGAATTGAGTAATGTCAAAAATTGCTTTGTCTTGTCACCGAGCACTTCTGTTGCGGCCGCCTCGAACCATTCTGGTTTCACTTTGTCCTTTTTATCAATAAGTTTTGAAATAGTCTGTGCTGCACCCTCGTCCAAGCCAAAAACATCGCGAGTCACATAGTTCATGACCTTGCGATTGTTGATGCGCACCTCAAAGTCGCTGTCCTTGAGACCGTACGCGCGTGTAATATCACACGCAATTGAGATGGCTTCTATTTCTGCAGCGATAGACTCAACTCCAAAAATATCAACATTGAGCTGCCAATGTTCGCGGACACGTCCACGCTGTGGCTGTTCGTAGCGGAAGAGATTCGGGATGGAGTACCAACGGAGAGGAAAGACAAGTTCTCGCTTGCGAGCGGCAACCATACGAGCAAGACTTGGTGTCATCTCTGGTCGGAGGGTGACTTCACGATCTCCACGGTCGGTAAATGTATAGGTCTGCTCGTTCACGATCTCGTCACCTGATTTTGCTTTGTAGAGTTCGGCTGGCTCGAGGACTGATGCACCGTATTCTTCATATCCGTACTTTTCGACGGTCTTTCTCCAGATATCAAAAATCTGCTTCTCCACTGCCATTTCAGGAGGGAAGAAGTCTCGGACGCCCTTGTAGGCATTAGTACTGAGTTTTTTCATGTCTTTTGACATGGGGCCATTGTAGCAAATTATTACCAAAGTGTAAGTAGTTTCGCACCACGCACCGAGAAGTGTCTTGGAGTGCAAATAGTAGCTACCACTCTATCCGCAAACCATATCTTTTATTGGAACGACAAGACACTTCTCGGTGCGTGGTGCTCAAGGCGTTGTAATAGTTGACACTTGACTTTTTCTATATTTTAGTATAGAATACTGACCATTACTACATATAAGAGCCGTATGATTACTATATGGCTTAATATAGCCATATTGTAGTGATATAACCATTTATGAAAAACATTACCCGCACAATAAGCTTTATGACCCTTGGCGTCATGTCACTCATGCTCGCTCTTGGTGTTATCGCGATGAATCCGAGTCAGGCTCGTGCTGACTACTATGATCGTGGCTACTACGGTACTCCGTCGTACAACTACGATAATAATTACTATCATCAGCCGCCACGAAATGATCAGGGGCCACTTCAGGCTACCTGTTACCCGATGCCGATTTCTGCGCGCACAGGAGATTCAGTCAACTGGGTTGCTTCTGCGTACGGAGGTAACGGTTCCTACAATTTCACATGGTCTGGTGACGACAGTCTCTCAGGCTACGGCTCTTCTATCTCAAAAATTTACTATCGTTCTGGTTCAAAGAGTGCGAGCGTAACTGTCACATCTGGTGGTCAATCTGTCACTAAGATTTGTGATGGAACAGCTCGTATCTCAGGTGATGTAAGTTATGATTACAATATATACCCAAATTATAACTACAACACGTATCCGAACTATTACAACACCTACCCAAATTACAATTACAATACCTATGGTCCTGCATTGTACGTGACTTGTTCTGCAAGCACATTGTATGCAAATTCAGGTAACTCTGTTACGTGGAGCGCATATCCATCAGGTGGTAGTGGTGTCTATAGCTATAGCTGGTCAGGTACCGATGGTCTCTATGGTGTAAGTCAGTCAATGTATTACACCTATCCGATCCCTGGTCTAAAGACCGCAAGTGTGACTATTTATTCAAATGGTCAGACTATGACCGCAAACTGTGGCAACGTCAATGTTGGCGGATACTATGGCGGTGTCATTCCAGTTGTCACTGGTTCAAATAACAGCGGCCTCGATGTTGCATGTTATGCAGATCCATCAACTGTTCGCGTCAACCAGCCAGTTACCTGGAGAGCTGAAGTAACTGGTGGTGTTGGTTCGTATACCTATACCTGGACCGGTTCTGACGGCTTGGGTGGTACAGACAGCACAGCGATCAAGTACTACACTTCAACAGGCGACAAGAGCGCTATCGTCTCAGTCAAATCTGCAGACGGAAAGACAGCGACTCGTGCATGTAGCACCAGTGTCACTGTGCGTTCAGCAACAGCAGCTGCACCTACGCAGCCAGTACAGCAGCCTGTTCAACAGGTTCAGCCTAATACCAATCAAAATTCAAATGGTCTCTCAGCCGCAGCACTCTTCTCGTTGAAGAATGTTCCATGGGGTTGGGTCGCTATCTTGATTATCTTGGTTCTCTTCGCAACGGTTGTCTATCTTATATTCAATCGTCCGAAGATATAAACACAAGAGATTAGTAATGAGTAACTAGTAATTAGGAAGAGCAAGCGACGGGTGCGACTCCAAAATAAAAATGTTATCAAACAAAAATCCGCCGAGAGGCGGGTTTTTGTTTTGAGGTGGTCTTGCACCTATTCGACTCATCTTCGCTAATGGAACAACTTTATCAGTTTGACTGGTCTTGTCAAGTTGATTGTGGACCCGACGCCCAGTAGGTCAATGTGCTCATTGAGGAGTCGAACCCGTAAACCCAAGTTAGCGAAAATGAGTCGAGGACCACCTCCGGGCCCACGTGGAGAGGAAATTCCTCCCACCTGCCGACTGTATCAAAACGAAATGAAGAAATGGTGAAGAATTGATAAAGATTCGCTGGAGATTTCATTGTGTGGCATAATGTCTGTATGAAAACATCACTCTGCCGCATGGTTACTTCTGATCAAATAGAACTTGTGGGACTTTTGTATGAACCTGAGGTAGTGACAAAGAGCATCCTTGTCCACGTACATGGTATGGCGGGGAATTTCTATGAGAATAGATTTCTTGACTCAATTGCCCAGACACTTACCTCTGAAGGCATTGCGTTTTTTACTTTTAATAATCGTGGGTGTGAATTTATCAAGGATTTGACGCAATATGAAGGGGAGCGGCGTAAAATTGTGAGGTTTGGCGATACGTTTGAACGGTTTACCGATTGCTTGTTAGATATTCGCACGGCGATTGATTTTATTTCAAGTAGAGGTTTTTCAAGAATACACCTTTCAGGTCATAGTCTTGGTGGACCGAAAATTGCATACTATAGCACTGAAACCAAGGATACACGTCTTACGTCGCTCCTATTTCTTTCTCCAGCAGACATGGTTGGTCTTGCGGTTGCTGATAAGAATTACGATCATGACATCAATGTGGCACAAAAGATGATCGCAGAAGGAAAAGGTGGTGAACTCATGCCTGGACTTATTTGGGATGATTGTTATTTATCGGCCAATACATTCATAGACCTTTCAACGAATGAATCAAAAGTCTCGATATTTAATCTGTATCAAAAAAATAACCCGTTGAGTGTGTTAGCTATGATTACTCTTCCAAGTATTACTATAATGGGAAGAAAAGACAGCGCACTGTCAGTTCCTATTGAAGAAATGATGAGCCGAATTAAAGGTGCCATGGTACATTCTTCTCGAGTTGAAACGGTAATTTTGGGAGATGCTAATCATGGATATTATAGGTATGAACAGCAATTGGCTGATCAAATAAAAACATGGATTCAAAAAATGTAAAAATTGTTGTGTATGTTCCAGAAACCCACACGGATGTTGTTCGTGAGGCAATGGCTCAGGCCGGCGCAGGTCAAATCGGCAACTACAGCTTTTGTTCATTTTCAGTAAAAGGTATTGGGCGCTCAAAGCCGGGTGATGGTGCGAATCCATTTATAGGAACTGTAGGGAAGATTGAAGAAATTCTTGAAGAGCGAATTGAGGTCACTTGTGCGCGTGAAAAACTGAAGGCTGTTATTGAGGCAATGAAGAATGTGCATCCGTATGAAGAGGTTGCGTATGATGTGTATTCTTTGAAAAACATATGAATATAAAAATTGGCACCCTAACTTGCGTACCAGCTCTAGAGCACCCCGAACTGATGTCGCCATCTGTCGCGGCCGCGTTGGCAATACTGCCTGGCGCAGATAATATTGGTGTTGTGGAGATTGATCCGGTGGCCTCGGATACTGCTGCGTTTTGTTCAACCTATCAAATAAATCGGGACCAAGTTTCAAATTGCGTCATTCTTGAAGCCAAAAGAGGGGAGCGGACTTGGTTTGCAGCCTGCGCTATTTTGAGTAATACTCGCGCGGATGTGAATGGGTTGGCGCGCCGAATTCTTGATGCTCGCAAGGTTTCATTTGCACAAATGCAAAAGGCGGTGAAGGAATCAGGGATGGAATACGGTGCGATCACTTCTGTTGGACTCCCAACGAGCTGGTCAGTGCTGGTCGACAAGGCTGTAACAGATGCCCCATTAGTGGTGATTGGGAGTGGGATACGAAAGTCCAAATTAGTGGTCGCGGGCAGTTTTTTTACATTATTACCCAATGTTCAGATACTGGAAGGTTTAGGAAAGGCTGTTGAAAGTGAAGATTGAAGTTGTTTCCGCACCGCTCTTTCCAAAGGGGAGGGCGGTTTTTTGTATGCAAAAATATGGCTTAAAATATGGATTATATAATGTCTATTGACTAAATGGCACATAGTGTGCTATAATAGTACTTGAGGTAGATCAATGACAACAATATCACATGAGGAGGTCAGAGTGCTTGCACCTGATGTTCCTCCTAAGGCACAGGGAATGAAGGGTTTGAAAAACCCATTTATTTCTTTCGAAAGTCTCGATGCCCTGTGCCAGGGGAATGAGACTTTAGAGGATTGTTTGCGGGATATGGTAACCTATTCGCTCCGGTATGCCGAGACGGTGTGCAGGTTCGAACAGGTCGTCGCCCGTGGGCAAGAATCAAACATGGATGGTACGCGTGCGGAGATTGAACAGATTCGCGGCACCGTTCATGACGCAACAATTGCGTCGATCAACATCCTTATCCGTGTGCTGAAAAAAGCAGGTAAGGACACAACGTGGAGCTCGAAGATGGTGACTGGCGGGAGAGCTGCTTATGGCAAGCTCGCCATTCTCATCGCCTTTGAGTATGTCCTTCGAAAGGAGGTGTACCGTGGACAATGAACAAAAACAGTTGGTCCTGCGGTACGCCCAGCTTGCCTTCAAGGCAAAGCTGGGCAAAAACGGGGATATCGAACGTGAGCAGTTGGAAATCCGACAGAAGCTCAGTATGACTCACAATCAGATTCTCCAATGCGCTGAGGAAAGTCTGATGGACAAGTTCGATTAAGCGAAAGCCCGGTGGAGGTTATACTTCGCCGGGCACTTTTTTATTTTATTTCCTCTCTCCAATCTCTTCCACCATCTTTTTCACCACCTCTTCTATACTCAGCTGACCAATCTGACCTTTGTCGCGACTTTCAAGAGTCACTTTGCCAGCTTGAATATCTTTGTCTCCAATAATGATCGTATAGGGTACACGTGCATTTTTAGCGGCACGTATTTTTTTGCCAAAATTGTCATGTGAAAGATCAGCTTCCGAACGAATCATTCGTGCTCGGAGTGCGTTGTTGACCTTCTCTGCCTCAGCTGTGTGTGTATCGGCGACTGGTATCACTTGAACCTGTGTAGGAGAAAGCCAGAGAGGGAAGTTGCCACCATAATGTTCAATGAGAAAGCCGATGAATCGCTCATGAGTGCCGAGTGGCGCGCGATGAATGCAGAGAGGTGTCTTGGCGGTACCGTCCTTGTCTGTGTAGGTAAGGTCAAAACGCTTTGGTACAGCAAAGTCGACTTGGTTTGTGGCCAAGGTAAATTCACGACCAATGGCGCTCCAGACTTGCACGTCAATCTTTGGACCATAGAAGGCGGCTTCGTTGGGGACTTCAACGAAAGGAATCTTTGAATCAACGAGGACCTTTCTGACCATGTCCTCGGTCTTTTTCCAGAGCTCTGGTTCGTTCACAAACTTTTCGCCCAGACGCTTTGGGTCATGAGTCGAGAAGCGCATAACATATTTATCAACACCAAATATCTTGAAGTACTTAAGATACATTTCATTGACGGCGTTGAATTCCTGTGCGAATTGTTCATCACTACAGTAGATATGGGCGTCGTTCATCTGGAGCGTGCGTACGCGCATGAGGCCAAAGAGTTCGCCCGATTTTTCGTGACGATAGCAGGTGCCGTATTCAGCCAGACGAAGTGGTAGGTCACGGTAACTCTTTGGTCGAGCGGCAAAGATCTTGTGGTGGTGAGGGCAGTTCATGGCCTTGAGGTAATATTTGCCACCCTCGTATTCCATCGGAGGATACATGGATTCCTGATAGTACGGGAGATGCCCACTCTTCAAATACATAGACTCCTTGGCGATATGAGGGGTGCGAACACGGACATAGCCCATCCTAAATTCGGTTTCCTTCGCCAATTTTTCTAGTTCCTCGACCAAAACTGTGCCGTTGGGTAGCCAAAGGGGAAGTCCAGGGCCCACATCATCGTCAAATTCAAAGAGATCAAGCTCTTTGCCCAATTTGCGATGGTCACGCTTCTCAGCTTCTTTGACCATATTTTCATACGCGTCCAATTCTTCCTTTGTGGCAAAGGCGAGGCCGTAGATACGGGTGAGCTGGGTATTTTTTTCATCTCCGCGCCAGTAGGCGCCAGCAAGTCGAGAAAGTTTGAAACAATCAGAAGGAATATCCTTGGCAGGACTCTCGCTATGACCACCACGACAGAGGTCGGTAAATGTACCGGCGGTGTAGAGAGTGATTTTTTCACCTTTCGCGATGATCTCGTCGATGAGTTCAAGCTTGTATTGGTTACCCGTAAATGCGGCACGAGCTTCATCGGTTGAGACTTCTTTGCCCGACATTTCCTGCCATGAAGGCAAGAGCTTGCGCATCTTCTTTTCTATATCTTTGAGATCCTTTTCGGTGATCGGCTCCTTGAATTCAAAGTCATAGTAAAAACCATTATCGATGGCAGGACCGATGGTTGGTTTTGTTTCAGGAAAAAGTTCGAGCACCGCGGCGGCAGTGAGATGGGCGAGGGTGTGGCGAAGATGTGCGAGCTGGTCTGGGTTCATGCATACTACTATAGCAACTTTTCTGTGTGGGGAGAAGGTCATATTTCATATGCTATAATTTCCCCCATGTGGCTCCTCTACGCCTTTCTATCGCCAGCTTTCTACGCCGTTGCCGAGATCTTTGATGAATTTCTAGTCACAAAGGAATTTAAACATCCACTGACCGTTGTTTTTTACACATCGCTCTTCAATCTCATTTTCATACCAATCTTATTTGCATTTTCTCCACCGGAATTGCCGCCACTCCATACCATTCCTATATTTATTGTTCTAGGATTGGTAGGGGTTGGATATTTATACCCTTATTATCAAGGCTTACGGTCAGATGATACATCAGTTGCCATCTCATTTTTTGCAATAGGAAGAATATTTGTGCCCATTTTTGCGTTTGTTATTGTTGGAGAGGTTCTCGATCTTCAGCAATATCTTGGTATCGGACTCATAATTATATCCGTAGTTATGCTCGGACTGCATCGAGCAAAAAAACACTTCAAATTTAGCAAAGCTATTTGGTATATCGGTTTAGCCGCATTTCTCCTGTCTTTTGAAGGGGTTTTCCTTAAATTGCTTTTCGATCAAGGTGTAAGCATTAGTACTGCAGTTGGTGGAGAAGCGATCATTGGTCTCTTGTTTGCGATTATGTTGTTATTCTCAAAAACCGTACGTCAGGATGCGCGGGCTGTGTTACCACTTTTTATTAAATTATCCCCACTGTTTTTGCTCGAAGAGCTTTTCACATTTTTGGGACAGGTGTCCGAGAGTTCAGCGATCTCACTTACCTCAGTCAGTGTGGTGAAAGGGATCACTATTTCTGCGCCGTTTTTTCTCATTGTGTATGCGTGGTTGGGACGAGGTGTATTCCCAAAGCTTTTTAAGGAAGACTTGCATAGGAAGAAAGTGATACACAAATTAGTATTATTTGTGGTTCTGATTGCTGGGGTGATATTGGTGAAGGAATAAGTCTCAAATAAAAGACCCGCCGAGTGACCGGCGGGTGTTGGATGAAGCGTGTTTTACTGCTTCTGTTTTGCGAGCAGTGCAGCTATTTGGGTTTCAGCAAGCGCTCGAGCGTCCGCATCAGTCGGTGCAGGAGCGTCGAGCTCTTTGAGGAAGCGTTGAAGTTCGAGTACGTGAGGCATGATGGCCTCAGCGGCACTCGTACCATTCGTTGCTCCCATCATTTTCACAATGATCCCAAAGAAGGTGTCACTCGACAGTTTGAGTCGCCGGCACTGCTCGACTAACTGATTTGAACTGGCAAGGTCCTCGACGGACATCATTGCCATGTTTATCGCCACCCTCTTCAAGAGTCTTGAATACTCATTATGATGTTCAGGCGGTAGATGTCTGAGGAAGTTGACAAGGAGATGCAGGTCCTCGTCTACCTGCTGTGCGGCCTTTGTATGCGCATTTTGCGTGCTCATAACGCTTTTAGGTGACTGCGTTAGTGCGAGCCCACACAACAAACCATTGGGGTACGCGGAGGCCACCCAGATACGTTTGACCTTCACTTTCGATCGTAGTACCGTTTTTGATGGCGTGAATCACTGTGAAGGCAAAACCAGCATATGTTCTCCCGAGCACGTTGTCATAGTCTGTCCAAGCGATAGTGTCCTGCTGGTCATGGTTGAGGGCCACTTTGGCACATGCCGCCATGTTGTGTAGAAGGTATGGACTGACGAGTACTGGGTCGTTAGTACCACTACCGTCAAACGCTGTCTGGATCATCTCAAAGAGAGCTTGCGCTTCCCAGTTGGGTTTGTTTGGCAGAGTCGTTGACGCTTCGGCAACAAGGTATTCGTAGAATTTATCCCACGGACCTTTTGGATCCCCGACTTTCTGCCTGAGTATTTTTCGTTTCAAGTCAAATATCGTTTCGTTCATAGGTTCATTTCTCCTTGAAAAACATTATCACATATGTAATTAGGTGTCAAATTGCTCTTTGTCACTATCTTACTTTTTACAAATAATAAAGCGCGGAAATTCCGCGCTGGAGTCTCAAGGTAATTCACTGATAGAGACTTGAGTTAATCGCTCGAAGTCAAGTAGTGCTTGCGGCCCTATTTCGTAATGCTCACTGCTTTTTCCGGCACGAACCATGTGACTTATCAACATGGAACACACTGCATGTGTAAATTTTAACAAGGCGATTTCTTTCGGATCAGTCTCGATCTCATGGTCAGTTGTCTTGATATTAATACAATGGGTATTTCCACCTACCAACTCCAAGGTGGCATCTGCGAGCGACTCATTGTGCTTGGCGTCTGCAAACAAGGAGAGCTCGTATTGTGCGTTGGGAGACGACATTCCAATACACATGAAGTATATGGTTCTGATCGTCATTCCTTGTCCCAAGGTTAGTCTCCCTTGAAATGAATCACCGGCAGTAATTGTTTCGATATCAAGTGATCCGAAAGGTCTATCAATATGGTTTTGCATACGTTTTTCTTCTCTGTTGAGTATACAGGATAAAATAGTTTCATGTATACTGTTGATGTGCATGAAAGTCTATTTAGCTATCAAATTTAAAGAAGATTTTTCAGATCGACAAAAAATCGAATCCCTTTCCGATACTCTTGAATCTATCGGGATTTCAACAACAATTGCTGTTCGTGATATTGAAAAATGGGGTGCCAATCAGGTAACTGCAACTGAACTGATGGAATTTGCCTTCAAATCTATTGATGAAGCGGACATGCTCGTCATTGAGTTCTCAGAGAAAGGTGTAGGTCTTGGCATTGTGGCGGGGTATGCGTATGCCAGAAAAAAACCGATAGTTATTATCGCAAAAAAAGACTCCGATATTTCCACAACTATTCAAGGTGTTGCCAGACATATTATTTTCTACGACTCGCCATCTGAACTTTCGGGGATGCTGAAACAACTAAAATGGAATTAATAGCTATTTGTTGTGTTCGCTTTTTATTTCCCCAATTTCCTCGTATACTTACCCCATGATCACCATCCTCATTGTTCTCGTCGCCATCGCCATTCTCGCCAACATTTTCATTGTGGTGTATTTCATGCGCAAAAAGTCCGCAGAGCCGGCGCCAAAGGATGATACAGCTCTCAAACTCATTCTCGAGCAGATGAACGAAGTCTCGCGTACGGTTGACCGCAAGGTGGGAGATTTGACCAGGACGGTGGACCACAAGATGAATGAATCATCAAAGAACATGCAGGATTCGATGCGTGTTCAGCTTTCGGAATCTTCAAAGCTCATTCGCGAAGTGACACAGGGCCTCACGAAGCTTGATGAGACCAACAAACAGGTGGTGTCATTTGCTGATCAGCTCCAGAACCTCCAAGACATTCTCAAAAATCCAAAACATCGCGGCATTTTGGGTGAATATTATCTCGAGACATTGCTCAAAAATGTCTTGGCGCCAGGACAGTACCAGATGCAGTACGCGTTTAAAAATGGAGAAGTAGTGGATGCGGCGGTATTTGTCAAAGATAAGGTTATCCCGATCGACTCAAAGTTTTCGCTTGAAAATTACAACAAACTCGTCGAAGAAAAGAATCCGGCTGAAAAAGAGAAGCTGGAGAAAGCTTTCGTGAATGATTTGAAACTACGTATTCAGGAAACGGCAAAGTATGTTCGCCCAGCAGAGAAGACCATGGATTTTGCTTTCATGTTTATTCCACATGAGGCCATTTATTACGATCTCTTGGTCAATAAGATTGGTGCGAGTGTTGAAGAAACCGATAATTTGATCCAGCGCGCGGCCACAAAGTACAAAGTCATCATTGTTTCGCCGACCTCATTCTTGGCATATCTGCAGACAGTTTTGCAGGGATTGAAGGCCATGCAGATCGAGGAGACTGCCAAGGATATTGTGAAGCATGTTGGCCAACTTGGTTCGCATCTCAAGAAATATGAGGAGTATCACATCAAGTTGGGCACCTCACTCTCGACGGTGGTCAACCACTACAATAACTCAGGAAAGGAGCTCAAAAAGGTGGATAAGGACGTTCTACGTATTACGGGGGAAACACCAGGGATCGAGGTGGCAATGATAGAAAAGCCCGAAACAGAGGAAGAATAGGCAAAATAGGCCGATGTGTGGGCGCATATTTGCGTTTTTTGTGTCTTCATGTATAATGTTCTGACTATGGAATTCGCAGTTATCGCAACCGGTGGCAAGCAATACACAGTCTCAAAGGGCGACGTTGTCGCAATTGAGAAGCTTTCTGGCGAGTACAAAGTTGGCGATAAGGTGAAATTCGACAAGGTTCTCCTTATGGATGATGGCAAGGATACGACTATCGGTACACCGTATATCGCAAAGGCTTCTGTTGCTGCGACTATTACCGAGATTGGCCGCGCACCAAAGATTATGGTGGTTCACTACAAGCAAAAGAGCCGTTACTACAAGAAAAACGGTCATCGCCAGCCATTCTTCAAGGTCAAGATTGATAGCCTCAAATAATCGCTATAAAGATTTCCCCAGCAAAGATGCGCTGCGTGCGCATTTTTTCGTGGTATAATTATCCACGATAGACTATTTTCATGCATATCTTTAGCAAAAAATCTCTTCCGAAAACTGGATTGCTCGTAGGGGTCGTCCTCGGTTCAGCTTTGGTGTACCAGGTGAGCAATGCTCTCGAGCACGTCACAATACGTGATGTTTGGCAGGCAGAAAACGGCGCGGTAGTTATTCAGGCAATGAGACGCGATCAGAGTCTTGCCAGCAAGGTCAAGCTCCTCCCTCAGCCCGGATCAACTATTGATTCGAGCGAGATTATTTCATGGGAGCCTATTCCGGGAGCCTCCGACTACCGTGTCTTCATAGGTACCTACAAGGGTGGAGTCAATGTGGGACACCTCAATGCTGGCAACGAAACGATGGTTGTTGTTGATAATATTCCACAAAATAGTGAACCTATATTTGTTCGGCTTTCCTATAAGATCAATGGTTCAGAGCAGTTTTTCGATACTACATATGTGACGGGAGACAGTTCACTTGAGACCGAGACTGTCGCCACAGAGAATCCATTCAATCCAACATCAAAGAAAATAAAATAGCTAGACGTTCCGAGCTAGGTTGTCCTGTTGCGCAGGGCATTTTTTATTGTATCGCCGTCAACGTATTCAAGTTCAGCTCCTGTCGAAAGGCCGCGTCCGAGTACCGAAATGGAAAGTGACCAGTTTTTAGTCACTTTTTGCAAGGCTTCTTTAGTGATGGTGGCGGTATGTTCGCCATCAGGCGTCGCATTGAGCGATAGAATGATTTCCTTGATCTGCTGGCCCCGACTCGTAACTGATTCGAGTAATGATTTTAGTCTAATACGCTTCTCCGGTTCTTTGTCGAGAATAGGCACAGTTCCTCCAAGAATGAAATAGAGTCCCTTGTAGGCGCCACTTTTCTCGACGGTTTCAAAATCTGAATCGCGCGCAACAATCATGAGGAGAGATTGGTCGCGTGATTTATCAAGGCAGGTAGGGCAGAAGCTTGAGACTTGAGACTTGGGATTGGAGGAGGTGCCACTAAAGAAACGATGGCACTGTTCGCATTCATGACTCGATTTCTTGACCTCCTCGAGAAGCTGGGTGAATTCTTTGATATATGAAGGAGACTTACTCAACATATAATAGACAAAACGCTTGGCTTGTCGTGGGCCAATACCAGGGAATTTAGTGAAGAGTTCTTCGAGCCGATGTAAGCTGTCCATAATCTGTTAATACTACACTTTCTCAAATCCACCAAAATCCGCCTTATCCATACTAAGGAATGTTGTCTTCTTGCTATCAAAGTAAAGCTTGGCGATACCAGTCGGACCATTGCGGTGCTTTTCGATGAGGATCTCAGCTTCTTCTTTGCGTCCACCTTGGTCTTGGTCTGACTCGCGATGAATGAACATGACCACATCAGCATCCTGCTCGATGGAACCGGAGTCGCGAAGGTCAGAAAGGCGAGGTTTACCACCACGCTGTTCGACGGCACGGGAGAGCTGTGAGAGAGCAAGGACGGGAACTTCGAGTTCACGGGCAAGATTTTTCAGAGCATGTGAGATTTCGGTAATCTGCTGAACCAAATTATCGGTACCACGTGTCTGTGTTGGGATGATGAGTTGGAGATAATCAACAACAATAAGGCCTAGACCTTTTTCGTTCTTGAGGCGGCGTGCGGTGGCACGCATTTTGAGCATATTATTGCCGGCTTGGTCGTCGATAAAAATAGGGGCTTCGGATAATCGGCCTATGGCATCCCCAATGGCTTTGAAGTCATCAGTAACTGAGAGGTTGTGGCCGGTACGAATCTTCCATGAGTCGACTTGGGACTCGGCTGCCAACATACGGTCCACCAGTTGTTGAGAGCTCATTTCAAGAGAAAAGATAGCAACAGGAACTTTGTGATTGACAGCGGCTTTTCGTGCGATATCAAGTGCGAGGGAGGTCTTACCCATAGATGGACGTGCCGCGAGAATGATCAGGTCCGACTTTTGCATACCGGCAAGCTTGTTATCAAGCTCGGCAAACCCGGTCGGCACGCCACGGAGTTCGTCCTTTGTTTTGTGAAGGTGATCGAGACGTTCCCAGGCTTCATGGAGCGTGTCTTTGAGCGCTACGAACTTGTGTGAACCAGTCTTGTTGGTGACTGCGTACAGAGCTTTTTCAGCTTTTTCCAAAATATCATGCATTTCTCCTTCTTCATCATATCCGAGGCCCGTGATGTGTTCAGCAGCACGCAATAACTCACGCATAATGTGCTTCTTCTGCACGATCTCTGCGTAATGGCTGGCATTTGTCGATGAGGGGACGACATTGATGATCTCTGTCAGATATGATGTGCCGCCACTTTGCTCGAGTAGACCTTTTTCTTTGAGACGTGCAGATACTGAAAGGAGGTCAATGGGAGTACCTTTTGTATGAAGCTCAAACAAAGTTGCCCAAATGGCTTTGTGTTGATTTGAATAGAATGATGACTCGCCCACAATATCGATGAGATCATGCATGACTTCGCCGCGGATCATCACTGACCCGAGCAATGCCTTTTCCGCCTCAATGTTTTGAGGCGGTATCTTCAAATCTTTTGTTTTGAAATAAGGCGATGTCGTACTCATGTGCAGATTGTAACATATGGAAGTACAAGGAAAATTGAACACGGAGCGGGGAATGGGGGACAAAATGTGGAGAAATGTGCGGTCATATAGGTAGTCATTTTGTGTAACACTTGACCACATTTTTACATCTTCAGCGAATCTTTATCATCTCTCCAGCGTTTCTTCATTTCGCTTTGATACTGTGTACTTATTATTAATAAGACACATTCAATATGAATACACATAGGTTTGATCATAAAAAAAGAGTATATCCACCTCGGATTCGTTCTGTGGATAAGCTTCATTACAAAAGAGTCCCGAAACATCTCTTAAAATCGTATACACCTCGTACGTTCACATCAGGAGCTGTAGGCTCACGAGCAGGGTTCACTCTTATAGAAATACTTGTTGTTATCGGCATTATTGCCATACTTGCCGCTGTCGTCCTTGTCGCAGTCAATCCATCACGTCAATTCAAACTTGCTCGCGATTCGCAACGAGTGAGTAATGTAAACTCGTTGTTGAACGCCATCCATCAGAATATTTCCGAGCACAAAGGTACTTTTGTATGCGGGGATTCACCAAAAGATATCCCTACATCTTTTACTCGCATCAAAAGCGATAGTACACCAAATACACCGGGAGACATTGCGCCATGTCTTGTGCCAGATTATTTGTCAGCACTCCCGTTTGACCCTTCTGCACCAGGCGCACATTTTGTGGATGTCAGCGATTATGATACGGTCTACGAATTTGCTCGAGATACGAATGGTCGCATAACAGCCAGTTCTACAGGAGAATTGACACCAACTATCTCGGTGACGCGATAGTGCTACCGTGATACCATATAGAGGATGCAAACCAAAGGACGTCTCATACTTCTTATGTGCATCTGTTTGGCACTCGTTGGCATAACTGCCGCGACTCAAATAGGCAAGACTCCTGCACCTCAGAGTGGCATCGGTATTGATATGGATACAGACAGTGACTCGGCTTCGGCCCTCGATCCCGCATTTCTCGAAACCGATGGTGTGCAGACAACAAAAAAACCGATCAATCCTATACCTGGACTCACTGCGCACGCATATCTTGTTGGAGATATTAAAACGGGAACTATTTATGTAGAGCGTAATAGTAGCAAATCACTGCCAGTTGCCTCGATGTCAAAACTAGTGACGGCGTTCGTGGCGACTGACATGATGGGGCCGACAACCACTATACGTATTGCTTCGAGTACATTATCTGCACCACCCGACACCAGCAATCTGCAGGCCAATGAAAGCTATTCACTGGAAGAAATACTCCACCCGCTTCTCTTGAGTTCTTCTAATGTTGCAGCCGAAGCGATCTCACTCTCAAAAGGAAATCGTGCCCGCTTTATGGAAATGATGAGTAGTTATGCCTGGGAGGTTGGCATGCCCTCAAGTTTCTTTGCCGACCCTTCTGGCGTGAGTCCACAAAACGCCGCGTCAGCAAAAGATCTATTTGAACTGGCGAAATACCTCGTCAATTATCGCCCAGATATCTTGACTATCACCAGAACGCCCGAGATGACACTCGCGACGACTACTGAGCATGGTGGTCACCTGGTTACGAGTACACATCCGTTTGTGAATGATCCGCGATTTATTGGTGGCAAGACCGGGCGTACGACGTTGGCCGGAGAAACGATGATGACTATTCTCGACATCAATGGTCAACAGATTGTGTTCATCATTCTTGGTAGCTCGTTTGGGGCGCGCGAAAATGACACGCGAATCCTCATCAGAGAATTCGAAAAGAAAGTTACTCGTTGAGCCATCCACTGATCAGTTTTTTTGTATCCTCGGGATTTTTGACAGGAATACAGTCAACACCCGTTGCCTTTGCGGGGTAGTCGTTGCCGCCGGGAAACAGAGTATCACCAACAAATATAATATCATCGGGAGTCAGATGTAAAAATTCCTCAAGCTTGCGGATACCGTAGGCTTTATTGACACCCTTCTTGGTAATATCTATGGACGTGCTTCCGCCAATACGAACATCAAATTCAGGTATTCGAGGTTGTAAAAAAGAGACGATTGCTTCGCGTTTTTCTCGAGTAGGATCCCATACAGCTTTTTCTTCAACGGGAGCCTGCTGTCCGAGGGCGGAGAAAGTGATTTGTGATCCCCGATCTTCAATAATCGGACCATATGTCTTTGCTGGTTGGATATGGCCGGCTTGCTTGAGTGCCATATTGAGCGAAACCATGACTTTTTCCTTTTCGCGAGGGGAAAGGTGCTCCGCGTATTGTTCGTTCCATGTTCCGCGCCATGAATACAGCCGAGTACCGGAGGTGGGTAACAGAAATAGATTGGTAAAATGCTCATCGCGAGGAAAAGCATTCAGCACTTGGGTCTGAAATTGCGGGTAGCCTCCACCAGAAATAATAGCCACCTTTTTTATGGTGATAAGTTTTTGCAGAAGCTGTTCCATCTCAGGATCGAGAGCGCACTTGCTTTTCCCAAGTGTGCCATCAAGATCAAACATGATGAGCTGTTTTGAAAATACAGAGGTCATTTATTGAGCATTTCCATAAGGGCCTCAAGCTTGATTGTAGCTACACCAACTACGAGATCAGCGCCACCATAATAGATGTATACGACTCCACCACGAATAACCATGCCGCACGGGAAGACCACGTTGTTGACGATCCCGTTCAGTTCATACGATTCTTCCGGCTCAAAAAATGGAATGGCAGTACGGGCCAATACTAATGTTGGATCCTTGAAATCAAGCAGCACTGCGCCGACACGATAGATAGAACTCCAGGAGACTCCATGATAGAGCATCAGCCAACCCTTGGTAGTGCGCACAGGTGGTGTTGAGATACCAACTTTCATGCCATCCCACATGCCTTTGCGTGGAGCAAGAATATCAATACAACGAGATATTTTTTCTTTTGAAAAATCGAGAGAATTGAGCAAATCGCCACATATATTTTCATGTACACGATGAAATACCAAGTATTTTCCATTGGTGGCCTCGGGTAAGATAGCGGCGTCTTTGTTGTCTACGTTCATCGGAGAAATAATTTCTGGCTGTGTCCATGCACTCCATTTTTTCTTGAGAAAATCTTCACTAGAGATAGATGTTACTGCGACGCGCGGCAGTCCTCCATCATAGGCGGTATAGGTCATATAGATGCGATTTTCAATAAGCATGATGCGTGGATCTTCACAGCCTTTTGATTCAAAACTGATGCGCGGCTTGTATATGGGCTTGTTTGAGCGCTCTTCTATAGTAAAGCCATCGCTTGTACTGGCGTAACCGATCGTGGAAACGTTATCAGCCGAAACAGCGCGATACAAAATATGGGTTTTGTTTCCAATATCGATCGCGGCCGGATTGAGTGTGCCACGACTTTCCCAGAGGACTCCGGGTCGGGGTGTAATAATCGGGTTTCCTTTGAAGCGTTTGAGTGGAGAATGTTCTTTGTCTATATTGAGCAGGCCATCAAGCAGAGCGTCGACTGGTATTGTCGCGACGGAACAATGTGAGTCAGCGGCACCATAGTATATTTCCAATCGTTCGCCGCGAATAAGTGCTCCGGAAGGGAATATGGCATGGGGGACTTGGCCAACATGTTCATAGTACGCCTCAGGAACCATGAATGGTCCTTTTGTTCCAGCAATAATTTCTTGGGGGGTATTGAGATCAAGCAAAATAGTTTCAATACCAAAGACGTGGTCAGGTTTGTCATAGCGCTGAATATGAGAATAGACAAACAACCAACCTTTTTCAGTTTTTATGGGCACGGCGCCAAGCTCAATATGATCATCGTCCTTACGACGAATCTTTAGTTTGTGCGCATCAAGATTTTTATACCATTCATTCCAATAATCCTCTGACCATATGTCCTCAGGTGTGTTGAATTCAATGTAGCAAATGTCTGAAGGTTTTCGATCCGTGTTGACTGTGACAAGTGCCGCCAGCTTGCCGTTTATCTTTTCCGGAAAAAGCGCCATAGCCTTTGCGTTGAATGGCGTAACCACATGTTTTTCAGTTATTGTCTTGAGATCAGTACTCAGCGCGACACATACTTTGATGTTGTCAGCAGAAAAAGGGTATCCGCCAAGTCCGGTATAAAAAATATAGTATGTTTTTCCTATTTTGGTGACACGCGGATCCTCGCATCCATAACGGTCAAAGTCTGTATCAGGGGAAATGAGCACTGAGCGATTTTCATAGTTGACTCCATCCTTTGAATCGGCGCGGGCAATAACTGACATTCGTATATGAGGTTCTTTGAGAAGTTCTGGTTCTGACATTGCTCGATATACCAACGTTGTACGACGGCCCTGTACAACAGGTGAGCCATTGAATGCTGCGGCGGCTTCCCAGGAATGTTCACGCAACGGTGAAAGAATAGGGTTGTGTTCGGAGCGGGTGACGGTGAACATATAGAGTGATTATATCATGCGCAGGTGGCTAGCTTGTATGCGTACCGTACGTGACCATCCAATCAAGAAGCCCTTTGAGTGGAGTTTTTGCGACACATACATGTTTGTCGCCGCCACCATAATATACATGCAGTTGGCCATCACGAATAAGTGCTCCAGATGCGTACACGACACCAGGTTTACCATCATTTTCATAACATGCCTCTGGTGAAAGAACGGGGCCAGGGGAGCGATAGAGGACACGAGTCGGATCATTGATATCAAGGATCATGACGCCGAGCTTGTATTTATTGGGATCACGCTTGTCCATGGCATGATAGAGAAGAAGCCAGCCGAGATCAGTCCGTAGTGGTGGAGCTCCTGCGCCGCGCATCCAGTTGTCCCAATGCCCCTCTCGGCCACCTTTTGGTGGTTTACTCTTGATATGTTTCAAGGGGTGGGGATCGTCAATATTATCGACATAGTCGATCAGGATTTGTGGTGACACAGCATGTAAAATGGCAAATTTTCCGTTAATTTTTTCAGGAAAGAGAACCCAGTTCTTGTGCACTTCGCCTGGCGGAGAAATGAGTTTCGGTTTTTTCCAATTCCAGCGTTCTTTTTTCAGATCCTTAAGATCGATCGAAGTAAGCGCAATACGAACTGAATCCCATCCTTGAAAAGCGGTATAGGTCATATACACTCGGCCATCGATCTGTACTGCTCGTGGATCTTCATGACCACCCCAGCCACCACCTGAGTAATAGAGTGTCGGATTATACTCTGTTGGACCTGTTGGCTTTGAGTCCCCGGGTCTTTTTTCTTCGATATCTGGTTGATATACCGGAAATGATGAACGGCGATCAAAAGTTACGCCATCAGGACTTGATGCGTGCCCGATATGTGAAAGTCCGTCGGCGCCAATAGCACGATAGAGGAGGTGGACTCGTCCCGCATCATCTTCGACGGCGGCAGGATTGAATGTGCCGTTGGCCTCCCACTCTTGGTGTGGGCGTGGGGACATGACAGGGTTTGCGTGGTGTCGCTGTACTTTGTGGTCAGTACGCTGTTTTTTTGAACTACCACGTTTCCATGTATAAAAAAGATACCAGGTTACTCCGATGGCAACGGCAATCGCCAATGAAAAGAATGCTATGACAAAGGGGGAGTAGTCGGGTGTTACGTTCATTGAAATGCTGCGGTGCAAATGCAGCGGTATTGGTTAAGATCTACCATACTTATCCTCGAGCCGAGTTATATCGTGTTCATCAAAATCTCCAAATGAAACCTCAAGTACGACCACGTTTGAGGTGCCTGCAGTAATACGATGCTGAGTTTCTTTTGGGATAAAATCATTGTCACCCTTTTTGATGGGAATAGTTTTGTCCCCAATAATCATTGTTCCGTCACCTGAGATCACGTGCCAAAATTCATCTCTTTTGTGATGTGTTTGCAGGCTAAATTCTTGACCAGCATTAACGGTTATAATTTTGACTGTTGAAGGGGTGTTGTGAGTAAACTCAACAAACTCCCCCCAAGGTCGCTCTTCGCGATACGGTTTCGGGGATTGCATGGCGTGTATGAGTATATTGTACTATATTTATGTGTTTATTTGAGACAATCTATATGTGCATAACTTCATGGGTCTACTGTTTTAGGGTATACTAATACCATGGAAACAGTAGTTATAATAATTGTTGTGCTTGTTATTTTATTCTACGGCAGTTCTCACAAGAAAAAGGACGATAAGAAGGGAGGCAAAGGAGACAAGGGTGGTAAAGATGAAAAGAAGTAGTTGGCAAATGGTACCTCAAGTGGTACCATTTTCCTATCATGAAAAAAATAATTACAGCAGTCGTTATTGTCATTATCATTGTACTGATTGCAATTTTCAATGCGCCGAGTACTCCTCCGGCGACTAACGCTGACTTTGTAGTTGGCGCTGCCTTACCACTCACTGGCCCCGCAGCACTCTGGGGTGAGACGGTTAAGAATGGCATGGAACTTGCATTGGCAGAGACGCCTGGCATCAAAATTCTCTATGAGGATACCAAAGGTGCCCCGGCTGACGGAGTTTCTGCTTTCAATCGTCTTCAGGAGCAGGGCGTCAATCTGATGCTCTCTGAGATATCAGCGGTAAGTGTCCCACTTTCCAAGGTGGCACTTGAAAAGAAAATTCCATTGCTGGTGACACTGGTCGCAGCCAGCTCCTCGGTCATCGTCAATGACTACACAATTCGTTACTATACCGACCCGGCCCACTATGCCGGCCCATCATTTACCAGTTCGATGTCACCGGTACAAAACGCACGGAAGATTGCTGTCCTCTATCGTAATGATGAGTTAGGTGGATCAGTAAAAGATGAAATTAGAGCCTTGAGCGCTCAGTATGCCAAGGAGATAGTCTTTATGGAGTCCTTCAAACCTGCAGAGACTGATTTTTCTACGCATCTTTCAAAAGTCAAAGCGTCAGGTGCTGACGTTCTCCTTATTGTTCCGGCGACTCCTGGTGAAGCA
The DNA here is from genome assembly GCA_964412585.1 of uncultured Candidatus Saccharibacteria bacterium. Taxonomy (GTDB): domain Bacteria; phylum Patescibacteriota; class Minisyncoccia; order Phycocordibacterales; family PALSA-1337; genus C7867-002. The sequence goes on along the minus strand of CAYPPJ010000001.1, from coordinate 126,436 downwards.
GTAGGTATAGTGAAGACCTATGCTCGACTTGGTCTGACTATGCCTCTCGTCGAGACCAGTGCGGTATTTGCTGACGCGGGCAATCGTGAGCAAGTCAAAGGCATACCATTCTATTCAACCTCCTATGATTTTTCACTTGATAGCCCAGAATCTGCGGCTTTTCGACAAAAGTATGTATCGAAATTTGGTAAAGAACCAAACTTTGGAGCTGCATTTGGTTACGATATTCTTGGTCTCATAAATCAGTGCAAGGATAAGGGTGATGGTCCGCAAAAGGATGTGCGCTCGTGTATTCGTGGCATTACCTCAAACAAAGGTATTGCGGCGATGGCTACACAAGTACTTCCAGGAGACTTCGTGGCCACTATGCACTTGGAGAAGGTGAATTGACCTATTCAACAACAACCGCTGTTCCGTAACACAAAACTTCGGTCACACCTTGCATAAGTTCAGTCGCATCATAGCGAACGCCGATGATGGCATTGGCGCCTTTTTCTTGAGCGTGTTTTACCATGAGTTCGTAGGCATCTTCACGCGTCTTTTCACAGAGCTCTGAAAAGAGGGTAATATTGCCACCAAAAATGGTTTGGATAGAGCCACCGATACTACCAATAATAGATCGTGATCGTACGATGATGCCTCGTACCACACCTAAATTTTTTGTAATCTTCTTGCCTGAGAGCTCAAAGGCTGTAGTTATGTTGTCGTGGTTCATAGGTACAGTATAGCACTTGTATTTACGTAAGAAAGATATGTCTCGATACAAAAACCCGCCCTTGTTGCCAAGGGCGGGTGGTCGGGAATGTAGTTTCAGAAGCGAGGTGCCGTCACCCCATTCTCCACGGTTCCGGTGAGGGTAACCCTGCCGTTATGTTCGCAGAGTTCTCCCTCAAACTTTCGACGTTCCTTCTCGTGACGCTTCCGTCGCCATTTTTTGACGTCTATTTTCAGCCATTCATCGTGTATGTTCTGAATGAACCAAATGCCCCCACATGGGTCATCAATTTCTACAATCACGAAGAAAATGAGACTCAGCAGATACGCAGTGCTCGACGTGATGAGGATGCCACCAAGCGCCGACGGATACTTGAGTGACATGAATCCGGTGAGTATGGCGAGTGAGAAGACTGTCATCATCGCGTATACCAACGGTGACATCTCCTCGTCACGTAGATCGAGAAAGGTTTCTAGGTCGTACCGTTTGACGACGGCCCGGATTGTCTTATACTCGTTCCACACAGATGTGAACACTACAGCAGCCAGCAGGGAATACAACACGCCGAACGTGGGTATCCACGCTGAGCTAATGATGTTTTCCATGTGCTCATCGAAATGGCGATGCTTTTGGAATATCGCGTAGTACCAAATGGCAGCACTTCCGGCCGCTGGGAAGAGGGGAAAGACAATCAATAAGCCGCATTTGAAAAGCATCTCCCACACCTTCTTGATTCGCTCCTTAAGGGGGAGCTGGCTTGGGAGCCAACGGAATAGTCGTTTTCTCATAGAATGTTATTTGGGGTTTCACCGAACTGTTTACCACATGAAAGCATATTTAAAAAGATTTGTCAATATTTATGCAAATGAAAAACCCGCTACGGCGAGTCCTTCATTGGAACTATCGCGAGCGGGTGTACTTCTTGATCCCTTATCAAACCCTCTCCCACTGCTCGTGACCGCATTTCGGGCATTTGTGTGCCGCATCGCGACCATCCAACTTTGAACCGTCGTGGTCCCAGGTGGTACCACATTTCGGACACTTATGCGAGTGCACGTCCGATCCTGTGGAGTGGTGTTCGAGAATTGCTCCCAACACTGCAAGTAGGAGTATGGAAGAAGATAAGCCACGGGGATCTTCTTTCTGCTCGGTTGCCGGCAGATCCGAAGCATTCAGGTGGTCCTCAATGCGTTCTCCGTCGTGCGCAGAGACCAGGTCTCCCGCGACGAGTTCCTTGAGAATCTCTCTGCCTTTTTCCTGGCTTTGAAACTCAGCAGTCGAGATGCCACTTATCAGAATGATGACACCCGATTTCCCTGTGGGGGAAGTTGCGAGACAGGGACGTTTGTATGTTGATTTGAATTCCACGGCTCCATCCTTTCGTTGTGGGTGATAGGTTTAACTGCCAAAAAACAAAATTATTACGACTGGTATAGTAGCACATTTTACGGATGAAGTCAACCATAGATGAGGAAAAATCTATTGCAGGTCGAATCTGGTAATACATTTTTCCGATCTAATTCTTGGCAGATTAAGTCGACTCCACTCAGCATCACCACCCTTGAGACTCATTGAAGCAATACCTACCTGCTCAGCTTTGTAGGCGGCCAGACGGCTCGTATTGCCATGTCTGCAAACAAATATTACCGCCTTATTTTTTGTGAGTTTCTTTTTGTTTTTCTTGAGATAGTCATCAAGGCTATGAAAGGGGACATGGATTGATTCTGGTATATGATGATCTTCATATTCACCTTCGTTGCGAATGTCGATGATATTATAACCTTTTATGAGATGTATGCTTTCTTTGCGTTTTATTTTTTTCCAAATGTGTTCGGGAGTACCTTCAAATACAAGATTGAAAACGTGTTCGGGAGGGTATTCTTTAACGGTAGGACTGTGTGATACTGGCGTATGATTTTTTTCCCTAAGCAGATGCTCATTTTCAATTTTTGGAAATGCGGAAGGGTCAAGGTATTGAAAATATTCATCAATGTACGGAAATGGACTATCAGGGCAAACAAATACCGCAATCTTTTCTTCGTTCGTACGTTTTTGTTTTGAAAGGTGATTGAATAATCCAACCAAGGCAAAGCCCGAGCTCGGTCCAACAAAAAGTCCCGAACGGCATAACTCCATCGACATCTTGAATGACTCGGATGTACCAACTTCTTCCTGATGGTCTAGTATAGATTTCCAGTCAAAAGCGATTTCCTGAAGCAGGTTGTGTGTCCGTACTCCAGGGACAGGGTTATTGGCGATACGGGATACGCCGACTATTTCAACGCCCGGATTCTTTTCCTTGAGATATGTTCCAATACCGACAACTGATCCAGTTGTGCCAAGACCAATACTAACAAGTGATACTTTGCCTCCCGTCTGCTCCCAGATTTGTGGCCCAGTCCATTTATAGTGAGCTTCAGGATTTGCTTCATTGTCATATTGTCCAGGGTTAAACCAGCCATTTTCCTTGGACCACAGTTTTGCCTTGTAGATTCCACTTGTCGGGTCATTCGGATCGGGACAGATAGGTTCTTCATTCACAATGACTTCAGTGCCGAGAAATCGCAGTAGATTTAGTTTTCCGATACTCACCTGATGTGAGCATATACCTTTTGTGTGGTGTATTCCCATTAATTTGGCAATTACTGCTAGAGAAAAAACAGTATTTCCGGAAGAATTTTCAATAATTGTATCAATACCTTCAAGGTTACCGTTCTTCTTTTTTTCCGCGAGCATATTATATGCCGGTAGTGATTTTATATTGGCGAGTGGTAATGCGTTCATGAGCTTCGCGAACACCCGTATACCATCTTTGCGATATGGATTTACATGATCAGGAATTTCAACCAGCGGAACGTACGGAGCATTATCAGGATTGAGAAAATCAAGGACAGCGGTATTTCCCTCAAATGTATTTAACACCTTTTGTTCACTCGTTTTCATCTTCATGGGTAAATGAAAAATCAGAGTCGATCTGATGTGTAAGGTCACCAAAGCGTTCTTTAATAAAACCTTGGGCTACATATTTCTTATGTAACTTCCACAAGTTCTTTAGGCGCGTATTTCGACTATCGGGCAACGAATCAAGAATGGTGAGGATGTTTTTCAGTAGTTCCTGGTTGGATGTAAGTAATTTTGTGGTATCAAGTATGGTCCCATCTTGATCAATAGTGCGAATATATTCGTCGTCAGTGAAGTAGCCAATGATTTTATTCTTCGGAATATGAGACGTGATAAAATCTCGATCCGTATCATTTCTTATTTTATTGCCAATGACTCGCACACTGTCTGCGATGCCAGCTTCAGTGGCAAGCTCAATATATCTTGTGTACACTTCGACACTCCTCATGGTTGGTTCGACGATGAGGCAGGTGAGGTCAAACTGGGCATGGAGTGTCCCTGCAAATGAGTCGACCCCCGCGACCATGTCAGCGATTATGTACCCATTCTTGTCATTTGTATGGTTCAAGATGCTCTCGAGAATGGCAAGGTTGTTATGGTAGCAACTCGCTCCGATATCTTGTTCCTGGTATGTTCCAACGGCGAAGACTGAAAGATTACCCCCGTGTAGACCAAATGATTGTAGCGGAGTCTCATTGATTGATTCGATGTTGATAATATTCGACTTACGAGTTGGCGGTGTTGATTTGCGGAATGCGCCAAGGTTTTGAATATCATTGTTGCCAATGAGCCATTTCTGTATGGATTTTGCCACTACGGGATGCGAAAGGTGTTTTTCAAAGGGGATAGTATTAAATCCAAGGAGCTCTGGTGCATGGATATTGAGATCAGCGTCAAAGACAACGACCGGTCTGGTATTTTGTTTGGACACATATGTGGCGAATGAGGCAGAAAGAGTGCTCTTACCTGACCCGCCTTTTCCTACAAAGGCGATTCTCATATATTAATCTGCGCACTTATTACACGAACCGCGGACAGTAACATCTTCGACCGTATGACCCTTAATCGAAGTGTGGGGGATATGGATAGATTCAACAGTACCGCAATCTGTGCAAATAAAATGATCGTGGCTTTCTTGCCCTGATTCGTAGGCAATTGATTTGCTATCTATCATCACTTTCTTGATTTCTTTATCCTTGAGCAGTTGTTCAACATTGCGAAAAACCGTCGAATAGTCTGCATCAGGTAATGCAGCGTGAATCTCGGCAATAGTCAATAAATGCTTTTTCTTGAGCAGTGCCAGTATTTTTCCTTTGTTTATGTTTGTTCTCATAATGCAAGTAGTTTGCATAATAAACTATACCGCCTGAAAAGTAAAGGGTTTAGTCAGAAGGAGGAGAAAATGTTAAAATCACCACATGACACGATTACGCAACATCACACTCGGTGTATTTTTTACGCTTTGCGTTTTCGTGCCGGTTTATGCCTCAGCCCATCAGGATGGGGAGCTGGTGCCGAGTACTGTTGATATAGTCAAAGCCCAAGTTGTAGAAATACTCAAACAGGAGGAAAAAAATGTGCCAGGGACTGATATACGGACGAGCAATCAAACAATCAAAATCAAAATTCTAGAGGGAAAAGAAGAAGGTCAGATTATTACGGTAGATAATGATTACTTAAATCTAGATGTCGGTGACGTTTTTTATTTGAGACATGAATATGGCGGACTTGACGGGTTTGATTTTCATTCGGTGGGCGAACCATATCGTCTGCCACAGGTACTTATTCTTGTCGGGCTTTTCGTGATTGCTCTATTTGTATTCGGTGGCATTCAGGGTGTACGCGGACTCGTGAGCCTGGTTGGTAGCCTGCTTTTGATCATGTATGTATTACTTCCCGGCATTCTTCACGGGTATTCACCACTCCTTATCACTATCGGCGTGTCCTCTCTCATCATTATTGTTGGATCATATATTACGCACAAGTTTAATAAAACGACGAGTTCAGCCGTTCTTGGTATGGTTATTACCGTCATTATTACCGGACTTCTTGCTATCTGGGCGGTTCATTTCACGCGACTAAGTGGGTTTGGTTCTGAGGAAATCACGTATCTCAATCTAAATACAAATGGCACGCTTGATATTGTCGGGCTTCTTCTTGGCGGCATTATGATCGGTCTTCTTGGTGTGCTGTATGACGTTGCTATTGGCCAGGCTATTTCAGTCGAGGAGTTGATTCGCATTGCGCCTCATGTGCCAAAGAGGATTATCTATCAGCGAGCGATCCGTATCGGGCGAGAGCATATCGGCGCATTGGTGAATACACTCGCCATTGCATATGTAGGAGCGTCATTGCCGCTGCTTCTTTTGTTTACTCAAACTTCGACAGCAAGTGTTGCCAATATTGCCAACCGAGAAATATTTGCCACGGAAATAGTTCGTACCATGATTGGCAGCATTGGTCTTATTCTAGCCGTGCCTATTACCACATGTGTCGCCGTCTGGCTGCTTATGAGGCGAGGCGATGATGTTTCTAGTATCGATAAAACGCTTATTGAAAAAGAAGTTCACGCGCTTGAGCATGTTGAACATAGTGGGCATAAGCACTAGAGCACACAGGCGCTTTGTCTGCATCACGTTCTGTAAGTAAAGATAACTTTACATCTGAACTGTTGGAATATATAATCAGCATTACCCAAACATATGAAAGAACGCATCAAAAATGAAGTGAGCAAGCTTCGCGCAGAAACCGGTGTGACCCAAGAAGATCTGGCGACACAGGTGAATGTTAGCCGCCAGACCATCATTGCCTTGGAAAAAGGAAATTACACCCCGTCAATTTTACTCGCCCTTAAAATCGCTGGCTTCTTTGAGATGCCTGTCGAGAAAATATTCAAAATATCCTATGAAAAATAACCTCAAAGAATCAATCGTTACTCTTGGCCTTATCGTTACGGCGATACTACTTTTGAATCCTTTCCACTTCTGGATGCCAGACATGATGGTGATGAGCATGCTTGCGGTTATTTTGGTCCTCTTTGCTATATTTGCCAGCTTTATACTCAGGGAAAAAGCGGTGGACGAGCGAGATGATCAACACAAGGCGCTGGCCGGACGAAACGCTTTCCTTACTGGTTCTGCCGCTCTCATTCTCGGTATTATTATTCAAGGATACTCCCACACTGTCGATGAGTGGCTGGTGATTGCTCTTATTGTCATGGTGGTAACAAAGATTGGTACACGCATCTGGAGTGATAGGAATCTCTAGTCAGCCATGGTGACCAGTTATCCACTTGTACCATGTAAAGTAGACTTTACATGGTGTTTTGTATTTTATATACTTAAGCATATTAGAAATTAATGCTTACAATAAATTAGTATGTTACTTCTCCTTATTTCATTTATCGCTGGAGTCCTCACGGTGCTTGCGCCCTGCATTCTGCCACTCTTGCCAGTGATTGTCGGAGGTACGCTTTCGGATGGGGGTACTACAAGATTCAATAAGAAAAAAGCCTTTACTATCATCCTTTCTCTTGGAATATCAGTTATTGTTTTCACACTCCTCCTTAAAGCGAGTACTCTCTTTATTGATATCCCCGAGTATGTGTGGAAATGGATTTCAGGAGGCATTGTGATAGTTCTCGGTCTTGTCACATGCTTTCCATCTCTCTGGGAAAATAAGTTGCTGGCGAAACTCAGTACCAAGTCAAACATCCTTCTTGGTAAAGGTGATCAAAAAAAGAATTTCTGGGGGGATGTTATCGTCGGTGCCTCACTCGGTCCTGTGTTCTCGACATGTAGCCCAACGTATTTCATTGTTCTTGCGACCGTTTTGCCCGTTAATTTCTTCCTTGGATTGACGTATCTGCTCACCTATACAATCGGCCTCTGTATCTCACTTCTGATTGTCTCTGTCGTCGGACAGAAGATAATGAACAAACTTGGGGTTGCGGCTAATCCGAATGGGTGGTTCAAAAGAACGCTTGGTATCATATTCCTCATTGTTGGTATTGCGATCATTGGCGGACTCGATAAAAAAACCCAGGTATTTCTTCTTGATGCTGGATTCTTTGATGTGACGAAGATAGAGCAGACACTGTTGCAAAAGAATGATGCTCAAAAAGATGAACCGATACAAGAACGTTCAATGAATACAGATTCGAGTTCATATCTTACTATCGAACAAAAACGTTCTAGATACCTAAAAGTCCCTGAGTTGAGCACGATTGATGGATACGTTAATACTGATGGCAAGCCGATCACTCTCGCTGAACTTAAAGGGAAAGTGGTGCTCCTCGATATCTGGACCTACAGCTGTATCAACTGCCAGCGAACATTGCCGTACATAAATGATTGGTATGCAACGTATAAGGATCAGGGACTTGTCGTTGTTGGCCTCCATACTCCGGAGTTCGCATTTGAGAAGGTTCAATCAAATGTTGAAAAAGCGGTAGAAAAATTTGGTATCAAATATCCCGTGGTTCTCGATAATGATTATTCGACATGGAATGCGCTCGGCAATCAATTTTGGCCGCGTAAGTATCTTGTTGATATTGATGGATACATTGTCTATGACCACGTAGGAGAAGGGAATTATGAAGAAACAGAGAGAGCAATACAAAACGCACTTAGAGAACGTGCGGCACGCATGGGTATGGATGGTAAGATTTCAACGACAACAACGAATCCAAAAGATGTAGTAACGGTGGACACGAGCAAGGTAAAAAGTCCTGAGACATATTTCGGGTCGTCCCGAAATCAATATTTTGCTGACGGTATTGCTGGTCGATCTGGTGAACAGACTCTCACCGTTCCTGCAAACATATATTCCAACAGACTCTACCTCAGTGGTACATGGAATATAACGCCTGAATATGCTGAGAGTAAAAGCGTGGGTAGTGTGATTTTTAATTATGAGGCAAAAAACGTCTATATCACTGCAGGATCAAAGGAAGGTGTTGAAGTGGAAATCTACAAGGATGATGTATTTGTAAAGAAAGTACTGATCAAAGACGAAACACTCTATCCACTCATTCAGGATACTGAATACGGAAAACATACACTCCACATTGTAGTTCCAAAAGCCGGATTACAAGCATTTACCTTTACGTTTGGGTAAGCAAAAAAATATCAGTAGGAGCACTTACTCACAAGAAGTGTAAAGGAACCTATTATAGGCCTGGCAGCCATGTAACGGGTGTCTCCATTTGGTGATGGGCGATATACGTCTATCGCGGGTAAAAAGAAACCACCGCCGGAATCGTCCTGCGGTGGGTTATATCTTTGAAAACTTTTGGCTTTTGCCACGGTTGCTCACCGAGTGGGTTTACCACCATTTGGAAGAAGAGCCTTAAAGCCGATCAGGGTGATTGACTTGATACCCAGCGACTCGCAGACCAATAAGTACCGCACGGGTACGAATTTATCCTGGATTTCACTGAGTCCAAAGATTTCATCCATTCGTTTGTTGAAGGCCTCGATCTCGGCAGTGTTCGTTGGTGTACGAATATCCAGCTTTTGGAGGATAGTACCGACGAACTCGGTTCCGTATCGGAGCTCTTTTTCCTCGGGTGTCAATTTACTATCAGGTTTTTTCATATGCAGGAGTTGTTGTTGGCCGTATCCCGAAAGATACGAGAGTATCCTTGGGGATACGGCCATTCCTGTATATGAAAAGCGCTAGACATACACTAGCATAAATTATATATATTGTCAATAGTTAAATATATACACTCCATACGACTATGGGGGAAATGGAAGCTGTCTAATAACAAATTCTAGAAAATCTATTTGGTTGAAGAAAAATAGAAAGGTCCGTAATACTTCGCGTATTCATTGTTTCCATTCTCGTTGATATAGTAATGATCCTTACAGTCGATCACTCGTACCGAAGAAAAATAACCATCAAAAATACCACCCGTCATTAATTGGGCGTATTTACTATTACCAAAAGCAGAATACAACTTGTAAGTTGCAGGAGAGCCATCTTCACAACTTACTCCGAAACCATATTGGATAGGTACACGAGGAAGTTTAATCTCACTCGAATGATATGTTTTTCCTGAGTCTGTGCTAATAGCACTGGTCCACCCACGATATTCAGTTAAGATGGGATACGTTTTCTGAAGTTCATCATATCGTACGAATTTCGGCATTTCCTCGTAGGTTCCAACCATTCTCCCTAAAAAGAATGTCACAACGAGCGCGACGAGTAAGATTACAATTTTAGTACCTTTTTTCATCTGGCTCCGCGGCCAGGGATCGAACCTGGGACATCCTCGTTAACAGCGAGGCGCTCTACCGGCTGAGCTACCGCGGAATATGAGTACAGGACAAAATGTACCATATCTTATCAGGTAAATCAAAACATAGCCCACAATTATTTCCTCAGAAAAGAAAAACTGGTATACTAGTCATATGAATATACACATCAAGACAACCAACATTACGTTGACCGATGCGATTTCTGAATATGTAAACAAGCGTCTCGACAAGATAGAAAAACTGACAAGCGATGATCCGTCCGCACAGTGCGATGTTGAGCTGGGTCGTACGACCGCGCACCACCACAAAGGTGATGTGTTCAAGGCTGAGATTCATCTCGTTGGGGCAAATGGTCTCAACATTTATACCTCTATCGAGGGGGAAGACTTGTATGCCGCGGTTGACCAGGTTCGCGATGCGGTTGTACGTGACTTTACTTCGACACGCAAGAAGCAATCATCACGTATTCGTCGTGGAGGTGCCCGCATCAAACAGATGATGAAGGGGCTGTGGACGCGTGGTAATAATTAATCAATACAATCAGTATATTCAATGAATAAAAAATCGTTCTTTAGTTTGGCCGAGTTAAAACAGCCCGTCAATCAGTGGCTATGCATCGCATTTATGGGAGTATTGTTTTTTTGGACTGCACTCTACTACTTTACTTCAAAGGCTGAAGCAGTCGGAAAAACATTCAATGTAGCAGACGCTTCGACCTATATAGTGACCGAATAACCACTCCTGAAATCCTTGTAACTCATCTCCTTGCCACCCTCGGGGATAACTTTTTCAATAATCAGTTTTCCTGAGCCAAATGTCGCTTGGGTAACTTTCACACGTATCTGTTTTCCATTTTTTTCGATGAAGAAATACGCTTGTGGCCATTGATGAAACGCCTGAATTTTACGAAAATTATCGTACCCATTTCCGGCGAGATCTATGAGCCCGTCTTCCTTGGTGATTTTCTGTGTATACGTAGCGGATGAATGATCTTGCTCCTTCTCCTCAATCTTTCCCGCAACCCACTCTGGCAATACAGTGGCAAGCAATCGGGCACCTTCGCGCGCCATCTGTTCCTCAAAATCTTCATATAGTGGCCATTCGGAGACAATAACTTCTTTTTGAGCGATGATTGGCCCGTGATCCATTTCGTAATCAAGTCTCATGATAGTCACGCCTGTGTGCTTGTCATCATTGAGCATGGCGCTCGGAAGAGGGGAAGCACCACGATATTTTGGTAGCAGAGAAGGGTGAATGTTGAGGGTTTTCCTACGGGGAATATACAAAAGCTCCTCGGGGAATAATTTTCCGTATGAGGCGACAATATATGTATCAACGGGCTTTGATTTTAAAAGCTCGAGAAAAGCAGAGTCAAGTTTGGTGGGCGTGAACACTTCGATCGAATGCTCTTGTGCCCATGTTTTGACGACATTCGGCGTCAAAACAAGTTTGCGTCCCTGAGGTTTGTCGGGAGTCGTAACGATAAAGGACGGCGTCAATCCGAGCGTAAGTAGCTCATCAAGTACTATTACTGAGAGACGTGATGATCCAAAAAAGGCAAATGAGACAAGAGATGGATTGGGCATATGTGGACGTGTTCTGATTACTGATTACTAATCTCAGGTTACTTTTTCTGGAGCTCTTTGATCTCTTCTTCGCTCATCTGCCACACCTGTTCAGCTTTATCGATGAAAAGTTCGCCGTTGAGATGATCAGTTTCGTGCTGGAATATTTGAGCGAGAAGTCCGCTGGCGCCTCGCTCTATCCGAACACCTTTCTCATTGTACGCACGCAGAGTGGCACGGGTTGAACGTTTGACTCTACCGTAGAGCCATCGAACTGAAAGACAGCCTTCCTCCATATCCTTTTTGTCACGTGATAATTTGGTGATCTCTGGATTGATAAATATAAGGTTGCCCCCATCGCCCGTGTACGTTTTATCCGCTTGCTTGAGGAGGTCGCCAGATACAACAAAGATTCGTAGTGGTGATCCTATTTGAGGTGCGGCAATAGCAATGCCATCTTTTTGTGAATTCATAGCAGCGGACATGTCAGCGATGACCTTTTGTATATATGCAGAGCCGATATCTGCCAAGGGCACAGTTTTTGCCTTTTTGTGAAGAATGGGGTTGTCTCGCTGGACAATGTCTTTCATGTACAAACTGTAACAGGAAAATGATAATCGGTAAAGATTGTATCGTTTTTACAATAAACTCTCTGGATCAATCTTTACTTTTACTTGAGGTGGCAATGCGTGAAGGATTTCAAATAGATCTGAATTGGGCCAGCCACCTTCAGGCAATTTGAGAAGCCCATGGATGATCGAATTGCCGCGTACTGTCGCCGTAAACGCAGGGAACACATCAATTTCGCGGGGAGACAGAAGTCGCTGGACTTCAGCCATATCGGCGGCAATCTTTTCCTTTTTTCCTTCGATGGTAATCTTGATGAGCGTAGAAAATGGTGGGTACATAAACTGTTTTCGCTCAGCAAGAGTGGCGCGATAAAAGTCGCTGATGTTTCCTTTGAGCGCATATTCAAAAACTTTCTCTTCAGCCTTGCGGGACTGTACTAAAATAGATCTGCTTGCAAGATTTCGGAGACGACAAATCGTGTACATGATTTTTTCCTGAATACGAAAATCAGGGAGGGCGAAAAGAGAATCAAGGGAGACGATTGCCGCGTGGTCTATTTTTTCTGAGAGGTGCACAAGCGCCATCTCTGTCCCCAGGAGAATGCTTCCGGGCTTGGCTCTGAATTTTTCTAAGACTGCATAGATTTGTGCATCAGTCTTGGTTGAGTCGGCGTCAATTTTGAAAACATCAATATCGGGAAAAACAGCTTTCAATTCTTCTGAGACGCGGTCAATACCAATACCGAGGGGCGTCAGGCGCCAGCTGTCGCATTTTTTACATTTTTCATTGGCATCTCGTCGTTCTCCACAGACATGACACATGAAAAAATTACGTCCAGAGTTCTTGGATGAATGAAGGACCATGGGTGCGGAACAATTGACGCATGAGACGATGGATTCGCAATCGCTGCAGACGGTGATCGGTGACAGTCCACGACGAATCGTGAGAAGGAAAAGATGAGTACTGTTTTGCTGATTGTAGGCTATCAATTCTTTCAGCTCGGGAGAGAGAATCTGGAACTTTGGGGCTTCACTTTCAGCAGATGTATCGTTGGCAGGATCTGTTCCCGGTGAGTGCGTAGAGCTTGATCTCCATGATTGACCATTTTTCATATCAATAAGTACATCCTGCGCATTGGAGATAGAACGCCATTTGAAAGGTGACCCCTGAGCTATTTCATGGCTATCTACACGGTGAAGCGTTTCGGTGCGCAACATGCTGTCGGCGCGGTACACTGTCTGTTTTTGTTTTCGCGCGATAGTCTCGATGGCGTGTCGAACATCGAGATAGGGATGCTTTTGGCTGATCCATCCGCGACCATTTTCTCGTTCAATGATGACGATGTCGACATCGGCGCGTGGAAGTATTGAAAATGAACCAGTCGCTACGATTACGACAGGATGAGCTGTCTCGGCGATTGATTTCCAGGTGTCAATGATTTCTTTTTTACTGAGTTTGCCGTGAAGAGTGAAAATGTACCCCTCGATACCTTTTGTAAGCGCAGAAGACATGGTTTTTGCATCCTCGACACCAGGTACATATATAACGACGGATCGTTTGCGCGCGAACTCCTGTCGGATAAGGCTGCGCCACGAGCCAAGACGGTCCTCATCGTCTCCTTGGATCGCGAAGGTCTCATCTATGGCCGAGCTCTTGATTTCATTGAAGAATTGATTTTGGTGCACGGGAAGGTCGATTTTGTGCGCATTCTCCATGAGTGTGTCAGATATGAGCGCATCAATAACTGAGCCAATATTTGAGGCATAATACTCAGCAAGGACACGACAGGCATCCATGAATGCAGGTGGAAAAAAAGCGGTGGCTTTGACTTTACCAAGTTTTTTGAGTTGAAATGAGGCATCCTTGATCTCCGCTTTGAAATCAGCAGCTAGTCGGGTACCAATAACAATACCGTGGATATTTTTTGAGCGGAGGGGTACCGAGACAATGGCGCCGAGTGGAACATCTGAAGCGGTAAAATACGAAAGTTCGCCAACAACCTTTGATCGGGTGAGGGGAATAACCGTGATGATATGCATAACAGGAGTGGGCTTCATTGCTGTATTTATACATTATTTACTTCATTTGTGAAATGAGCAAAAAAACAGTAGAATAGACTTCTTATATGGATACAAAGAGCCAATTTATCATACAAGGCCTCGCTGGAGCTCGAACACTCGAGGGCTCGGTGCGCATCAATGGCGCAAAAAACTCTGCACTCAAAGCAATGGCAGCGGCAATTTTGTTTGATGGACCAGTCACACTTGAAAATGTTCCCAATAACAGTGATATTCAGACACTTTCAACCATTTTGGAAAAATTGGGTGCACGTGTAGAGCGTACGAAGGACAACCCGCAAAAGATTATCATCGATTCATCGACTTTAAGCTCAACTCATATTGATGATGAATTGGCAAAGGGTATGCGCGCGTCGGTAGTTCTCACTGGCCCATTGTTGGCTCGTTACAAAAAAGTCACCTTTCCCGCTCCAGGTGGCTGCGTCATCGGCGCACGGCCAATCGATTTGTTTCTTTCAGGATATGAAGACATGGGCGCAACAGTCAATGAGCACGATTGCGCGTATGACATTTCAGTATCCACAGAACTTCAGGGTACGGAAATTACTTTCAAAAAAATATCAGTTGGTGCTACAGAGACGTTGATGATGGCTGCAGTGTTGGCAAAAGGCACAACAGTGTTGAAAAACTGTGCCTGCGAACCAGAAATCGTGAATGTTGCAGAGTGGCTCACTGATTCAGGTGCGGAGATAGTGGGGGCGGGCACTTCAACTATCACCATCACCGGAAGATCTGGAAAATTACTTTCAGCACGCAAACCATTTGTAACTATTCCAGACCGCATTACTACAGGTAGTTTTCTTATATTGGGTGCTCTGTGTGCAAAAGAACTTACCATTACACAGTGTCGTCCTGATCATGTGGAGTCGGTTATTGCATTACTCAAGTCGGCCGGGGCAGATATTACGGTCGGCGCTGATTCTATAGTCGTTCGAAATGACTCACGTCCTGTTCAATATTCATCAGTTGCTCGTATACAGACGCTCGAGTACCCTGGATTTCCCACGGATCTTCAGTCACCGATGGTTGTATTCTTGACCCAGTGTACGGGACAGACTACGGTGGTTGAGACAATTTTTGAGGGTCGTTTTAAATACGTTGAAGATGTACTAAAACTAGGTGCGCAGATCACCACAGTCAATCCGCACGAGATTGTGGTCAAAGGTCCAACCCCGTTCAAAGAATTGCCAGATGGTACAGAGTTGACCGCGCACGATATTCGCGCCGGTTTTGCTATCGTACTTGCTGCGCTCATAGGAAAAGGGAAGTCAGTGGTCAATAATGTTCATCTGATAGATAGGGGGTATGAACAGTTGGAAGAAGTACTACGAAAATTGGGAGCACGGGTCGAGAGAGTCAAAGGCTAATATTTTGTATTGAATGCTCCCATAGGTATGCTATAGTCAAACCCACCTATGGGTCTCTTTTCATCAAAACTTGGCATTGACCTCGGCACAGCTAATACACTGGTTTTTTTGCCAGGTAAGGGAATTATCCTGAATGAGCCTTCAGTAGTAGCGGTTTCTGAAGTTGATAAAAAAGTCCTCGCCGTAGGCAATGAGGCAAAGGAAATGGTTGGTCGCACGCCAGATAATATTGTTGCCTATCGTCCGATGCGCGATGGAGTTATCGCTGATTACCGTGTGACCGAGGCCATGCTCCGCTATTTTATAGATAAAGCCCTAGGCCGTTTTTCATTTTTCAAACCTGATGTCATGGTGTCTGTACCTGCCGGTATTACCTCCACTGAACGCCGCGCAGTCGTTGAAGCTGCTCTCCGTGCAGGCGCAAAAAATGCGTATGTGGTCAAAGAGCCAATTCTCGCCGCTATTGGTGCAGGTATTCCGATCCAAGAACCACGCGGACATATGATTGTCGACATTGGTGGAGGCACTACTGATGTGGCAGTTATTTCGTTGGGAGGAATAGTGTCTTCAACTTCGGTAAAAGTTGCTGGAAATAAAATAGACGCTGCTATTACTGACTACGTCAAAAAAACATTCAACCTTGCTATTGGTGACCACATGGCTGAAATAATCAAGATCACTATTGGTTCTGCTATCCCACTCGATCAGGAGCTAGGCATGCAAGTGAAGGGACGCGATTATATTTCTGGACTTCCTCGCTCGACTGAGATCAAAACAAATGAAATCGTAAAAGCGATTGCTGCGCCTTTGCGTGACATGATCAAAGCTATCAAAGATGTACTCCAGGAAACTCCTCCAGAATTGGCAGCGGACATTATTGATCAAGGAATCACGATGACGGGCGGTTCATCGATGCTTCGTAATCTTCCCGAACTCGTATTTCGTCGTACTGGCGTCAAGGCGCAGATGGCAGATGAGCCGCTGCTCTGTGTTGCAAAGGGGACTGGTATCGCACTTGAACATTTGGATGTGTACAAGAAGACCATGATGAGTAAGAGGTAGAATTCCTGTACGGTGCGCTATAATTGAGACTATGGATTTTCCTCAACAACTACTCTCTCACCACGCTTATTACCTCATCAGCTCGGACTCCGCCCGTGCTGACCTTATTTCTGCACTCGCCACACATCATAAGATCGAATCACAAGGCAACCCCGATTTCTTTGACCATTTTTATGAGATGTTTGTTATAGATGATGCTCGTGCAGTCAAAACATTCCATGGTATGCGACCTGTAACAGAAACTGGGAAGAAAATTTTCATACTTCAGATGAATGGTGTTACCATCGAAGCGCAAAACGCTCTACTCAAATTACTTGAAGAGCCGGCAGAATATGCACATTTTTTCATATTGATTCCTTCTACTCATTTGTTATTGCCGACAGTAAAGTCTCGTATGAGGTTCCTTGGAGAAACGGGCAAAGAAAAAACTACTGATTCAGAACTATTGAAAATAGCTGAGAGATTGACAGCCCTTTCAAAAGCAAAAAGACTTGAGGAAGTAAAAAAGCTCATCGATGACATTTCAAAGGAAAAAAAGACCAGACAAGATGCAATAGAACTTCTTAATGCACTCCAAACTGTGGTGCGTGAACAAAAAGGGGTACAAGAAGGTGCATCGGCTCTTCTGACAATTGAAATGGCGCGAAACTATATGCATGACCGTGCTCCGAGTATTAAAATGCTTCTCGAGTATGTAATGCTGAATATCTGATTGACTGGGTTAATACCCTATAGGCACAATGTATTTGGCCCAACTCCCTTCGGGAGTTTTTTATTTGTGCTATAATCATCTCGTAGAACAGTTATGCTGCATTTTTCTGATTTCCAATTACTAATTACTAATCTCTATCCCTATGGCCTACGACTTTAACCCATTCAAAAAACAACTTGCTTCTGCAGAAGAGTGGCTCAAAAAAGAGCTTCAACAGATTCGTACGGGTCAGGCATCTCCGGCAGTTCTTGATAGCGTCAAAGTCGAAGTGTATGGCGCTCCGATGGGACTCAAAGAGGTTGCCAGCGTCACCATAGAAGGTGCTCGAGTTCTTCGTATTGCACCGTGGGATAAGTCACAGACAAAAGAGATTGAAAAATCTATCACTGTCGCAAATCTTGGTCTTTCTGTAGTTGTTGATGATCAGGGTCTCCGTGTGATGTTCCCAGAGCTGACGGGCGAACGTCGTCAGCAGATTGCAAAAACTGCCAAAGAAAAAATGGAGGAGGCAAAGAAGCAGGTACGTGGCCATCGAGATGTTGTCGTCAAAGATCTTGATGTAAAAGAAAAAGACGGTGCCATGGGCAAGGACGATGCGTTCCGTGCAAAGAAAGACGCGCAGAAGCTTGTCGATGATGTAAATAAAAAACTTGATGATGCCTACATCAAGAAGGAAAAGGAACTTCTGAGCTAATACATGACCGTACTGATTTTTCTCATAGTTCTCGCTGTTCTTATATTCGTGCATGAGCTCGGACATTTTCTTGCTGCACGATCAGCAGGTATTCGTGTTGATGCATTTAAAGTTGGCTTTGGCCCTCGCATTGTTCACTGGAAGAGAGGGGAGACAGAGTATGGTATCAACCTCATTCCATTTGGCGGTTTTGTGAAGATTCATGGTGAAAACCCAGATGAGGAGTCTGTGAGTGGGTCAGATGCAGCGCGAAGTTTTGTCAACAAGAAGCGCTGGAAGCAGGTGATGGTTCTTGTTGCCGGTGTGTTCTTCAATTTTTTGTTTGCGTGGCTGTTGTACACATGCGCATTCATGTCAGGAGTTACCGCTACAAGTGATGGATTTGAAAAATACGCGGACACATTTACCAATCAACGGATCATGGTTACATATATCGAACCCGCATCACCCGCTGATAAGGCAGGTCTCAAAATGGGCGATGTACTGGTGAGTGCCACTGGACATTCAGACGAATTTACGATTCCGGCAGTACAAAAATATATTGCCTCAAGTGAAGGACATGCTATTACTTTCCAAATAAAGCGTGATGCAGAAACCAAAAATATTGAGATAACTCCGGCTCAAGGTTTGGTCTCTGGTGCGACCTCGACATTTGCAGTAGGCATTGCGATGCAAAAGGTGGGAAGTTTGAAACTTTCATTTTTCTCATCGATCTGGGAGGGTCTTCACTACACATTGGTCATGATCCGTGAGACTGCGGTTGGGCTGTATACGTTTTTCCTCAATATATTCCAAGGCACAGCAAACTTCTCTGATGTGGCAGGTCCGGTCGGTATTGCAGGGATCGTAGGTGATGCGGCGCATATGGGCTTTACCTATTTGATAATGATTACTGCTCTCATCTCTATCAACTTGGGTGTTATCAACCTCATTCCATTTCCAGCGCTTGATGGTGGTCGGACCTTGTTTGTGATTATTGAAGGCATTACTCGCAGGAGAATCCCCATGAAGTTTACCAATACGGTCAATTTGGTCGGCTTTGCCTTACTCATGTTACTCATGGTCATAGTGACATATCAGGATATTGTGAAG
The DNA here is from genome assembly GCA_964412585.1 of uncultured Candidatus Saccharibacteria bacterium. Lineage (GTDB taxonomy): Bacteria > Patescibacteriota > Minisyncoccia > Phycocordibacterales > PALSA-1337 > C7867-002. The sequence goes on along the minus strand of CAYPPJ010000001.1, from coordinate 107,417 downwards.
TTGTTTAAATAAACTCGCATGTAGCGAATCTATAACCCGGTGTTTCTGTACTACGAAAAGAGTTGAAGGAAGAGACAATGAAGGGAAAATAAATGAGTATAAAAAACCGCCACCAGTCAGGCTTGACCAGCGGCAGCTGCGGGAAGAAGGTGCTGCGGTTAAGGGCATCCGCATGATGGCTGCAGTTTGATTGATTTAACGGAGATGCCAAATTTTTTCAACGGTTCGCTGAGGGCATTTGCTATCATCGTAAACTGGCTTAACTCGTCGCTGATGCTGTAATCTTGGGGTTTTTTCTCGCGGTTCTCGACGAAGGCTGCCAGATTTGACATCGTCTCAGAGTTTCTACTAAGTAACTCGGCGACGAACAATTTAACCTCTTGGCCTTCAGGGTATTTCGACATGACCGCATATTTCGTAAACGCGATACGCTGTACCTCGTTTGTTGTGCCTTGCCATTGAATAGCGAGATCAGTTTTTTTGTTGTCACCCACAGGGAAGGTGTCAGTGCCGCTTAGTCTCGTGTCACGCAATTCAACCTGCGCCATCATTCGATTGTACGCACGTTGCGTCATGATGGTCAGCGTGTTCTTTTTACCGAGGTAGTCTCCGTTAACTTTGGAAAACATGTATCCTCCGCCAGTCGCTTCAAGGAAAAAACTGCAAATAACAGCTGGAATTCCAATGAAGCCGTATAGTTTGTAGGTTGGACTGGAAACACTCCACCAGCGCATGCAGGACTGCGTAATCGTCATCCTGTTACTTCCGACGCAATCAAACAGGCGACCGAAAAGGAATATGACGATGAAAATCCAGCCCGCACACCCAGCGATGAACCAAATGAAGATCATTGAATTCAGTAACATGTTGGTCATATAATTTCTCTCCGTATTTCAAGTTGTACGCCGCTATTATGCAGGCGTTGTTAAACTGAATAAACCATAACATAATAAGTGCGAAACAGTCAATATCTCGTATCAAGAGAAAAATTACGCTATTATATAAGCCATGAAACAATCCCATCTCTTCACCAAGACGCGCCGCGAAGCACCAAAGGATGAAGTTGCCAAGAACGCGCAACTCCTTATCCGTGCGGGATATATCAACAAAGAGATGGCTGGCGTCTATTCGTTTTTGCCGCTTGGTCTCAGGGTAATGAACAAGATCGTGCAGATCATTCGCGAAGAAATGAATGCCATTGGTGGACAAGAAGTCCATCTTACTGCATTGCAGGATAAAAAAGTTTGGGAGACGACAAACCGCTGGGATGATGCAGTTGTCGATAACTGGTTCAAGACGAAACTCAAAAATGGCAGTGAAGTCGGTCTCGGATTTACTCATGAAGAGCCGCTGACGAACTTGATGAAAGATCACATACGATCATTCCGCGATTTGCCAAAAGCCGTCTATCAATTTCAAACAAAGTTTCGCAATGAAGAAAGAGCAAAGTCTGGCATCATGCGCGCCCGCGAGTTTTTGATGAAGGATTTGTACTCATTCAATGTTGATGAAAAAGCCCATCAAGATTTTTATGAACAAGCAAAAAAGGCATATGTGAGGATTTTTGATCGACTAGGCATCGGCGCACAAACATATACCACATTTGCTGCCGGAGGTTCGTTTTCGAAGTATTCACATGAATTTCAGACGCTTACTGATGCTGGTGAGGATACTATTTATGTTCACGAAGGTAAGAGGTTGGCAGTCAACAAAGAGGTGTTGAATGATGAAGTGCTCGGAGATTTGGGGATCACACGCGCTGACTTGGCAGAAAAGAAGGCGGTTGAAGTTGGAAATATTTTTAGTCTTGGTACCAAATTTTCTGATGCTCTTGGATTGAATTACAAAGATGAAGAAGGGAAGAACAAACCAGTTATCATGGGTTCATATGGCATCGGTCCAGGACGTGTGATGGGTACGATTGCCGAACTATGGTCTGACGACAAGGGTCTAGTCTGGCCAGAATCAGTTTCTCCGTTCATGGTTCACTTGGTTGCTTTATTTGATACTGACGGCGCTGTGAAAAAAGTAACTGACGATTTATACGAAAAATTGACCAAAAAAGGCGTCGAAGTTCTCTATGATGATCGTGGTGAGACAGCCGGAACCAAATTCTCGGACTCTGATCTTATCGGTATTCCAAAAAGGATTGTAGTCAGTGCAAAAACCTTGAAAGAAAATTCTGTTGAAACAAAAGATAGAAGGACGGGGAAGGTTGAGATGGTCGCCATTTCTTCGTTGTAATATTATTTCAAATAAAATCGCACGCCAGGAGGCGTGCGTAAGGGGTAGGGCTGAGCATTATTTTGCCAGCGCACCCAAGATATTTTTCTCGACTTTGTCGCAGACGAGTGCGGTGCTCACTGCGATCAGCAGCATGCCAGCCATCTGGTAGAAAAAATGAGGGATGTCGCCACCGGTGGCCTTCATAATTGCTAAAATCATAAGAACAGTACCACCAAGGACTCCAACGAGTGATGTGAGCGTCCAGATGACCCATTTCCAGAATGCATAGGTTTTGGTGCCCAGATTCGAGAGCTGTGACGCAGAGTATCCCGAAAAGAACCATGAGAATCCTACAATGAATGCCAGGAATGGTGTGATGACAACCAGCGTTAGTTTTGGCCATTGACCGAAGATGTTAATGAGTTCGTTCATAGATCAAGATGAGTTGTGATTGACCGCCGTTTCCATAATTTCACGCTTAGCAGGATTTGTCAATTACCCGTTTTTCTTGTTTGTGATACTCTTCAGTTATGACGTTCAAGGAGAAAAAGAACCACCTATTGAGCCGTTTTTCAAATGATATCGGTATTGATCTCGGTACCGCTAATACGCTGGTTTATGTTCGTGGTAAAGGCATTGTCGTAAATGAGCCTTCAGTGGTTGCCGTCAACCAGAAAACCGGACAAGTTGTAGCTGTTGGTCAGACCGCAAAAGATATGCTCGGACGTACCCCAACGCACATCACCGCGGTTCGTCCGCTTGTTGATGGCGTCATTTCTGACTTCGAAGTGACTGAAGAAATGTTGGCGTATCTCATGCGCCGTGCTGGAGAATACATGCCAAAGAAATTTCTTGGTCCTCGCGTGGTCGTCGGAGTTCCGTCAGGTGTGACCAACGTTGAAGTACGCGCCGTTCGTGATGCGACAAAAAATGCTGGCGCTCGCGAAGTGTATATTGTTGAGCAGCCCATGGCGGGAGCGATTGGTATTCGCTTGCCGATCCATGAACCCGTGGGAAGTATGATTATTGATATTGGAGGAGGTACGACTGATATCGCGGTTATTTCTCTTGGTGGTATTGTTCGTTCAAAAAATTTGAAAATTGCCGGTGACAAGCTCAACAACGATATCATTTCGTATATTCGTAATGAATTCAAAATCCTGATTGGCGAAACGACTGCTGAACAAGTAAAAAAAGATGTCGGTGCCGTTCTTCCTGGAGAGCCGCTCGAAACTACTATTCGTGGCCGCGATCTCATCACTGGTTTGCCACGTGAAGTTATCATTACCGATTCAGATATCCGCGAGGCCATCGGTCAGTCGATTGATGTTCTTCTTGAGGCAACAAAAGAAGTTCTTGAGACGACACCGCCTGAAATTCTCGCAGACGTTATGAAGCGCGGCATTCACCTTGTAGGAGGCGGGGCACTCATCAAAGGTCTCGACGCACTACTCCTTGAGACGCTCAATATTCCTATAACTATTGCAGAAGATCCCCTGACCGCCATTGCCCGAGGCGCGGGTGTCATCTTGGAAGATTTGGAAAAATATCGTTCAGTACTCATAGAAAGCGAAGATGACTTACCTTCAAACTCATAAACGACCGTACCAGCGTATGAGGCAGAATATTGCTTTTGGTGCCGCAGTCGTGGCTATAGTTATTATTGTTATCCAAGTGATTTCGCCCCGGTTTTTTCCTGGCATATTTGTGGCGATCGCTAGACCTTTTTGGCGTACCGAATTTTCAATACGGAGTGGGGGACTTCTTTCGGCCGAAACGCTTCTTGCCGAAAAGGAGGTGTTGAATCGTACTTTGGCTGATATGCAGGTTCGACTTGCAGCAACTGAAGCTCTTGAAGTAGAAAATGCTGAACTCAAGCTGCTCTTGGGACGTGATAGTACGCAACATGCTACTAGCACCAGTAGCTCAAAATCGAAAAATCCTCCTCATCTTTCAAAGCCTCTCATACTTGCTGCAGTACTTCGTCGGCCACCGGTTTCGGGATACGACCAACTTATTATGGATATAGGACGTGATTATGCGATATCAACCAGTACACTCATATATGCCCAAGGAAATGTATTGATTGGCCGTGTCGTCGATGTCTTCGCGTCGACTGCGAAAGTCAGATTGTTTACATCGCCAGGTGAAAATATTCCCGTACTCATAGGTTCGACTCATATTGCTGCAACTGCCGTTGGCCGTGGAGGAGGACAGTACGAAGCACAGATATCGCGTGAGTCGCCAGTTGCAGAAGGGGATTTTGTTCTCGGCGGATCGTTTGATGAAAAGCCGATCGGTATTGTCTCATCAGTTCTACTTGATCCTACCCAACCTTTCAAGACAGTACTCTTTGCTCCGCCGCTCAATGTATACCAGATTCGCTGGGTGCTTGCTCAAAATAATGACTAAGAATATACCCCTTCGTATCGGCATCGATATTGTTATCCTGATATGTCTCCTGCAGTCATGGTGGTTGGCGGCATTTGCGGTCGCTATTATATCCGCATGGTTTTTTCCGTATTTTATTGAGCTTATTGCAGCAGGAATTATTTTTGATGCATTGTATGGGATGGTTCCGGACATGGGTATTTGGGGTTATATCAGTAGTATTGAAGCCATCGTCGTCTACACTCTTGTCGTCATAGTTAGAAATATGGTGAGGAGATAGAAGCGCATTTTAAAAGCGTGTGGCTATGATAGTATTGCGGTATGCCTTTTTCATGGAACATATTTGCAGTGTGGCGCAGGTCAAGGCGTAGAAAGATAGTCGAAATAGCGCCCGATGAAGTAATGCTCGACTCGAGTAATATTCCTGCATTTGATACAGATCAGTTTGAAGGGAGGCTCGAGCGGCCTATTTCAACTGTCGCTCTGTATTCAACGGGATTTGTATTTATTGTTCTCGCCTGTGTTTTTATTGTCCAAGCGTGGAACCTGCAGATTACGCATGGAGAAGAGTATCGAACACGCAGTGAGAAAAATCTTCTGAGACCAGTTCCTATATTTGCTGGTCGGGGAGTGCTGGAGGATCGCAATGGAAAATTATTAGCATGGAATGCGCCAGCTCCGACAACAACCGCAACATCGAGTGATGAATCAGTGGCGACTCGTCAATATGCAACGTCCACAGGATTGGCACATGTCATCGGTTATGTAAAATATCCTTCAAAGGATAAAAATGGTTTTTACTACCAGGATGATTTTGAGGGAGTCGCGGGCGCTGAAAAATATTTTGACGCTGACCTACAGGGAAATAATGGCTCACGACTCGTCGAGGTCGATGCGCGAGGTGTGGTGGTTTCTGAAAATGTTGTGCGTCCGCCTGTCCAAGGAAAATCAGTTAAGTTGTCTATTGACACTCGTGTGCAATCCGCCTTGTACAGCAATATCAAGGACATCCTGAGTCGCGCTCATTTTGATGGTGGCGCGGCCGTCATTCTCGATGTTCATACAGGAGAAATTATCGCTCTTACGAGTTATCCAGAATATAGTCCTCAGGTTATGTCCGACCGCACTGACAGCGATCGTATTCGGGCGTTACTTACTGATAAAGAACTCCCATTTCTCAATAGGGCAGTAGATGGACTGTATGCTCCCGGTTCGACGGTTAAACCGTATGTTGCCCTCGGTGTGCTTACCGAAAAAGTTATTGACCCTGAAACTATTTTGTACACCACAGGATCCATTTCGATCCCAAATCCCTACGATCCAACAAAAAGTACAGTGTTCAAGGATTGGAGAAATAATGGCGCGCTCGATCTTCGCAAGGCCTTGTCTGTTTCATCTGACGCTTATTTTTATATTGTTGGCGGAGGGTACAAAGACCAAAGAGGTCTTGGTATCGCCAATATTGATAAATATGTAAGCATGTTTGGTTTGGGTTCTCGTATCCCTGATTCGTTTGTGCAAGGAAAAGCAGGTACAGTACCCACGCCTGAATGGAAAAAGGCGACATTCAATGAGGATTGGTACCTTGGTAATACCTACCACACATCTATCGGACAGTATGGTTTTCAAGTGACGCCCATGCAAATGGCTCGCGCCGTAGCTGCTATCGCAAATAGCGGATTACTTCTTATTCCGACCATCATAAAAGATGACGGTCCTCACATCGAACGGTTCATTGATGCCATTCCTCAGAAAAATTTTGAAATTGTGCGTGAGGGTATGAGGATGGCGGTCACAACAGGCACTAGCCCAGTACTCAAGGTTCCTTATGTGAGTATTGCGAGCAAATCAGGTACTGCTGAGCTCGGTGTCGCAAAAGATCATATCAACTCGTGGATTACTGGTTTTTGGCCGTATGAGAACCCCAAGTACGCCTTTGCAGTCATGTTAGAAAAAGGGTCTATCCACAATACAATAGGTGCGAGCACGGCCATGAGACAGCAATTGGACTGGATGAATGAACATACACCCGAGTATTTCAAGCCCTAAACTGTGTATTCGCGGGTTGTACCCATCCGGGCACGGCTCCGCTCGCATGGCCCGTGGGTTGAATTGTGGGGTCAATGTGCTAGAATGGGACTAATTGCTTACTAACCTAAGTGCTTTTTATTTTTTATGGCCACCGAAACCCAATATCTCACCAACGAAAAATTTGCGGAACTAAAAAAGGAACTTGATTTCTTGAAGACACAACGACGCAAAGAGGTGGCAGACCAACTCGAATATGCCAAGAAACTCGGCGATCTTTCTGAGAATGCTGAGTACCACCAGGCACGAGAGACGCAGGCTGAGGTTGAGGACCGTATTGGACGTCTCGAGAACCTTCTCAAGAATGCGACTATTATGAGTGCCGCTGGCGGTGAAATCATCACTGTCGGATCTACCGTACGTCTTACAAAGGATGGTGAAAATAAGTCGTACCTCTACACGATCGTTGGTTCTGAAGAGGCCGATATGACTCAGGGCAAGGTTTCCAATATGTCGCCCCTCGGAGCTGCGCTACTCGGTCATAAAGAAGGTGAGAAAATCACAGTCAACGCTCCAAAGGGAAGCGTGACCTATACTATTGCCGCTCTAAAATAACTTTCATGGCTTCAATTGACGAACTTCGCGCAACCAGGCTCGCCAAGATCGACCTTCTCAAAAAGGCCAGCATGGAAGCATATCCAGCAAAAGTCCCTCGCGACCACTGTCTCAAGGATGCCAAGGCCCATTTTGCTGAATACGAAAAGTCTCAAAAGGTAATTAATCTTGCTGGCCGTATTATGGCTATTCGCGGTGCGGGCGCCATTTCATTTGTTGTACTTGATGATGGCAAGGCTACTTTTCAAGCAGTTATAAAGAAGGATATTTTGAAGCCCGATTTATTTGAATTATTCACGAACGCCGTTGATATTGGTGACATTATCAGTGTCTCAGGTACATGCTTCACGACCCAAAGAGGTGAACAGAGTATTTTGGTGACATCATGGACCATGGCTTCAAAGTCATTGCTACCATTGCCGGAAAAATGGCATGGTATCACAGATCCTGATGAAAAATTCCGAAAGAGATATTTGGATTTCATTATGACACCAGAGCTTCGTGATGTTTTTCTCAAAAAAGCAAAGTTTTGGAACGTTACGAGGCAATTTATGAATGACAATGGATTTTTGGAAGTCGAAACACCAACGCTGGAGACGACTACAGGTGGTGCCGAAGCGACTCCATTCAAAACTCACCATAATGACTATGACCTCGATGTCTATTTGCGTATTTCGGTAGGGGAATTGTGGCAAAAGAGGTTGATGGCCGGAGGTTTTCCAAAGACCTTTGAGATTGGTCGTGTCTATCGCAATGAAGGCACCAGTCCTGAACATGCGCAAGAGTTCACCAATATGGAGTTCTATTGGTCATATGCTGACTACAATGATGGCATGAAGCTTGTTCAGGAGATGTATCGAAAGATTGCTTCCGAAGTTTTTGGCACCACAAAGTTCACGACTCGTGGACACACCTTTGATCTTGCGGATGAATGGGTGAAGATTGATTATGCAGAAGAGATAAAGAAACAAACGGGCATAGATATCACTTCAGCATCAGAAAAGGATATGATGAATAAGCTCAACGGTCTCAAGGTTAAATATGACGGTACCAATCGGGAACGTTTGACTGATACCTTGTGGAAATATTGCCGTAAAAACATCACTGGTCCTGCATTTCTCATCAATCACCCTGTTCTTGTTGCGCCGTTGGCCAAGAGTGTTGTAGGAAAACCTGTCGTCCAAATGTTCCAGCCCATTATCGCTGGCAGCGAGCTCGGCCGAGGCTATTCTGAGCTCAATGATCCTATCGATCAGGCAAACCGTTTCGCTGAACAGCAGAAACTTATCGACAAGGGCGATACCGAAGCCATGATGCCCGACCATGAGTTCGTGGAGATGCTCGAACATGGTATGCCACCAACATGTGGGTTTGGATTTGGTGAGAGATTGTTTGCATTCTTGATCGATAAGCCACTCCGTGAGACACAGATGTTTCCATTGATGAAGCCTCGATAATAAGAAGTGGGGATGGTTGTTGCCATCCTCGTACCGACAACGAATCACCCGATTCGCTTTTGACCGACGGAGTATAGGTTCTGCGACTCAGATTAATTGTACCATTCGCCATATTAGAAGAATATAGACGCAATTCACATGCTTAATTTTTTCACTAAAGCCTTAATCAAGAGACAAATGAAAGGGGTTCCAGAAGGAGAACTCAACAAGATTTTTGAGATGATTGAAAAGAATCCAGATTTCTTCAAACAGATGGCAGAGTCTATTCAAGCCAAGATGAAGCTTGGTATGAGTCAGGAGGATGCTGCAAAGGCGGTGATGCAGGAAGGTGGAGAAGATATGAAACGGGTGATGGGAAGTTTGGGTAAATAAAAACAGGCGTCGCTTCGAGAGCAACGCCAGGGAAAGTGAAGAGTTTCCGGTACCGAACCAGTCATGCGATAGACCAGTTCCATTCCAGAGTCATCGTATTGCTACGATATGAGCATCATCGAGTGAGGTTTTCCAGGTCCTCTCCAAGATGTCTGTGAGCTCATCGGGGACTTGTTTGTTCCTGTTACGCAATTGGATGCGTAACTCATAGCGGATCGTTCCCGCTCAACCTCCAGCCCTTGCAGGACCTTCTGGTTGTTTTAGCTTACTTCGTGTATGGAAGTCTGACTCTAGGGCTCTTGCGAGCCGCCATGTCAGGTATACATGGTGTAAGGGAGTGGTTCTCCGAGTGAAGTATGGATTGAAAAACTACCAACCCACGGTCACTTTATGAATGGCTCCGCTGTCAGCTCCTCCAACCTTTCGGCCGGATCATCGAGCGTCTCTTCGAGCTTCAATGGTTCTAGGATCGTTAATCCTACAGGACCAAAGGTTGTTCAAAAGAACGGACCTGTCCAAGAGATTACTCTTTTTTTTAAAAACGTCAAGAACTTTAAAAAAGGAAATTGAAAATAAGTTTTTGTCAAATTTATATAAAAAATCCCACCAGCGAGAGTGCGTAACGGAGTACGCTGTTCTCACTGATGGGGGCGTCCACTATGTGGCCACCGAGTAACTGAATACCGCGCGTGGTCTTTCGTGGGAGCCAAATAACGAAATCATTTCTTGTTGAGCAGAACGATCGCAACGCCGGCACACACAAAACCAATAACTTTGGTTAAAGTGATTCCCTTATCAATCACGATTTGGAATATCACCGTGACGACGCTCTGTGTCACGATCATGGCCAGGATGAGCATGCCAATTCGTTCCTGTGGTGTTTGTGCCAGCATGCTCGTCATGCAGAGCATGCCAAAACCACTTGCTATCCCTGCGCCGATGATGGCAGGCCAGAATGTCTGCTGGATCGTGGTCAGTTCCTTCCATGCGAAAGGGACAATGACCGTAAAGACAGCGAAGGTGAACAGGAGAGAGGTCATGTTACCACTGAGCTTGCTGTGCTTGAGTATCAGTGGATACAGTCCAAAGAAAAAACCGGCAAGGATCGCTTTTGTTTGAGGGCTCATACGTCAACAATTATTGGCAAGGAACCAATCCTTTCATTAAGTAATATTTAACATTAGAAATAACTTCTGTCAACCTTGGGCGTATGGGCTTATTAGAATTTCCTAAAATTCAATAAATAGGCTATATTTCTACCCATGTCTCTCTCCATCGGCATCGTCGGCCTCCCAAACGTCGGCAAATCAACACTTTTCAACGCTCTGACTCGAAAGAGCGTTCTTGTTGCAAACTATCCCTTTGCGACCATTGACCCGTCTGTCGGCGTTGTTGCGGTGCCTGACGAACGTCTCTGGAAACTCTCTGAATTTTCTAAAACTCAAAAGACAGTTCCTGCGGTGGTTGAGTTCGTGGATATTGCCGGCCTGGTGAAAGGTGCTTCAGATGGTGAGGGACTCGGCAACCAATTTCTCACAAACATTCGTGAAACGGACGCTATCGCAGAAGTCGTTCGCATTTTTGAAGATGACAACATTATTCACGTTGATGGAAAGATCAATCCTCTCAAAGATATTGAAGTTATCAACCTCGAACTTATTCTTGCTGATCTCCAGACAGTCACCAAGCGTCACGGAAGTTTGGCCAAAGAAGTAAAGTCGGGCAAAAAGGAAGCTATCCTCGAAAATGGCCTCGTTGAAAAGATTTTGGTCGCACTCAAGGCAGGGAAGTTAGCATCAACAGTCGTTCCTGATGAATTTGAAGCTCCTTTCGTAAAGTCGCTCCACCTGCTTACCTCAAAGCCATTCATGTATGTGTTGAATAAAAAATCAGGCGGCAAAAATCTTGATGAACTGAATGATGAACGTTATCAGAAACTCATTGCATTCTTCAAAGAGAACGGTGCAAAGTGGGTCATTGTGGACGCGGGCATTGAACACGAGCTCAAAGATATTGATGACAAAGAGAAACAGGAGCTTCGCGAAGGACTCGGTGCCAAGGAGGATGGTATTGATGACCTCATCAAAAAAGGGTACGAATTGCTCAATCTGATTACTTATTTTACGACCGGAGAAAAAGAAACTCGTGCTTGGACTATTCATCGTGGCTGGACTGCACCAGAAGCAGGTACAGCTATTCATGGTGATTTCAAGGATAAATTTATTCGTGCAGAAGTTATCGAGTGGGACAAACTGATCGAGTCGGGCTCATTTGGTGCCGCTCGCGAAAAGGGACTTTTGAGGACTGAAGGGAAGGAATATATTGTCAAAGATGGGGATGTGATGGAGTTTAAAATCTAACTTCCCAGTACAACCTAAATATGCTATAAATCTCGGCGGAATGTACGTTGTCGTAGGGCGTGTATTCCATTGGTTTTTCAACATTAAACTCAGTCAAACCCTGGAGGATTCATGACAAGTAGTGTCGGAGTACTATCATTGATTGGAGTGAAAGTCGCGCTCGGATGCGTACTGCTCGCTGTCTGTTTAACAGCAGTTGTGATGTTCGCATTCTTGCTGCCGGATAATCAAGTCACCTCGTCGTGCCGGAAGGCGTGATATGAACAAGATACCCCTTCACCCTTTTTGGGATCGAGCGCCATCAACACTCGATGAAAACAACACGTTTGCTCGCCAAGGACGCTGGGTTCTAGGTGTAGTGATTGTTTGTGCAGTGTTGGCCACTGGGCTCTGCTACTACTGGTACGCCTACTACACCCATTAACAAATATGATCTTTACACCTATTACGCGAAAAAAAATGGGGCAGAGCCGCTCCGGCTTCTCCTCACAACCCATGAGTTTTACGCGGTTCCTGTCGTTCCAGTCCCACGCCACTCGCAGTGACATGGCACCTGGAAGTACGCCGCGTACCGCCGAGAGTTTTCTCGCGTCAGTGCGACGAGCGTTCAAGCAGTCAAATGATCTGCCTCCCAGTGCACCGTAGTTTCATCAGATGTCAGTTGCCATCTGCCGTAAGGCAGGTGGCGATTTTTTGTAAATAAAGGTTTTTTGAGCTATTATTTGACCTATGATAAAAGCTTCAGCAAAAGCGACAAAAATGGCTTCTACCATCGGTGCATACGACCACACAAAGATTGAGCCGAAGTGGCAAAAATATTGGGAGAAAAAGAAACTCTATCAAGTAAAAGAAGATTCAACGAAGAAAAAATTCTACGGTCTCATTGAATTTCCGTATCCATCTGGGGACGGGTTGCATGTGGGACATCCGCGTCCATATATTGCTATGGATGTTATTGCTCGCAAACGTCGCGCGCAGGGTTACAATGTCTTGTATCCGATTGGATGGGATGCCTTCGGATTGCCTACAGAGAACTATGCTATTAAGACTGGTCAGGACCCACGTGTTGTAACAAAGAAAAACTCCGATACATTTCGAAAGCAAATTCAGTCTATCGGTATTTCATTTGATTGGTCGAGGGAGATAAACACCACAGATCCTGCTTATTACAAGTGGACGCAGTGGATTTTCCTTCAATTTTTCAAAAAAGGACTGGCGTACAAAAAGAAGATGACCATCAATTGGTGTCCAAAAGACCTGATCGGTCTCGCCAACGAAGAGGTTATCGATGGAAAATGTGAACGTTGCGGTACGCCAGTCGAAAAGCGAGAGAAAGAGCAATGGATGCTGGCTATTACGAAATATGCTGATCGACTATTGAATAGTCTGAATGCACGGGTAACGCCAAAAGGAGACATTCTCGAAGGTACTGATGATGTGCCTTGTTTTACGCAGACGACAGAGCCTGGTGCAGTCAGACACGAGCTTCCTTTTGTTGAGCGCAAAGCTATTGTCGCGATTGTGAAGCATTGGTCAGAGGATAAATATATTGGTCTCAAATGGAAGAAGGTAGATTGGCAGACGCTTATCACAGGTGGGGTCGAAGGGAAGCAGACTCCCGAAGAAGCAGCGATTGCAGAGATTGTCGAAGAGACCGGATATAAAAATCCTGCGTTTATTCGTGCTCTCGGAAAAGTTGATGCCAAGTTTTTCCATGTGCCAAAAAATGTAAATCGTTATGCACATTTTGATGCGCTCTATTTCGAATTACAAAATGGTGATCGAAATGAGATTACCGCTGAAGAGCAGGCCAACCATGAGGTGGTGTGGCTCTCAAAAGAAGAAATGACTGCCTTTGTCTCGCCTGATTCACAGAGATACGTGTGGGCAAAGTTTCTGAATCCGGCTATCACCGCTGAGTCATTTGGTAAACCTTTGTTGGATTGGAAGGACGCGATCAAGGAGCAGCAGCGAAATTGGATAGGGAAGAGTGAGGGGGCTGAACTTGAATTTTCCATTAAGTCTGATGTCCAGAAGCGACGGGTTCTTATTGGAACGAGAAACGAAGCAAAAATAATGATGGTCAAGACCTGTCTCAAGGATGTGAGTCAATTGGAACTCATTTCGCTAAATGATCTTCCGCCGTTGGATGATTCTGATTTGGTTGAAGGTAATGATCATCTCGCGAATGCTCGATTGAAGTCGGAATATTATTTCAAAAAGACAGGTATTCCAACTATTTCAACTGATCATGTGTTTTGGGTTGAAAAGTGGCCAACAGATGGTGGTGTTATTCATCATATTCGAAAATTAGCAAATCCAAAGAGTGGTCGCGCTACTGATGAAGAGGTTATTGAATACACACTCAAGTTTTTGAAAGGTGTCGGAGGTGCCTCAAAGGCTAAATTTATTTACGGTCTTGCATTTACTGATGAGAAAGGCACAATTTCGGCTGAACAATCACCGTATGAATATTATCTGCAAACTGAACGATCCGAAAAATCGCAACCTGGGTACCCGATGGAGTCGCTGTTGAAATATGTTGAGACCGGACAGTTTAAGGTAGAACAAGATGAGAGTTTGAGATACAAAAAAACTGAGGAGCTCCTCAAGGATACGTTCGTTCCTCGTATGGTTGGTTCGCGTAGGATTAAAGTCTTCACGACCCGTCCCGATACTCTTTTTGGTGTGACCTATGTTGTGCTTGCACCTGAACATACTCTGGTTAAAGAGCTTCTTTCAGTTGTAGAAAATAAATCTGAGGTTGAATTATACATTGCCAAGGTCAAAAAAGAATCAGAAATGGAACGCACAGATGCGACAAAAGAAAAAACAGGAGTAGAGTTAAAAGGTGTAAAAGCAATTAACCCGGCAAAAAAGGAAGAAGTTCCTGTGTGGATAGCTGACTACGTCTTGGCAGATTATGGTAAAGGCGCAGTTATGGCTGTTCCTGCACATGATGAGCGTGATGGTATGTTTGCAAAAAAATATGGATTACCAGTACGAGAAGTGGTTGCACCACTTATCAATGTCACTCAAGGTGATTTTGCATCGAGGCCTGGGGTGAAGACTGTGGCACGTGAATGCATCCTAGCTATTGTTAAGCACTGGGAAAAGGACGAATTCCTCTGTCTCAAAGCGCCGAAACATGGGTGGACGACCTTTGTCATTGGAGGCATTGATCCAGGTGAAGATCCTGTTGAGGCTGCAAAGCGTGAGATTATAGAGGAGACTGGATTTACCGATTTTGTGTTGGTGAAAAAACTCGGCGGTCATGTCTACGCAAAACATTTTGCGCCACACAAAAATGAAAATCGTTCAGCCATGTTGGATGGATATTATTTTGAGTTGAAGAGCGGCGCACAACAACCTGTTGCTGAGCATGAGTCCAACCATCAGCAGATTTCGTGGGTAGCACGAAAAGATATTCCGACTGCTCTGTATCCAAAAATCACTGATTGGGCATTCTGGCAGCGCTTTGTTTCGCCGGACGCATCTTTTGTTGGTGACGGTATATTGGAAAATTCCGGATCATTCAGTGGTAAGGAGTCGTCATTGGTCAAAAAAGAGATTACCGAATCAGTCGGTGGAAAGTGGATCACCACATTCAAACTCCGCGATTGGATTTTCTCACGTCAGCGCTATTGGGGTGAGCCAATACCAGTTGTTAACTGTCAGAAGTGTGGCCTTGTTCCGGTACCCGAAAAGGATTTGCCGATCAAATTACCTTCAGTCAAAAACTACAAGCCAACCGAAACGGGCGAATCTCCTTTGGCAGCGATTACTGCATGGGTAAATACAAAGTGTCCTCAATGTAAGGGACCAGCACAGCGTGAGACTGATACCATGCCAAACTGGGCGGGCTCGAGTTGGTATTATTTGCGCTATGTAGATCCTAAAAACAAAAAAGTATTTGCTGACAAAAAGAATCTCGACTATTGGACTCCCGTTGATTGGTATAACGGCGGCATGGAGCACACGACATTGCATTTGCTCTATTCACGCTTCTGGCACAAGTTCCTTTTTGATCTCGGATTGGTGCCGACCGATGAGCCATATACCAAGCGCACCTCTCATGGACTTATTTTGGCTGAAGGCGGAGTCAAAATGTCGAAGTCAAAAGGCAATGTGATCAATCCTGACAGCATAGTAGCCACTGTCGGAGCCGATTCGCTGCGTCTCTATGAGATGTTTATGGGACCATTTGATCAGCCGATTGCCTGGGATACAAATAACATTGCAGGCGTACGCAGATTTATTGAACGTGTGTGGAAATTACGTGAAAAAGTAGTTGCTCAAACCGATGAAAAAGTCGGTGATGTTATACTGGTGAATAAGATTATTCATAAAGCGATCAAAAAAGTAAGTGATGATATCGAAGCTATGCGTTTCAACACAGCAATAAGCACCCTTATGATCACTGTAAACGAACTTGAGAAGGTACAGGTTATCGATTGCGAGCAATATGGCGTATTGCTCCAGTTGCTCGCACCTTTTGCACCACATGTTACTGAAGAATTGTGGGCATCACTTGGTAATAAGAAATCTATCAATTGTGCACCATGGCCAGTCTATGATGCTACTCTAGCAGCCGATGATGAGGTCACTATTATCGTCCAAATAAATGGCAAAATGCGTGGCTCATTCACAGTTCCTACAGATTCATCACAGGAGGAACTTGAGAACCGTGCCAAGGCCATTCCTGAGGCCCTGAAGTGGATAGAAGGGAAGGAAGTGAAGAAGATTATTGTTGTACCAAATAAACTCGTGAATATTGTCGTCGTGTAGCCAAACCATGAAGTGACAGGGTTTTCGAATGCTGAAATAGAGTCACACTCATACTTCGTACACCTCCGTCTTTTCATTTCAGCATGAGGAAACCCTTGTCGCGGAATGGTTTGGTAGCCCCCATTTGACAACAATCTGTGGATAAGGTAGTGTGTATACATCAAGCCTGGGTGTAGGGAATGCTGACATTCCCACGAAATTGACTTTATTACAAGCAAGTGATACAAATGTATCAATTATTTATTATCAAATTACATGGCTTCTTCAACAATTTCCTTCAAACCCAAGCAGATCGTTAAGCGTCTCCTCTCATCTCTCCCTGATCGTGCCCGTGATGTGATTATCTATCGCTACGGACTCGGTTCTGACACTCGCCGTATGACTCTTGATGCTATCGGTAAAAAGTATGGCATTACTCGTGAGCGTGTCCGTCAGATCGAAAACTATGCTCTTGGTATGGTTCGCAAGTCAGATGAATACAAGCTTGAAAAGGCTGTTTTTGCTGAGCTCGAAAATACGCTTCATGCATTGGGCGGCATTGTCGTGGAAGAAGATTTTCTCGGCCATGTTTCAAAGGATAAGAGCCTTCAGAATCATGTTCATTTCCTTTTGGTTATTGGTGAACCATTCAAGAAGCGCAAGGAAGATGATGATTTCAATCACCGCTGGCACGTCAATGAGGAACTCGCTTCTCAAGTTGAGATCGCGCTCCGCAAATTGTATACAAACCTCAACACGCAAGATCTTCTTCCTGAGTCAGAAATGATCAACAAGTTTCTCCAGCATCTCGAGGGCGTTTCAGAACGCTACAAGAATCAGGAGATCATGAAGCGCTGGCTCAAGCTCTCAAAAGCTATTGGCGTCAATGCTCTCGGTGATTGGGGTGCATCACATTCTTCAAATATCAAGACCAAGGGTATGCGCGATTACGCTTTCCTCGTTATCCGTAAGCACGGTTCTCCGATCCATTTCCGTGATGTTGCAAAACAGATCATGGTTATGTTCAAGAAAAAGGCTCATGTTGCAACCACCCACAATGAACTCATCAAGGATCCTCGTTTCGTACTTGTCGGCCGTGGTCTCTACGCTCTTGCAGAATGGGGATATGCGCCTGGCATCGTTCGTGACGTTATCCGCCTCGTGCTTGAAAAGCATGGCCCAATGACCAAGGAAGAGATTGTTGCCAAGGTTATGAAGGAGCGCTACGTCAAGGAAAACACTATTGCAGTCAATTTGCAGAATCCAAAATATTTCAAGAAGGACAAGGACGGCAAATACTCTGTATCTGCCTAACTAACACAGCGGTGTAGTACAGTACTGAAGAGACATCCACAGCCGATTTTGAGCACAAAATCGGCGAGGACTAGGAAACTTTGTGCGCAAAGTTTCCGTGTCTCTGAGGTACTCGTACGAGCCGCTTTGTTAGTTAACGAGTTATTGATATAATATTGACATGTCCATTGACCAGCTATTTTCTGTATTGACCAGTGATTTGCAGTCAATCATTATTCCACAGGCGGTACAATACGCAATTTTCATTGCCCCCGTTGCGCTCGTCATCCTCCTTGCTCTCATTTTTTGGCCACTCTGGGTTCGTTACGTGCGATCCAAATTCTTTCTTTCACTGAAATACACCGTCCTTGAACTCAAACTACCCAAGGATACGTTCAAATCTCCATTGGCCATGGAAGTATTTCTCCAATCGCTTCACAATACTTCTGACGGAAGCTGGTTTGCACAATATTGGAAGGGTGAAGTGCGCCCCTGGTATTCGCTCGAAATGGTTTCTATCGAAGGCAAGGTCAAATTTTTCATATGGACCGAAGACAGACGCAAGGGCGGTGTGATCACCGGATTGTATTCGCAATTTCCAGGTATAGAAGTCCATGAAAGTGGGGACTATGCGCAATCAGTTCACTTTGACCCAAAAACGATGAAAATATGGGCAAATGAATTTACCTTAACAAAACCCGATGCGTATCCAATAAAGACGTATGTTGACTATGGTCTTGATAAGGATCCGAAGGAAGAGTTCAAGATTGATCCGTTGACACCAATGCTCGAGTTTCTCGGAAGTGTCGGACCCAATCAACAGATTTGGATACAAATACTCATGCGTGCGCACAAAAAAGAACAGCCAAAACCCGGAAGTTTTTTTGAGAAGACTGATGCGTGGCAAGATCAAGCAAAGAAAATTGTTAATGATATCTTGATCCGTGACGCAAAATCAAAAGTCTCGGGTGAGATCAATCCTGATAGTGGTTATGCAAAACTCCCGACGATTTCTAAGGGTGAACAAGCGATTATTGAAGCTGTTGAACGTAGTGTCACCAAACAAGGATTTGATGTCGGTATTCGCGCGTTATACATTGGTAAAAGCGATGTATTCAACCGTATCGTTGGCGCCGGCGGTACGATTTCAAGCTTCAAACATTTTAGCTCAGAGTCCCTCAATGGATTCAAGCCAAAAGGTGATGTCTGGCATGCGAAGATCACAGACCCGTGGCATGACTACAAAGATATTCGCCGCAATCGTTACTCAGAGGAGGCTTTGGCGCTGTACAAACGTCGCTCGTATTTTTATGCTCCAGCAGACAAAAAGCCGTTTGTGCTCAATAGTGAGGAGTTAGCAACACTTTTTCATTTCCCTGGCTCTGTTGCAGCAACCCCTACGTTGGAACGCTTGCCATCAAAGAAGTCCGAGGCACCTTCAAACCTTCCGATATAATTACCACGTTGTTATATGTATTTTTCACGTAAACGAATACTCCGGTTATGCCGACAGTCTCTTGCTAAATACAAAGTGGCCATTACGGCCATTTTGGTAGTGATTGTCGCGTGCGTCATCACGGCGGTTTGTTATTCGGTCGCGCCATCAACGTTTCCCCGCAATGCAATCATTCGTATTAATAAAGACATGACGGTATCCGCTACCGCATCACTGTTCAAGGAAAAGGGGATAATCAAATCTGCGTATTTATTTAAGATATACGTCGTACTTCTTCATGATGGAAAGGGGGTACAGGCAGGTAGCTATCTTTTTGATCAACCGCAATCAGCTTTGCGTGTGGCATATCGCGCGGCGTACGGCATAAAAAATGTTGAAAAGATAAAATTGACTGTATTTGAGGGTACGAGCGCAAAAGATATAGCTGCATTGGCGCAGAAAAGTATTCCGGGATTTGATGGTGGTGCGTTTCTTGCCGAGGCAAAACCTCTCGAAGGATATCTGTTTCCAGAAACATACTTTGTTGACCCGGACGTTACCCCGAGTGAACTGGTCACAATGATGCGTGATCAGTTCGATGTGGCGATCAAGTCGCTCGAGGATGCGATTGCTACGTCAACTCATTCTCTCAAAGATATTATGATCATGGCTTCGATCGTGGAAAAAGAAGCTAACAAATATGTTGATAGACAGATTATTGCGGGTGTCCTCTGGAAACGTATTGAAAAGGGCATGGCGCTTCAAGTGGATGTGCCATTCTATTATATTTTCAATAAGAAAACGGGTGGAATAACATTGAAAGATCTGGCGACAACTTCACCTTATAATACGTATCTCAACAAGGGACTGCCACCAACGCCGATAACTAACCCGGGGTTAGATGCGATAAAAGCAACATTATATCCCGTTTCGACGCCTTACTATTTTTATCTAGCTGATGGAAATGGCATTACCCATTATGCCACGACGCATGATGGGCACGTGATTAATAAGCAGAAATATTTGCAATAAAAAGCCTCACCGGAATTCGGCGAGGCGAGGAAGGATCAAGCTGTATGCTCAGCTCACTTGAATGGGTCGTATGCCTGCAGACGGCGAGCCCCGTTGGTTGATGCAACGATCGCATACCCAGTAAAAAGACGCCCCGCATCTCGGCCATGAATGTCGGTGTCGTTTACGTCGCATACTATCCAGTGCTCGCTCAGCACCATCACCGTCGCCTGTTTGAGCACGGGATCGATGTGTGTGATGGTGACGGGCCGTATGATGGCACAGGATTGTTTGCCGATCTGCCAGACGTCGTCAATGGCGTAACAACCGGGTTCGAGGGAACCGACTTGGGCGAGAGGTTTTGTGGTTGAATCGGCCTCTGGAGAAAAAATGACGACAAACGCGGCGACTCCGAAGGCCAGTCCGCACACGATCCGTGCAATGAATTTCTTTCGTTCGCTTGCAAAGATGAAGATTGATATCAGGGCTAGAAGGCCTAAGATGAGGCCCGAGACAAACAAACCAGCCAATATCTGGTCACGGATTATATGATTCATAGAGTTCCAATCGTTGTTGTAGTTTTGAGGAGCAAACTTGCTCGAATTCAATTTTAGTTATATATTATTTTTCTATATGCGTCAAGACGAGCTTACATCAAGAAAAGAACGTGTCTTTGTGGGCATGTCTGGCGGGGTAGACTCGTCAGTTTCGGCCGCACTTCTCCAAAAAGCTGGCTACGACGTAACAGGAGTCTTCATCAAGGTCTGGCAGCCTGACTGGCTCGAGTGTACGTGGCGAGAAGATAGACAAGATGCCATGAGAGTTGCTGCGCATCTTGGTATTCCATTTCTGACACTTGATCTCGAAAAAGAATACAAAGAAGGGGTAGTTGATTATATGATTGCTGAATATCGAGCCGGTAGAACGCCAAATCCAGATGTTATGTGTAACAAATCAGTTAAATTTGGCGGTTTTTTTGACTGGGCCATGAAGAATGGCGCTGATGTTGTCGCAACTGGTCACTATGCACGCATTGAGCGGAAGTCAGATGGCATGTTTCAGCTTTTGGCCGGAAAAGATCCAAATAAGGATCAGTCATATTTTTTATGGACACTTACGCAAAAACAGCTTTCAAAAACCATCTTCCCGGTCGGAGATATGGAAAAGCCTGTAGTAAGGGCTCTTGCTCAGAAGTTCAAACTTCCCAACGCAGATAAAAAAGACAGTCAGGGACTTTGTTTTATTGGAAAAATCGATGTGAAAGAATTTTTGTCGCACTACATTCCAATACAAAAAGGAAAGGTGCTTGACCAGGCAGGTACTGTTATTGGTACTCACGATGGGGCAGTATTTTATACTATTGGCGAGCGACATGGCTTCACTATTACCAAAAAAACACCTACCGACGAGCCTGTGTATGTGGTTGCAAAAGATATCGAAGCGAATACACTCACTGTTTCCAAAAAACAACCTGATGGAAGTTTGGCAACAGCACTGTCAACTGCTGTGCTCGAGCAGATAAACTGGAATCAGGGTTCTATACCACTGGATGCACCATTGTTAGCACGTTCTAGATATCGTGAAGAACTACAGGGTATACGTGCGAGCGATAATACGACAATTCACTTTGTTAAACCACAATCAACATTGTCGCCAGGTCAGTCTATTGTTGTGTATAGTGGTGATATCTGTCTCGGCGGGGGAATAATTAGTGGCAAATAGGGAGTACACGCTATAATGTGTGCATGGATTCACACCATCGCCGTAGTATTTCAGCGCTTATTATTTTGCTTGTCGTTGTTATTTTGTATGCGCATGAACGTACTATTCAACCGATGCCGACGTTGACGCCTATGGTCCATGTGCCATTTGCCGGCACGGTACCATCACCAATACACCAAGGCTCAACGGACACCCATCAAGTTATATTTACCTTTGACGGAGGTGAAGGCAACCAGTCTGCGGAGCAGATACTTGCTGTATTGGAACGCCATCACACTCATGGCACCTTTTTCCTTACCGGAAAATGGGTTGAGAGAAATCCTGGGTTAGTACGGCGAATACACGCTGCGGGTCACGATATTTATAACCACTCATATTCGCACCCACATTTGCCCTCACTGAGATGGTCTGAGATCGCCGAACAATTGACGTTGATGGATGCTTCAGTCATTTCGCTCATAGGCTCCTCGACCAAGCCTTATTTCCGACCACCATTTGGTGAATATAACAAAGACGTATTGGCTGTTGCTGCTCGCAATGGGTATCGTGCTGTCATGTGGACTGTTGATGCGGGTGATTGGATGGAGACAGAGGGTTTTACTGATGCAGAAGCAAAGGCACGGATATATGCCAATATCGATCCAGGTTCTATTATTCTTATGCATATCGGAGATACCATCACTGGGCGCATTCTTGATGAAGTATTTACCGAAGTAGAGAGTCGTGGATATAGGATCGTCCCATTGAGTCAGGGTCTGTTATAATGTTTTTATGAACCATCTGATCTATATAACAAAATCCGACGGTACCAAACAGCTTTTTGAAGAAGAAAAGCTGATCAACTCGTTGCGTCATGCAGGTGCGTCAGATGAGTCGATCGATGAGATCGCGGAAAAAGTCGAAGCGGGCATGAAAGATGGTATGACCACCAATGAGAT
This sequence comes from uncultured Candidatus Saccharibacteria bacterium, assembly GCA_964412585.1. Classification (GTDB taxonomy): domain Bacteria; phylum Patescibacteriota; class Minisyncoccia; order Phycocordibacterales; family PALSA-1337; genus C7867-002. Next base: position 84,802 of record CAYPPJ010000001.1, on the reverse strand, counting down.
TTATGGTCACGCGTTTTCATTGCTTCGAAAACGCTCAGTACCTACAGCAGTCAAATATTCTGTACGCCGTGCACTGGCCGAGCTCGGCCCTGATGGATTCCCATTTGAAAAATTCGTGGCGCGCATATTTCATGCTTGGGGTTATGAGACACTGACTGATCAGCAAATCATGGGTTCATGCATCGAACACGAAGTGGACGTCGTAGCTTGGAGAAGCGACGCGCTCGCTATGGTTGAGGCAAAATTTCATCATGAGTTTGGTCTCAAGTCCGATGTGAAGGTTGCACTCTATGTAAAGGCACGTTTTGACGATATTGCTGGCAATGAGTTTGATTTTGGTGGTAGAAAGCGCAAGCTCAATGAGCGATGGTTGTTTACTAATACCAAGTTTACGGAGCAAGCGGTCAAGTATGGTGCGTGCACAAAACTCAAGCTTATCGGCTGGAACTATCCGTCGAGCGGAAATCTTCACTCTATTATTGATAAGTTTAAACTACATCCCGTGACGTGTATCACTTCGCTTTCGTATCAGCACAAGAGAGATCTCGTTGGCCGCAATGTCATTACCTGCGCCGATGTCATCAAGCGCACTGATATACTGAAAGAAATTGGTATCAGATCTGAGGAGGAAATTGGGAAGATTGTTGCGGAGGCGCGGGAGATTATTGCCGTAAATAAATAATACTATGGCACGTCCTGAATTGTTAGAGATCGTTAATGAACAGGATGAAGTGATTGGTCAGGAGACCCGAGACAAAATTCACACGGAAGGTCTTCTTCACCGCGAGATTCATGTATGGTTTATTACACCTGATGGTTCTATCGTGTTTCAACATCGAGCAAAGGATAAGGATACATACCCTGATCTTCTCGATGCCACTGTTGGTGGACATGTTGAAATTGGTCAAACCTACGAGCAAACAGCTGTCAAAGAGACAAAAGAAGAGACGGGGGTTGATATTGTGATGTCTGATTTGCATCTTCTCAAAAAAGTACATCGACGATCTATTGACTCGGTCACTGGCAAAATAAACTACGCTTTTCGAGTCCAGTATGCGTATATGTATCGAGGAAATATCGCTGATCTTAAAATTGAGAAAGGCAAGGCTATTGGTTTCGAGGCTTGGCCGATTGAAAAAATCTTTGTTTTGAGTGACAATGAAAAACGCTTGTTTATACCAGCAGTATATTCACCAGAATTTTTGGCGTTGTTTAGAGAATGTATGACACTAATTACCACTACCATTTCTCATGAAAAAAAGAACCAATAAAAACACGGCGAAACCTCAAAAGAAGCATACGATAACCATCTGTTCGAGCGCTTCCTTCTATCCGCAAGTTGTAGCTATTGAAACCGAGCTAAAACGTATGGGCTTCAATGTTCTTATCCCGTTGACCGCTAATAAGATGAAGAAAACGGGTGATTTTAATGTGGAGAAATATAAGACATGGTTTGCGGATGTAAATACCTATGCACGCAAAACTTTCTTGACTAAGCATCATTTTCATAAAGTTGTGAAAGGTGATTCGGTGCTTGTTCTTAATTATGAGAAAAACGGCAAGCAGGGCTATATAGGTGGTGCGGTTCTGTCAGAAATGGCTATTGCACTTCATTTCGGCAAAAAAATCTACGTTCTCAATCCACTGCAAGAAGATGTCGGCTACAAAGAGGAACTTCTTGGCATGCCGGTTATTCTGAATGGAAATTTGAGTCTTATAAAAAAATAAATTTAACCTACCTTGTATGAAAGTATATGTATTAGGAAGTAGTCACTTTATGAAAGAAATGGTTGCATCCAAGGATCGTTTGCGTGAGCTTGGCTATGATGGTTGGATTCATCCTGATTATGAAGCGTTTGTGAGAGGTGAAAAGCAGGAAATTTTGCAGCGTGCTTTTAATGGGGAACATGCTGCAATAAAACGTGAAAATAATTATTTAAAAGTTCATTACCAACATATTCTCGAAAGTGATGCCATTTTGTTTGTAAATGCCGAAAAGAAGGGCAGAAAAAACTATATTGGAGGTAATGTTCTTATTGAAATGGGTCAGGCGTACGTAAATAATAAGAAAATGTTTCTGCTCTATGATCTTCCACTTGATTCTGCATATATTGAAGAAATAGAATCAATGGACCCAATCTGTCTCAAGGGTGATTTGAAAAATATCAAAAAGTATTTATAGCTCCATGACCAAGACAGAAGAGATGCGTGCCATTCGCGATGAAATTCTTGCCCTCAAGAATTCTCCCTTATATGAATATCGCGTCTCAAATGGATTTTTTCCTGTCATAGGAGAAGGAAATCATGATGCTCGCATTGTGTTTGTTGGAGAGGCTCCGGGTAGAAATGAGGCAAAGACTGGGCGGCCTTTTTGTGGTGCGGCAGGAAAAGTTCTTGACCAACTACTTGCGCATGTTGGTATTGCGCGTGATGCTGTCTATATAACAAACATTGTAAAAGATCGTCCGCCAGAGAATAGGGACCCAACGACTCAGGAAATAGAGATTTACGGGCCTTTTTTGGATAGGCAGATCCAGATTATTAGGCCGCGAGTTATTGTCGCCCTCGGTCGCTATGCTATGGGATATATTATGAAGAAATTTGATCTTGATCTACAGCTCGAACCGATCTCCCAAGCTCACGGAAGGGCGTACCCAACGAAGACTGCATATGGTGACCTCGATATTGTCGTGCTGTACCATCCATGCGTTGCCGTGTATAATCCGAACAATCTTCCCAATTTAAAAAAAGACATGGAAATACTTCGCTCATACATCAACTAAATTACTATGAAAAAGAAAACAGCTGCAGATTTTCTCAATTATCTCAACACAACATACAACAAACTTCATACGACATATGAGGATTATTTTTGGCTCTCAAATATGGGTGACCATAGTGTCGATACAAAGATGAATGAAGCCCAGTTGGCTCGCGATGCTTTTAGGGCAGATGCCGACCTCAAAGCAGAAACGATTCTCTACCTCAAAAAGGCGACTGGTGAAAACGAGACTCGCCTCAAACAGTGGAATCATTTTTTTGATTTGTACCAAACACCAGCTCATGCGTTGCCACTCAAAAAGAAAGCCCTTGATCTTGAAAATAAGATTGCGCAAAAAAGGACGGCCCGAACCGAAGGGTATATTGACCCAGTCACGAGTACATTTGTTGAGGCCTCCGAGAACCGTATGCGGGTGTTGATGCGTACGCATCCAAGTGAGAGTGTTAGAAAAGCTTGTTTTGACGCCCTCGAGAAGTTACCACTCGATTATTTAGACGAATATATTGCTGTCATCAACGTTCGCAACGAATTTGCACGAGCCCTCGGTTTTTCTGATTTCTACGAATACAAGGCTCGCATTGATGAAGATATGACCAAAAAAGAACTCTTTTCGATTTTTGAAAATATCTATGAAAAAACGAAGTACGGATTTAAAAGCATCCGCGACCTTGAGAATACAATGCCCGGACTACGCAAGCCATGGAACTTCGCCTATATGATGACGGGAGATTTTGTTAAAGAAGAAGATCCGTATTTTAGATTTGAAAACGTGTTGTCCTACTGGGGCAGATCATTTGCAGCACTCGGTGTCGGTTTCAACGGTGGCACAGTCACTCTCGATCTCCTGGATAGAAAAGGGAAGCATAACAATGGATTTTGCCATTACCCAAAGCTTGTAGAGTATAAGGGCAACAAACGTATTCCTGGTTCGGCCAATTTTACGTCGGATGCTATTGCTGATCAGGTTGGATCAGGTGTTCAAGGTATTCATACAGTATTTCATGAGGCAGGTCACGCAGCTGACAGGCTCTGTTCGACCCAAAAGGATGCCTGCGTTAACTCAGAATATCCACCTTCGTCAGTTTCGTGGGCGGAGACCCATAGTATGTTTATGGATACGATTTCGAGCAGTATCGAATGGCGTATGCGGTATGTGAAGAACGAAAAAGGCGAACCATACCCATTTGACCTCTATGAACGCAAGGTGCGTAAACTTCAACCGTTGATGCCTCTCGATATGATGAGTATCTGCTTTGTCATCTTTTTTGAGAAAGAAATATATGAGACAAAGAATCTCACCCGCACAAAAGTTCTCGACATTGCGAGAAAAGTTGCCCGTACGTACTTTGACCGGTCTGAGGACACTATTGGCATTCTCAATGTCCCACATATTTATTCGTGGGAAAGTTCTGCGTACTATCACGGGTATGGCTTGGCTGAGCTCGGCGTATCTCAGTGGCGTGAGTATTTTTTCAAGAAATACGGATACATTGTGGACAACCCTAATGTAGGCAAGGAGATGACTAAGATGTGGTCATATGCTTCGTCATATCCGGCAAAAAAGCTGGTAGCTATGGCTACGGGCAAAAAATTGAGTCCAGATGCGTTCATTCATGAGGTTACTCGTTCGGTTGATGAGATTCTCAAAACTGCACAAGCTCGTATACTCAGACTACAGTCGGTCAAGGCATATACAGGGCCAGTCGATCTTGATGGTCGTATCAATATGGTGCATGGCAAGAAGAAAATCGCTGATAATAAGGTTAGTTTTGAGGATATGGACAAGAAATACCGTGCCTGGATCAAGAAGATGAACTAGCTTGCTCCATTTGGTGTATAATAGATACACGTATGAAGCCTGAAGAATTTACACATTACGTTGACAGTCAACTTCGCCAAGGGATTCCGCGCAATTCACTCATTGTGAGCCTCCAGGCGGGTGGTTGGAGCAAGGAACAGATTGATAACGCCTTTGCTGTTCACGACAAACGTGTGCGCACTGATCTATTACCGACCCACAAACATTTCTATACAGCGAGCGAGGTTGTGTTGTGGGTCGCCTTGTTTCTTGTCGTCATGCTTACGATTCTATTCTATATTGGGGGTGAATAATGTTACTTTTTCAAGTAATTCGTGATACTATCCTGCCATGAACTCATCAGAGATTCGCTCTCGGTTTCTATCTTTTTTTGAAAAGCGTGGACACGCGGTTATTCCATCTGCATCCTTGGTCACGCCAGACGAAAAGGGTGTAACCAACTCAACGTTGTTCAATACCGCCGGCATGCAGCCATTGGTTCCATATTTACTTGGTAAAACTCATCCGCAAGGGGTTCGGCTTGTTGATGTCCAAAAATGCGTTCGTACAGTGGATATTGATGATATTGGCGACAAGACTCACGCGACTTTTTTTGAGATGCTCGGCAACTGGTCGCTTGGTGATTATTTCAAAAAAGAAGCGATCAATTGGAGTTACGAATTTCTCACTGATCCAAAAGAAGGCCTTGGACTTGATCCGAGACGTTTGTACGTGACTGTGTTTGAAGGAGATGAGAATGCGCCAAAGGATGATGAGGCAGCGGCTATCTGGAGTGACATTTTCAAAAAGAATGGCGTCGAAGGTGAGCGCATATTCTTCCGAGGAGCCAAGACCAATTGGTGGGAGGCGGGAGACAATGGTCCCTGTGGTCCTGACACAGAAATGTTTTATGATATCAAAAACGAATTTGGCGGGAGAGGAATCACTCAGGAAGAATATATCAAGGCTGACGATGATCGTGTGGTGGTTGAGATTTGGAACGATGTTTTCATGCAGTATGAGAAGAAAGATGGAAAGATTGTTGGAAAATTGCCGAAGCCATCTGTGGATACAGGAGCAGGGCTTGAACGTCTGGCTATGACATTGCAGGGAGTTGATAACATTTATGATACAGACTTGTTGAAGCCGGTGATGGATAAGATCAAGGAGCTTTCAAAAAATTGGGACGTTGTTTCTGCGCGCATTGTTGCGGATCACGTCAGGGCCGCAGTTCACCTGGTTGCTGACGGGGTCCTACCTTCAAATTCCGATAGAGGGTACGTATTACGCAAGCTTATTCGTAGAGCGGTGCGTCATTCTGACATTTTGAAAATGGACCCAGCTACTTCACTCATAGCACTTGTAGAGGTTGTTCAAAGTATCTATGGCCAGATATATTCACAAACTGTTAGGGGCGGTCACCAAGGTCTTTCTGTGGGCAGTCCAATCAAGGATGAAGAAATTAAATTCCGCGAGACACTTGCACACGGCATTAAAATTTTGGAACAAAAAATTGTGCATGTCAGCCTTCCCCCAATTAAAATAAAAGAAATTCCGGCAGATATTGTATTTGACCTTTATCAGTCATATGGTTTTCCAATTGAACTTACTGAAGAGATATGCAAAGAAAAGGGCATTACTTTCAATAAGGATCTCGTTAATGAATTAATTAAAAAACACCAAGACCTCTCTCGTGCCGGTGCTGAACAAAAATTCAAAGGTGGCCTTGCTGATGCGCATGACCCAATGGTTGTTCGTTATCACACCGCAACACATCTTCTGCACCAAGCCCTTCACGATGTCCTCGGAGAAAATGAAGGTGATCAAAAAGGATCGAACATCACTGCTGAGCGTTTGCGTTTTGATTTTACTGGTGTAAAGCTGACAGATGAGCAAAAAAAGCGTGTAGAAGATATAGTGAATGAAAAAATTGCCGCAGCGCTACCAATGAATAATGTAGTCTTGCCTCGTGCAGAAGCAGAAAAAACTGGTGCGCGACATTTCTTTGGAGAAAAATATGGCGATGAGATTTCTATTTACTATATAGGTGATAATCTAGAAACCGCGTATTCGAAGGAGTTTTGTGGTGGCCCTCATGTAAAAAATACGAAAGAATTGGCTGGTCCAGAAGGGAAGTGGAAATTCAAAATTCAAAAAGAGGAGGCAAGTTCACAAGGGGTGAGGAGGATTAAGGCTGTCCTGGAATAGGGTCTCCTGCTCATTGGCATGAAACTCGCTCCAGTTGTCTTCGCTTCGGATAGCCACTTTTTTCTTATGATATAATAATCGGTAATGCTTTTCTCAAGTTCACAGAATGAATTGATGCTCATTATCGACGTTCAGAGTTCCGTTGTTCGTGGATCATTGGTACACATGCACGCAGGCGCAATTCCTACAATCTTGTACACACACAATGTTTCCATTCCTTACAAACCTGATGGTGGTAGTGGTTATTTGATCAAGATGGCACTACGGGGAGTTGAAGAAATAGTTCAAGCGGTGCGAGCCAACCTTCAGTCAGAAGTGAATGCGAGTGAATTACCCCATCGTATTTCATCCGTACATTTTGTCCTCTCTTCTCCGTGGACTGTTTCTCAAGCAAAAACAATTTCTACATCGTTCAAAGAAGATACTGCGGTGAGTCGCGCCTACGTGAGCGGTATTATCTGGGAGGAACGTTCAAAGATGACTTCTAGTGCCGCCGACGATATCCGAGTGATTGAGGAGAAGGTATTTGATGTTAGGCTCAATGGGTATTCTGTGGCATCCTGGGAGAGTCGTCACACCAAGGAGCTCGGTGTTTCATTTGTGGTAAGTATTGCTGGAGGCCGTATGATTGATAAATTCATCGAATCAGTCGAGAGTATTGTACGTCACAAGGATCATATACAGTTCCATTCGTCACTTTTTCTACAGCATCTCAGTATTCAAAAGATCGTCCCGAATGTCTCAGATTATGCACTTATCCATATTCATGGGGAATTGACGGACGTTGCCATTATTCATGCCCACTCGTGCTCTTTTTTTGGTTCCTACCCGTTTGGTGTACAGCATATCATCCGAAGTATAGCCAAAGAGACTAATACGAGTGATGATGCTGCCGAATCGACCCTCAATTTAGTCATGAAAAAAGATATTGATGCTACTCAAGCAAAAAAAGAATCAGCAGCAATAGTCAACATGCAGCAGGGATGGACGGGTGAGTTCAAAAAACTTCTCAAAACAAGCTCAACGCCTGAAGCAGTTCCAGCAAAAGTTATTATCTCCGCTCGTACGCACGAAGATTTTTTTGTAGAAAGTTTTAAGACTGCATATCCGCAATCATCACCAGAGATACTTGATATTGATCAGATTACACCGTATGTATCATATGGAACTCATGCGGAACGATTGCGATTGACTGGATTGTACGTGTTGGCTGTTCACAGTTTAGTAAAATAGAGTTCATATGGTATAGTATTTTTATATGCCTCGCCGCGTTCAAGACATTGTACCTAATACTCACCGTTCAATACGGGATATTCCGGTAGAACGCCCGGTTGAAATCGTCGCTCCTATCCAGCCCCCAAAGAAAAAGGCAGGTCGCCCTGTGTCTATGCGCAAAGTAGATCTCGAACCGGAGAAGGAAGAAGTGGTTACAACGAGTTCACGTAAAAAAAGCCTTGATATTCAAGATGGGGATCAAGACGAAGTGCCCATCAAAGCGGTGCGACCAAAAAAACGCTCCGGTGCCCGAAAATTTCTATATATAGTGATGGGTATCGTGATACTTGTGGCTATTGTGGGCTATATTGCATCAGTGTATTTTTCTCGAGCGTCATTCACTATTGTTCCAAAAGTCATTCCTTTTACTGTTGATAGCACATATATTTCACAAAGTATTCCGGGAAAGGGTGTGCTGGTATATGAGATTGCCACCATCAAAGGCGACTCTACTGGAACAGTTCCCGCAACTGATGGACCAAAAATCTCTACATCTGCAAAAGGGAAGGTCACCTTGTACAACTCATATAGCGCACAATCACAACGCTTGATTGCGGGTACGCGTCTCAGTGATGATACAGGGAGAGTGTACCGTCTGGCGAGTTCTGTCGTCATACCGGGCTACACCGTATCTGGATCAAATACATCTCCAGGCACTGTTTCTGTCATGATAACAGCGGATCAGCCTGGTCAGTCATACAATGTTACGAAGAGTGACCCAGTAAGCGACCTCAAGATCGTCGCATACAAAGGTAGTGCAAAATATGATTCGATATATGCACGTCTAGCAACAGATCTGACTGGCGGTTTTGTTGGGGCAAAGAAGACGATTAGTCCTGCCACATTGGCATCCACAACAGCTGATTTGCAGTCTAAACTTGTTGCGGGACTTTTGACAAAATTGAAGTCGAGCGTTCCTGAGGGGTATGTTATGTATCCAAAAGCGTATGTGTCCACATTTGGCGCACCGGTTATCGGGGGTAGCGACGCAAAATCGGCAACAATAACTTTACAGGGAACAGTGCACGGGATTCTCTTTAAGAGATCAGAGTTGGTATCTCGTGTAGCTGGTGAAGAGGCGGTTGCATCCTTTGGCAGCTTCGCTTATGAAACGCCTGGTCTCGAGTCACTTGATTTCACTATAGCCAACGCAAAAGATTTTTCTCCTGAAAAGAAAAATACGTTGATTATTAAACTCAAAGGTGACGCCATGCTCGTTGGTTCTGTTCCGGTCGATCAGATCAAACAAAAACTTGCGGGCCTTTCGTTGACGGAGACAAGTACCGTACTCCACTCGTTCAAGCCTGTCATCGAATTCGAAAAAGGTTCAGGGTCTATTACACCCCCATGGTCGAATGTGCCAACAGATTTGGACCGTATAACCGTGGAGGTATTGACGAAATAGCCTAGTATCTGCTAGGATGTATCGACGCGCCAATTACCAGATGGACACAGCGCCACAATCAAAAAACTCCGCAAAAAATACCGCAAGCGGCATTGTCGTAGAGGCATTGCCGAATACGCTATTCCGGGTAGAGCTGAATGACACGAAGGAAGTCATACTTGCCTATCTTGCGGGAAAAATGAGAATGAATCGAATCCGCGTTCTCATTGGAGATAAGGTTGATTTGGATATTGATCCATACGGAGGTCGTGCTCGAATAACAAGAAGGTCATAATCATGAGAGTCAAAGCTTCAGTCAAAAAAATCTGTTCAAAGTGTTCCGTCGTCCGCCGGGGCAGTTATGTGTATGTGGTATGCAAGTCAAACCCACGTCACAAGCAGCGCCAAGGATAATTTTCATATTCATTAATACCCTTATTTTTATACATCTATGCGTATCCTCGGTATAACAGTCCCAGAAAACAAGCGACTCGAAATCGCCTTGACTGCTATATACGGCATTGGACGTTCTCGTGCTCTCAATATTTTGAAAACAGCAAAAGTTGACCCAGCTACCCGTTCGACGGCTCTCTCTGTTGAGCAGGAAAATGAAGTCCGTAAGCTCGTCGAAAGTTTCAAGATTGAGGGTGATCTCAAGCGCGAGGTCGCTGCCAATATCAAACGTCTCAAGGATATCAAGGCCTATCGTGGTAACAGGCATGCTCGCCATCTCCCATCACGCGGTCAGCGCACAAAGACCAACTCACGAACAGTTCGTGGCAACGTCCGCAAGACAATGGGATCAGGTAAGCGTAAGGAAGAAAAGAAGTAATCAGCTATTCATATCACTACCATGGGTAAAAAAAGAATTGTTACAACTGAAGGAGCAGAACAGACTGATGCAAAGAAAGCACCGGCTGTTTCGGCAAAAAAGCGCATTGAGACTGGTATTCTCCATGTTCAATCTACCTACAATAACACCAAGGTTATGTTGACTGATGCAAAGGGCAATGCACTGATGTGGGGTTCTTCAGGCGGTGCTGGTTTCCGTGGTGCCAAGAAGGGTACTCCTTTTGCAGCTGCAAAGGTCGGTGAAACGTTGGCACTCAAGGCACAAAACATCGGCCTCAAAGAGGTTGCTGTGGTAGTCAAAGGTGTCGGTTCTGGCCGTGAATCTGCCATTCGTGGCTTTATCAGCAAGGGCGTGGTCATCACTTCGATCAAAGATGAGACCCCGATCCCATTCAACGGCCCTCAGCCAAAGAAACCTCGTCGCGTTTAATATAATTATACTTCCATGCTTATTGGCCCACGATACAAAAAAGCTCGTTACCTCGGTGCCGCCGTCTTTCGAAAGACGCAGACACCAAAGTACGCATTGCGCATGCAGGCAAAGACCAAGAGTACCAAGCGCCGCAGTGCCAAGAGTGAATTTGGCCGTCAGCTTTTGGAAAAACAAAAGGCTCGCTACAGCTACGGCATTTCAGGTGGTCAGTTCACCAACTACGTCAAGTCTGCACTCCAGACGACAGGTGATAACGCAAAGAACCTGCTCCGCATTCTAGAAGGACGTCTTGACAACGCAGTTCTCCGTGCTGGTTTTGCATTGAGCCGTGCAGCTGCTCGTCAGATGGTCAACCATGGTCATTTTACGGTCAATGGCAAGAAGGTCGATGTTCCATCATACCAAGTACGTATTGGAGATATTATTACTATTCGTGAGGGCAGTAAAAAGAAGACCATTTTCGCAAAATTGGACGAGGAGCTCAAGAATGTCAAAGCTCCCGCTTGGATGTCAGTAAATACAGACAAGAAAGAGATCAAGATCGAGGGTGAACCTGCGACAGATATGACTGAGCTCTTGTTCGATGTTCGTGCAGTGCTCGAGTTCTATACTCGCTAGACAAGTATCATTTTTAATGTATAATTAATCGTCTATTTTATAAACACCATGACACACGATCTCATCCTTCCATCAAAGCCAAAAGTCATCAATGAACAGGGTGCAAGTGGCACCTACGAAATCGATGGCCTTTATCCAGGATACGGGCACACGTTGGGCAACTCCCTCCGCCGCATTATTTTGTCGTCACTTCCAGGTGCAGCTGTTACCAAGGTCAAAATTGCTGGCGTTGAGCACGAATTTTCCGCTTTGACTGGTATCAAAGAAGACGTCATTACCATGTTGCTCGCTCTCAAGAAGCTTCGCGTCCGCGTGACCGGAGATGAGCCAGTTGTCCTTACTCTCAAAGCAAAAGGTGCAAAGGAGATTAGCGCAAAGGATATCGAAGCTCCTGGTCAGGTCGAGATTCTGAACCCAGAACTCCACATCGCTTCTCTTACCGAAAAGTCATCTGAGCTTGATATGGAGATCACTGTCGAAAAAGGTCTTGGGTATGTTCCAAAGGAGATCATCCAGAAAGATCGTGTTGATATTGGATCCATCACTCTCGATGCAGCATTTACACCGATTCGCAAGGCGAACTACGAAGTAGAAAACATGCGTGTTGGCGATCGCACTGACTTCAACCGTCTCCGCATGTCTATCGAGACAGATGGTACCATTTCTCCTCGTGAAGCTCTCGAAAAGTCTATTTCACTCATGATTAGCCAGCTCAAGGCGATTGTTGGATTTACCGAGGACGAGCCTGAGGCAGCAGTTGCTTCTATCGATGAAAAGGCAGAGTCTCCAGAAGGCTCACTCAAGGATATTGATGCAGACCTCCTCAAGACTCGTATTGATTCACTTGGTTTTTCTGCTCGCACCGCAAAAGCTCTTGCAAATGGTAACGTTCGCACGCTTGGCGGTCTTGCTCGAAAGAAGGAGTCAGATATCATGGATATCGACGGACTTGGCGCAAAAGGCATTCAGGAGATCAAGAAATTATTGGCACAACATGGCATCACACTAAAACAGTAATTACTAATCTCTAATTACTACCATGAGACATCATTCAAACAAACGAAAATTCGGACGCGAGAAAAATCAGAGAAATGCTTTGATGTCTTCATTGGCGCGCAACCTTATACGCGATAACCGCATCAAGACTACGACCGCAAAGGCAAAGGAACTCCGCCCAATGGTCGAGAAGCTTGTCACCAAGGCAAAGGTCGCTACGGTAGCTTCACGCCGTCTCATCATTTCAAGTATCCATAGTACAGCTGAGACCAAGAAGCTTGTCGAAGTTATTGCCCCAAAGTATATGACTCGCAAGGGTGGCTACACACGTATCGTCAAGCTCCCAAACCGTGATTTGGATAACAGTCCGATGTCGTTGATTGAGTTTGTATAATTTCCATTATTATCATGAAACACACCATTGACGCACAAGGAAAGAAAATCGGACGCATCGCAAGTGAAGCGGCATCTATTTTGATGGGGAAGACTTCGCCTGCTTTCGCAAAGAACAAAGTTGCAGCTGAAAAAGTTGAAATCATCAATGCGTCAAAGGTGGATGTAACGGCGCGCAAAAAGACAAACGATGCGTATGTCACATATACTGGTTTTCGTGGCGGCTTGAATAGTGAGTCCCTCGGAGAGCTCATCACTCGACGTGGTATGACCGAGGTATTTCGCCGCGCAATCACTCGCATGCTCCCAAACAATCGTTTGCGTGATGAACGTATAAAGAACCTTACCGTTAAAGAATAATTACCTGTATGACGACAAAATCATCAACCAAATACTTTGAAGCTGTAGGTCGCCGCAAGACTGCCATTGCCCGCGTTCGTCTCCATCCTGCTACAAAAGCTTCGTTTGAAATCAATGGCAAGACTTTGGAAGCGTATTTCCCAGTCCTCGAAATGCAAGCAAATGCCACAGATCCTTTCACCAACGGCAAGGCTGCTGAGAAGTTCCATGTGACGGCAAAGCTCACTGGTGGGGGTATTTCAGCCCAATCAGAGGCACTTCGCCACGGTATTTCACGCGCACTTTTGGTCTACGATATTCAGCTTCGCGGCAAGCTCAAAAAGCTCGGCTATCTCAAGCGCGACCCACGTGCAAAAGAGCGCCGCAAGTTCGGTCTCAAGAAGGCCCGCAAGTCTCCGCAGTGGAGCAAGCGCTAAAAGAAACAAGAAGTATGAAGCAAGGAGAGGCGAAGGCCTCTTTTTGTTTGCGCGCATATTATTGTTGGGTGTATACTAATGAGCGAACAGAAACATCGCAAAACCTATGACAGCCTGCCTGATTATGGTGTTGTTGGTTGGTTTGATGGTAATTCTGAATGCAGCTCGCAATGCTCCAGAGGGGTATGAGGATAAAACCGGTTGGCATCCTGGTTCCATGCCGGATTTCCTTTCTGGAGAACCTAAATCTCATTGACCGACGAACGGTCATTCCTTGCAAGCGGCGTCTATGTGCGGGCGCCGCTTTTTAATTGTTTTTATGACCATTTTTGATGCAGTTTATTGCATCGGCGAGAATTTTCCGTTATGCTACCCACATGTTCAAAAAGAAACCCTCACATAATACAGATGAAAATGATGTGGTTCCTCTTGAAGGCGCTGAAGCGAAGGCGGCCGCTATTTCTGCTGACGACTCTGATACTCTTGATGATTCAGTAGTCGCTGAAGAAGCCATGGGTGAGACTATCAAGAAGCTTCGCGAGAAGCTCAAAAAAGCTGAGGCTGAAAAGCAGGAATATCTAACTGGCTGGCAGCGTGCCAAGGCTGATATGGTCAATGCGAGAAAGCGTGACGAGGAAGATCGCAAGGACTTCATGAAGTTTGCCAATGAGCGGCTCATCGAGGATTTGATTCCCGTTCTTGCAAGTTTTGATATGGCAATGGGGAACAGGGAAGCATGGGAAAAGGCTGACAAAAATTGGCGTGTGGGTGTTGAATATATTTATTCACAGCTCATCAAGGCGCTTACCGACAATGGTCTCAAAGAATTGAACCCTATCAATGAAAAGTTTGATCATGCACACCACGAGGCCACTTCATATGAGCCGGTGACTGATGAGAAACTTGATCACGTCATTCTTCAGGTTGTACAAAAAGGGTATTCGCTGAATGGCAAGGTGTTAAAAGCGCCGATTGTTAAAGTAGCAGAATATAAGAAATAGATAATAGAAGACCCGCTCTCGTCTTTGCCTTGTAGGGCACGAGTAGCGGGTTGGAAGTTGAGGATGAAGCTGTTTTTTACTGTAAGGACTTCGTTGCCTTAGCAGCTACCGGCGGAAATGCCAAGTTGTATTTAGGAACCCTACAAAACAATATTGACATGAATCATTCGTACTGTCAATTCTCTTCCTACTCTATATTTGATATAATGTACCCATGTTGAATCCCTTCAAGAAACACGTCCTAGACGAACAACATTCAACCTCTACATTGGCACTTCAGTCTGGCCAATTCATTTCGCGTATCTTTACTGACATTACTGGCCAGCAGTTCCGCCTGACCTTCTTTGTCAGTATCGTCAACGGGGAAGCGAAAGGTCATCTTGTTTCCGCGCAGCCTATTTCGACCAGCGCTCACCTCCGCCTTTCTGGAACCTGCTCTGACTCCACAATTTTCTGTTTGCCGATTGCGTGTCCTCAAAAAGAAATTGAAACTGCATATATTCCCGCATACACACCCGTCGTTTCTCCTTTTACCGAGCTTTTCTTTTTTACGAGCCAACCTACGAGGGCGCCTTCTCATAACTAAGCCGCGCGATGTATATACATGTCCGCGTCATCGCGGGATCGCGCGAGGAAAAGGTCATCAAAGAAAAAGATGATCATTTCGTGGTGTCTGTACGTGAAGAAGCTGAACGGAATATGGCAAATGGGAGAGTGCTTGAAATCATACAGAGGCTCTATCCAGGGAAGTCGGTAAGGATCATAAATGGTCATCATCATCCTAAGAAACTTATTGCGGTAGATTGAGGTTCATTAAAAAGTTGGGTAAATAAAAAGGCCCGCGACATGATGTTCGCGAAGCCGTGGAAAAGAGTGCGAGGGTTCTTACTCTTCGATGGTGACTTGAAATTTGTCGTCGCGATCAGTCCATTGTCTCCACGATCCTTCAGAGCCGCCGATCTTCGTTCCCTTGAGTACAATCCAGTTTCCGGCGTGACCATAAGGGTTCGGTATGAGTTCAACTTCGTGAGTCCCTGCACCAATTAGTGTATCCCGTTCATTTTTGCTCTTGGATGCATCAAGTGCTGGCCACTCACTTCTCAATGTCATTGTCATAAGATTATTCAGTTTGTTTGTTCAGAGTCAGAAAAATATTATCACACCCTTAGTATAATTGTCAATACTATGTCCAAAATCATCGGAATCGACCTCGGAACGACCTTCTCAGCCGTCGCAGTGATGGAAGCAGGAGTTCCGAGAGTCCTCGAAAACGCTGAAGGCGCGCGTACAACACCTTCGATTGTCGCCCAATCTAAAACAGGCGAACGATTGGTCGGACTTTTGGCAAAGCGCCAAGCAGTCACCAATCCAAAGAACACGATCTTCCAGATCAAGCGCTTCATGGGTCATACCTTTGATGAGCCAAGTGTTCAGAAGGATATCAAGAATGTCCCGTTTGAGACTCGCAAATCTTCAAATGGCGGCATTGAAGTAAATATGGCAGGCACCTGGATGAGACCGGAAGAAGTGTCAGCCATGATCCTCCAGAAGCTCAAGAATGACGCCGAGGCACGTCTGGGCGAGAAAGTGACCGAAGCAGTCATTACCGTTCCGGCCTACTTCAACGACTCACAGCGCCAGGCTACCAAGGACGCCGGCAAGATTGCTGGACTCGATGTAAAACGCATCATCAACGAGCCGACAGCCGCCGCCTTGGCGTATGGCTTTAGCAAAAAGAAAAACGAAAAGATTGCCGTCTTCGACTTTGGAGGCGGTACCTTCGACATCTCTGTGCTCGAAGTAGGCGATGATGTCATTGAGGTCAAATCAACTGACGGTGACTCACACCTTGGTGGTCGCGACATTGATGCCAAGATCGTCAATTGGTTGGCCGACACATTCAAAAAAGAAAACGGTATCGATCTCAAGACCGACGCGCTCGCACTCCAGCGTCTGGATGAAGCCGCAGAAAAGGCCAAGATCGAACTCTCGACTGCGATGCAGACAGAGATTAATATCCCATTCATCACCTCTGGTGCGGATGGACCAAAACACTTGCTCGTCGTTATGACACGAGCACAGCTCGAGCAGATGACGCAGGAGTTCATCACGCGCGCCATGGAGATCACCAAGCGCGCAGTTGAAGCTTCGCCGTTCAAGGTGGGAGAAATCAACGAGATAGTCATGGTTGGAGGACAGACACGCATGCCGGCTCTACAAGAAGCAGTCAAGAAGTTCTTCGGTAAGGATTTGCACATGGGTGTGAATCCCGACGAGGTGGTTGCGGTGGGCGCCGCTATTCAAGGCGGAATATTAGGTGGCGATGTCAAAGACGTTCTTCTCTTGGACGTTATTCCATTGTCACTGGGCATCGAAACCATGGGCGGTGTTGCCACCAAGCTCATCGAAAAGAATACGACTGTCCCTACCCAGAAGTCGCAGATCTTCTCGACTGCCAGCGACAACCAGACCTCGGTAGAGATCCATATCACTCAAGGTGAGCGCGCCATGTCAGCTGACAACAAGTCGCTGGGCCGCTTCATCCTCGATGGTATTGCTCCCGCTCCTCGCGGAACACCGCAGATCGAAGTCTCATTTGACGTTGATGCCAACGGTATCCTGAACGTGACTGCAAAGGACAAGAATACCGGCAAGGCCAACAGCATCAAGATCACCGCTTCTTCCGGTCTGTCCAAAGAAGAGGTCGAGAAGATGAAGCAGGATGCGGCCAAGCATGAGGCAGAAGACAAGGCCAAGCATGAAGCTGTTGAAGCCAAGAATATTGCGGAACAGCTGGTCTATACGGCTGAAAAGGCACTCAAGGATGCGGGAGACAAGGTTCCTGCGGAGTTGCGTAAGTCGATTGAGGATAAGATTGCAGACCTCAAGACTGCAAAGGATAATGCCAATCCTGACAAGGAAGCTATCAAGAAGGCTACGATGGCGTTGTCAGATGAGATACAGAAGATAGGGCAGTATATGAAAAATGATCAGACGAGCGCTGGTACAAACCAAACTGGCGGTGCTGCCGGCGGAAATCCTGATGGAAAAGGTCCGGAAGGGGATGTGAAGGATGCGGAGTTTAAGGAGAAGAAGTAGCTCTTCAAATTGAGGTATAAAAAAAGACCTCTTCAGTCCTCGCGAGCTAGTCTCGTGGGGACGAAGAGGGGTCTTTAGGCGCATTAAATCCAAACGTAAAGGTGCCAGGACATGCGACCCCTTTGCGGCCACGATGTAACACCATCACGGTACAGGTACCACTTGAACTTCTTGTTTCGTGGAATCGCCTTGCCCGCATTACGAAACATTTTAGTAACCCTCTTTTTTGCCTCCTCAAAATTCAACCGCCCTTCGACTTGAAAGGACTTGGTCAAATTCATTAAAGCAACCGGAAGGTCCTTCTGTTCGGCAATGGTCAGCATTTCAACCAGACGTTCCCTGAATTCTATTCTACCCTCAGGAGTCGACCAGTTCCGTTCAGCACTGCTAACTAAACGAATTTTATCCATTACAGCGTATTTTGCTTTCATGATTACATTTTGATTTTGCTTTGCAAAACTATTTAACTTACCGTAACATATCAATTATTACACGTCAACCCCAATGAAAGACTACTACAAAACCCTCGGACTAGAGAAAAATGCCTCAAAAGATGACATCAAAAAGGCGTTTCGTAAGCTGGCGCATGAGCATCATCCAGACAAGAACAAGGGCAATGCGGCCTCTGAACAGAAGTTCAAAGAAGCCAGCGAGGCTTATTCAGTATTGTCGGATGACAACAAACGCGCACAGTACGACCGCTTTGGTTCAGCAGGCCCAGGTGGAGCTGGATTCAATCCGAATGCGGGTGGCTTTGGTGGACAAGGATTTGGCGGGTTTGATTTTTCACAATTTACCCAAGGTGCCGGATTTGGACAAGGAGGTGTGGAGTTTGACCTCGGCGACATTTTTGGAGAATTTTTTGGCGGAGGAAGCCGACGTCCACGAAAGGGGAGGAATATTACTATGGACGTAGAAATTTCATTCAAAGATTCTATTTTTGGTATTGATCGCGAGATTTCGATAGATGGTACGAAACTTTCAATAAAGATTCCTCCGGGCATCGAGAGTGGTCAAGGATTGCGCGTGGCAGGTAAGGGAGAAGATGGTGCAGGAGGCAAAGGTGACCTTATTGTTCGCATTTGGGTCAAGGATCATCCTATTTTCCGTAAGGAAGCATTCAATCTTGTTATGGATTTACCGATCAAACTCTCACTGGCACTTACCGGCGGTGAAATTGAGATTGAAACATTAGAAGGGAAATTGGAAGTGAAAATTCCAGCGGGAACTTCACATGGAGAAATATTGCGTGTCAAAGGAAAAGGTGTGCCGTATGAGACGACTGGTGGAATATTTGGGACAGGAGGAAAGAGAGGCGATCTATTGCTCGTGACGCATGTTGAAATGCCACGAAAATTGAGCAAGAAAGCGAAGGAATTAGTTGAACAACTAAAGGGAGAAGGTATATAAAAAGCAAACCCGCCGGAAGGGCGGGGATGTGCACGATAAACCAATTAGTTCATGAATGAGCAGACGATGCTCATGATTCCGATGATGAGGCAACCCACACTCACCGGATGAGACCAACCGTCATCGAAATCGCTAGAGCGCCTCGAAAACCGGATGGCCGCGCCAATGAGAACACAGAGGATCCCGCCGGCCAGGTAGACGATGCTGGTTGATGTCATACGAGCTATCTTGAGATTACTCACTCTGTAGGCACTTGTCAACAAGGGCCTTTTTGTGGTGTATTGACAATCGGCTATCTGGCATGATATAATACATATCGTAGTGCGGTTAACACAAAAACTAACCAGGAGCTCATGAAAACGTTTATCCTCGTCCCAATCACGGACGTTCCGCTGAATGACGCAAACAGGGCAATAAATGAATTGGTTCCGTTCTATCGGGACCATCAAGTCATTGCCACAATCATGACCGCCTCAGCTGGGCCGTTCATCGGCAAAATTGAGGAGATCACGGCCACGGAGATCACTATCCGTTGGTCCGAAGATGATGATGATCCGATGATTATTGCGCGATGCGATATCGCCACCTTCTCATCGGACTTCGCCCGCATCGGACGTCGTCTCGAGATGGCATAGCCCACGCCAAGCCTAGGCCGGTTGCACACCCTGCAACCGGCCCGCCTTTTTTATAAGGCTTTTTTTTATTTAAAATTCTGTTATTATATAGCCTATGTCCAAGAAAATACTCCTTTCTGGCGTCAAACCTACGGGTACTGCCCATATCGGCAACTATTTTGGTGCCATGAAGCAGTTCGTAGACCTGCAAAACTCAGGTGACTACAACTGCCATCTTTTCATTGCGGATTATCATGGCCTCAATCTTATCCAGGACAAGGAAGAGATGAAGAAATTGACCCTCGAGCTCGCCATCGATTATCTGGCCATCGGCCTTGATCCAAAGAAATCTATTCTTTTCAAGCAAAGTGATCTGTCTGCACATACCGAGCTTGCATGGATTTTCAATACGATAGTAACCATGCCGTATCTCATGCGTGCACATGCCTACAAAGACGCTGAAGCAAAAAATAAAGAGATCAATGTCGGCACATTCGATTATCCAGTTCTCATGGCTGCAGACATACTCTTGTATGACACCGACGTTGTTCCTGTCGGCCAAGATCAGAAACAGCACGTTGAGTACGCCCGAGACATTGCCCTCAAATTCAATCATATTTTCAAGACCGAATCATTCAAATTACCGCAGGATCTGATTATGAAAGAAGTGGCTGTCGTTCCAGGTATTGATGGCCGAAAGATGTCGAAAAGCTACAACAATACTATTCCACTCTTTGCATCTCGAGAGGAAATTACCAAAGCCGTCATGGGTATTGTGACGGACTCAGGTGGAGATGTGCCAACAAATGTCTATAACATTCACAAACTATTCAAGACAGAATCGGAACTGAAATCACTTTATGACGCTCACAAAGGTAAGTATAAGGCACTCAAGGAAGCACTTATAGAAGATATCGATGTGTTTATCAAACCAATGAGGGAGAGGCGTGAACAATTATCAAAGGATCCGAAGCAAGTTTCCGAGATACTCCAAGATGGTGCGGCTCGTGCTCGTGTGATCGCTGATGCAAAGTTGATCGAGATTAAAAAAGCAGTGGGTGTGCTTTCGTAAAATACTCTGTTGTCCAATAGATTATAAGACAACGTTTTTTCGTCTCCAGCGAATCTTTATCATTTCTCCAGCGTTTCTTCATATGGCTTTGCTATGGTGGTGTCATTATTAGTATCCATGCAAATGGACATAACACATGAACACCATGTCATTAGATCAAAAAGATGTAGAACTTATTGAGCGTATTATATTCAAGCACAGTGACGATGTTGCTGTATCTATCGCACGTAGTTTTGAAAGGCTTGAGGAACGAATAGATGCAGGTGAAGCGAGGACGTATTCGAGGATTGCTGAGGTAGAGGATCGTATAGAAGCAGGCAGACAAGACACCTCAGATCTTATCGGGGAACTCAAAGAAGAGGTGAGAGAGGTGGTTCGACTGAGAGATATATGAATCGACTCTACTTTGACTGAACTTTGATCCCGTCCTTCGTATCTGAAACAACAAAACCGCGTTCCTCTATTTCATTTCGCAATGCATCAGCCTTTACCCAGTCTTTGTCTTTTCGTGCTTCCTCACGGGCTTCGGCGAGTGCCATAATTTCTGGTGGAATCTCCTCGTCCTCTACTGGTTTTAGCGTATCGAGACCAAAGCCAAATACCTTGTCCATGTCGAGAATAGTAGCTCGCTTGTCCGCCCCGGATAGACCTGTATCCTTGAGGATATCCCAGACAAGGGCAATAGCCTGTGCAGTGTCCACGTCATCATTAATAAAGCCCTTAAAACGCTCTATATATGAGGCGGAGGCAGCTCCACCTTCAGGTAGATTACTCACGGTTGTCATGAGCCGTATAAGGGCATTTTGAGCCCCTTGGACAGCTTCCAGGGTGAAGTTCACCGGCGAACGATAATGAGCGGTGAGGAGCCAATATCGATAGGCGAGCGGGGAAATAGTTGATTCTGCGAGATCCTCAAGCTTCAAAAAGTTTCCTTTGGACTTGGCCATTTTTTCATTGCTAACATTCATGAAGGCGCCGTGTATCCAGTAGCGTACAAATTGCGTGCCCGTGGCGCATTCAGATTGCGCAATTTCATTTGTATGATGTGGAAACATTAGATCGTTTCCACCAGTATGAATATCGATTGTTGTACCGAGAACTTTCATCGACATGGCAGAACATTCGATATGCCATCCAGGACGTCCTTCACCAAAAGGTGCAGACCACTTTGCGGCACCGTCTTCAGGTACAGCAAACTTCCACACGGCAAAATCGCGCGGATTTTCCTTATCGTATTCATCATTTTTGATTCTGGCGTGCTCTCCATCATTCTTCTGTTTTGTGAGCCCGACCAATTCACCATAGGTATGTATTTTATCAATACTCATGTAGACACCATCCGCGGCTTTGTATGCATATCCTTTATCAAGAAGAGTAGAAATAAGTTCAATCATGGCAGAAATGTAGTCTGTCGCTCTGATGAGATGTTGAGGGCGTTTGATATGCAACACATCTAGGCCATCGAGAAATAACTTCTCATATTTTTCAGTGATGACATTGAGCAGAACTTTTTCTTCTCGAGCTCGGCGGATAGTCTTGTCATCCACATCCGTAATATTCATGGCCTGTTCGACCGAATATCCGTTGTACTCGAACACACGTCGAATCAGATCATTCATCACGAAGGTTCGGTAATTGCCCAGGTGTGGCGTATCGTACACCGTCGGGCCACAATGGTACATTGAGACCACCCCTTTTTTGAGCGGCACAAAAACGTCTTTTGAATGCGTTAGCGTATTGTAGAGTTGTATATCCATATCTGTTCCATCCTACACCCACCTTTTTTTCTTGAAGAAAAGCCAGATACTACCAGTGATAACGACCATCAGGACCAAAATACCATACCAGCCCATACCGTGTTCTATCAGTGGCACGTTGAGGGCGGGAATAGTGAAAAGTGCCGCTATAAATGTGAGTGGTTGGAAAATAAAGGCTACGAGCGTAAGTAATTTGATAATATCATTCTGTTTTGTGTTGAGAAGCGAGTCATTTGTTTCGCGGAGATCAGCCAGCAATTCTCGTGCATTTGTGATCAGCTCACGGATCCGGT
Source organism: uncultured Candidatus Saccharibacteria bacterium (assembly GCA_964412585.1). GTDB lineage: Bacteria > Patescibacteriota > Minisyncoccia > Phycocordibacterales > PALSA-1337 > C7867-002. The sequence goes on along the minus strand of CAYPPJ010000001.1, from coordinate 62,041 downwards.
TGAACTCATCGCGGATGTCACGCGCATAGACAAGAAAATCTTTTCCAAAAATCATCGCCTCATCATAGCGAACCATATCTTCCCAAATATCCTGATGGACTCGAGCCGTCTGTTTGAAGTCAATAAGTTCACGACTCAAGTTTGAAAGAACCTCAACCATATTCCGTTCATCTCCATTGAAAATGCGTGTCTCAGCGGTAATCAAAGAATCTTTTATATTTTCAAGATCTTCAACCATGCCACCATAAATACGCTTGACCATATAGTAGAAAAGATGGCCGGCGTGATCCATTTTGTCATCTTTCTTCAAGATAGAATTGGCTTCAAAAACCTTGGTGAAATACTCAAGCTGATCTATCGTATCCGTGCGAGAAGTAATAAGGAAGTTCTTGCCAATAACAAAATCGACTTCGCGGTCAACAATCTCATACCCGCCAGACTTGTTGCGAATACGTACTGGAAGAGTGAGGACGACGAGCATGTAGTCCTTATAAAAATCCATCTTTGCGAGCGATGAAGACTTCTTGAGCTCTTCGCCGACCAGTGGATGCAAATCGTAGCGCTTGATAAGTCCAGAAATCTCATCGTCAGTCGGACGAGAAACATCGAGCCAGACGAGGCCGCGAGATGCGTGATGTGTAATCATGGCGGTTATTATACCGATTTAATCTTGAATGCTCAAGTAACCAACTATGGCAGACCACGAAGTAATGTGCGATAATAGCCCAGTAACTTTTATCATTTCCTGTTAACCTTGCGCTCCATGAATCTACAAGACCGAAAGCTCGTCATATTTCTCATCGGCCTTCCGCTCGCTGTATTGATCTTCTTCATTGGGGTCTACGTTGGAGGAGGGAAGACCTACGGCCCGAGTGATGATGGCAATGACGAAAAATCTATAACAAAGGACCAGTTTGGCCCGTACTGGAAGGCGTGGCATATTCTTGATGAAAAATTCGTTGAAGCTGCAAGTTCTACTCCTGAGAAAAAACTGTACGGATCTATTCAAGGTCTGGCATCTTCATTTGGAGATCCATATACTGTCTTTTTCCCGCCAGTAGAATCAAAACAATTTGAAGAAGACATTGCTGGCAACTTTGAGGGCGTTGGTATGGAGATCGGTATCAAAGACAAACAACTCCAAGTTGTTACGCCGATCAAGGATAGCCCTGCTGAACGTGCCGGAGTCAAAACAGGTGATTTTATCTTGAAAATTGATGACAAGAGCACGGTAGATATGTCTGTCGACGCTGCAGTCAAACTTATTCGTGGCAAGGGAGGAACGACGGTCAAGATTCTATTCTTTACAAAAGGCGCTTCCAAACCAGTAGAACGCTCTATTGTTCGAGATGTCATCAACATCCCAACACTCGAAACAAGTACCAAACCAGGTGGCATCTTCGTGATTCGTCTCTTCAGCTTTACTGCACAATCACACAACCTCTTCCGTAATGCGCTCCGTGAATTTGTCATTTCAGGCAATCACAAGCTCATACTCGATCTTCGTGGCAATCCAGGAGGATATCTTGATGCAGCATGGGACATGGCTTCATGGTTCTTGCCGACTGGTACAACTGTTGTTACAGAAGACTTTGGCAAAAATAATAGCCCAACAATTTATCGTAGTAAGGGGTACAACATCTTCAACAAAAATCTCCAAATGTATATTCTCGTTGACGGAGGATCTGCTTCGGCTTCAGAGATTTTGGCAGGTGCCCTCAAGGAAAATGGTGTAGCGAAGCTCATTGGTACAAAGACCTTCGGCAAGGGATCCGTCCAGCAACTGATCCCTATCACCTCAGACACCTCACTCAAGGTCACGATTGCACGCTGGCTCACGCCAAATGGTCACAACCTGTCTCATGACGGACTCGAACCAGACTACAAGGTTGAGCCTACGGAAAAAGATTTTCAGGACAAAAATGACGTTGTACTCAAAAAGGCGATAGAGTTGTTGACCAAGGAATTTTAGTGTAGTATCCGGATATCATTACAAGATAACAGCTACAGATATGAAAATCATTCTTCTCAAAGACGTAAGTAAGCTCGGACGAAAATATGACGTAAAGACGGTCAGCGACGGCCATGCACTCAACCTCCTCATTCCACAGGGATTGGCTATTTCAGCAACACCTGACGCTCTCAAACGTATCGAATCAGAGAAGTCAAAGATGGAAGGGGAGCGAAAAGTGCAGGAGGAACTTTTGGTCAAAAATATTGAAGGACTCAAGGATACGACTGTTACTATTACCTGCAAGGCAAATGAAAAGGGTCATCTATTTGCAGGTCTTCACAAGGAGGCTCTCGCCACTGAGATAGAAAAGCAGACCCGACTCCAGGTTGACCCGTCATTTATCCAGCTTGACCATCCACTCAAAACGACAGGTGAACATGTCATTGAAGTTAAGACAGCAAACAAGTCCGCAAAATTCAAGCTGGTGATCGAGGCCAAATAATCAAAAGTGATACAGGTAACTAAAAAGAGGGGAGTAACCCCTCTTTTTTGTATCCGAGTAAATTATTTTACATGCACAACCTTTTTGCGGAGGATGTCGTTGTTGTAGCCAGTCTTGCGCTTTGAGCCGAACTCAACCTTACCGTCTGCGAGAGCAAAGAGGGTATAGTCCTTTCCAACGCCTACATTGCGTCCTGGAAGGCATGTCGTACCACGCTGGCGGAGGATGATCTGGCCTGCAGTAATAGCCTGACCGTGATTGATCTTAACCCCAAGGTACTTTGGGTTCGAATCGCGACCATTTTTTGTGACTCCTGCTGCTTTCTTATGTGCCATGGTGGTTAGTGACTATTGATTAAACTAGGTCGCGATAGTGTAGCATACAAGCCGTATTTTAGTCAACCTGAGAATAGACCTGATAATATGGCTCAAAATATAGGTATTTTGTGTGTTAAATATGGCTCAACAAGGCCATATTATCATTGTAAAACCCTTGACTTGGGGCGCCAGAGGTGCTATACTGTTGCTACAGAAAAAGAAGAAGTAATCTCATGATTACTTACTTCTTTTTTTAATTAATATGCTTGAACTTACAACTGGTGTGGTATTCCTGATGTCTTCTGTATATGGTTCAGGCCAGAGCGACGCTCAAATTCAGTCTCTCAAGGCGGAAACCAACGCGCAGGCGACAACGACAACGGAAGTTCGCTCATTCTCAACTTCAACCGACATAGAGTCATATCTCCATGAGCAGTATTTCGACGCACCGATCCTTATTGAGATCGCGCGTTGTGAATCTGAATTCCGTCAGTTCGATAAGAACGGGAAAATCGTACGAGGCCGGGCAAATCCGGACGACGTAGGTGTCATGCAGATTAATGAATTCTATCACTCAGAAACTGCCCGCAAGATGGGTATCAACCTCGAAACCACAGAAGGTAACGTCGCATTCGGCAAATACCTCTATGCGAAGTATGGTACGAGCCCATGGTCAGCTTCAGAGCCTTGTTGGTCAAAGTCAAAGATTGCGCAACTTGCTCGTAAATAATTATCTATAAACATAAAAGGCCTCGGAAACGGGGCCTTTTGTGTTGGTTGAGTTTTACGATATAATTATTTTAGTAATTATCGACAAATACGTTTTGTGCACAAAACATGAACTACAACAATCTAAAGAAAGGGGATATAGTGAAGGTTATAGTGATACTAATTGTTGCAACAATAGTTAGTAAACTTGGTAGATTTGTATTTGATACTGCAACAACTCAGGGGGAAATACTTCTCATAGTCGGTACCATAATTGCAATTATAATATTATATCTTGGGTACAATGTACTAATTAAGAAGATCGAGAAACTATAAACTAAACTTAAAATCCTTAAAGTAGATTTTTTCATCCTTATCCGGTGCCCAGCTCGGTTCATTTCCGCCAAAGAATACGGCAAATTTGAAGGAATCAATGCCGAATGAGGTATCTTTCCTGAATCTTAAAGTGAGATTGCAAACTTCTTCGCCGTCGAGCCAAGAAATTAATTTCCCATCCTCTTTATTAGGGGTATTCATTTTGATGTGTGTTTTGATCGTATGCCATACGCCTGGAGTTAGATATGCTCTATCATCTTGATGAGCTTTTAGAGTATCCCATTCCGTCCACATTTGAGAAGTTATTGGAACTTGTTTATTTTCAGCTTTTGTCCAGATATAGTCTTGACCCCATTGTTTTGTTGAATTTTTGCCCTCAAAATAGACATACTGCGTCATCATACCTAACTCTCGCCACATGACTCTTGCAGAAAATCCACCAGGTGTGTTTCTGCCACCCATCGGACTTGTTCCACCGCAAAAGCCCGGCAGTTTTCCTCCTCTTTTAAAATCAAAGTTGTTATCAATTCGTACCATATATTCAACAGCTGCTTCATCGTAGGACTTTCCAAATCTAGTGCTCCATGAAGTACCACCTGCTTCAGGACCGGTTTGATTTTTTAAACAGGTGACACACAAAACATGCTCATTATCGACATCAACGATCGATAAACGACCTTCGGCAACACCACGTGGCTTGGTAACACCAGGCCATTGTGAGCGCCAGACCTCTTCTGTATACAATCCAGTAGGTAAGTTATCGAATGAAATTTCCATGCATGTACTATATCACAGCCTTACAATTTTTTTGAAAAGTAATGAACCCTAACAGGTGAGGGAATATATCAAACCAGCCGTTCCATCCACCTTTCTCCTCTACAGACCATGTCGCACAATATATCTTAAAAGCACATGTCTATAGGGGGTTTCGGGGGAGAACTAACAAAAAAGACTTCTTTCGAAGTCCTTCCTGTTATCTTGAATCGTTGTTAGTTTGGTATCGGCGTCGGCGAGCTTAGCTTTGGCGCACTTGATTGTAGACTGTCTGGTTCGCCATTTTTTATTTTTGTCAGATTCTCGATCGCTGGCTCCCAGATCAATTTGAGGAAAATATCGTTCCAAAGGTACAAAACGGGCTTCTTGAGGTATCCATTCCATACATTAATCATGATTTCCTGAACATACGTGAAATTTTCTTGGCCAGCCGGGGAATTGACGATAGTGCGGATATTGAGGCCAAAGTAGCTGATGATGAGTAGGATTATGATGACGTAGATGATCAAACGGATCAAGCCTCCCCTGTTCATATTTCTTTTTTTGATGAGATTATTCATGTGATTATTTTATCGCATTTTTGAGCATATCGATAGTCAGCTTATACACAAGGTTTAGCTAAAAGTACGACAATGGGTTCAAGTATGCGCCTTTTTTTGTCAGCAAAGGCATTTCAATGGCACGAGCACCTGGACAGGATTTGAACTTATATGAGCCCACGGTAACTCCATCAGAAACGAATACCGTAAAGTGTAGGTGCGCGCCGCGTGGACCACGTGGAACGACGTTGCCGCTATATCCACTATATGCGATAGTCTCACCGCGACTGACTGTTTGTCCGACGGTAGCAGAAACGTACGACAAATGGGCGTATACGGTCGTCAGACCATTGTTGTGCTTTACCAAGACCCATTTCCCATATGAAGCTCCCGGACAGACTGTGTCAGTATTACCAGAGCCGATAACTATACCCGATGCCGCTGACTTGACCGGGGTACCAATGGAAGCAGCAAAGTCGACGCCATTATGTCCTTGACCGTTGTAAATTTGGGCATTTTTTGTCGCAAATGGTGTATTGCCAAAATACTGCGTGATTCGAACTTTTTCGAGCGGATAGCTCAAAACACCCGTTCCCGTGGTCGGCACCGCGTTTGAAGCAACACTGGATTTGAGAGATGACTCCAAGTCGGCCACTTCCCTTTCGAATGCTTCTTTTTGTTCCTGACGCTGATTGAGTAATTGCGTATACGTAGATTGGTTATTTTTTGTTTCTCGAAGAAGGGCGTTGTTCTCTTCTGTATTCGCGACAATAACTTTCTTTTGCGCGCCCAGTTGCTTGCTCAATGACAACAATTCGGCTTTGGCTTTTTCGGTATCTTTTTTATTTGATTCAAGACGCGTCTTTGCTGTTTGAAGATTGGAAATATGTTCAGTCAATCCTTGTTGCAAGGTTGAAATGCCTTCGAGCGAATCCCATGTATGTGATAATGAATCTTTTGAAAGCATCAATTCGAGCAACGATTTGTCACCGATCTCGTTGAGCGTTGAAAACGACCTCGCAATAATCCGTCTATTGTCAGAAATAGTCCCTTCCTTTTCAACTATTTGCGAACCGAGTCGTTGTATTTGAAGATTTTTTTCAGCAATACGATTTTCCGTAACTTTCATGTCCGCCTCAAGTTTTTTTTGGGTCAATTGAAGTGACTTGATAGTTGCCGAAAGTGATGACGCCTGTGTACCAAGTTCGTTGATCTGACTTTGGTAGCCCGCGATCTCCTGTTCAAGTGCCTTTATATCTTGTGTACGCTGATCAATCTTCTGCTGCAAGCCAGCCTTGGCTGCGGCCGAAGTTGCAGGTGCCGTTTGCGCATGCACGAAAACAGACAGTGACATACATGCGCCAATAAGAACAATGAGATGTGGTGCGCGCATCCGTACCATGCAGTTAAAAGATTATGCTGATAATCTGGCACACGCCGTATCAATGCGTTTCAGAGATTCTGCTTTGCCTATAAGAGCAGCTGATACAAATGGATCTGGAGACCGATCCTGCCCAGTAATAGCAACACGAAGCGGCCATAGAACATCTCCTTTGCCATTGGCCTCAACATACGCCCAGACTGCCGTCTTTATAGACTCGGTATTGTATGAGGCATCATCAATAGAGACGAGCAAGGTACGGATTTCTGTCAGATGACGCAATGCTGCTGCTCGGTCTGGATTTTTTTTCCAAAGAAGCATCTCGGGTGCATATTCTGTTATACGGTGCACAAACGCCAGTTCGCCTTTTGTTCCGAGCATCGTACTAACTTCTGCAAAGGTCACAATCTTGTCACGCAGAATCGGAATGAGTTTTTTGAATGTCTCACTGTTCGGCACAATCCATTCTGGCAAAAAAGGTTTTGCGTGTTCTGCAAAGTCAGCATCAGAAAGCTTGAGAACGTACTGTCGGTTGTACCACTTGAGTTTTTCTTCATCGAAGATAGCACCGCTCTTTTGGACACGTTCGAGAGTAAATTCTTTGATAATTTCGTCAGACGTCAACAGCTCTTTGTCATCACTCGGGTGCCAACCAAGAAGAGCAAGGTAGTTGATGATGGCTTCACGGAGGTATCCCCTACTGCGATATTCACTCACCGGGACTGCCCCATGGCGCTTGGAAAGCTTTGACCTGTCAGCAGATAACAACAATGGTAGATGTGCATATTGCGGAACTGGCGCACCGATTGCTTCAAAAATAAGAATTTGGCGAGGTGTGTTCGAAATATGATCTTCGCCACGAATAATGAGAGTCACGCCCATCTCATGGTCATCTATGACGACGACAAGGTGGAAGACGGGTTCATCCTCACTCTTTGCTATGACAAAATCACCGAGCTCAGTGGTATCAAACTCAACTCTTCCGCGAATGAGATCATCAAACGCAACTTTCTTATTTGGGTTTTTGAAACGGATGACTGATTTGAGCGGTTCGTCACTCTCAGGTTTTGCCGCTTTGCCAAACTTTACGGCCATTTCTTTTGCCCGAGTTGCTTCTTGTTCCGGTGTTGAAACATAGGCATGGCCTGACGCAATCATCTGCTTTATATATTTTTTATATATTTCAGTACGATCTGATTGTCGATAGAACTCATCGTACTCAAGACCGAGCCATTTGAGGCTTTCGACAATATTTTCTTCATATTCCTTCTTGGAGCGCTCCTTGTCGGTATCCTCAATACGAAGGATGAATTTGCCACCTTTCTGACGAGCATATATCCACGAAAAAAGCGCCGTTCTATAGGAGCCGGCATGGAAATAGCCTGTAGGCGAAGGGGCGAATCGGGTTACGACTGTCATGGGATAAGTATAGCAGAAAACGACCAACCAAGCCTATCCTCGCCCAAATCAATATACGAGATTTTTTACCGTCCCTTTTTCCACAAACTCTATAACATTTTCTGCAGCCACTTTTGCCATCTCATTTCGAGCAGACTCACGTGCAGATGCTATATGAGGCGTCAAAATGACATTAGGGAGCTCTGCCAGACCCTCGGCTAGCTTTGGTTCAAGTTCAAAGACATCCAAGCCTGCGCCACGAATAGTTCCGCGCTGAAGTGCTTTGACCAGTGCTTTTTCATCGACAACTGGGCCGCGGGCTGTATTGATCAAAAAGGCGCCTGGCTTCATCATTTTCAGACAAGCATCATTGATGAGGTGTCGGGTCGAATCGAGTAATGGCACATGCAAACTCACCACATCGGCAAGCTTGAGGACATCTTCAACTTTCGGGTAATATTTTGCACCATACTCTTTTTCAATCTTTTCATTTCTGACCACATCATAATAGATCACAGGCATATCAAACCCACGAGATGCATGATGAGCGACTCTTTCCCCTATTCTGCCGGCACCAATGAGGCCAAGAGTTTTCTTTTCAAGATCTGTACCAACAAACAACATCGGATCCCAACCTTGATATTTTCCCGCACGAACAAACGAGTCTGCTTCGACCATTCGTGTTGTAAGGCCGATCATGAGGGCTATAGCGTGCTCTGCAATACAATAAGCGTAATTGCCTGGTGTATTCGTCACCAAAATACCTCGCTTTTTTGCCTCGACAATATCTATATTATCAAAACCAGTTGCGTAGTTAGCAAATAACTTTATATGTGGAACTGCGTCAAAAATCTTGGAATTAATTTTATCAGTGAGTAACGTAATAACTGCATCGTATGGTTTACGTTGTAGGGCCTCAATAATATCGGCCTGGGAAGGGACAGCCTCTTTCATATTCATATCTATGGAATATCCTTTTGCACGCAGCATCTCTACCGCTATTTCAGGAATCTGACGAGTAATATAAATGTTCTTCATGCGACTAAGTATACCAAGTAACGAAGCAAGTACGCAAAATACGTGGGTGAGGATACATTGCGGAGGCCGATGAGGCCGAGCATAGGAACTTTTCAGTAGAAAAGTATCCGCGTATCCGAATCCCACGTATTTTGCGTACTTGCTTCTAATCTATTATCCCTTGAGTCCTGCACCGACTGCAGCTGACGCACGGAACGGCTTCATGATAACATCTCCCTTTGCATTTTTGAGAGGAAGGTCCTTTGCGGCGTCAAACTTTTTGTCGCCATCATCTGAATGGAGCATAGCGTAGTACAATGCACCTTCAACTGTCGGCTTGGTCAATGTGATCTTGCCAGTGTTGATACCCTTCTCAAAATACTGAGATCCGATGATTTCGCCCGGAACGCCATTGTTATCCTTGTGGATCACAACCCAGCCGCTATTGGCGAGCTGAACTGATGAGAGGAATACAACGTTTCCTGGGAACTGATCACTCATGACTATGCGGTTTGCCTCAGTCGAAGCTACAGTTTCGGTTGTTGGAGTCTCGGTAGTCAGACCTTCTTCAGTAGTCTCTTTGCCATTGCCAAAGACAAGAATACCTACAATGATAAGGACAATGATGACTATGACGGTGACTACCCACTGCCATGTCTTGATACCTGTTGATGGTTCCATAATGTTAATTAATAGTGTTACGAGCTTATAAAATACGACATTTTTAGATTGGTATTATAGCACACAAAATGATGCCTTTTGCAAGCAGTCATTTATTGACACCTAGGTAAAATAATATCCCTATTTTTTACTTTTCGTGCTCAAGGGCAATGTCAAGAATGACATCAGCTATAAGTGTGGCACTATCGAGACGAGCAAACTCTTTTGCTCTTTGCTTCATGGTTTCTTTGATCACGGCAGAATTGTTGATACGCTCAATTTCTTCAATAATAATATGCGCACTCAAGTTATTTTCCTCAATAACTGAAGCTGCTCCCGTTCGAGCATACGCAAATGCGTTGGTGGTCTGATCATGACTAACCGATGTAGGTAATGGAACAATGATGGACGGGACACCCCAGGCTGCTATCTCAAAGATGGTCGAGCCCGCGCGAGAGATGACAACATCAGCAACGCCGGCAGACATACGAAGAGCCAATTCATTCAAATAATCAAACGGATGGTACCGATACGAGAACTTGTGATCTTTCAAAATGACGCCCGTGGTTGATTTAATCTCTTCAATATTGTCGCGACCAGTCTGATGAATAACCTGGTACTTATTGAGAAGCTCCGGCAACCCCTGGATAATAGCGTCATTAATATGCTGCGCGCCCTGAGATCCACCGAGGATAAGAACAACGGGCGTATTCTGTTCAAGCTGAAGATATTCGTGAGCACCATTCGAAAGCGGTTGTGCAACATCTGTACGAATCGGACAGCCAGTCAGGGCAACCACGCCCTCCTTCTTTGGAAAATGAGCAGCTGCCTCCGGATATGAAATAGCAATTCGCTTTGCAAACTTTCCTGCCCATAGATTGACTCGACCTGGCGAGCTATCGGAATCGTGGATAACAACAGGAATCCTCCACAATCGAGCGGCAAACAGTGCAGGGAAACTTGCGTAACCACCTTTACCAACCACAACGTCAGGATAGATCCTGTACATACTGAGTACAGCAGAAATGCACCCAAAGAATGTCTTTATTAGATCGGTAATATTAAGTATCGAAAAATAGCGACGAATCTTGCCTGCCGATACGGGAACGTATTCCAATTCGTTATCAAAAAGTGCGCGAGCATTGTACTTGCTCGGAGCCATGAAATACAACTGAGGAGGAATAATTTTACGTTCTTTGACGCGCTCCCTCAAGGCCTGTGCAATAGCAATAATAGGATAGAAATGACCACCGGTTCCTCCGCCGCTGAATAGAATTTTCATGGGAGTATTATAGCTGGTCTATGAGGTAAACTCAATTAGACGGCCTCGCCCGCTATTCGCGTTAGTTCAGGCACGATTACGGGGAGATCTACGACTCCATCAGACTCAGAAAAATGCCCCTTTCCCTGTTCAATTATGATATGTGCGGCAAGGTTTTTGGTAAACAATTCCTCATTTTCTTTCAGAGGAACAAAGGGGTCATTATCTGATAAAATTGCAACACTTGTCGGAACAATTCTCTTCAGTTTTGCAAAGTCAATCGGGTTTTCGAGCCATGACCTGACAATATCCTGGTCTTCTTTTTCATCAATACCAGTAAGCACAAACCACGGCGCAATGCCGACAATGCTTCCTGTCTTTGGACTATCGGCTGATTGGATATAACGCAGAATCGCCTGAAAGCCGATACTGTGACCTATAAAACAAGTATTCTCATCTGGATACATAACCACCTCTTCAAGATGCTTGACCCAGGCACCTATGGTTGGCACTGTTGGGTTTGGCATTTCAACTACGGTTGTTTCAAAACCAAGTATCTTACCTTGTTCCCCGAGCCATACCATCAATGGCTCTTGTGCGCTGCCCATCCATCCGTGAACTATAAAAAGTCTTTTATTCATATCAATTATATTACTAATAATTATTTACCATGCTTCGAAACATTTGCCACAATCCCCGACGCAGCCAACACAATAATCAATGCAGTACCTCCATGAGAAATGAATAATAATGGCAATCCAGATAGTGGAATAATACCCATCATTGCCGCCATATTCATAAATGATTCGGTAATAATGAGGACCGCAATACCAATAGATACTAATGCACCAAATACATCTGGAGAACGCGTACCCACACGAAAGACACTCACGGCAAAGACAATATATAAAGCCAGCAACGCGATCGTGCCTACAAAACCAAATTCCTCAGCGCCGACAGCAAAGATCGAATCCCCTATCGGTTCAGGCAAATAGCCAAATTTTTGCACGCTTTGACCAAACCCACGACCACTGAATTGACCGGACCCGATGGCAATCAACGACTGGTTGATCTGATATCCTGCTCCCTGACTATCCGCTCCATTATTCAAAAAAGTCTGAAAGCGTTGAAATGCATAAGGCCGAATCCAAATAACTCCGCCAACAAGCACGAGCATGAGAACACCAGCTATAACCATGTGCCTCATTGGCAGTCCAGCAACAATAAGCATGACGATGCCAGTGAATCCAATAATAATCAGAGTATCCGTATCAGACTGAACCAGTAATAGAGTACTCAGTATGGCCATAACCACCAAGTATGGGAACAGACCAAAGCGCATTTTTTCGATCTTGTCCTTGGCAAACTGAGCCCACGCTGCCATATATATAATAAATGCAATCTTCAGGAATTCCGATGGCTGAAACGAAAATAGCCACAGATCGATCCAACGTGCTGCGCCGCCATGATGAAATGCGAGCCCCGGAATAAACAATAGTAGATTAATCACGATTGCTCCAATCAAAATAAAAAAAGCCAGCTTTCTAATGTATTGATATTTGATTTTTGCAAAAGCGAAAAAAGCCACAATACCTATCACGAGGCTAATAGTTTGCTTCAACGCAACTGTACCAAAACTAGCCCCATCCTGTGCCAATAGACCCAACGATGCAGACAAAAAAACAATGAATCCGACTATTGTCAGCGCGGAAACAGAGAGTAGAAAAAATTTATCAATTGGTCTCTGGTTGATTGGTTGCATCGGGAGTAGGTTGAGGTTCGACGTGAGATTGTTTGAAACCTTCTATGTCTTTTCTGACCTGTTGATATTCAGGCAAATCCTCAATCTTTGAAACACCCAGGTGTGATAAGAGCTGTAACGTTGTCTTGTACAAAAAACTACGAGCATCCTTTGGGTTATCAACGCGCTCAATCAAACCTCGTATAAGTAAATTGCGCACAATAAATTGAGAATTGACCCCGCGAATATAATCAATGTCGGCACGCGAGATAGGACCTTGGTACAAAATAATAGAAAGTGTTTCGAGCCCAGCTTTGCCCAGATCGCGACTCAGCTCTTCTTTGGTCAGCTGTTCAATGAGCGGTGAAAGTTCCTGCGCGGTGCCTAACATAACCTCATCCTCTGTACGAACAAGAGTCAGTCCCCTACCTTTCAATACCTGTTCAAGCTCAGCAAGCCCTTGCGTGATGGCATCAGCGCTCACGTTCAAAAGCGTCGCAAGCTTTTTGAATGAAATAGGCTCCGCTTTCCAAAATAATATAGCTTCTAGTTGTTGAGCAATTGGCATGAGAATAGTATATCAGGTATAGCAAGCGGGGTAAAAGAAAACAGGCCACGTGCGTGCGGCCTGTTTCGAACTCTTGGATTGTTGTTATTGTTTTCTTCCTACTACAGTGAGTAGGAACCGTTGACGGTGGCTGCCTGGAGGGGCACCCACGTGTACTGACATCATCAGCACTTCCCACAACCAGTATATGGCGGGGATTTTTACCGGCCAGAAGTATATGCGTGGAAAATCCTCGGGAGGCACCACAGACTTCCAAATGAGCCGACAGCGTGCTATATGAGGTTCTGAGGCAACAACCAGCACGACCCCCGATGTTGCCTGCCGTGCGATCGAGTAAGCTTCTCGAACTTCGCCGCCTGTTTCGCGTACTGAATTGTCTCTACCGAGGATAAATTGGACATCATATGCCTGCAATTCCTCGAGCGCCCAGTCCATGTACACGCGAGCTTCAGTGGAGACCGAACCGGGAATGGTGTGCCCGATAGTCATGACCAGCGGACAGTGTAGCCGTGAAGCAAAGGTAACACCTTGGCCTAACGTCAATTGTCCACGTTTCGGCACAATGCCGTGTTTGCAGAAATAGGTGTGCACCGCAACCAGTAACGGCTTGTCACGACTTGTGACAAAGCGGTTTTTCTCGTCGCGAGCAACCGACTGCATGTAGATGAGGCATCCAATAGCCACCACAACAAAACAACCAGCGCTACAAAGGAGCGCCGCTAAGATAGCATTCATATTGAGTAGATCTGTTCCTGATAACTATAGAACTAAATCAATACTTTGTCAATATCTCGGGACACCGACTTCCTTTGTCTCCATCACGATGTCATCAAAGTGACGTTCCTGAGTTACGTGGAGTACTCCCTCTTTTACAAGCTCGAGCATGGCCAAAAAACTCACAATAACGTTTACTTTCTCCCCTTTGTGCTCTCCGGTAAATTGTTTGAAACTCATACGTAGACTACTCGTAATGCGCGACGTCAGGTTGCCGATCATGTCTTCGAGACTGATGACTTTTTCAACAACATGCTTCGGAAGGTTTTCTTTTTTGGGCAGACGGTTGATGAGATCCTTGAGTGAATACAATGCTTTCTCAAGTGTACATGAGGGATCGGGCGTAAAAACCGGATTGACTGGACGCGCGTGTGATTGAGCAAAAATCATCTTCACACCAAAGAGACGCCCCACATGCTGACCCGCCTCCTTGATTCGTTTGAATATCTTGAGGCGAGTCTCAAGGTCCTGAATATCACCCTTCTCCTCTTCAGTCAGAGCAAGTTCCGGTAGCAGCGATTTCGATTTAATAAGAAGCAATGTTGATGCTACCAGAATAAAGTGCGCCGACTCCCCCATTGGCAGATGTTCAAACTGTCGGACGTGTGCAATAAAATCGTCTGTGACCTTAGCAAGAGAAATGTCACTGATAAATAATTTGCGCTTTTCAATCAGGTCAAGTAGCAGGTCGAGCGGACCTTCAAAGGCTTGAGTTTTGACGGTATATGACATGTTAGGCTATTGCATGTTCTAGACGACCAATACGTTTGTCATGACGATTGGTATCGAGACGAAGCGCATGCATTTCCTCCCTAAACGTTTTCATCCCTCCATTAATAGATCGAATCTCACCTATAACCATATCCAGTTTTGTTTCCAAAATTTCAAACCGCGGGGTCACCTCTTCGCGAATAACTTCTCGGGTTGTTTCGCGTATCTTGAAATCAACTGTTTCACCCATTAATTTAAGATCTGATTGGAATTTTTCGAGTAGTAATCCTGTATGATGCTCAACTTCTTTTTTGAATTTTTGGTGAGCAGTATCTACAGCACAATCGGTCCTTTTTTGGAATTCATCAACAGCCAGATCTGTCTTTTTCTGGAAATCACTTACTGCCGAGTCAGTCTTTTTCTCAAATCTCTCAACAACGAGATCAATCCGCTTTTGAGACTGAACTTCATTTTTTGCAATCGCTCGATGAGTCGCCCTTTCAAACTTAATAAGAGCTTTGTTGATAGCCTTATCAATATATGTTTCTACATGTGGTTCAATAACGTATGTCATGTGTGTGTAATTATACTATTAATTAATAAATTCAACTAAATATGTACTACTTGTGAATAACACAATCAAAGTCACTCAACACCACCTCATTATTCAGAAAATAATCCTTAGCCTGTACCAGCTTGGAGGTGTCAGCACAGGCCTGTTTATTGAGTCCCTTCTGTATCCGCATTTCCCTACGTGTCACCGAATCCGAGTACACAGAAGCGGTAGAAACTGTCACCAGAACAAATGCGAGAATTCCTATGGCAAGTAATATGATAGCTGTCGTCGCCATAAATCCGCGCTGATCATCGTGGATTTGATCAAGTAATTTCATATTTTGTGACTGAATTAGGTAGAAATAGTTTATTATATTTGAAATGAGAAAAGATGAGAGTACAGTAAAGATAAGCACCTCTATTAGAGTAATCCCTTGAATGTAGATAATTCTGGTAGTTTTCTTTGGCATATATTTATTTAAATAAAATTTTGTACAATACCGGATTATTAGCTCCTAAAACATATATTGAATCGTTGTCACAAGTTAAAGCTTGGGGTGTTACGGGTAATGTAATGACTTTGCTTGTGCTTGTTGATAGAGAATAATCAAACATTTGAAGTTCACTGCCCAACTGCCTACTTATTGCATAGACGTATGACCTATCTCGAACAATTCCATATATTCCTCCAGGAACATCTAAGGATTTAGTAGGTGGAAAACCATACAGTAGTGAAGTGCTCGTGCCCCAGCTAAATAGTTCTGCGTCTGTCTTAATATTAAATCCGCCTGATGTTCGGCTAAAATCTACATAGTCTTCAAAATACGATATCGACTTCCCTTCTTGGCGTTGCCAACCTGAAGGATTAAATCCGTATACCAATTGCGGCAACGCAGGATCTGCGGCATGTATTACACGCAGCTGTTGTTCATTCGAATCTGTTACGTACGCAGTATCATTCCGCACATATATAGAATTGATCTTTGAACCCATTTCAAGCCCGCTCAACCTTACTGGGTGGGCAGGGTCAGAAACGTTAATAATAGAAAATTCATCACCGTCCCATTTTTCTGTTCCAAGATAAACGCGATTTTTGTCAAAAAATATTGAACTCGCAAGCGGTGGAGTTGCTGAAGCATATGGTAACGGTAATTTGTAACTTGATTCTATCGATATGTGCGCAAGATCATTAATTACCAGATCTTGAAGCTGGGCAGTTCTACTCGTCACAGCAGCAAATACATGATTTCCTGCAAGGGTGATTGCTGATATGCCAGGACCTGTATTAAGTCCTGCGAGTAATTGAGTATCGGACGTATCATGAATATCGAATATTAGAATATCTGGATCGGACTGTCGTGACGAGTCTGTTGATATATATGCAATACCATTTCGTATAATCACATCTGTTAAAGGCACAGTCGGATCTATTGGTAACGAAATTGGGATAATACTTGCATGAAGTTGATTTGGAGCAATTGAATGGGACGATTTATAGCCGTATGAGCCAACAATATCTTTTTGAGCAAAATCAACTGAACATATCGGTGTCCCAATCACATCGTCTATGGTACCCAATGGATAGAGTCTAATGCGTACAAATGTAACCGAATCTTTCTTTGTAGAAACTGTCACCTGTGTTTCAATGCGATCGTTTCCATACCAACGGGCGTTTGCAGAAATAGTCGTTGTTGCATACATATCATATTCACCGTCGTCCTGGTCGAGTGTAATATTGCGCGACTCATAGGGCATCAACTCATCAAATGTATTGGCGTGGGCTTCGTACACATTCATCAAACGATTCCTTTCTGTTGAAGAATCATATATCTCACGCGCACTACCAGAAAGTTGAGTCACGCTCATTACCAATAACACCGCCAAAGCAAGCGCAACAAGAACGTCGGCAAGAATAATGCCCTGTTTAATGTTGCAATACTTTCGACATGTCATAAATAGGCATCATTATTGATAAGGCAATGCTACCAACAGTACATCCCATGCCGACCATCATGAGTGGCTCAATGAGAGACGTTAGTCTTTTCAGACTATGGTCCATATCACGGTCAATAATAGTGGCAGCGCGAACTAGAGAAGCCCCGAGAGATCCGGACAATTCCCCTGCCGAAACGAGCGAAGAGACATGTCTAGGCACCTTTCGATTAACAGTGGATAGTATTACGCCGAGTGAGACACCTTTTTGAATTTCAGAGCTTTTTTGTTGGAGTGCTCTTTTGAGAGGAAGAAGAGGTAGAGTCGTGGATGTACTCACGTATGACGCTGGCACTGGTAACCCTGATTCGACCAGTGAGCCAAACGACCTGAGGAATAGTGATATGGAATAAAGAAAAAATACGTTACCGACTATCGGAATTCTCGTGGCACACCACTGACATAAGTACGCAAACCAAGCCACTTTTTTGTAAAGTACCACTGTTATGGCGCCAAGAATGACGAGGCCTGCGCACACGTACAATCCATAAGCGACAACATGCTCTGAAATAGTAATCATAATTTTTGTCAGGACTGGCAACGGTACACGCAAGCTTTTGAGCATTGGTGTTATCTGCGGCATAACCCCACGTACCAGTCCTAGTGTTAATACGAGCGCAAAAACACCAATCACCATCGGATACACCAACGCGGATGTACATTTTTTGAACGTGTCAGACTGACGCTCAAGTATTGACCGGGCCAGCACCAGTGATCCTGGTAAATTGCCAGATGTCTCACCGTGTTCGATCAAACTACAAAGTGTTTTCGATATACGAAGATGTCTTGAAAACGATGCTGAAATACGCTCCCCAGAGTACACTTCGCCTAGTATGCGCTCAAGAATCATGCAATTGCGTTTTGAACTACCATGAGCGACCGTCTGTAAAGCTTTGTCGAGAGGCAATCCTGCAGATAGGTACATCTCAAGTCGTTCGAACATTGACACAAGAAAAGTATTATTCATAGAGTACTCGTGTTACCTCTTGCTGCGTGGTAATGCCCCATTCGACCTTTTCGTGACCATCCTCACTCATAGGACGGAATCCTCGTGAGCGCGCATATGAGGTAAATGCTGCGACAGAAGCCTTCTCAGAAATATGGCGCTTCATACCATCATCTATCTCACAAACTTCTGCAATCACTGACCGCCCATTGTATCCAGTATGTCGACATGCACTACACCCATCTGCCCCACATTCTGTACACATAACCCTAACCAATCGTTGAGCAATCACACAACGTAGTGTTGATGCTAATAGATAATGGTCTACACCCATATCCGCGAGTCGCGGAATCGCTTCAAGTGCCGAATTTGTGTGGAGAGTTGAAAGCACGAGGTGACCAGTGAGTGCGGTGTGTATGGCTACTCGCGCAGTCTCAGCATCTCGTATTTCTCCCACCATGATGACATCCGGATCCTGCCGTAGTGCTGAACGAAGACCTGAGGCAAATGTCACACCAAAATTGTGACGAATGTGAACCTGTCTCACTGACGGGATCTCGTACTCGACCGGATCTTCAAGGGTAACAATAGAAAGCGGTTCTTTCGATTTGAGTGTCAGACATGTATGAAGTGTTGTTGTTTTTCCTGATCCTGTGGGCCCGGTAACAAGAATGAGTCCGGAGGTTTTGTGCAGTGCCCCATCGATAGTACGCACATGATCAGGAGTGAAGCCGAGCTTCGCAAGTGTTACTTCGGACGTTATTTTTGTCGGCAGAATCCTCATGACTGCATTTTCGCCATGATAGGAAGGCATGAAAGAGATGCGTATCTGATAGAGTTCTCCGACACATTCGGCAGTCCACCTACCGTCCTGTGGTATGGCATGAATGTCGGTTCGTGCCCCCGAAAGGATCTTGAGCCTAGCAATAATCTCCTGGTGCAACCGACGGGGTACCATCCCAGCAAAACAGACATGACCATCGACACGCAACCGCACAACCGAATCCTGAGCAGAAGGGTCGTAATGAATATCAGATGCTCGATGTCGAATCGCATAGGAAAGAATATTCTCAATTGTATCGACGGCAGTGTTTAATTGTGTGGGAAATGCCTTATCCATGCACATACCATATCAAGTTAAACTGAAGAAATACTGAAGATTTGATAAAGATTTGCTGAAGATTTAGATATGTGGTACAGTGTTGCCTGGCTGTTCTTTCGAAAAATTATGGATTTAGGGAGAATTGCCTCAACCAAACTACACAAAAGAGACTAAAAAAGTATGAAGAAGCAAA
Source organism: uncultured Candidatus Saccharibacteria bacterium (assembly GCA_964412585.1). Taxonomy (GTDB): domain Bacteria; phylum Patescibacteriota; class Minisyncoccia; order Phycocordibacterales; family PALSA-1337; genus C7867-002. Next base: position 42,612 of record CAYPPJ010000001.1, on the reverse strand, counting down.
ATACTCCGGTAGTGGCTATTGCTGCTGCGGTGGGTGCAGGCAAGACCACTGTTCTGGAGGTTCTTGAACTGGTGTTCCAAGGTGATCCTCGATTCTTGATCCTGGACACGAGCGCTGTCATTGCTTGGCATCGGACCCGTGGCACCAAACTGGGCCAACTGTTTACGTCCCTTGCTGAAGATCAGAAAGAGCGCAAACTCATGCCTGATAAGCCAGTAATGAAGGCGGCTGTCCAGAAGATTCAGTTTCACACGAACCCCGGTCAGCCGATTCTGAAGGCGTTCTGGGGAGGCGTACCTCGTTCCAAACATCAAGGCGAACTTCTGTACAAGAACTTCGAGCACCTCTGTTTGGTCACGATTGATTGTAGTCTTGAGGAGGCGCTGAAAGCTGATGCCGAACGTCCTCCACGTCTCGACGGTGGGCCTGAAAAAACAAAAAAGGCCTACAAGATGCACCACGATCTCGCGCAACCTGGCATTGATTATCTGGTGACCCGCAAACGGATCAAACGTCTTCCCTTGAAGCGGGGGGAAACAATGGCCACAAAGATCAAAGCCATCATTGAATTTGCCGGGCTTGGTCCAGAAGTAACTACTGCCCTCTTGAATCGTTGCACCGATCCTGAACACCCCGCGTGTCAACGTATTCACAAACTCGACGGCACTCATGCGGCTCACCTTGCTCATTCGGCTTCTCCGCCTCAAAATAACGTTGTTGTTGAATTTGCTGGCGTCAGCCCTGTGAGTCCGTTCACCGGCGCCATGCAAGGCCAGTTCGCTCGTCCATCCTAAATCCCAATCCTCACCGAGCCACGGCTCAAACAACCCAACCGGTACCAACTGGTTGGGCGTTTTATTTACCAAGATTTTGACAAAAATGTTCAAATAATGTAAACTGTTAGCTCATTCCCTATTAATCTTTCCCCTATGGATATCCGAAACATTGCCATTATCGCGCATGTGGACCACGGCAAAACCACCCTTACTGACGCTATTATGACCCAATGCGGTCATGGCGACGAAGGTACTATGGACTCAAACGCACTCGAACAGGAGCGCGGTATTACCATTTATGCCAAGAACACCTCTATTACCTACAAGGGTACCAAGATCAACATCGTCGACACACCAGGTCACGCTGATTTTGGATCAGAAGTAGAGCGCGTGCTTCGTTCCATCGACACCGTTCTTCTCGTCGTCGATGCGCAGGAAGGTCCGATGCCCCAGACTCGTTTCGTTTTGAAAAAGTCACTTGAACTCGGCATCAAACCGATCCTCGTCCTCAACAAGATCGACAAGCCAGCCGCAAATCCAGCCCGTGCTCACGACGAGGTACTCGAACTCTTTATGGAACTTGGCGCAAATGACGCACAACTCGACTTCCCTACTATTTATGCTATTGGCCGCCAGGGTGTGGCAAAAAAGAAATTGACTGACGAAGCAAAGGATCTTACACCTCTTTTGGATATGATTCTAGAACATGTGCCTCCTGCAAATGCAAAAAAGAATGCCGGCGACCCACTTACCGCACAAGTATTCAACCTCGGCTATGACAACTTCCTTGGACGTCTCGCCGTCTGCCGTATTTATAGTGGAACTATCCGTGATGGTCAAAACGTGTGGGTAAAGGATATCAACGGCAAAACATTTACTGGTAAGATTACCAAACTGTTCACATTCGACGGTAAAAAGCGTATCGAGGTCAAAGAAGCAGAATCTGGTGACATTATCACTGTTGCTGGTATGCCTGATATTTATATTGGTGAGACTATTACCGATAACGAGGCGACTGCCGCATTGCCAGCTATCAAGGTAGATGAGCCGACTATTTCCCTTCAGTTTTTGGTCAACAACTCACCATTTGCTGGACGTGAAGGTACGTTCGTCACCGGACGACAGATTCGAGAGCGCCTCGAACGCGAGCTTGAGACAAACGTAGGACTCAAAGTTGATTTTAGTTCAAATGAATTCTTTACGGTATTCGGCCGTGGCGAACTCCACATTGCTATCCTTATCGAAAACATGCGCCGCGAAGGCTTCGAGCTCCAGGTTTCCCAGCCAAAGGTTATTTTCAAGGAAGAGGATGGTCAAAAACTTGAACCTTTTGAAGAAGCCATCATTGATTGTCCCCAGGAGTATTCAGGAGCTATCATTGAAACCCTAGGCAAGCGCAAGGGTGTCATGACCAATATGACTACTCATGGCAACCAAGTTCGCATCGTGCTTGAGATTCCAACTCGCGGTCTGTTGGGTTACAAGAACGTCTTTATTATTGATACCAAGGGTGAAGGTATCATGTCTTCACGTGTGCTCGGATTCAAACCATATGCTGGCGAGATTGAAAAGCGCGAGACTGGCTCAATGACATCTATGGCATCCGGCAAGTCACTTGGTTTCTCACTCTGGAACCTCCAGGATCGTGGCCGCCTCTTTATTGGCCCAGCAGTAGAAGTCTACGAAGGCATGGTTGTCGGTGATACCGCAAAAGGTGATGACATGGATGTTAACCCTACCAAGGGCAAGGCTATGAGTAACATGCGCTCCTCAGGAAAAGATGAGGCACTCATGCTCGTTCCTCCATTTGAGCTCTCTATCGAACGCGGTCTCGAACTGATGCGTGAAGATGAATATCTCGAGATTACCCCGAAAAACGTGCGTCTGCGCAAGAAGTTTTTGACGGAATTGGATCGTGCAAAGTCACGTAGGAGTGATTTGAAATAATTTGTGGTATAATTTATTTTAATATGGCAAATAGATCATTCGGTAATGTAGTGCTGTATCATCAATTTGTATTACTTGAAACGGTTATAGTCGCGTTGTTACTTTTCATATCTAGTAGTTCATTTGCGAAACTCCTTTCAGTGATATCAGACGGTCTTTTTTTCATCCTTCTTGTCTGGAGTATTGTAATGATTGCCATATTACTAAAAAAGAACAGGGTTGGAAAAATTCTTTACGTTGTACCAATCTTGATTCTTATTGTTGATGTGTTTGGCCTTTCGTTGGGTATCTACTCTGAGCTTCACACGTCTGAGGCCATATCTTTAATATCATCATTTACAGAATTCTTCAGATACTTCAATTACGTCATACTTCTCGCTCAAGCAGTAATCGCGATATATGTGATAAGGAAATTTAATGAGTAAAAGTATCTACTTATAACTACCGTCGAACCTCCCGTTACTGCTGTACTGTGGAGGTTCGACAATGGTTGGAAGTAAAAACTCAAGTTAATCTTGAGTTTTTTGTCGCGACATTTGAACACATAAATCCATCTCCAGCGAATCTTAATCATTTCTCCAGCGTTTCTTCAGTTTGATTTGATATCTTCTATGACAAGGAAGGCGATTCCTTCCCGTGGACCCAGTCATAGTGACAATAGTTGGCTTACCATCGGCTATAGGGGGGCAAATCCCCATGGGTCCACAAATGCTTGACTTTATTTATGAGTGAACTAAACTTATGTAGTCGATTAATCTCGACTGGTGGAACTCATGGGACAGGCCCCTGGGCCCAAGGATTCATAACGAATCCAAACTGGTAACACAACGCTCCTTCGGGAGCTTTTGTGTTTATGTCCCAAAATAAAGTTTTCTACTTCCAATGTGTCTTTATATACTCCTCTGCCTCACTCATCGAAAAAGGTTGTGTCGAATTCCCTACCCTCACAAAGAAATCCTCTTTTTTGTCACCATTCATCACATAGGCCGGCTTGTGTCCCTCCTTTACTGAAACCACACAGATATCATTGCCCTCTATCGTCTCAAACGCGACACTCACGTATTTTGCAAACGCAAGACCAATCTGTGTTTTGACCAACATGGTCAAATGATTCTCAAAGCCATCACGATTTTTCTTGGTAAGCGTTTTGTAGTCATTGGCAAGTCCGACAGCTTTACCCTCATCATTTACCCCGATGAGCAATGTACCGCCATCGGCATTCAAAAACGAAGCAATTGTTTTTAGGACCATCTTCTCCAATTCTTTACTGATCTCCCCTTTGCGAGCATCATAGCGCATCGTCTCTTTAAACTCGACATAGGCACTTTCTCCTTTTTCCAACAGAACACGCGGATCCCGAGTCATGATACGACCTGAAGCACTCTGAACCATACCCTTGATCACGTGCACGTATTCATCGAAGGCACTCACATTCTTGATCTTGGTCATGCGCCCATTGCTATGCTCAAGGATGATAGTGGCATGCGACATCAGACGACTGATCGGCGATTGGTATGTCTCTACCGATGCAACATCTCCCAGACTGACTGATTTGCGCCGGCGGAACAATAAACCTGATTTACGAATGATCTCTTTGTCATTAATTTCGTAGTGAGTGAAATACCAATCAAGAAAGAGCAAAGCCAAGTAAACAAGTTGAAAAGCCGAAAATAAATATATTTCAAAAAGATCAAATCGAACGTATCTGGACAAACCCCAATTGCTGTATGCAGCGCTATAATTGCCCGCAAAGGAGAGCCCGAAAAAGAACAGGGCCGCGATGATTTCCATCGATAGGACATTTCGGAGGAACACAAGTGGTCCCTCTTTGATAATTATTTTTCGCATCGTGTTTCTATAGTATCACAGACCGAGTATCTTCGTCCTCTGTATCGAAAGCGCGAAAGCTCCGAGACCAGTATCTTGACCTATCTTGTGTGCCAATGAGCGCATGTAGGTGCCACTTGAACATCTCACACGAATGCTCACTGTATTGAATATACGACTATCTGAGAGGTTTTGGTGCCACTTCTCGAGTATCTCAGCCTGTCGGAAATCTCCCTTAACCAGTCCAATAGTATTGGTAATGCGATCATGTAAATCAGGTGCGCTGATAGTTCCAATACATAATACTTGAATGTCGTATATTTCTACCTCTTTTGTGGGCATTTCCTCCGGTAATGAGTCGGTGCGCGCTAGTTCGTGAAGCTGGACACCATTCACTGTTTTGGATGAATACGGTGGGTAGGATTGTGTAAAATGGCCAACGTATGAATTTAGTTGAGTCGAAATAGAAGCGGCCTCAAATCCAACTGATTGGTTATCCAGGCCGGTTGCCTCAACTAATCTCGATATTCCCAGTGCATCGTATGTATCAGTTTCAATACCAAAGACAATTTCAACCTCGTATTCCTTGTCGAGACCAAGGTACTTTTCTTTATTTTTACATTCATCCCCAATAAGAATAAGTAATGACCCTTCAGCCATTGGATCAAGCCGGCCGGCGTAAGTGAGGGGCACATCCTGCCAAAAAGTGACTACTTTTTGGTCACTTTTTTGCTCAGTAGTAGATGCCTGTCTTGCGCGAGCGATCTGATCACCACGAAACCGCTCAAGAGCCTCGAGTGGTGTTTCGCCCAGTTTTTTATAGATAACTGTATGTGTAGATACACTGACTGTATTCATATTGTGCCCCCACCATATCACATAACTGCGTGAATATAAAAATATGGCAAAAAACCGCCCAACTTGAGCGGTTTTTTGTATAGAAGTAGGTTAGACTTATTCTTCCATCGAGACTTCCCGAGGAGCGACCGCCTCAATCATGTCATTTTTTGCTGAACCCTTGAAACCTGTTCCTGCAGGAACGAGGCGTCCAATAATGACATTTTCCATAAGACCAGTGAGGTTGTCTTCTGCACCACGGACTGCATTTCCAATAAGGACACGAGTCGTGTGCTGGAATGAAGCTGCCGACAAGAAACTCTTGCGTGAGAGAGAGGTTTCGGTAATACCCATAACCATTTTCTCAACCTTTGCAGCTGAACCTCCAGCTGACTTGGCGAGCGCATTTTCTTCTGAAAGATAAATATCGTCAACAATCATGCCTTCAGTAAGATTGGTATCACCCGACTCCTTGACGCGACGACGTGAGAACATCTGCTTTACGATAAGCTCAATGTGCTTGCGTGAGACTGTTTCACCTTGAAGTTCATAGATCTTTCCAACTTCGGTAATAACATAGTCCTTTGCGCGCTCTTCACCACCAAATTCGAAGACTTCATCAATATCTGCCGAACCATCGGTCAGAAGATCTCCCTTCTTGACTTGATCACCAACTTTAACGAGAACAGTACGGCGATACGGGAAGGTGTATTCGATAGCAGCTCCTTTCTTCTTGCCCTTTGAATCCTCAAGCTCTGGAAGAAGCATGATGACTTTTTCCTTTCCGAGGTCTTTGACCTCAGTGATCATACCATCGACACTCGCGACAACGGCTGGGTTCTTTGGACGACGCTTCTCAAAGATTTCCTCGACACGAGGCAAACCTTGAGTAATATCTCCACCTTGTGATGCGGCACCACCAGCGTGGAAGGTACGCATGGTGAGCTGAGTTCCTGGTTCACCGATAGCTTGTGCGGCAACAGTACCGACTGCTTCACCAAGATCAACGAGCTTGTTCTTACCGAGATCGAGACCGTAACACTGACCACACACGCCACGGATAGTCTTGCATGACAATGGTGAGCGAACACGTACATCAACTGTGCCTGCCTCTTCTACTGCAGCAGCATCAGCCTTTGAGAGGAGATGGCCTTTTTCAAAGAGAACCTTACCATCCATACCCTTTACTTCTTCTGCAAGAACGCGGCCACGAATGTTCTTTGAGAGTGGAATAGCCATACCTGAAGCAGTCTGGCGTCGGATAACAATAGAGTCCTTTGTACCACAGTCGTCTTCTGAAACAACAACATCCTGTGCGACCACGAAGAGCTTACGGGTGAGATATCCAGCCTTTGCGGTGTTGAGAGCAGTATCCGTGAGACCCTTGCGAGAACCGTGAGTAGTAATGAAGTACTCAATCGGAGTCAAACCTTCTTTTGCACATGAGAGAATCGGGAACTCGATAGTATCACCCGAAACTGAGGCAATAAGACCCTTCATACCTGCCATGATTGTGATCTGAGAAAGCGAACCACGAGCACCTGAGTTGACCATGTCATAGACAGATCCGTTCTTGTCGAGCGAACCTGGGATAGTTTTTTCAACTTCACCCTTTGCATGCTGCCAAATCTCAATATGCTTACGAACGCGCTCTTCTTCAGTAAGGAGACCTTCGTTGAACTGCTGAGTGACGGTATCCGCCTTCTCCTTACCCTTCTTGATGATGTCATATTTTGCCTCTGGAATAACAATGTCATCGATACCCCAGGTAGTTCCTGAGAATGTGGCGTAATGGAATCCAAATGACTTGATCTTGTCCAGAATCGGCGCAACATTTTCTGCACCGTGAAGAGTGATCATATCATCAATGATGGCAGCAATGCGCTTGCGTCCGGTCTCTTCGTTGATGAACGCATAGTCAACCGGCAATACATTGTTGAGGAGGATACGACCAACTGTCGTCTCGAACAAACCTTCCTTGAATTTTGCAAATTTTGCAGTCTTCGGCGCAAGAACTTTGACCTTTGCACGAAGATCGATGTCGCCAAAGCTATGAGCCAAGATAGCTGCATCTGGTGATTCGAAGATCTTGCCAGTACCCTGTGCGCCATCAATAACCTTGGTGACCCAGAAACATCCGAGGACAATATCGAGCAACTTGGCAACGACTGTAGGATCATTGTTACCTGGCTTCAAAATATTTTTGTCTGAAGCCATGATCATCTTTGCTTCAAGCTGTGCCTCATCTGACAATGGCACGTGAACAGCCATCTGGTCACCATCGAAGTCAGCGTTGAATGCCGTACAGACGAGTGGGTGAACTTGAATAGCATTACCTTCAATAAGAATAGGACGAAACGCCTGAATACCGAGGCGGTGCAAAGTAGGAGCACGGTTCAAGAGAACGTACTTATTAGCAATAACTTCTTCGAGAATTTCCCAGACTTCCTTGGCACCATCATCAATCAGACGATTTGCACCACGGATGTTGTAGGCCAACTCTTTTTTCAAGAGACCTGAGATAATAAATGGGCGGAACAATTCGAGAGCCATGTGCTTTGGCAAACCACACTGGTCAAGCTTGAGCTCTGGACCAACCACGATCACCGAACGACCTGAGTAGTCCACGCGCTTACCGAGCAAGTTCTGGCGAAAAAGACCGCGCTTTGACTTGAGGCTGTCTGAAAGTGACTTAAGCGCGCGCTTTTGTGCGGCAGCTGCAGCGGCACCGGCTGATGAGCTATGACGAATCGAGTTGTCGATAAGGGCATCAACGGCCTCTTGGAGAATACGCTTTTCGTTGCGAAGAATGACTTCTGGCGCGTTGATCTCCTTGAGTTTCAACAGACGATTGTTGCGGTTGATAACACGACGATAGAGGTCGTTCACATCTGAGGTAGCATAGCGACCACCATCAAGAGCTACCATCGGGCGGATGCCAGGCGGAATAACTGGAATACGGATAAGGAACATCCATTCAGGACGCATCTTTGCCTTGATCATCTGTTTGACCAATGACAGACGCTTCGAGAGTTTCTCACGGTCCGCGGCACCGGCATTTTCAAGATATCCTTCGAGCTCAGTCTTGAGCTTGGCGAGATCAATCTTCTTCAGCAATTCGTAGACAATCTCAGCACCAATGCCAGCTTCGAAAAGCGAGCCGTACTTCATAGCAAATTTGTGGTAGCTTGCTTCGTCCATAACCATACCTGGCGTCAAGCTCTCAATCTCTTTACGAGCACTGACGACAAGCTCCTTGAGGGCCTCCTTTGTCTTGTCATCCTGAGCAGTCTTGACCTTGCTCTTGTATTCCCCGTCAAGTTCTTTGAGGAATGAATCGCGTTCTGATTCGTTGACCTTGGTGACAATATAGCCAGCAAAGTAAACGACCTTCTCGAGATCAGCGGTAGTCATGCCGAGAATAAGGCCAATGCGTGATGGAACTGAACGGAGGAACCAAATATGAGATACCGGTGAGGCAAGCTCAATGTGACCCATGCGTTCACGGCGAACAATTGAGCGAGTTATTTCAACGCCACATTTTTCACAGACGATGCCCTTGTAGCGAATACCACGGTATTTTCCACAGTAACACTCATAGTCACGGTCTGGACCAAAGATACGTTCGTCGAAGAGACCGCTCTTTTCAGATCGCTGTGTACGATAGTTGATGGTTTCTGGCTTGGTGACTTCGCCGTATGACCATTCGAGGATCTTGTCAGGTGATGCGAGCGACAGCTTGACGATGTCGAACTGTGCTGGATCTGTTGTCTTTTTGATTTGAGTTGTCATGATAGTGATTGAATTAGATTGAATGAATGATGATATTCAATACTATTATTCCTCTTCGACGTGAGGCTTGTTGGTAAGTTCTACGTTGAGTGCCAAACCACGAAGTGTCTTTAGCAACACATTGAATGATGCAGGAAGATTTGGCGCCTTTGGACGTTCACCTTTGACAATAGCATCGAATGTCTGTGAACGACCGATGATGTCGTCAGATTTGACGGTAAGAATTTCACGCAAAGTGTGCGCTGCACCGTGACCCAAGAGTGCCCAAACTTCCATTTCTCCAAAACGTTGACCTCCGCCTTGTGCCTTTCCTCCGAGAGGTTGCTGGGTAATGAGAGAATAAGGACCAATAGAACGCATGTGAATCTTGTCTTCCACCATGTGGTGAAGTTTCAAGATATACATGTATCCAACAGCAATAGGCTGTGAGAAATAATCTCCCGTGCGTCCATCGCGAAGCTTCATTTTTCCTGACGCATCGAATCCAGCCTTGACCAATTCATCCTTGATCTCAGTCTCCGTCGCACCAGCAAATGGTGGAACAATAGCTTGATAGCCAAGTTCATTTGCAGCCAAACCAAGGTGCAACTCGAGAATCTGTCCGAGGTTCATACGTGATGGCACACCAAGAGGTGTGAGAATGACATCAATCGGACGACCATCTTCCATATATGGCATATCCTCTTCTGGGAGAATGCGTGAGATAACACCCTTGTTACCGTGGCGTCCTGCCATCTTGTCACCAACTGAAATGTTACGAACCTGTGCGACTTCAATATAGATTTTCTTGATGATACCTGACTCGAGCTTGTCACCTTTTTCACGTGAGAAAATTTTGACCGAAATAACACGACCGCGCTTGCCGTTTTCCATGCGCTTTGAAGTATCCTTCACATCGCGTGCCTTTTCACCGAAGATCGAGCGGAGCAAGCGCTCTTCTGGCGTAAGCTGTGTCTCACCTTTTGGAGAAATCTTACCGACGAGAATATCGCCTGGGCGAACCTCTGCACCAATGCGGACAATACCTTCTTCAGTGAGGTTCTTGAGTTTGTTCTCACCAACGTTTGGAATATCGCAGGTAGTCACCTCGGGACCAAGCTTGGTATCACGAACGTTGACCTGAATTTCCTCGATGTGGACTGAGCTCCACTTGCTATTCTTGACGACACGTTCCGAGAGAATGATAGCGTCTTCGTAGTTGTTACCAGACCATGACATAAATGCTACAAGTGCGTTGTGACCGAGAGCAATCTGACCCTTGTCTGATGTTGAAGTATCAGCGAGCACTGTTCCCTTCTTCACCTTATCACCAACCGAAACAATCGGACGCTGATGGAACGCGGTGAAACCGTTTGTTCGTGAGAACAACACGAGGCTATATTCATGCTTCTTGCCTTTCTTTGAAACAAAGGTAATTTTCTTTGCGTCCACATGCGTAATCTCACCATCCTCTGGCGCAACAACAAGACGCCCTGTATCCAATACCGCCTTCTCTTCAATACCAGTGGCAACGAATGGAGCCTCTGGAATGAGACATGGGGTAGCTTGTTTCAACATGTTTGATCCCATGAGTGCGCGGTTGGCGTCATCGTGGTTCACAAACGGAATAAGCGATGTGGCAATAGAGAACGCCTGATTTGTAGCAACGTCAATAAAATCAATTTCCTTTTTGGTTGCCATGGCTGGCTTACCGTTGATACGAACCTCCACTTCACTCACGGTGATAACACCATCCTTGTCATACGGAGTAGCCGCATGAGCAATACGGTAGTTCTCTTCTTCAAGAGCGTTCATATAAATAATCTCCTTGGTAATCTTGCCATCTTTTACTTTGACATAAGGAGTTTCGATCATGCCAAAATCGTTGATGCGGGCATACGTTGCGAGACGAAGCACCAAACCGATGTTTGGACCTTCTGGCGTATGGATAGGACACAAGCGTCCATAGTGAGATGGGTGAACGTCACGAACTTCGAAACCTGCACGCTCACGTGAAAGACCGCCGGGTCCAAGAGCCGTCAATTGACGGAGGTTCTCAATCTCACCAAGAGCGTTGGTCTGCTCCATGAACTGCGAAAGCTGGTTGGTCGTGAAGAATTCTTTGATACGTGCCTGGAGCGGGCGTGGGTAAATAAATGAGACAGGCAGAGTCACGTCAGGTTCAACAGTCGACATCTTGTCCTGAATATTACGCTTCATCTGCGTCAAACCGAGACGAATGCGAGTCTCGAGGAGTTCACCAACATAGCGAACACGTCGTGAACCGAGGTGGTCAATATCGTCCGGCATCGAATCAGGAGTCGTAGTTAACGTCACAATGTGTGCAATAGTTGTCGCAATATCATCAAGGTTGATGGTGCGGCGTTCGAGCTCTTTTTCATCCATAGACTTTCCAAAACGCTTGTTGAAACGGAAACGACCGACACGGTTGATGTCATAACGGTCCTCTTTGAGAAGAGCTTGAACGAATGAGCGGGCGTTCTCTGCAGTCGCGAGATCGCCGTCACGGAGACGCTTGTGAATCTCCATATACGCCTCATCCTTGGTCTTGGCATGGTCCTTTGCCAAGGTCATTTCGACAATTTTGTACGCCTCTGGCTTGCCTTTGAAGAGATCCATGATCTTTTCATTGGTCTCTGCCCCGAGAATGCGCAAAAGTGAGGTGATCGGGAACTTGCGCTTGCGGTCAATACGGCAGAAGATAGTGCCATCAGTGTCAGTCTCGATTTCCATCCACACACCGCGCGCAGGAATGATCTTTGCGCCAAAGTAGTTCTTGCCTTTGACTTCATTGCCGGTAAAGAAAATACCAAATGAGCGGGCGAGCTGAGGAACGATAACACGTTCAACACCGTTGATGATGAAGGTACCATGATCGGTCATGAGAGGAATCTCGGCCAAGAGCATTTCCTGTTCTTTGACCACATTGAGTGACTTGTTCTTGAGGGTCACCTTTACCTTGATCTGCCCCTCGTAGTTGAGTTTGTTATCCTTGGCAAAGTGTTCGTTGAACTTTGGGAGGATGATCTCTGGAGAGCCGATAGACAGCTCGAATTTCTTTTCGGCGTAGTCCTTGATCGGAGAAAATTCCTTGAGAAGATTCTCAATGCCCTTTTCCACAAGCTGTGTGAAAGAGAGAAGCTGCGACTCGACGAGATGCGGCATCTCTGTCAGTGGTACCTGATAGCGGGAGAAAAATTTCTTCGGGCGGATGGTTGTCGACATGTTATTAAAATAATTAGTAACTGACACTTAATAATCGAAACGTGATACCCGATTTTGGCGCGCAAACGCAAAAATGCCGTTTTTGAAAACGGATATTAAATTCACTTGACAGTTAGTAAGTGATATTCACTGGGTAGGACTAATGATGGACCTGTCTAATCCTCCGCTACAGCAGAACACAATCTGCGAAGTTGTGAGTACCCTATCATATACCAGCTATAAGGTCAAGCATTTATGGCTCAATCTGGGGATAAATGACCAAATATTGACATACTATATATATGTATGTTCCTGTGCTTTATTTCTTCCTCCCCTTCTTCCACTCATCCATCTTGGCGTGATGGCCACTCAAGAGAACCTTGGGGACACGATACTTTTTCTTTTTATATTCAATAACCTCGGGACGAGTATAGACATCCGAGCTTGCGATGCGCTCTTCTTCAATTGAAAGACTGTCTCCAAGTACTCCGGGAATACGGCGCGTGATGGTGTCAATCATAATCATGGCTGCCAATTCCCCACCAGTGACCACATATGGCCCGACTGAGATATCAACCATCGGAAAAGCTTTCTTCACACGCGCATCAATGCCTTCATAGCGTCCACAGACAAAGATAATGTCCGTGTATTTCTTAAATGAATCTGCCATCGTATTAGAAAATTGCTTACCGGCAGGGCTAAAGAAAACGATTTTAATCTTTTTTACCGTTTCAGCCTTTTTTGGAAATAGAATGCGACGCTTACCTTTTGCAACTTTCATTGCCGCCTCAATAGCCTTAATAACTGGCAGCGCTTCTATGACCATCCCTGGGCCACCACCATACGGACGATCGTCAACTCGGCGGTCCGCATAGGTCTGAGGTACGCCCTTCTTTTTCGCTATCGTAAAATCACGTGGATTGTAGTACTTAATAGTAATCAATCCTTTTTCCTGCGCACGCTTCAAAATCGAGGCATTGAGATATGACTCGGTGCTTTCTGGAAAGAGAGTTATGAGGTGATAGGTAAGCATAAAAATAAAAATCGTGGCCAGATGACTGTACCACGAAACTGACTTCTTGTCACGAAAACATTTGTCACTGATTTCCTTACTCAGGCCGAATTCGTTCCCCTTTCGCGTTGATCCAGAACGTCACGTTTCCTTCGTATGACGCTCGCGCCTCCTCTCCATCAAAATCTCCCACTGTGTGGAAATCATGCTTATAAGGCCGCGAGCCATCCTTTCGAATGTGAAACTCCCGAGCACGTTTTCCCTTTGGGCGAACCCAGGCAAATCCGTGATGAAAAGAGCCGACGTACGCGTACCGCTCATTGTACAGTGACACACCTTCTGGCGTGACATGGAATTCCGATTGACCATCGGAAACCATGACAGTACCATCGCAGACCGGGCCAACACTTTTGAATTTTTTTCTCAACTCTTCCCTGATGATGTCATTCTTATCTAACATACTCGTAATTCCTTTCACTCTTTGGCGAGTAGCTATTGATTTCAACCTTAACAAAGATTGCCATAACACCCTTCTACAGTCAACCAAAAAATCGGGCTCTCGCCCGATTTTTTGCTTTCTAATCTCTAGTTACTAATTACTAATCTCTTGTGCTTCCTATTCCAACTTGAGATCCGCCATCGCCTCATCAACTGTCTTTGAGTTTGGGGTCGAAAGTGGAACCGCTGCTCCCTGCCCTACGCGCTCTGGTGACTTGAGACCACCAACGGGCTCGTTAATCTTGAGATTGACGCGACTATTATTTTTCATACCTACAACACGAAGAAGTGTGCGGACCGCCTTGGCAGTATTGCCCTGACGTCCGATAATCTTGCCCATATCTGCGGCACCGACTTCGAGCGTAAGGAGTACGCCCATTTCATCAACTGTACGTGATGTTTTGACCTGGTCGGGATTGTCTACTAAAGCTTTGATGACATACGCGAGGAACTCTTCGTCTTTCTGCATAATCGTTAGATTAATTTCGTAATCGTACAGTTCGCTGTACTGGCATAAGTGTACCAAATTAAAAAACAACAAGCAAAAGTTGTACACACCGTTATATAAAGAGCGTACAAAAAATCCCCTCATCGGGGATCTTTATGCGGCTACGGGAGCTGTCTCAGCCGGTGCAGGAGTAGCTTCAGCGGCTGGAGCAGGAGCTGCAGCAGCCTTTGGAGCTTCTGCAGGAACTTCTTTCTTTATAGGAGTTTTCTTTGGAAGTGCGTTGATCTTCTTGCCAGTGATAACTTTGTTTGAGACGAGGAAATTGTGGAGAGTGACTGAAAGCTGTGCACCCTTTGAAGTCCAGTGCTTGATGGCTTCAACATCAATCTGCTCAACCTTGTTCTTGATACGAGTGTCATACCAACCAAGATTCTTGAGATATTTACCGCTCTTTGGGCCATTTTTTGAGTCAGTCAACACAACACGAAATGTTGGTTCGTGTATGCGTCCGACGCGCTGTAGGCGGATCATTAACATGTGGGTGAAATACTAACAGAATACAGTAATTTACGCAACTCCGAGGCTTATTTAATGGCTCAAAAGGTCTCGAGTAGCTCGTATCATGGTCTTGATGTCACCCTTCTTCGTCCAGCGACCGAAAGAGAACCTGAGGGAGGTTTTACTATTTGCGCCTACCGCCTTGAGTACATATGACTCATCTTCATCACGAAGACAGGAACTTTTGGTCGAGCAGGCTATGCCATGCGCATCAAGCTGGAATAGAAAGAACTCATTATCTATACCTGGAATAGATATATTCAAGATATGCGGCGATTGTGCCTCATCATTCGAGCCTGTGACAACAATGGAACTGTGTACGCGATGAAGCCCCTCGACACATAGTGCTCGAATCTCTGAGATACGCATCGATTCTTTAGCTCGCTCATGTGACGCAATCTCAAGTGCACGTGCAAATCCGGCGATTGCGGGAAGATTCTCGGTACCAGATCGTATGCCATTCTCTTGTCCTCCGCCGACAATAATCGGCGAAAGAACTATTCCCCTTCGGACAAATAAACACCCAATACCCCGTGGACCGTATACTTTTCCACCATCCAACGTCATGAGATCAATACCAAGCTTTTCGACAAACAATTCCTGATACAAAAAACCCTGCGCCGCATCGGTATGAAAAATAGGATATGGTTGTGCGGGATTAGATTCGACGCGCGATGCACGCGCTTTGCGTACCAGATGTGCAATCTCCTTTATCGGCTGTATTGAACCAATCTCATTATTGACTGTCATAACCGAAATGAGGACAGTATTCGGCGTAATCGCTTTCTTAAGTTCATCTAGTTTGATGATGCCCCGAGCATCAACAGAGATTCGTGTCACCTCACAGCCAGATAACTCAATCTGCAGTGCTGTCTCTATAATAGAAGAATGTTCTATAGCAGAAATAATGATGTGGGGTTTTGTAACACCATTCTTCCGGGCCGTATCGATGACTCCTTGGAGTGCCAAGACATTCGATTCAGTACCCCCGCTCGTGAAGACAATCTCATCTGCATGCGCATGGATAGTGTCTGCAACCTTCTTTCGCATTTGTGCGAGTGCATTTTTTGCAGCTACACCTTCTTTGTACACAGAGGATGGATTGGCATACGAATCGGCCGAAAACGCTGTCATTTCGCGAATAACCCGCGGATCGACAGGAGTCAGGGATGCATAATCTAGATGGATTCGTTTCGTAAACATACCTAGAATGTAGCACATCTCAAAGCAGATACAAAAATGCGCCCAAGGCGGGCGCCACAGCATCACCAATACGTTCATGCTGTACAGTGTTGATCAGGAATCCACCAACTAGACACGTGGTCATGTCCAAGAAAATATATCTGATCAAGATTGTGAGCACTCTGGCTTCCCGTGTCGGTATTCCAGACTTTCCACAGATGTGGCAAGTGAACAAATCGCCGTTGCCCAGCAACGATGCATGAAGACTTTCTGACCCGATTTACCCAAACAGATGGATGTACAAAAGGTGCATTCATATCAATTCAATACAAACAGTACAATACTTAGCATGAGCAATCAACCATCTACTCGTGGCATTTATTCACAGCTTTGCACATTCCTTTTTTAGCTGTACACTTCACTCATGCAATCACTTCTCGCCAACCCCCTTCTTCTCGGTTTTATTATTTTAGCTATTGCTACGCTTATTTTACTTGGTCTTGTTATTTGGATGTATATCAAGATGCGCCGTTTTATTGTCGGCCTAGATGCACACAACATCAGCGAGTCACTCACACATGTCTCCGGCAATCTTGATGAACTGCAAACTTTTCGCACGGAGATGGAAACCTACCTTGCAGGCGTTGAAAAACGGTTACGAAAGAGCGTTCAGTCTGTTCACACTGTCCGTTTCAATCCGTTCAAGGGCACTGGAGGTGGTGGCAATCAGAGCTTTGCAACAACCCTTATCAACGAAGAAGGTGACGGTGTTATTATTTCCAGCCTCTACTCTCGTGATCATGTAAGTGTCTTTTCAAAGCCCATTAAAGAACATTCTTCTGACTATGAACTCTCAGATGAAGAGCAAGAATCACTTGAACATGCAAAGAAGGGATTGAAATAGAGCCGTACTTCTCATATTTTTTCCACAGAGAATCCTCTTGACAAGTCATTTACTTTCCTTGTCAGATGTGCTATTATGCAGCCAGCTCGCAGTAATGCTCGTCGTGTCCTTTGACATCGAGTATGAAGCAGTCCAGCGACCCTTCGGGCCGTTTGGATATGAGTGTCTCCAATAACCCTTCCTTCGGGAAGACAACAAAGAAAGGGCGGTATGAAAAATCGTCTCCTCGCGGCTCTCGTGGTCGCACTCGCCTTTTGTGTTGTTAACACGAGGGCGACTGATGGGTTTGGTCTTCCGACCGAATTACCAATTGGTAGCAGACAGCAGATGTTGGAATGGCAGTCGACGAATCAGAATTCAACGATTGCGGTAGTAATCTCATTCACCAACACAGCCAACCAGCTTACGAATCGGGGAATCTCTTCCCCGCTCGATGGCCTTCGTTTCACCTCTTATACTGCGTACAAGCAAGTAGTGGTAACAAACGCTAACGCTCTGTACAACACGTATCGGTCAACCATGAGTCCGTCAAGTACCCTGAAGGTTGAGGCGAAACTTATTTACATCACCTTCGGAGCTGTAGGCTTTAGTGGCGTGACGAATCTTGGTCTGGCAAGCCTGGTAACATCCAATTCATTTTGGAAAATCGAGCCAGAATTTGTGCAGGCTGTTGTGCCACTTCCAAACATCAACTTCTTTGAGGTCGAGGTGACCATCAACGAAGGTCGAACGTACAACTACACGTGGACTCCGAGTGGTGGTGTTTCGCGCCAAAACCTCGTACCACCAAACCCGTACCCACCTGAACCTACAGCGCTCGGCAAACTGATCTTAAACGAGTGGTACTCTATTGGAGGAGCTCGTGCACGGTTCCGCATTGGTAACGCAGCCATGACGAACCACTATACCCAATTCGGTGAACGACTCGTGGGAAAAAAGTTGACTGCAACGAAAGGTAGTTTGAGCATCTCTATCCCAAAGGGTGCAGATGTCGGGCTACAATCCAGCACCAACTTTTCTACATGGCAGACAGTTGCCAACTTTCCATCTTCATTGGGGACAAACATGATTGTTGTCCCACTCGATTCAAATAAATCACTGCCTCAGCAATACTTTCGAACTATTCTGTGGTAGAAGCACCCCGCCGTCGCAAGACCAAGCGGGGATTTTATTTACCTATATTCTCTACAAATTATATCTCCTCAAGGCTCGAGCTCGTAACTATAAGATTGGCTGACGCATTTATAAAACTTGCAGCCTTGTTACAACTAATTGTAAATGAATAAGTACCTGGATTCACTGCCCCTGAATTTAGGGCGGCATTTCCTGATGCATCACTACCCCAACCGCCCCATGAGCCTGAACTCGAAGGAGTACATGAATAACCATCAGCCAACAAATCATTTCTCCACTTCAAAGTGAACGGACTATTTCGGTGAGTAGTATATGACGATTGATTGGCACTAGAAACACTTGGTCCGATATAGAGCTGTAAAGGCCCTCCAACCGGTGGTTGGCCATTAACTGTATACACAACAGGATTGCCACACGCAGAAATCGGTGGGCCCTTATACACTATTTGATACGTATATGTCCCCGGTACGAGTGCAAGTCCTGGATCAGTAAACACATCATCAGATCTTCCACGATCAACTTCGACACCGTCCCTGTTCAAGATATACCAGGTCGAACCGCTTGTTGGAAAATGAACCGGAATCATCACATCATTGCCCGAAGTCGTAATAGTACCAATCGAACAGGTACCACCCCCTACTGGTGGACAGCCAGGAGTTCCAGTGACACAAATAACGACTGGCGGATACGGAACTGATGTATTTGCTGCAAAATCGAGCCACCCAATCGCGCTTGGCTCCCATGCTTTTCCTGAAAATGCTCCAGTATTTTTATTGTACGAAACTCCTCCTGCACCCGTTTGATGATTGGTACCTGAAAGATGCAGCCAGCCAGCCGTAGCATCTTCTGCTGCCATATTGAGGACACGTGCCCATCCACTAACTTTTCCTGTGCTCAAATCAACGCGTGGTGTACAAATATTCGAAACTCCACTTGGCAATTCAGCCCCACTCGCACCACCTCCTTGTGATGCAGGTGTATCGAATAAAGCCTCCGTGGTTGGACACCCTGTATTTGATGAACTAAAACTGACCCAACCAATACCACTCGGTTTGCCATTGTCATCTACCGCACCCCACGCATATCCACTCAATGAGGCGATATTCGGAGATAATGTTGAGGTAGCCGCACTCACTGCATAATTTGCTCCAGATCCGGTGTTTGAAGAATTGAAACTCAACCAGCCCATGGTTGATGTCCATGCCCACCCAGAAAGGTTGAGAGCCGCATTCGCTTTGACTGCCTGGAATCCTCCAGCAAATACGAGTGAGAGCACTGCAATGAGTATGATTTTTTTCATATAAAAGAAGGTGGGTTATTACCCCATTATTTTACACTACAATCAAGCGTGGTACGAGGAAATATGGGGACAACCCTGAATTGTGCCGATAAGGACACAATTCAGGAGCCGGGGTCGTATGACCCCAACCCGTGGGCTGTCTTATTTAGGCCACTCTTCAACCATGAGAAGACGTGTACCAAAACCAGCATCCGCCCAGATTTCTTCGGTCACAAACGGCATAAATGGGTGGAGAAGCTTGAGGATGGTCTTGAGTGTATGGAGCAAGAATTGGATGCGGGAAGTTGCTGCAGCGACATTGGCTCCGGAAATTATCGGTTTACTTTCCTCAAGGATAATATCGGCAAACTCATGCCATGCGTAATGATAGATCTTTTCAGCGGCAATATAGAACTTGAAGGTGTCCATTTCTTTGGTAACTTCGGCAACCAATTCTTGAACACGCTCGGTATGAGCGATATCCGATGCGGACCAGTCCTTGAAATCAGGATCATATACAACCGGAACGGCTTTTACTTCAGCCTGACCCTCGATTGGTTTCCCTCTTTCGCCTTCTGCCGTAGAAATGATGAAGCGGGTGATGTTCCAAATCTTATTAACGAATTTTTTGTAGCCAGAAACCTTATCTTCAGAAAGTGCAAGTGAGGTTCCGGGAGTATTTCCAACAACCAGACCCATGCGGAAAGCGTCTGTGCCAAATTTAGACGTCAATGTAAGTGGATCAATCACATTTCCCTTACTTTTACTCATTTTTTGACCCTTGGCATCAAGAACAAGGCCGTGCAGATAGACAGTTTTGAATGGAATCTTCCCTGTTACATATAGTCCAAGCATGATCATGCGAGAAACCCAGAAGAAAATGATTTCCCCAGCCGTTTCCATAACATCGGTTGGATAATAATTTTTGAAATCAATGCCATCAGGATAATTGAGTGTCGCAAAAGGCCACTGGGATGACGAGAACCAGGTATCGAAGGTATCAGTATCTTTGACCAGTTTTCCGCCGCAGGACTCACAGGTCGTCAGTTTATCCTCGAGATCAACAAACCCCTTTCCACAAGCCGGGTTCGTACACAACTTTGCAGGTATCGGAATACCCCAGACTATTTGGCGAGAAATATTCCAGTCAATGATATTTTCGAGCCAGTGCGTGGTTATTTTTTCGTAGTGATCAGGAGTGTAGGCAATTTCTTTTGACTTAATCTTTTCAAGCGCCTTTTCTGCCAATGGCTTCATACGAACGAACCACTGGTTGCGAATTTGAGGTTCAATAAGAGTTCCACACTTATAACAAGTACGAACAACGTGCTTATAATTCTTGTCGATTTTTTCAACCAACCCTTTTGACTGGAGTTTTTCAATGATGAGCGGTCGTGCCTTCTTGATATGTTGCCCTGCAAATTCGCCCGCTATCGGCAATAGCTTGCCGTTGTCATCGATAACCTGCTCCTTATCCAGCTTATGGCGCTCTGCAATGTCAAAATCAACTGGATCATGCCAAGGTGTAATAGTCATGACGCCTGTACCAAATTCCATATCAATAGCCGCATCCTTGATGATGGTTGCAGTGATGGGACCATTGATCCATTCAAGGTCTATTTTCTGACCCTCCTTGTACTGAGCATAACGCTTGTCATCAGGATGCATAACCACATACTTGTCGCCGAACTTTGTCTCGGGACGTGAGGTACCGATGGTAAATGGTCCGTATTTGAGATAATAAAATTCTTCGACACGTTCTTCGTCCTTGATTTCAAGATCAGAAAAAGCAGTCTGATGCTTCGAACACCAGCTCACTATGCGTTTGCCGCGGTAGAGCAGGTCGTCATCCGAAAGTTTCTTGAACGTATTGTAAACAGTCTTAACAACTGATGGGTCAAGAGTGAACTTCTCACGTGACCAATCACAAGATGCTCCCATTTTCCTAACCTGTGACTTGATATGTGAAGAATTGGTCAGGGTAAAATCAAGAATCTCTTCATAGAGCTTTTTTGGCTCAATATCAAAACGAGTCCTCCCCTCTTTTTCCAACTTTTTTTCATACACGACCTGGGTTTCAAATCCCGCATGATCAAGACCTGGAAGCCACAAGGTCTTGTGCCCGCGCATGCGCTTGTAGCGCGTCATAATGTCTTCGATAGTCATCACCAGACCATGTCCAGCGTGCAGTGAGCCGTTGGCATTTGTTGGCGGCATGATGATAGTAAAAGGTTTGGCGTCCTTTTTGGTAACTCCGGCCTTTATACAGGTGTCTGGATTGAAAAAACCGCTCTCTTCCCAGAGCTTGTAGATACGGTCTTCGGTTTCGGCGGGGTTATAGGGCTTGAGGAATTTCTGGTTCATGTCGCTACACTCTAGCAAAAATACGACCAAATAACAAAAAACACCCGTTAAGGGTGTCTTTTGTACGTTAGTGCGTATTATACGTTGTATTATACACGCTTAACATTCTTTGCGCTTGGGCCCTTCTGACCATCAACAACTTCGAAAGAGACCATGTCTCCAACCTGGAGTTCGTTGAAAGTAGTGCCGACCACGTCGTTTGAGTGGAAGAAGAGGTCCTTTGCTTCGCCTTCGCGAGCAATGAAACCGAATCCTTTCTCAGTGAGGGTCTTGATTTTACCTTGCATGTGATTGAATTGAAATTAGACTAGTATTGCGAAAAAACCCGACGCGCTCTCTCGTGGCATCACTGTAGCACAGATCCATCTTTTTACCTAACTGGTGGCGTCTGTGGAGTAGATGTTGATAGTTTCTTACTGTAAAAACGTGTATCGAGACAGAGGTGGAGTAGATGTTGATAGTTTCTTACTGTAAAAACGTGTATCGAGACAGAGGCGGTCCATACCGTACAGAAAAACCGACAAGGTTGCCAATGCGAGGCCGTAGTCTCGTATTGCGATAGCGCTGGCACCAAGGCTCAGGCTAATACTCAAGAGATGCAGACCGAGAAGCAGCGCGGAAGTTCGAGTGAAGAAACCACCAAGAAGACAGAGGCCAAAGACAATCTCAAATGCGCCGTTGAAGTGAACAAGTGCGACCGCACTCAATCCTGATATGCTCAGAGCAACATCAGGTACAAAACTGAGCCATGCGGAGGTATTCATCAGCTGCTGTGATCCAAACCAAAGGAATACGAGTGACATAGCAATGCGTACAACAATGGGAGCAACCTCTTTCAGGGTAATTTTAGGGGTCATGTGTTTGGTGAGGGTTAGTATTGACTGGATAAGAGAGTTATACATTATTTTGCAAGATCTCCAATCTTGAATAAGGCAAGCTCGCTCGCAGGACGGCGCTCACCACCATGTTGACCATTGAAGGCGTCAGACCCGTCGATGCCGCAGAGGCCAATGATCGCTTGTGCACCACCTGGGTGCTGTTTGATCCACGTAGTCACGTCGTATACCCCACCATTAACAGTGGTCCAACAATCTGTCTGCACGTTATGCTTGGCTACATCAGCACGTGTGTATGTTTTTGCCCCAGTGGTCGGCGTACCGGCTGTGGCAGGAGTATTTGGATTTGTAGTCTCAACACCCGCAGAAATACCTGTTGTGGCCGGATTTGTAGTCGCAGAAGGCACGAGTGCAGCAATAATAACGGCAATAGCGAGCGCGACAATGACGAAAATGATGACTGAGATGTATTTTTTTGACATAGGAAAAATGATTATGCGTACAGTATACGCTGATGAGGTATACGAGTAAACCAAGGGATTTGGTGCATTATTTTTTCTTTGGAAGGCCGAGGTACATTCTAATTTTCGAGGCGCCATTCAATGCTAATGCAAGCGAGCGCATACAACCATCATCTATATCATACGCAGTTTTGAATCGTAGATATCGTCGAGGTTTGGTGCCTGTGCCACCCTTAAAGGCAATCGGAAAGAGATATTTTTCGTGCTGAAGTTCATTGACTTGGGTACCTAAAAGACTCTGTACCACGCGACCAGCTCGAATTTTTTGTGTACTAAAATGCGATCTCTTTGATGTTAATGAAGCTTTGACACGGTCGACAGTGTCAGCCAAGGTGCGATTCGTCCAAGCGAGTGGCAAATCCCCTGCACGTCGCCACAGTCCAACCTCATGAGGTGAAATGTCGGCTATAAACCAATCCATAGCATTGTATGCTTTCAACCTTTTTTTCCAAAATGCCGCAACCACCTGATCCACCTGTCGTTCATCATATGCAAGCACCTTTTTCTTTGCTTGAGCAAGGACGTGATGAAAGTCGCGCACATAAGCAGATGGCGACTTGTGAACGGACTTACGTGGTCGAGCTAAATTGGAAATAACGTAACAACGTTTAACCTCAATTACTGGTACCGCGCGAACTATTTTCATGTAGCCCTACGGGGAATCGAACCCCGATTACTGCCTTGAGAAGGCAATGTCCTAACCGTTAGACGATAGGGCCATGTGTGCATTTCATTGCGAAGAAACTGTAACCTGTTTTTTACTTTTTATCAAGCCACTCTTTCTCCTGACGCACAAGAAGGGACTCCGCTTTTGATGAGTCTTTCATCAACATCTTGACGATGCGCTCCATGCGGATAGATTGTGATCCCTTCACCAAAATGATATCAAACGGCTTCACCATTTTCTCAAGAAACTCCCCCGCCTCAACCGAAGTATCAAATGAATGGACACACTCTGCATTAAATCCAGTCTTTATAGCTTCATCCGCTGTCGCTCGCGAACGCTGACCAACGGTAATCAATACATCCGCGACACCAAGAACCTCCCTTCCTACCTTGCGATGCTCTTCGGCTGAATACTGTCCAAGCTCCATCATGTCGCCAAGTGCGACTATTTTTGAACCAGAACACTCAAGCTCTTTGAGAGTAGCCAACGCCGACATTACCGCATCGGGTGATGAATTGTATGTATCATCAATGAGAGTACTATTGTCGCGGCCCTGAATAATGTTCATACGACCCTTTGGCGCATCGTACTTGTTCAAACCTCGAATAATTGTAGAAACTGAAACATTTTTTGCCATACCTACTGCCGCAGCGGCCAACAATGGATACATGTACGACTTACCTATAAGCCCGTTGATTGAAACCGTTTCGCTCGCATCGTTCATGCTCAGCTTGAAGGTAAATCCAGCAGGAATTTTTGGCAGACTTGCACCCATATCTGTCGTATTGGCAATCTCATAGACAAATCGCTGATCACCTCCTTTTACTTGGGCAGCCTCAGAAGTTCCAAATGAAATAATCTTGACTCCCCTCTCTTTGACGCGGTCCGCGAGAGAAAGCACCTTTGGATTGTCGGCAAAAAGGATCAGCGTGCCGCCATCTTTGACTGCAGTTGCCAACGACGCCTTTTCTTCGAACACTTCTTCGGGTGATTTAAAAAATTCAACGTGCACGGGGGTTGTGCTTATTTGCGTAATAACGGTGATGTCAGGCTTGAGCCATGCTGCAATACGTTTTATATCATTTGGATGGTCAGCCCCAATTTCGAGAACAAGACAATCAGGATACTCATGTTTAAATAAAATAAGTTTGACGCCAGCATATAAGTTACTCAGCCATCCAGAAACACTCCGCCACGCATTTGGCGCACCAATAACGGTCAGCGGTAGGCCCGTCTCACTGTTGAAGCTTTTCTGACTCTTACGGACATAGCAAATACCAGTCCCATCGGCATTACATAGGCCAGAATTGCTCAAAACACCGTAAATGGCGTCCTTGGTTGAGGTTTTGCCCACACTACCAGTGACGGCAACTATAAAAGGCTTGTATTTAGCCAAAATAAGGCGAGATTCCAGTGTCAGCCCTGCAACCACGATGTTCTTCAAGAAATTCATGCGTAGAACCATTATAAGCAGATTCTGAGGAAAAGGAAATGCGAGCTACTTCTTCCATCCGAAAGTGACAAAACCACTATTAGGTTCAACGAATCTGTTTTCGGGATTCATTTTGAGTAATTCAGACTTCAATTCATTCTCAAAATCAAGACGTCTTTCTTTGAATAAAGACGGGGCTGCATAGGACATACTGTATTGATGTCCAATAATTTCATCAATATTTAAAATTCGATCTGCAAGTTCAAATTCAATAACTTCATTCCTAACAAAACCAGCTCGTTCCAAAAAATCAATGAACTTATTTGTTGTCCCTCGAGGCTTCCCCGCGTTTGAGTATTGCCCTTGTAACGTCAACCGAGTTGGACCTAAATATTTCTTGATAATTTCCAACATCTTTTGTTGCCATGCTTGTGGAGTTGATTTCCATATTGTGTATATTCCTGTTATCACAACAGTCCCGTCATCCAAAAGTAGTTCATGACACTTCTTTAATAGCGTAGGCCCATCAAACCAATGAAGTGAACAGCCAAATGAAACTGTCTGCACATTTACAAATTCCTTATCTAACTTCATTGCGTCACCTTGAACCCACGAAATATTATCTACATGCTTCATGGCCGCATTCTTTTTACCCTGCTCAATCATGTCCGCATCAATATCGACTGCAAAAACATCCTTATAGAAAGGACTTAAAGGGATACAAAGTGAGCCTGTGCCACTACCAATATCAAGTAAATTACGTGATGAGTCTGCACCTGTTTTCGATACAATCAAATCAATAATTTCCTGTGGATATTCAGGTCTATATTTGTAATACTCAGCCGCATCTTTAAATAAATTCATAGCCATATAATAAATCCTAAGACCTAATTCTCCTAGTCTTACCTATCCGGCGGCACATTGTAATAATCAATCAAAAACTTTGTCAGCTCACTAAAAGGCTCCACCAATGTATCTGAAGCATACTGCGTACTCTTGGGATATTTCTGATACAAGAAAATAATGAACTTTGGGTCATACGCTGGGAAATATGCCACAAATGAGTGGAGATAACGATCTTCGTAATACGCCTTTGTCGCCGGGTCCACAATCTGCGCCGTTCCGGTTTTTGCGGCAACACTATAATGTTCCATCTTGAACTGGCCTTTGCGAAGAGCTTCATCTACCGCTTTGACCAGCATGCGTGTGACATCCTCGACACTTTTCGGCTTGAGAACTTGGACTATTGCATCAGGCTGGATGGTTTTCTTTGTACCATCGACATAATCTATCTCCTTGACCAATCGTGGCCTGATCATCTTTCCTTGATTTGCCAAGCTGCCCAGAGCACGAACAACGGCAACTGGTGACAACGCGATACCCTGTCCAAATGACATGGTTGCAATTTCAACATCGCGCGCAGATTTCAAGTTGCCAACGATTCCAGCAGTTTCATTGGGTTGCTCGATTCCCGTCTTCGTACCAAAACCAAACGAGGTATAATACTTCACGAAATCATCTTTGCCCACTTTGAGCGCAACGGTGGCTGCACCAATGTTGAGCGACTGACTGAGGATTTCTTGCACAGGCGTATGCGGTCCACGCGCTTTGCCATCAAAGTTTGAAAACTTTTTTCCGTTGAGGGTCATGGTTCCTGTATCATCATACGAAAAACTAGGTGTGATAGCGCCAGTGTCCAAACCCGTAGCGATCGTCAGCGGCTTCATGATTGAACCCATTTCGTACGCATGCTCAACAAGAGGATTTGAGAGCACCGATACATTCTTCAACTTTGAAATATCGCTCGGATCAAAATCAGGCAGCGCCGCCATAGCAACTACATCCCCCGTTTTTGGATCCATGATGATGCCGCCAATTTCTTCAGGCTTCCATTGAGCGTTAGTAGCAGCCAATACTTTTTCCAAATACGCCTGGACTGTCGGCTCAATGGTCGTAACGACATCGCCATGAGAGGAATCCACATCGTCCGAATCATAAATATTGGTAAATAGCTGAGCAAACACATTGGTCGATGTGTCGTGCGGCCTGCTCAATATATTTTCATAGGAACGTTCCAGTCCGTAACGGCCTTCGATAGTCCCCTCACTTTCTCCGATAATACCAAGTGTGTGTGATGCCAGACTTCCACCAGGATATGAACGCACTGCCTCTTTGGTAATACCAATACCAGTCAATTTGAGTGAACCGATTGATTGTGCAACGGTAGCGTCAGTCTTTTTTGAAAGTTCTTCATATGGATCATTGGCCAACGTGGCTTTTTTTATAAATTGCTCTTGATCAATCTTTAGGTATTCTGAGATCGCTTGGTACGTACTCTGTGGATCTTTGATCAGTTTTGGACTCATATAGACCACATAATTTGACGTGAGTGTGGCCGCTGTCGGATGTGAGCCATCTTTGGCAGAAAACAAGATAGACCCACGATCATAGAGCGCGGAAACTAGTTTTACATATTGCTTCTGTGCCTTTGCAGCATATTCAGAACCGTGTGTAATTTGGAGACCATACAAGGTCACGCCGAGACCGCATGCGGCCACGACTATACCTATCAATATGAGACGTGCACGAAATCGTTGTTTAGAGTTCATGTCCGGCCAAGGCAATGCGTCCTAGAGAAGCCGTTCGGGAAATGAATGCGCTTACTTTACCCTGTTCAAAACCACGCGCACTCAATGAATCTGGTGTTATTGTGTGTGAAATTGAAATGTATTGAGCATCAAGTTTACTGATAGCAGTGTCGAGAGCGGCTGTCTCCGCAACAACCTGGCGCAATGCGAGTGTATGTGAAATGACGCGGTACAAATTGGCCGCGTAGACAAGTGCGCACACCATAGAAGCTGCCATAAGCGCCATGGTGATGTGACGCCTATATCCGTGTATTGTGCTGTATGTGTGTGCGATTGCTTTTGTCATAGATAAGTAATTAGTAACTAGTAATGAGTAATTAGAAATCTTAGGATTGTGTTTAATTGTTGTTCGTCTAATCTCTAATTACTAATCTCTTTTTTCAATAATCCTCAACTTGGCGCTTCGTGATCGTGGATTTTCTGCTCTCTCTTGGTCTGTCGCGATCAGTGGTTTTTTTGTAATAATGTGTGCGCCTTCTCGTGCTTTTTCTTTATAAAAATCTTTGACGATGCGGTCCTCCAAACTATGAAATGAAATAACCTGCATGCGTCCTTGCGGATTGAGTGCCTCATACCCTTTTTTCAATCCTTCCTTGAGCGCGTTCAGTTCATCGTTGACTGCAATGCGTAATGCCTGAAACGATCGTGTAGCTGGATGGATCTTGCCTCGTCGATAGAACCCTGGAACACATGACTTGATGATTTCGGCAAGCTCTCCTGATGTCTCAATGTGTTTCTTTTCGCGATAGGCGATAAGTGCGCGAGCAATCTTGCGTGCAAATCTCTCTTCTCCGTATCCATAGATCACATTTGCAATATCTTCTTCCGCCCAATTGTTCACAATATCTTTGGCCGTGAAGGGATACTTCGACGGATCTCCCATGGTCATGAGCAATGGCTCATCTTTTTGAAAGGTGAATCCTCGTCCGGAGTTGTCCAACTCATCAGATGAGATTCCCAAATCAAGGAGAATCATGTCGACGCCAGTCAGATTGTTCGCTGCCAAGACCTTGTCTAGGTTGCGATAATCTTCATTGGCGAGAATGATTCCTGCCGCCTTACCCTCCAAGACCTCGTATCCCCGCTCTATTGCTTCAGGATCGCGATCAAGGCCGATAACTGTAATCTTTCCTGTACATGCTTTGGCGACCGCCAGTGCATGTCCTGCACCACCAAGGGTGCCATCAAGATAGGTTACAGGAGCTTTTTGCGTGATTGGCGCAAAACCCTCAAGTACTTCATGTAAAAGAACTGGAATGTGAACAGTATCCATAGTAGTGAGCTTATTTTGTAGCGGTGTCCTTGCCCAATTTTTCAGCAAGAGCATCGGCCTTAAGCTCAACCTCATGAACATACGCATCCCACGCTTCTTCGTTCCACAACTCAACACGATCTTTGACGCCAACAAAGGCGACTGTCGACTGTAATTTTGCACGCTGGCGAAGATGTTCAGGGAGAAGCATCCTACCAACTGCATCAACCTCGACCTCAACCGCTCGTCCCAACAAATAGCGGTTGAAGCCACGGTTGTCCGATGAGAGCATCGAAGATTCAGACACTGACAAACGTCCTGAAACTTTTTCCCATTCGCTCACCGTGAAGATGAACAAACAAGAATCGAGACCAGGCGTAACTACCACTGTCTTCCCCATTTCCTTGCGGAATTTTGCGGGAAGAGACAAGCGGTTTTTGTCGTCGATAGAGTGTCTGTATTCCCCGATTAACATGACATCGTATGGGTTTGAAATGGTGTTAAATAAGTCGACTATTTATTTACCACTTCTTCCCACTTGATGGATATTATATCCCACTTTGCCCTAAAATGCATGCAATATAAGCTGTGGATAAGAAATAAGAAAATACGCAGGCCCAGCCTGCGTATTTTCTTATCGAAGACCCTAAAGGCCTAACTCTTGATCAACGAATTGATTGTCTCAGCCAAATTGTCCAGATTGAGCTCTGACTTTACGATGTAGGTAAAAACTTTTTTATCCAGCGCATGAGCAATATTAGTCATCTGTCCGAGCGAAGTAAGCATAATCACTTTTGCTTTCTTG
This sequence comes from uncultured Candidatus Saccharibacteria bacterium, assembly GCA_964412585.1. GTDB lineage: Bacteria > Patescibacteriota > Minisyncoccia > Phycocordibacterales > PALSA-1337 > C7867-002. The sequence goes on along the minus strand of CAYPPJ010000001.1, from coordinate 12,689 downwards.
CCCCATTCATCGGCGCGAAGAACATCGAGCACCTGCCAACCATCCATTTTGGGCATCATCACATCAAGCATGATGACATCAGGGTGCCACGCAAAAGCTTCTTTCAAACCATCCTCTCCATTTGGCATGCCCTTTGCCTCAAAACCAGCGACTGTAAGTGCATCAAGCAACACATCTCGGAGGTTAGCGTCATCATCGACAACCAGAACTTTCTTTTTTTGATTCGTATCCATGGATGTTAGATTAAAGAGTAACAATAAACGAAGTGCCCTTATTTTCTTCTGATACAAAAGTGATATCACCTCCCATGCTCGTTACCACAGATTTTACCATATACAAGCCAAGTCCTGTACTTTGGCTGCTACTGATTTCCTTAACATTATCGGCTCTAAATAGCTTGGTAAATATTTTGTGCTGCTGACTCAATGGTATGCCATAGCCAGTATCAGCAACAATAATCTGATTTCTATTCGCATCTGCTTGAAAACGTATACTGATCGACCCGCCGTCCGGCGTATATTTGAGCGCATTTGTTATAAGGTTGTGAATAACAATACGCAATAGTTTCGGATCGCTGGTAATATTGGTTAACAAATCATTGTACTGCTTGGTGATCGTCATATTTTTCTTTTCAACCTGCGGAGCAACCTCAACCAAAATACCCTCGACAACCTGCTGAACATTTGTTGGCTCGCTGTTTACTGGCAATTTTCCAATCTCAATACGTGAAATATTGAGAAGCGTATCAACCAAATCAACCATGTCTTTGTTGACCTCACCTATCGTGCGGATGTATTTCTCCTGTTTAGGATTCAACGCGCCCGTATCTGGGTGCAAGAGCATCTCGGTGTTCCATTTGATAGTGACGAGTGGGGTACGCAACTGATGTGATGCCAGCGAGACGAACTCCGTTTTTGATTTGTCGAGATTCTTCTGCTCTGTTACATCAAATACGGTTACCAAACTGGTTGGATCATTATCCAAAGCACTATTTTTCATAATCGACACCAACACGCAGCGTATATCTCCGCCCTTACCGATCATGCGCAACTCTTTTTTATCAATAGGACTATTACTAATACAACAACTCAAGAGAAATCCGGCATTATCGGCTTCGTCCTCAGGAACAAACGAAAAAAAGTTTTTGGCGACTATCATGTCTGAGGTAACACCAAAAAAACGCAACCCTGATTTGTTTATGTTTTTTATGTTGCCCTTTTTATCAAGTATGAAATAAGGTACCGGCGATTCGTCGAATAGTTTCTCAAATAAATCACGGTACATGAACTGCCAGTCGACTGACTCAAGATCGATCTGCCGCGGACTCGAACGACGAGCACGAACTCGCAAGAAGAGAGTAGATACGAGCGACACAAATGCGATGCCGAGAACGATATATACCACGTAATCCATACGTATAAGTATATCATGCCTCACTGAGTCAATGAGGGCTAATTGACATATCCCGCCCCTCTCTCGTACAAAGCCAGTTGTGTTTGTTTGAGGTTATTGAGAACAGACATAATATATTTCCAAGAGGCCATGATCTCATCAGTCGACGCAAACAATGTCTGGTCACCAACGAATGCATCATGTATCAGGCGTTCGTAATCGTTCGGAATCATATCGAAAGATGCCACATCACTATATTTAAACTTCAATGTCTTTGGTTCGGTCATAAACTCATACCCTGGCTTTTTGACAAAAAAGCGTACGCGAATGCCTTCATCTGGCTGAATACGGAAGGTCAGAATGTTTTGCCTATTTTCGCCATTTTTTGTTCCCCCAATATTAATTTTTTTGTTTTCTTTGAAATAAATATCAATCTCCGCTTTTGACTCTGCCAAGGCCTTGCCACTTTCCAAGTAGAACGGTACCCCTTTCCAGCGCGGCGACCCAATATGTGCTTGGATGCGAAAATATGTCTCAGTCTGAGAACTTGGAGAGATACCAACCTCTTGCATATAGCCCATATATTGACCGCGCACCACATGTTTTCCAATTGACCTACTCGTCATCGGCTTTAGTTTTGACAACACCTTGGCTCGTTCGTATCGAATATCCTGTGCCTTAAATGAACGCGGTGCCTCCATGGCAATAATAGCGAGCATCATCAGCATGTGGTTCTGGCCTACGTCCTTGAGTGCCCCGATCGGGTCATAGAATGCACCACGTCCTTCCATACCGTTTTTCTCAAATAATTTTATGTGTACTTTATCAACAAAGTTCTTGTTCCACAGCGGTTCGAACATAGAATTGGCAAAGCGAAAGGCCATAATATTTTGCAATACCTCCTTCGCAAGATAGTGGTCTATACGGAATATTTGCTCTTCCTTGAACAAGGATCCGAGAAGCTTGTCCAGATGACGAGCAGTCTCACTATCACTGCCAAACGGCTTTTCGATGAGAATGCGCGTCCACCCTGTCCCATCATCACATGACTGGGAAAGGCCTGAATGTGCAATGTTGCTCAGAATCTTTTCGTATAACGTCGGCGGCACCGAAAGGTGGTACAACTTGTTTGAGCACTGACCCCACCGATCATCAATGCCTTTCATCTTTGAGGCGAGGCGGGTATATGCGCCGGTATCATCGAACATGCCTTGCTCGTAGGTGATATGGTCAAGAAAATGTTTGATATCCTCTTCTTTAAATTGCCCCGGTTTCACATTCATACGTCCGCGGATGAACTCGCGGAATTCTTCCCTACTGAATATGCGACGAGAAAAGCCAATGATAGCAAAACGTTGTGGCAACAAGCGTTTGGCGTAGAGGTTCAGCAGCGCGGGGATAAGTTTGCGTGCCGCAAGATCACCGGTAATGCCGTAAATAACAAAAATAGTCGGATGAAGGGCGACTGGATCGGTAGGTTGTGGCGACTGTTGCATGCGGTTAGTGTATCACATATCTTCTCCCCATTCCTGCCACATAGGATAGAGACTGCCGGCGACAAACACGCAGGGCAAAATAATAATTCCAGATAAAATCCAGAGTGAAAGGTGAAAAAATTTGAGGCCAACTTCCCAAAAAACTGAGGCCATTTCCTTCCAGACTTCCCAGAGAGTTCCGAATAGAGATGATATTCCTTCCATAAAAATACCCGCCGTGAACGCGGAGGAAAATCATAGCGCATGAAAGGCGCTTTCGCAAACTTGACTAAATGACTATACTACACCACGATTTTCTAGCGACACCATTCCTGACGTCGCCGGTTGTGGACCATAGCGGACTCGAACCGCTCACCTCACCCATGCCATGGGTGCGCTCTACCAGATGAGCTAATGGCCCAAAGATAACCACCACTCTACCATAATATGGTACACTATCCATAGTATACGATCGTTTATTAACATAATACTATTTACATGAAAGCAACTCACACTGTAGCCTTCATCCTCACCATTATCGGTGGTTTGAACTGGCTTCTCGTCGGCTTCGGATGGAATCTCGTTGATGCCATCTTCGGCGTTGGAAGCACCGGTTCGATGATTGTCTACATCATTGTTGGTCTCTCAGCTATTTGGCTGATCATCGACCACAAGAAGACATGTTCATGCTGTGTCAAAGACGCAGGAACACCGAACGTCACCGCGTAGTTCATCCTACCGCAAAAACCGCCTCAAACATGAGGCGGTTTTTTGTTGAATTATTTATTTTCACATCCACAATCACACTTCTTTCCCTCGTAAAGATACTTTATATAGGGAACTTCACAAAAAGATACAAGTACACCATTATTCCATCAAGCACCAATCCCAAAACACCAATAATAAAGAGGAGTACAAAAGCCCAGCGAGGCACAGACATGCCGCGCAACATAAGTGTTGCCAATACAATAATATATACAAAGCCCGAGAAGGCAAAAATACTCAAAAACCCTGTGCTCAAAGAATACATACTGTGGACCCGAGAGGAATCGAACCTCCGACCTTTGCTTTGCAAAAGCACTGCTCTACCAACTGAGCTACGGGCCCATCTACTACCTACAAAAACTAACTGCAGTACTATACCCTATTACCGATCGTTTTTCAATGCTAACGCAATGAGATGTCCGACAAGCTCATGGAGATCACTGCCGACAGCGCGCAGCGCCTTGGGTATCAATGATTCAGTGGTGAGTCCCGGGAGCGTATTGACCTCAAGTACATAAATACCCCGGCGAGGATGAATAATAAAATCCGAACGTGAATAGTGCTTGAGACCTAAAGCACGATGGATCTTGACCGCCAATTCTTCCAAGGATTTTTTTGTGCTCTCAGAAAAAGTGGCCGGCACTATCTCCTCTGACTTGCCGTGGTACTTTGCCGCAAAATCAAAGAACCCAGAATGAGGACGAATCTCAATCGGTGGCAATGCGTATATATCGTGTCCTCGAAATCCTTCGACCACGCCACAGGTTGCCTCGATACCGGGGATGAATTCCTCGATCAAGATCGTGTCACTGTGAGCAGCCGCGAGAGCAAGCGCTGCGTATAACTCATCATATGATCGAACCAGCGAGACGCCCACTGAAGAACCGCTCGAAACCGGCTTTACCACGGCCGGCAAATTGAAGGTTGTGAACAACTCCTTGGCAACTGCATCATGCTCCTGTTGGGCTCTCTCTGATGATACCTCAGTCCAATAAGGACTCTTGATGCCATGATCTGCAAAACGTTTCTTCGAAAGTATCTTATTCATACCTACCGCAGACGCCAATGATCCCGAGCCAGTAAACGGCATCCGATGCGCCTCAAGAAATGCTTGTATCTTGCCATCTTCACCATAGGCACCATGAAGTGCATTAAAAGCGACGTCTATCTTTGAAGCAATATCATTTTCTGGGAAAGCAACCCCGTCAAGATGCCATACTCCTTTTTTATCTATGAGAATATCGCGAGCTTGGTAGAGATGGTCAAGCCGCTTGCGCAGCGCATCGAGCACTGCCGCACCAGAATTGAGCGACACATCATATTCATTGCTGGGGCCGCCGCGCAAGACGCCGATACGAGGTTTGTGCATGAGTATTATTGTATCAGAATAGAAGAATAAAAAAATGGGCGGAGCGACCGGGTGTCGCTCCGCTTTTCCACCACCCAAGCCATTCAGGTAACTCACTCCCATTCGCCGTTGGGTGTCGAATCCCAGGGCGATGTTGTGGAGTAGAAGTGGTCAACCTGTTCGGTACGTCGGCAAGATCCTTCAGCCCGGAGAGGAACCTGGAGGGTTTGAAGGAAGGACAACGAAGAGCTGGACGATGAACCCCGCCAAAATATAACATGAAAAATAGCTGACGGCAATATCCTATATTGCCGAACGTCGCAGGCGATGGAATGCGATGGCGAAGCGATGAGCCTCTGCATTCAGTGCAATAATCTGTTGTTGATATTTTTTTATAATGTCAGGATTCCCTATCAACCGTACTGCTTTGTGTCGTTCATCTTTGGTCACGGCAATGACTGGAATCGTGATACGGCGCGCTTTGAGCACCGCTTCTGCATGCGTCCGGTGCGTCTCATTACCATCAACGAGAATAACGTCGGGATACGTCCATTCTGAATGATTGAGACGACGTGAAAGTATTTCTACCAGACCACCAACATCATTATTGGCCTGCTTTGAAAGCTTAAACTTGCGATATTGGGCCGGTACCAATTCCCCATTCACCGAGACGACCATAGCTCCAACTACATTCGTTCCTGATAAATGAGCTATATCATAGGCCTCTATACGAAATTCTTTAGAGCCACCTGAAAACGAATTTATACGTGTGTTTGAAGCCTTGATGAGGGCAATATCGTTGATGTGATCGATGGCGTACAAGAGTTTTTTTGCATATGAAGCTTCTTCAAACTTGAGCGCCTTTGCGTATGCATTCATATCTTTTTCAATACGAGTTCGAATCTGATCTTTCTTACCCTCAAAAAAGAGAATGAGATATTCAATGGTGCGCGCATAGCGACGACGAGCATTTGTATCATCCTCTTTTGGCGAGCGACCGAGTGCGCGGTAAAACGCATCATGTCGTGCGTCAAAAGATTTTTTGTCCTTAAATGGAAAAAGTTTTCGTAGAATTTTGAGTGCTTCCTTGATGAGCCCGCCGTGAGGATAGGGACCAAAATACCGTTTCACTCGATACCCAAGAGAACCATCAGTCAGGGCCTGATCAAAATCACGTGCACGTGCCAAAAATACACGCGGCCATGGATCATCGGTGATGACTACATACTGAGAACTTTTATCATCACGTTCATCAACGTTGTAATGAGGTTGGTAACGCTTGATGAGAATACTTTCTAGGATAATAGCCTCAAGAACGCTATCAGTTTCTTCCCACTTTAGTGTCGCTGCCCGTGTCACCATGTCAACAATGCGCGGTCCACGAGTCTCAATAAGGTCTGCAGAAAAGTAGCTTTTAACGCGGTCTTTGAGTGATGTCGCGCGTCCAATATACAACGGTCTTCCCTGCCCATCGACGAAGCGATAAACACCTGGAGTATCGGGTAGTTTGATTTTTGACAAACCTTGACTGGTCATAAAATCAAGAGTACAGTATTTCGGAATTAAGTTCAACGTAACCCCCTCGCAGCTTGAAAACCTATGAAGACAGATTCCTTACATTGGATACTGATCGCAGTGTGCGGTATGACGTTGGTATCTCTACAGCACGATGGTCCATCCCCATTCTCAAAAGACTGGACCGTCTGGACCCTGTTTAGCCTCATTGTGCTGGCCATGGCTTTCTTTGAAATGAAGAAAGCATATTACCGGCTGCAGATTGCGCGTATGGAATGGAGGAAAGCGCGTCATCTGTCGGGCATCGAACCCGGGTGTACCCTCGCCATCAAAGTTGCCGCCAGTGCCTGTGTCGCGGCCATCCTCGTTGCACCTGCCGTGTCACTTGCCTTCAGCATGAACGGTAACACTCCATTTGGTATGCCGGTAACCAGCAAAAGGAGGTTACTATGAAAAATAATGGAGGGAACGACGTTCGACAGTGGATGTGGGCAGGTCTCAGTGTCTGCCTAATCTTCCTTGTCGCCTTTGCCACACTTTGGGTCATGTACACCGAGATCATGATCAAAACGACTCTCCTTACGATCGGAGTACTGGCATGCATCGGGTACCTGTTACTCGGTAAACACCGAGGACCACGATGAAAATAACTCTCGGATGCGCGTGAGTATGTGAGAAAACTATTGCTCTGAGATTACAACTCTCAGTCGCCCGGCCGCAGCTGCCGGGTTTTTTATTTGACTTTATCTAAAAATAATTGTAGTCTCACTGCGGAATAGATGTATTGAAATTCCTCCGTATGCAGCAATGCATGCGGGCAACTACAACCAAACTGATCGTGAATTATGTCGAAAAAATGCTTCCACCCAAGTGTTGAAGGCGCACAACATGGCGCAAAATCGCTTGAACAATTCTTGGCGTTTGCCAAGGAGTCCGGAGCTGAAGGCGCACAGCCATCAAACTTCATGCTCCAATCGAAAAAAAATCCGAACCGCTTTATGCGTCCAAAAGATGTGGCGAAGGCGTTTGAGGATGCGGAACTCAAATTGGACGGCATCTCTGCCCACTGCCCCTTGTGGGTACACACGACCGCATGGACCGGCAGTCCGACCATTCGTCCATTTACCCCTGAACATTTGTGGGGAGAATCCTCGCAAAAAATCGAGAAGGCGATGGAGCGCTACATCCTCAACCTCCTCGACCTCTGTGCCGAACTCGGCATCAAAGTTGTTCCCATGTTCTGGGGCATCGCCCTCGGCTGGGAGCTGGCCACCGGCTATCCGTGGGGTTTTTGGAAAGGTGCAAATTACGACCTTCTCCAGGAAGGTTTGGAGCGCTTTGTCAAAAAGACTCGGCGCATCCGCACTCACGCCAATGCGCTCGGCATCAAACTTGCCCACGAGATTCACCCCGGCACTGCGGCGATGTGCGCCAATGACTTTGGCTTACTGATGAAAGCCTGCTCGGGCGAGGACAAGTGTCTCGCGGTCAACGCAGATCCGTCGCACTGTTGGGAAGGTGAGGGTTGGCCAACGCGTTTCCGCAAGGTTGGCAAACATATCTATGCGTGTCACGTCAAAAACTTCGTCATCCGCAAAGGTCTGCCCTTGCGTTCGATGGCGCCCAATTGGCCCGATCGTGCAATGCAGTTCGTTGACTTACCCAGTGGCGAGATAAACTTGGCTCGCTACGTTGAACTGCTCATTAATGTCGGCTATCCACAGCGCTATTGCCAACTGATGGGCACAGAAACTGCCCCACTCATCGTCGAGGCAGAAAGCGCCTACCGGGACTTGGATGCCACCAGCGCCAATGGCATCAACTTCGTGCGCCAACATCTCTGCTTCCCGTTGGCCGCCGGTTCGTTCGAAGACGGCATGGGTGCCTGATCATTGGTTTCAAACGTGAGTCAATCGAACTGACTTCGGCACGGTCGCAATCTCTTGCGACCGTGTTTTTTATTTCTTCCCTAACATCTTCTTCAAATATTTTCCCGTATAACTCTTGTCGCTATTGGCAATATCTTCCGGTGTTCCCTTTGCCACAATCTTGCCACCACGCTCACCACCTTCGGGACCTATATCGATAACATAGTCGGCATTTTTGACCAGATCCAGGTTGTGTTCAATAACTACCACCGTATTTCCTTTATTGACCAATTTTTGCAAAATATCAATCAATTTCTTTACGTCTTCATAATGAAGACCGACTGTCGGTTCATCAAGGAGATAAATAGTCTTTTGCAAATGCGCACGATAGAGCTCAGAAGAAATCTTGACACGCTGAGCCTCACCGCCAGACAAGGTAGTTGCTGACTGACCCAATTTTACATATCCCAAACCCACATCCATCATGCTCTGCAAACGGTCTTCAACTGCGGGAATATCCTTGAAGAATTCAATGGCCTCCTCAATAGTCAGCTCGAGTACTTCATGAATATTTTTCTTACGGAATTTGATCTCCAACGTTTCTTTGGTAAAGCGTTTGCCATTACATACCTCGCAAGTCACATAGACTGTTGGCAGGAAGTGCATTTCAACTGCAATTTCGCCATTACCTTCACAGGCCTCACAGCGGCCGCCTGGGCGGTTGAACGAGAATCTCCCTGCTCCCCAGCCACGCGCTCGAGCTTCGGCCTCCGATGCGAACAAATCACGAATATGAGTCCACGCTCCTGTATACGTCGCTGGGTTAGAACGAGGTGTACGACCGATCGGACTTTGGTCTATGAGAATGACGCGGCCGACATATTCCGTACCTTTGAATTCCTTGCAGTTTATCGGCTCATCTGTGCGCTTACGCATTTCAAGACGCGAAGAAAGGTTGCGGTGCAAAATCTCATACATAAATGAAGATTTACCGGATCCTGAAACACCCGTAATAACATTGAGGCAGCCGAGCGGCACATCCACATTCATATCCTTGATGTTAAATGCGTGACCGCCACGGACCATAATCTTTCCCTTTGGCTCACGACGTGTTTCCGGAACTTCAATCTTTTCCTCACCACGCAAATACGCAAGCGTAAGTGAACCAGACGTATTCTTTTTTGCAGTGAGCAAATCATCGAGATAGCCTGAAACAACGACTTTTCCACCGTGAACGCCAGCGCCCGGGCCAATATCAACAATATAGTCTGAAGCGAACATCGTATCTTCGTCATGTTCAACCACGAGGATCGTGTTTCCGAGGTCACGCAAGTGGAGCAAGGTTTTGATAAGGCGATCATTGTCGCGCTGGTGAAGACCGATAGTTGGCTCGTCCAAGACATAGAGCGCACCAACCAGTCCTGATCCCAATTGCGAAGCCAAACGGATACGCTGTGCTTCTCCACCAGAAAGAGTGTTGGCACGGCGATCGAGCGTCAGGTATTCAATACCCACATTGACCATAAATGAAAGTCGGGCTTGAATCTCTTTGAGAACAACCTTGGAAATCTCCTTTTCTGCTTCGGTCAATTTTATATGCTTGAAATATTCGATAGCATGCTCAATAGACATCGAGGTGGTATCCACGATGTTTTTGTCGCCAATCTTCACATGCAAAGCCTCTTCGCGCAGGCGAACACCGTTACATGCCTTACAGACCTCTTCAGCGAACAACCCCTCAGTTCCGAGACCATTACATGCGGCACATGCACCGTAGGGTGAATTGAATGAAAAGAGGCGCGGTTCGATTTCGGGATAGGAGAAACCATCGTATGGACACATGAATTTGACGGACATCAAAGTTTCGTTGACATCGCCGTCATGTCCGGATGACACACCCTTTCGACGTACGACGTCCGTCCGTGCTCGGACGGCGTCTCGTTCTCCCTCGCCTTCGCTCGGTCCGAAAGCCGTCTCAAGGGTATGTCCTCCTTCCATTCCGGCGACTCTCCACGGATACTCAATCTTGATGAGTCCATCAGCTTCATGCACCGCACGCTCTATCGCTTCCGAAAGACGCTCGCGGGCATTACCCGACTGTTTGGCATCCTTAAATTCGCTCACAAATATTTCATCGACAAGCACATCAATATCGTGCTTCTTGTTTTTTTCCAAAATAATCTGATCGCGAAGTTTTTGCATCTTGCCATCGATACGGACACGATCATACCCCTTACCGAGCATGTCGTAGAGCATTTGATAGTACTCACCTTTGCGACCAACGACGACGGGCGCATAGACACGAATCTTTGCATCACTAATACTGACACCATAAATCTTTTTTGCCTGTGTCGCACGCGTAGTAACTGTCTCTAATATAGTATTGAGAATCTCTTCTTGCGAAATACGATGAATGATACGGCCACAGGTCAAACAATGAGGCTTTCCGACACGCGCAAAAAGAATACGCAGATAATCATAAATTTCGGTGATAGTTGCAACCGTTGAACGTGGATTATTTGAGCGCGACTTTTGATCGATTGAAATAGCTGGAGAAAGACCCGAGATCTCATCGACATCAGGCTTCTGCATCTTGTGGAGAAATTGACGGGCGTAGGCTGAAAGCGATTCGACGTAGCGACGTTGACCTTCAGCGAAAATAGTATCAAAAGCGAGAGATGATTTACCTGAACCGGAAAGCCCCGTGACGGCAATCATGGTGTTGCGAGGCATTTCGACAGTAATATTTTTGAGGTTATGTGTACGCGCACCTTTAACGACGATCTTTTCTTCGCCATGCCCTGGTGCATGTTTGCGTGCTGCGGTCATGATGGGCGGAGGATATCACAAAATCTGCTATTTGACAACGCACAATCCTAGAGTACCATCATATAAAAGGCCTTTTCATGAATGAACTTGCTCTTCGATTAAAGACACAACTTACCCCCTGTGAACTCCGAGTACTCATGTATGTAGCATGGGGGCACGAAAGCCCTGAAATTGCAGAGAGCTTCGGCGTCGACAAACGGACCATTGAGTCGCACCGCGGTAGCATCAACAAAAAGCTTGGCATTAATGGCGCGGCTCGTGCTGTACAAATTGCAATTGCCGCTGATTTGATTTTACCTGCCAATCAGTCCATAACAAGAAATCTGACGGACCGTGAATGTCAAGTTGTTTGTCTGATAGCTGATGGTTGGTCAAACAAGGAAATCGCGACAGAGCTCGGGATCGGAGTCCGAACTGTCGAAACCCATCGTGAACGTATTTCACGTAAGTTTGGTGCTCACAATACCGCTCAGATAACACGCAAAGCACTTGCATTGGGCATTGCGAGCAATCAGTTTCTCCCTGAATTGCAACCAGCATAGACTACTCACTTCTTCCTGATTGCAACCTCACCAAAAACGCCAGCATTCCGCTGGCGAATTTTATTTCAGCAATTATTTACACAAATCTCTCACCTCCTGCACAATCTGATCAAGAGACGCCGCAGCCTTGACCAAAAACTTCTGCGCACCAAGCACTTTTGCACGTTCGATGTCGCTCTGTTTGTTGAGGTTCGATAAAATCATAGATGGAACCGTCTTGAGGCGTGGATCGGCCTTTACTTTTTGCAAAATATCAAAACCACTCATACCTGGCATCAGCAGATCGAGCACAATCGCGTCAGGAACATTTTCCGAAAGATACTGAAGCGCATCCTGACCATTTTTTGCATGGAAGAGATCAAAGCCTGAAGCGATAAGCTTCTTTGAAAGAATAGTACCAATCAGTTTATCATCCTCCACCCATACCAATTTCTTTTTGGTACCTGTAGACTCTTCGGCGCTCGAATCGGGATAGCCAAAAAGTCTATTGACTCGCCTAATGATCTCACGAGTGTCCGCGTGAAGATCGAGAATGAATTCTCTAACCGCGCCTTGTGGCACACGAGCCATGTTGATCGGGACTCCTTGGGTCGAAAGGAGAAAAACCGGAATCTTAGCCAACAGTGTTTCAGCCTGTTTCTTTTCGAGAATCTGATATCCATCCATACCAGGTAATACTACATCTACCAAAATAAGATGCGGTAAGGTGTCATAAATAAGCTTGAGTCCGGTGGTACCGTCAGCCGCAAGCGATGCGCTGTATCCTTCTTTTTTGAGTGCCTCAACGACGCGCCCTCCAAAAGCTGTCTCACCCTCGATGACGAGAATTTTTTCCTTCTTAGAACCTGATGACATGCCAACAGTATACCACATATGCTACACTCAATTGTGCATAATCCCCCGCCGGGGTGGTGAAATTGGTAGACACGCATGCCTTAGGAGCATGTAGAGCAAT